>CACYYM010000004.1 GCA_902778625.1 uncultured Bacteroidales bacterium
ACCATTAGTGATGAAACAGGACGAGGAGTCCATCGCTTTCAGTTTGCCTGGAAGAAGGGACACAGCATGGATTTCAACTGGGAATTCCACACAGGAGAGATTTCCGGCACTGCATATTTCGATGCTCCAACCTTGCGTCTGACACAATTCAAGGGCGAAGCGTTTCTGCCCTCAGGCTACGAAACTCGCCTCCGCTACCAGGTTGATTACTACGAAAAGAGCGGGACACCTATCCTGAAGCAAATAAAGATAGTGGGGACGAAGGATGACATGATTATGCAGGCAACTGTTAAACCTGCCCTATAACCAGCAGCTCTCGATGGCATCAAGCTGAATGTCGGTGACGTTGATGTCCCCACCCCAGAACTCAAAGCCTTTGGTAACGGGTCTCTGGGGTGTACTTATTGTCCGCTTCCTGTCCATCGAGAAGCTATAAAGGCCGTCGTCGATGAAGACCTCAATCGAGGTGCGGTCGATGTAGATGTCCATCGTGAGCGAGAGGCTCGTGGGGTCTTGGGGCGAATAAAACTGGCCGTTCAAGGTGTTGCGGTTGAGGTCGTAGTCAATCAGCGTTTGCCCATCGAACTTTAAGCCTGCGCTTGTGGCATAGGTTAAGTTGAGTGTGGCACGAAGATGCAAGCCGTCTTGCTTCAGATAAGCATGCAAAGCCTTGTTTACGTCCTGTTCTTTCAGGGCACTCTCGCTGTTATAAAGCGGACTCAAAAGCGTCTCAACCTCCTTGATAGGCTTGCTGACGAGGCGAACACCTTCTTTCGTAGTGCGTAAAGAAAGCTCTGTCGGCAGCAACATCTGCCCACGGAAAGGCATCCCTCGATGGTCGATGTTGGCCCACCCTATCTGTATTCTTCGCCCTTCTGGCACGTTGTTGAAGGTCTGAGCAGCATAGATGGCACCCGTTGAGAAACGGTGCTTGCCGCTTTCTGGCGTGAAGACTTTGCCGTCGAAACGCCCTATCATGTACGTATAGCTTGCCCCCAGCATCACCCATCGCACGTCGTTCGGGTTCCCGTCAACTGCCAAGGGGAAGAGGTCGGGACATTCCCAGAAGCCGTTCACGTGGCTCTGATAGGTCCAGTCGCGAAGGTCGTCGGAAGTGTAGATACTGTGTCCGTTGCGCTCATTAAGGACAAGAACCCAATGTTGACCAGCCTCGTACCAGAACAGCCTTGGGTCTCTCGTGTCGTGTGTCTGCCACTTTTCGTGAGAATCTATAACCGGATTGCCTTCGTACTTGTGGAGCGTCATGCCGCCGTCAAGGCTGTAAGCGATGCATTGTGTTTCCTTGTCGCTTCTGTCGGCAGTATAGGCAAAGACGAGCGGCGGGTTCTTCTTTGTGCCGAAACCCGATGTGTTGTCCTTGTCGAAGACGGCCGAGCCGCTGAACATCGTGCCAAGCGAGTCAGGATGAAGCACCGGGGGTTGCTCCGTCCAATGCAAAAGGTCCGGACTCGTAGCGTGTCCCCATGTCATGTTCTCCCATTCGCGTTCGAATGGATTGTGCTGATAATAGAGATGATACAGGCCGTCGTGCCAGATGCAGCCATTTGGATCGTTAATCCAACCGCGCCTTGTCGTAAAATGAAACTGCGGACGATACTTTTCATGATACATCTTCTGAGCATCCCGAATGGTGTCCGCCTGATAAACCTGCGCGAGTGCTTCCTCAGATCCGTCAAAGGTGATGGTCAACGTCTTGCCCTTATAAGCCGTCAAATCCTTGAAGACCCAATAATCGGGCTCTGTCGAGAGTCGGGCCACAACACTCAGGTCGTCCACGCCCTTCGCTTGGAAAGTAAGCCTACAACGCTCCACCTCTTGCGAAATGGGCAGGTTCAGGTACTTATACTTCACCTTAAAACTCAGCTCTGCCGCTTGAGCAAAGCCGACAACAAGTGTCACGAGGACAAAAAGAATGCGTTTCATCATCTTGTAAAGGATTTCTTGGGTATCAACGTCGCTGCCAATATGGTCATTATTGGACTGAGATAACAGAAGAAGCAATACGGCGCGTAAGCCAACGTGGAGACTCCAAGGACATGACTCTGCGTCATGCCACAAGTGTTCCAAGGTATCAGGACGGACGTTACGGTTGCACTGTCTTCGCAAGTTCTGCTGAGCAAACGAGGCTCCAGACCATATCGTTTGTATGTCGGAGCGAACATCGTGGCAGAAAGTATAATGCTGAGATATTGGTCAGCACTAACGACATTGAGGAACACACCTGTAAATGCTGTTGTGGCAACAAGGGAAACGACACCTCTGACAAGTCGTATCAATGCTTTCATAATGGCGTCGAGCATACCTGTTACCGTCATTGCAGCACCAAAGAGCATGGCACAAATAATCAGCCAGATAGTGTCCAGCATGCCAGCCATGCCTCTTGTTGCTACAAGGTCATTCAGTTCTGGCACTCCTGTATCGAGATCAGTCTGGCCATACACCACGATCAAAGCTCCACGCAAACGTTGCGAAAAGCCTTCAAGGTCAGCTCCGGCTATCTCATCAAGCAATTCTCCCTGTGTAAAGACTGCAGCCATAGTGCCCATCAAAGTGGCCAGAAAGAGCACAACCATCGAAGGCAAACGCATTGCGATGAGCAAGCCTGTGAGGAGCGGAACAATCAGCAACCACGGTGAGATGAAGAACGTTTGCTGCAAGGTTTCTTCCACCATCCTGACATGTTCAGAGGAGGCTGGAGCATGACAAAGACCTACAAGCGTAAAGATGAGCAAGGCAATGAGGAAGGTAGGCACGGTGGTATAAAGCATGTAACGGATGTGGGTAAAGAGAGGCGTTCCCACTGTGCTGCTTGCAAGGACAGTTGTATCGGAGAGAGGCGATATCTTGTCTCCGAAGTAAGCTCCTGAGATGATGGCACCTGCCACCCAACCTTCATTAAAGCCCAATGCTTGGCCTATGCCCATAAGTGCAATGCCGATGGTTGCGATGGTTGTCCACGAAGAGCCTGTTATCACGCTTACCAAAGCGCAGATAATGCATGCAGAGACAAGGAACCATTGGGGCGACATGACTTCCATACCATAATATATTAAGGTAGGCACAATACCGCCAACCATCCATGAACCGCCTAAAGCTCCAATGAGCAACAGAATGATGATGCCACCGCTTACGCCTCCTATCTTGTCGGCAAGAGCCTTTTCAAAGTCTACCCAAGTAGTAACTTTCCTCGACAGACCGATGCTCAAGCAAACAGCAGTCGCTACAATAAGCGAAATTTGCGAAGCTCCAGCAAGCGTCTCATCGCCAAAGACAGATACAACAACTGAAATGAGTGCCACCAGCATTACCAATGGCACACACGATAACCAAAGAGGAGGAAGGCGTTTCACCTTAACTCTTTTACCTTTTCACCTTTTTACCTTTTCAACCCTACTATGCCACCTTGTTCAGCTTCTTGATAATCGAGAAGATGAAGATAGCGGCAAGCAGGCAGATTGCCATCAGCGTGCCCCAAACGATGGTGAGGTCCATGCCCCACATGTGTCCAGGAATGCTGACAAGCTTGTTACCGATAGCCGTTGCGACGAACCATCCGCCCATCATCATGCCTTTGTACTTGACAGGAGAAACTTTAGTCACGAACGAGATACCTATTGGGCTCAACAGCAACTCGGCAAAGGTGAGGATGAGGTAGGTCCTAACCAGCAGCGAGGGGCCCATATCTGCCAAATGAGGATGGTTCACGGGATCTGCAGCAGGAAGTCCTACTGAATCCAACGTAAGCCACAGATAAGCGCAGGCTGCAACAAGCATACCCAAGCCAATCTTGACGGGAGCCTTTGGTTCCTTGCCCTTGCTTGCCAGCCTGGAAGATAGGTGCAGAGACTGCCGTCTCGACACCTGGAGCAGGCACCATATTATAGAGGAAGAACGCGCCTGCAACAATCATAATAGCGGCAAGGATGCGAGGCAAACCCTTCGACTGGAAGATGCCAAACAAGCCATATACGATGAAGATGAGGGCCAAAAGGTTGCGCACATCGAACATCATGCTCTCGATGCCTGTAGAGGTTTGAGCGGTATATTCATCTGCGAACCAAGTCAAAGTCAAGCCGTTCTGATGGAATGCCATCCAGAAGAAGATAACCACAGCAAAGACGAGACAGAGGCAAACGATGCGCTCCTTCGTGTCGTTCTCGGCAGAAACTTCTGCTTTCTGTGTCTCTTCCTTGACAGCAGCCTTCTTCGTTGTGCCAATCACGTGAGCAAAGGTACGTTTGCCCAGATAGTAGATAAGGATAGAGGCAATCACGCTCACGCAGGCCACGGCAAAGGCAAAGTGATAGGAATCGGCCTTGCTGTAACCGAGCGACGACTGTGCCCAGTTCATAATAGCAATGGCTGCCGTGGGTGCAAACAGAGCGCCGATGTTGATGGCCATATAGAAGAGGGAGAAGCCAGAGTCGCGCTTGTCGGCAAACTCAGGATCGTTATAGAGGTCGCCCACCATGACTTGCAGGTTGCCCTTGAAGAGACCTGTTCCAAGAGAGACAAGCAAGAGGCCTGCACCCATTGCGATAATGGCTGGAGTTGCTTTGCCCAAAGGTACAGACAGGATGAGGTAACCGACGAACATTACCATAATGCCCAGCACGACCATCTTGCTATAGCCGTACTTGTCGGCAAGCATGCCACCAAACAAGGGCAGCAGATATACGACGAACAGGAAGTTAGAGAACGTCTCGCTGGCCCAACCAGAGTCGAAACCAAAGTTGTCGTGAAGGAAAAGGACAAAGACGGCCAGCATGGTGTAGTAACCAAAGCGCTCGCCCGTATTGGCAAGAGCCAGCGTCCAAAGACCTTTAGGCTGCCCCTTGTAAGACAAGAGAAGGAAGCAGAACCAGATTGCAAACAAGCCCACAATAATGGGAGTAGATAACATTTCGAACATAGTTTATTTGATTTAAGTTAATAATTTGCCGACAAAGTTATAAAAAAATGTTCAATGTTCAATATTCAATGTTCAATTTGTTGTACTTTTGCACCACAAAAAGAAGAAATATGAAAGGATTGACACCAAGAATTATTGACTGCATGAAGGGTTATAGCCGCGAAACCTTCATGAAAGACTTGATGGCTGGGATTATCGTGGGCATCGTCGCTTTGCCCCTTGCCATCGCTTTCGGCATAGCCAGCGGCGTAACACCCGAGAAGGGTATCATCACAGCCATTGTGGCAGGTTTCCTCATATCGCTGCTCGGCGGCACAAAAGTTCAGATTGGCGGCCCGACGGGTGCCTTTATTGTCATCATCTATGGCATCGTCAACAACCCTGAATACGGTCTGCAAGGCTTGCTGATTGCCACCATTCTGGCAGGCATCATTCTCATCGCGCTTGGTGCTTTCAGGCTGGGCGTGGTCATCAAGTTCATCCCCTACCCCATCATCATAGGCTTCACGGCAGGTATCGCGCTGACCATCTTCACGACGCAAATCAGCGACATCCTCGGCTTGACGCAAACCGCGATTAGCACGACGGGCGAGGCCATCCGCATTCCCTTGAAGACGCCTGGCGACTTCGTGGGCAAATGGATTAGCTATGCCGAGAACATCGGAACGTTCAACCTCTGGAACTTCATCGTTGCCATCGGTTCTTTGCTGGTCATCATCTTCTCGCCCAAAGCCTTGAAGAAGGTGCCTGGCTTGGGCAAGATACCTGGTTCGCTTTGGGGCATCCTGATTGGAACCATTGCTGTTCTCATCATGAAACAATACGGCATCGAGGGCATCGACACCATCGGCGACCGCTTCCACATACAGGCGCAACTGCCGAAGATGGTGGTGCCGAGCATCACCTTCGAGCTCTTCCAGCAACTCATGCCGGTTGCCTTCACGATTGCCATCCTTGGAGCCATCGAGAGCCTGCTCTCTGCCACGGTTGCCGACGGCGTCATCAGCGACAAGCATGACTCGAACATGGAGCTCATTGCCCAAGGTGTGGCAAACATGGTGACGCCGCTCTTCGGAGGCATTCCTGCCACGGGAGCCATCGCACGTACCATGACGAACATCAACAACGGCGGCAAGACCCCTGTTGCAGGCATCATCCACGCCGTCGTGCTGCTCGCCATCCTGCTTCTTTTGATGCCTTATGCCGAGTATATTCCGATGGCTTCGCTGGCTGCAGTTCTGGTCATCGTGGCTTACAATATGAGTGGCTGGCGAACGATTCGAGGCCTGCTGAAGAACCCGAAAAGCGACGTTATCGTGCTTTGCGTGACCTTCTTCTTGACGGTCGTCTTCGACCTCACCATCGCAATTGAGGTCGGCCTCATCCTTGCCTGTGCTCTCTTCATGAAGCGCATCATGGAGACCACCGAAATCTCTGTCATCAAGGATGAAATAGACCTTGGCGACGCCTCGGATATGGCAGTCAACGAGGAACACCTCATCATTCCGAAAGGCTGCGCTGTCTATGAAATCAACGGCCCATACTTCTTCGGCATCGCCAACAAGTTCGACGACCTGATGGCAAACATCGGGCATGAGAAGCCGAAGGTCCGCATCATCCGAATGAGGAAGGTGCCCTTCATCGACTCAACAGGCATCCACAACCTGCAGAACCTTATCGAGATGAACCACGAGGAGGGCATCCACGTCATTCTCTCAGGCGTTAACCCGAAAGTGCATAGCCAGCTGCAGAAAGCATGCTTTTACGACCTCATGGAAAGCGACCACATCTGTCCCCACATCGACGTCGCCCTCCAAAAAGCCCGAGAGTTCTTAGAGAAATAGAGCTCATTACAAGATTTCAATTACAACGACGCATGGATAGTTTGCCAACGACACGTTAGTAAATTGCAAACAACACGTATATAGCTTTCCTGCAAAGCGTGGAGCACTATTTGGAGAGAAAGGCTATGTAGGCGTATGCAAAATATGAAAGTTCTTACCCAACTACTTGCGGCGGCTGCCTACAACTATCTTCTTTCCTTTGTACAAATAGATTCCTCTCTGCAGATGGTCTGTGAATTCATCGGCCACGCGGCAGCCATTGAGGTCAAAAACGGGAGCTGGCGAGTCTTCATCCGATGACCGGACAAGCTGGATACCTGTTGGATCAAACAATACGCGAAGGATGCCGTTTGCCAAGTCGCTGCTGTCCCAGCAAAGGCCTCTCTCCGGGTCAATAACCTCATTGACTAGCACAGGCGTTCCTTTTACGGTAGTGACGTTCTTCCACACGACGATGCTGTCGCCTGCTGAAAGCGTATGGGACTCAGGAACAAAGATTTCGATGTTGCCATTCATGGTGAGCGTGCCTATGTTCTGCAGGCAGGTACAGCCGGTAGTGCTTTCCGCGGCAGGGCCATTTGCTCCGAGCTGCAGGATGGAGCCTGTGGAGAAGGTGACATTGTTGCCTCCGAAGTCCATGCGGCCAGAGGTGTCGGTGCCTGTGCCTACACGCAGAGTCCCACCATTATTGATGGAAACAGATGAATTGGTGAGGGGTGCGGCGGCAGAGGTGAAGCCTGATAGGACGGCACCCTTCTGTACCGTGAGCTTGCCCGTGCCAAGCTGTGCGCCCGACTTCAGACAAAGTTCGCCGGCTTTGACGGTGGTGGTGCCGCTATGATGGCTCTTGCCTCCAACGGTCATCTTGCAAGTCCCTACCTTATTGAAGATGCACTTGTTCGACCCGCCTGCGTCGGTAAACTGGCCGTCGAAGGTGAAGTCTCCTCCCTCTTCCCAGCTGTTGCCCACCTCCCAAGTGTTATTGCCTTTGGGGCTATTCTGGCTTCGGAAATCATGCACAGGCTCGTTGAGCATCCCCTTGCCCACGAGTTTGCCTATGGCGAACGTCTTGGCTACGTTGCTTACCGTGCAGCCATCGGCGATATTGAGAGTGGCATTGGGCATGCCGCCTCCCATGTCGAGTGGCAGCCAATTGTTCTTGGTGGTATGTTTGATAGTTCCTTCAAATGCAGACCAGTCGCCGGTGATGCGCACACGGCTCTTGTCGTTACGCGGCACGATGGTCAGGGTGCCTTTGCCCGTCAGCTTGTTGGCATACGCGGTATAAAACTCCCAAGTGAGTTGCCATGTTGCCGACCTCCCTTTAGGCACACGGATGGCATGGGACGTGGCCTGCACGTCGTCCCAGAGCGCGCCTGACTGTATCTCGATGGCACGAACGGCTGTGTTGTTCTGTATGGCTACGTCGCCACCGGTCATAATGAGGCTGTCGAGCGAACCTGCCTTCATCAGATACAGACATCCGTTGCCTTTCTTCGTCAGCTTGGTGCCTGAGAGGGCCGCATTCATCTTGAAATCGGCTACAGCATTGAGCACGCCGCCCTCGTCGCCCACCATCTTCATGGGCGACCCCATCTCTACCGCCTTTTGCGTCTGCAGTGTGGCGCCGCCCTCCATGGTAAACAGGTCGGCATTGTCTGTCAGGCCGCCGAGGTTGCCTGTCGTGGAATACTGGTTGGACAAGGTGTTGACCCGCACGGTACCGCCGCAGAGATGGTTTCCGCCGGTGTAAGCATTCTCGACGTTCATCGTCACACCTCCTGTGTTCTGCTTTGTAAAGACCGCGTTGCCGCCGATACTGCCGGAACCTTTGAAGGTGTAGGTGGCGGTATTGTCGACGGTGACAGAGGCGGGGTACACGTTGTCGTTGATGCTTACCGTCTTGGACTGTGCCTCGTCGTTGAACACCACATGGTCGCCTGCCACAAAGGGCGTGCTCTCGCCGTTGAGGACGAAGTTGTCGGTTTCTGCCTCGTCCCAAGCGCTGCCGTTGGCGCCCGTCCATGTCACCGTGGCAGCATCACGCAGTCCTACAATCTCGAGGACAAGTTGCCCGTCCTCAACATAGAGCCGTTTCTTCACCGTCTCCAGTCCCTCGACAATGATGTCATCGACAGAGCCGTGAAGAGCTTCCAGCTCCGCTATCACATATTTGCCGGCAGGCATGGACGTCTGCCCCTCTGCGGGATGCCCCTTCAGCTCGATAACCGGCATCAAGTACGCGGGGCCGCCTTTCGTCCAAGCCGTGCCAATCTTGTGTTCTATGAGGAGGGCACGGGTGCGGATGGTGTCGCTGTGCAAGCCTTCGCCAAAGAGGTCGAGGACAAGACGCGAGCCGAAGCCAAGCGAGACAGAATCTGCCGTGACCGTGCCTGAACAGTCTGCACCACCGGGCACGATGGACGAGCCATAGATGGCAGCTATCGAGCAGAACTGGCCGCCATTGCTCTCTAAGCGTGTGAAGCGGTTCAGCCAAAGCGGACTGGCCGTCAAGCGTCCGTCGAAACACAATGTGCCGCCCCAAATATTCGTCTCGCCTGTGTGGGTGAAGTCAGCTTTCGGCAGGACAAGCGTGCCGTCGCCCTGCTTCACCAGGCGACCATTGCCGCTGATGCCGCTACCCGTCACATTACATATATAATAGGTATAGTTTATCGCAGTATTCTGTGAGGCACATTCGCTGGGAGCCGTTCCCTGCACCCACGAAGGCACATTGAAGGTGAGCACGGCTGGCTGCGGGTTGTCGGCTATGCTCACGTTCATGTCGGCATAACCGGAGACCAGCACGTGCTGGCCGTCCTGACTGGCATCGATGGCAGAGTTGTCGGCAATGGAGACGCGTCCTGAAGTGGTGAGAGGGGGCGGAGCAATGGTGATGCCCTCCAGTTCGCCAAGGAAATAGCTGGGACGAGGCGGCTGGTTGTATCCGCACATTTGCCATACCATTGCATTGCGGTACTGATGGTCGTGCCAAAGGGTATAGTTGCGCCATTTCGTTGCAGTAGGCGTAGAGTAAATGCGGATGTTGCCGTTTGCGGTACGCATGATGATTTCCTCGCGCCAATCGCCAAAGATGTCGCCTTGGAAGCAAGGCGTTCCCTTCGTGTCGTTATTGGTCAGGGAGCCTACGCAAGTGTAGATGGGATTCCACGAGCCATACTTGGCGATGCATCCCGCTGTGTTCTTGCCATCCACGTAGTTGAAGCTTTCTTCGCAGAGGTCACCATCCCAATAGATGCGGAAGTTCTGGTTCACACCTGTATCGCCCAGCCCGCTTATAGCTCCAGCAGTAACAGTGCTGATGGGACCTATGTCTGTAGGTGTGCAGAGAGAGCCAGGGAAACTGTTGGAGAAGTTGCCTGCCATACAGCGCCCCACATCCTTCGCGGCTGTATAGCGATAGAAAACCTTCGATGTGGTGGCATCGCGGTAGTTCGTGCCCGGGTTGTCCTCCATGCAGGCAAATATTTCGTGACCATGCCGATAGGGGTCTAAGTCGCCCACATGCTCAGCATCGCCGTGCCCGAAGCCTGTCGTGGAAAGTCCCTTGCCATTGTCGTCAATGACCATCGAGCCGAAGACTATTTCGTCGCGTCCGTCCCAATCAACATCAGCCATGCAGTAGTTGTGGTAGCCCTGCCCTTTCCACGGGCCATCGGTATTGCATGTCCAGCGCCAGCGCTCTGTCAGTTCATGGGTGGCGGGATTGATGTCGTAGGCCACCATCTTGTGACGGGTATAGATACCGCGAGCCAGGAAGAGGCTGGGATGCTGTCCGTCGAAGTATGGAGCGCCGAAGAAATGCTTTGAGGTACGGTGGCCGTAGCCATCGCCCCAAGCGCGATTTAGGTCGGTCTCGTTCGACTCCAGACGCTTCAAGGGATAGGGAATGCATTGGTAGGGCTGTCCTGTCAGTCCGTCCATGTAAAGGAGGTATTCCCCATCAGTAGTGACAAACCAGTTGGTACCGCCACCTGTAGCTGCGCGTACATTCTTCGTGGGGTCGCCAACGGTGTAGGTCGTGCTATCGGACAAGTGGATAACGGTGCCATCGGCTGCTCGCATGACAACCTCGGCACGCCCGTCCTCGTCCCAATCATACGCGATGATGTTCTGCTCGTTATTTTGGAAGTCACCCATGTTCGGCCCGCAGTTCACCCACCACAGGCGTGTGCCGTCCTGCTTCAGGCACTCAAAGATGGAGTACTCCTTTGTGTCAACGCCATCTATCTCAGGGCCGTTCTTGGGATAAGACTGCTCTATCTCGCTCTGGTTGTCGAACTTCATCAGGATTTCCAGTTCTCCGTCGCCATCCACATCGGCACATGTGGCATCATTAGGAACGAGGTTGCTCTTGATGCCTTCGTGCTTCAGCGTGATTTCCTTGTAGCTCGTGCTCCAAGGTGTGGCAGGATTACAGTCGGCCTGCTCCTCGCCGTTGATGATGGCCCGAATGGTGTACTGGTTGTCTGTCGTGCCACTCGCATCCTGATAATTTGAGACGCTCAGCGGAACATCATTCAGCTTCTCTCCGTCGCGATAGACATTATAGGTCACATCATAGTATTCTTCGGCCGTGATGCGCCAACTCAAGAAGACGCCTCCATTCGCCTTCATGGCCACAAGTCCGCGGTCCAAGCGGTCTGTGTAGCGCTGTGCGAGGGCAATCATCGGCATCGTGAGCAGCAGGAAAGCAAGAAACTTTTTCATAGTATCGGATTATTCGAAATTCACTGCAAAGATACGAATAAGCGAGAGATAAACAAAACAGATTGCTTGTTTTTATCCCAAATCTGAATGATTGCGAACAGGAGTTCCCCCATTTCGGCTCACGAAAAAGTGTAAAATCATTTGACTCTTTGCAATTTTTTTGTAACTTTGTAAAGGAATTGACGACAAAACTATAATAAATAACGATAAGAACACATGAGAAAGGCCCTTTTATTCACCTTTGTCTGTGCTGCAATACTGGTTGCTGCGCAGGAGACATACAGAATACCTGTCAGCGAGAAGAACGAAAAGATGCAGACGGGACGGTTTGAACCGACTTGGCAGTCATTGGAGCAGCACGAGACGCCAGAGTGGTTCCGTAACGCCAAGTTCGGCATCTGGGCTCATTGGGGAGCACAATGCGTGGAAGGCAGCGGCGACTGGATGGCTCGTGAGATGTACATGGAGGGCAGTCACAAATACAAGTTCCACCGCGAGCACTACGGACACCCTTCCGAGTTCGGATACAAGGACATCCTGCCTCTGTTCAAGGCCGAGCGTTGGCAGCCCGACAGCCTTGTAGCACGCTACAAACGTTGCGGCGCCCAGTACTTCTTTGTCCTTGGCAATCATCATGACAACTTCGACCTTTGGGACTCAAAATACCAGCCTTGGAACAGCAAGAACATTGGCCCGAAGCGAGACATCCTGGGAGAGTGGGCGGCAGCTGCCAAGAAGTACGGGCTTCCACTTGGCATCTCCTTTCATGCCGATCATGCCTGGACGTGGTTCGAGCCTTCGCAGCGCTATGACCTCGAAGGCGAGATGGCTGGCGTCTATTATGACGGCAACCTCCGAAAGGAAGACGGCAAAGGCAAGTGGTGGGAAGGTCTCGACCCGCAGATGCTCTATCAGCAGAACCACCCGATGAGCAAGGGCTCGTGGGATAACGGCGCCATTCACGGACAATGGGACTGGAGTCATGGAGCCTGTCCGCCCTCGCAGGAGTTTGTCGACAACTTCTTCAACCGCACCATCGACGCCATAAACCGCTACAATCCCGACCTCATCTACTTCGATGTGACGGTGCTGCCCTTCTATCCCTTGAGCGATTGCGGTCTCAAGATAGCCACACATCTATATAATAAGAACCCACGAGGCGTGGTGTTCGGCAAGATTCTGGGTGAGGAACAGAAGAAGGCGCTGACGTGGGATGTGGAGCGCGGCGCTCCCAATCAGATGGTGGAGCGGCCTTGGCAGACGTGCAACTGCATTGGCGACTGGCACTACAACACCGACACCTACAACAGAGGCTACCGCTCGGCAACCAATATGGTGAAGCAACTCGTTGACATCGTCTCGAAGAACGGCAACCTACTGCTCAACATCCCATTGCGAGCCGATGGGACTTATGACGACAAGGCTGCCCGCTTCCTTGACGAACTGGAAGCATGGATGACGCAGAACGGCGAGAGCATCTTCGGCACCCGCCCTTGGGTGAAGTTCGGCGAAGGACCTGTTGCAGAGAAGGACATCAAGATCAACTCGCAGGGCTTCAACGAAGGGCAGTACAACAACATGGACCATCGCGACATCCGCTTCAACCAGACAGAGAAGCACCTTTATGTCACCGCAATGGGCTGGCCAGAGGACGGCAAGCTCTTCATCAAGTCGCTCGCCAAAGGCAACCCTGACTTCAAGAAGCCCATCTCGTCCGTACTGCTTTTAGGTCATGGGAAACTCAAAGCGCGTCAGACAAAAGAAGGGCTGGAGGTACAACTCCCCCAGCCCTGCAACAGGATTGCTCCTGTGCTGAAGATTAAGAAGTAAAGAGTGGACTGCCGCTACTTCAGCCCACGGCCTTTGAGGAAGGCTTCGTTGTCGGGCTGGCGACCTGCAAATTGCTCGAACAGTCTCATGGGTTCTTCGCCGCCGCCCTTCTCGAGGAAGGTCTGCTTGAACTTGGTGGCCAGTTCCTTGTTCCATACATTGCCCGATGCCTCGAAGATGGAGAAGATGTCCTTGTCCAACACCTCTGCCCACAAATAGCCATAATAGCCAGCACTATATCCGCTGGAAAAGATATGGTTGAAGTAGGTGGTGCGGTAGCGCGGCCCAATCTCGGGGATGAGTCCCATTTCCTTACAAACTTTCTTCTCGAAGGCATCGATATCAATGCCATCGACGCTCTCCAGCTCGTGCCACTTCATGTCGAGGATGGAGGCGGCGCAAAGTTCTGTCGTCATGAAGCCCTGGTTGAACTTCAGCGAGTTGTTTATCTTCTCGACCAGTTCGGCAGGAATGACTTCTCCCTCTTCGTTTGTGGCATACTGCGCCAAGAGTTCGGGCTGGAAAGCCCAGTTCTCGTTGAACTGCGAGAAGGTCTCCACGAAGTCACGCTTCACGCTGGTGCCGCTGACAGAAGGATAGTGGCATTGCGTGAGCAAGCCGTGCAGAGCATGTCCGAACTCGTGGAAAACAGTCTGCACCTCGTCGATAGTAAGATTCTCTTCGAGATTGCCGACATTGACGATAATGGGACGAACCATCTCGCCCTTAGCATCGACATACTGCTCGCGGATGTTGTTCATCCAGGCTCCGCCGCGCTTACTGCTGCGAGGCAGGTAATCGGTGGTGAAGATGCCCAGCAGATTGCCGTCGGCATCCGTCACCTTGTAGGTCGTGACGACTTCGGGGTTATACGAAGGCACGTCCTCCAGTTTCTCCATATTCACGCCATAAAGCGTATTGGCGGCGATGAAGATGCCTTTCACCACGTTCTCGAGCTTGAAGTAGGGTTTGGTGAGCTCTTCGTCGAGGTCGTATTTCTGCTTACGCACCTTCTCGGCATAGTACCACCAGTCCCACTGCTCTATCTTGCTGCCGGCAGGAAGTTTGCCAGCCGCTATGTCCTCATCCATCAGCTTCTGCATGTCATAGACCTCCTCCTTGGCTTTCGTTACGGCAGCTGCCATAATGTCGGCGAGGAAGGCATCAACCGTTTCTGTGTCGTGTGCCATCTTGGGTTCGAGGAGATAGGCGGCAGGATTGTCGTAGCCCATAATCTTTGCCTTCTCGATGCGAAGGCGCATGATGTCGAGGACGAGCTGGCGGTTGTCGAACTCGTTGCCGTTGTGACCTCGCATGGTGTAAGCCTCAAGCATCTGCTGGCGGAGGGCACGGTCCTCGGTCGTGGTCATCGCATTGGGATAGTCGGAGACGCTGATGCCGAACTTCTCCTTGAAGGCGTTGCTTTCGGAGAGGATGTTGTTGCCCAGCTTCTGCGTCTTGGTAGCCATCTCGGTATTGATTTCGCGAAGGCGGGCTTGCTGCTTCTCGGGAAGGCCTATGCCATTACGCTCAAAAGCCTCGAAGCGCTTCTTCAGCACCATCTGCTGCTCACGACTGAGCTGGCTCTGGTCGGCGAAGTAGAGCTTGGCAATGCGCTCATAGAGCCCCTTGTTGAAGGAAATGTTGTCCTCGTGCTCTGTAAGCATGGGAAGCGCTTTCTCCATAACAGAGTCGAGTTCGTCCGTGCGGTCGGTCTCGCAAACATTGAACAGCACGCCTACAACTTTGCTCAGGATTTCGCCAGAGAGCTCGAGCGGCAAAACGGTGTTCTCGAAGGTCGGACCTTCGGGATTGTTCACGATGGAGTCAATCTCCTTGTTCTGCTGCTCGATGCCTGCTTCGATGGCTGGGATGTAGTCCTCGACCAAAATGTCCTCGAAGGGAGGAATGCCATAAGGCGTATCCCACTCGGTGAGGAAAGGGTTCTGGCGACTGTTGTTGCATGCCAGAAGTGACAATACTGCTGTCATACCTAAAAGAATCTTTTTCATCATATAATTATACATTTGGTTTATCAAGAAGTCATCTTCGGTTGGCGAGGTTCCAAACGCCGCGTGCGGCGTTGGGCATCCCCGCGTGCGGCGTTTGGCATCCCCGCGTGCGGCGTTGGGCATTTCCGCGTGCGGCGTTTGGAGCTCCCCTTTACTGCCCATTTTCACAGGGTTTACTCCATGACCTTCCGCCAAGCACACATCAGCGGCTCAGCTGATTCACGAAGAATGTGACCGAGAGCTTCACGGCTTCCTCTGGATGTGGGCCAAAGCCGTGATCGTAGTGGTCGAGCAGATGCCACTCGCTCCCTTTCCACATTTGATGGAAGCGAAGGCCGTAGGTATAGGGCACGGTGCGGTCGGAGGTGCCGTGAACGATGCAAGCAGGGCCTTTATAGCCTGCCGCCGTCTCGTAGATGGGCAGCCAGAAGGCTGTCTTAATGTAGTCGCGCCCAAGATGATGCCCCCACACCTCGACGTATTCTGGCGGATTTTGCGGATCGTCGAGACTGCCTTGCTGCCCGCCTGTCTGACCACGGATGGCATCGTCGCGGATCACACCTGCCGGGGCCAGTAGTACAACGCCTCCCTTGAAGGCTTTCTTGCCAAGCTGACCTGCAAGCATGGCAGTCACGACGCCGCCTTGCGAATGGCCTGCTATGCCAATCTTGCCAAAACGTCCGTCTGCCTTCACCCACTCATAGACATGGTGGGCATCCTCAATCTCGTTGGGGATGGTCATCTGCTGGAAGTCGCCTTCGCTCTCGCCATGACCGTTGAAGTCGAAGCGAATGCTGGCGATGCCCCTTGCCTCCAGCTCATGGGCAATGCCGACCTCCAAGCCGCCGTTCCTGTTACCCGTAAAGCCGTGACACAAGATAACAATCGGGCACTTTTTAGGCAACACATCAGGCGTCTGCAGTTCGGCCACAAGCTTCCCGTGGTCGCCCTGAATGATGACACGCTCTGTTTTGGCACACACGAGACCTGCCAGAGACAGACAGGCAACAAAGAGAAGGAACCGCCCCCCTCTAACTCCCCCAAGGGGAAGAACTATTGGTCGTTTCATCTTTCTTTGGTCTTAGCTTACAGGTTCTTTACCAACTCCTGCACCTTCTGCTTCGTGGCTTCGGTCTTCTGCTCGTCAATCTTAGCCGTGACGATGCCGGTGCTTTCCACGCCCCAGTAGTTGCAAATGTCGTTGTACTCGCTGATGGCACCTGTATAGACGCCAGGCGAATAGGACGAGACGAGCAGCGCCATCTTCTTCACCTTGGCGGGTTTGTTCACGCAGTACATGCGCTGGATGGGCGCCTGAATCTGAGCGTTGAGGGTGAAGTAGTAGATGGGAGCAGCCAGCACGAGCACTTCGGCCTCTGCCATCAGGGGATAGAGTTCCTGCATGTCGTCCTTCTGGATGCAGGCGCCGTTGCCTTTCCCATGGCAGTACTCGCAAGCCAAGCAGCCTGCTATCTTCTTCTTCGAGACATTGACCAGCGTCACTTTATGACCGGCAGCCTCAGCTGCGTTCTTATACTCTTCCGCCATCCAAGCGGTGTTGCCGTTCGCACGAGGCGAGGCTTGTAAAATCAAAATGTTCATAATGGTATTCGTTTGTTAGTTATGGTATTTGTTTAGGACATGTTTCGTCTTCTGACGTCCGATGTTTATCAGCTTCTCCGACTTGTCGTAGTCGAACCCACCGTAGCGGCTTATCTGAATATCGACAAGCACATCGGGCTTTACGAGCTCTGCCATGAGGAGGGAGTTCTGGCGAATCATCATCGTGCTGACGCGCGAGAGCACGGTATAGTAGTTGAAGTCGAGATTGTCGGGAATCAACTTGTTTATTATCTGTCGCGACAGAGATTTGCTTTGCTTGCGCTTCTCGGCTAACTCGTCCTGAATGTCTGCCTGCGTCTCATAGTCGCGTCCACTTACGTCGATGCCCACTAGAATGTCGCCTGCATGTCGCACCACACGGTTCATGGGGATGGGGTTCGTCACACCGCCGTCGATGAGAATCATGCCGTCGCGCCGGACAGGCTCGAAGAAGGAAGGCAGGGAGATGGAGGCTCGTATGGCTCCGAAAAGGCTGCCCTTGCGGAAGACCACCTCGCGCCCCGTGTTCCAGTCTGTCGCTACGGCACAATAGGGAATGGGCAGTTCCTCTATCGGGACGTCGGGGACAAACTCCATGATGGCCTCGATGATGCGGTTACCCTTTACCAGATGATTGATGCTGAGCGAGAAGTCTGTCAGTTCCAGCATCTTCTTCTTATTCACGGTCTTCATCCACTCACGGAAGGTATCCAGCTTCCCCGTGGCATACACGCCGGCTATCAGGGCACCCATGGAACATCCTGCTACCGACGTAATGCGATAGCCTTGTGCCTCAAGCTCCTGTATGGCACCGATGTGGGCAAGTCCCCTCGCTCCACCGCTCGACAGTACGAGTGCTACATCCTTCGACATAGACTAATAGACATCCGTTGATTCAGCATTTTATTCAGTAAAGTTCAACACACTCTACCTGATGAAGTGCATCGGTTGCCAAGGCTCGCGCTCGGGATAGGCAGGGCCGACGTCGGCATGGATTTTCTTCAGGAGCCAAGCCATGTTGTCGGCCAGGGTACGCATGGTCTGCATGCCCTCGGTATCCAAAGCTGCCTGACCTGGCTCGCGACCGTAGGCAATGTTCCAGTACTGCGAGGTGACGAGCGGCATGTTCATCATCTCGAACATCATGTTCACGGTCTGGAAGGCAGCCGTTGCACCGCCTCTGCGACAGATGGCCACGCTTGCCGCGGGCTTGTTCTCCACCTTGCTCGAAGCAGAGAAGAAGACGCGCTGCATCACGGCCAACACCGCGCCGTTGGGTTGCCCGTAATAGACAGGCGTTCCAACAATGAGTGCATCGGCTCCATCGAGCTTCTCCACGATGCGGTTGCAGACATCATCATCAAACGTGCAGCGACCCAAAGCCTTTGTCCTGCACTGTCCACAAGCGATGCAACCGCGCACGGGTTTGTTTCCCAGCTGCACTATCTCTGACTCCACGCCCTGCTTCTCCAGCTGGCGGGCTATCTCGGAAAGTGCCGTGAAGGTATTGCCCTCCTTGTGGGCACTACCGTTTATCAGTAAAACTTTCATCTTGCAATTACCATTTACAACTTCATCACCCGTTTCAGTTCGAGGTTCTCGTAGCCTTCGGGGCAATGGGTGGATAGATAGACGGTGGGGTTCTGCATGATGAACTCGCGGACGCGGTCGAGCGTCTGGCGGGCGGCCTCCTTGTCCTCGAAGACGATGCTCAACTTGTTGGCTTTGAGGGCAGCGTCGCAATAGGTCACGTCGCCGTGGAACATGTAGAAGAGGCCTTCGTCCTCGGCAATGACGATGCTGTTGCCTTTGGTATGACCCTTGGCCTCGATGAACCAGATGCCTTCTGCCACTTGCTGGGCGTTTGGGAAGTTCTTGTAGGTCTCGCCGTACTGAGCGCGGACGATGTTCTCGCCTTCCAGCTTCATGGCATCAGCATCTTCGGGCGCGATGTAAATCTTGGCATTAGGGAAGTTGCCGATGCAATCGGTGTGGTCGGGGTGCTTGTGGGTGATGAGAATCTTCGTCACCTGCTCGGGCTTGTAGCCTGTCTGTGCGAAGGCCTCAATGTAGTCGACCACCTTCTCGCCCATGTAGAGCGGTGCGCCGAGCTTCTTGGCTGGGACAGGGAACTCCGGCTTGAAGCCCGTGTCGACAAGGATGACCTCCTTTCCCGTATCGATGAGGAAGTTCTGCAGCGAACTGCGATAGATGATTTGTTCGTCGAAGGCATCTTTGCCTTCCTCGCCGCCAAAGGCAAACGGCTGGTTCATGAACCCGCCGTCGAACATACGGATAGCTTTGATTGTCATGGTTAATATCAGTTTCGTTAGTGTTAGTTTACTCTGCCAGCATGGCTTCCACATCCTTCTCGAAGTCCTTCGGCTCGGTGGTGGGAGCAAAGCGCTTCACGGTCTTGCCGTCCTTCGAGATGAGGAACTTGGTGAAGTTCCACTTGATGTCGCTGTCCTTCTCCACGCTCTTGCTGATGAAGAGCGTCTTGGCCGCCTTTGCCTTCAGGCCGTTGTAGTCCTCGGTAGGCGCCTGTGCTTTCAGATACTCGAAGATAGGCTCGGCATCTGGGCCGTTCACGTCACCCTTCTTCATGATCTGGAACGTCACGCCGTAGTTCAACTGACAGAACTCCTCTATCTTGGCATCGCCCTCGGGGTCTTGTTCCTTGAACTGGTTGCAGGGGAAGCCGATGACGACCAGTCCCTTGTCCTTGTACTTCTGATTGAGTTCCTCCAGTCCGGCAAACTGAGGCGTGAAGCCGCACTTGCTGGCAGTCCACCTCCTTGCCCTTGCTTGTCAGGGCCTTGAAATCATAGATTGTTTGCATATTCGCTTAGTTTATTGTTTGTTAATCAATAGTCAATGGTCAATGATGAAATTACCCCAAGACCACATCGAGCACCATCATCAGCACAAAGCCGACAGCAAAGCCGATGGTGCTGAGGTTGGTATGTTTGCCAGCCGATGCCTCGGGGATAAGCTCTTCGACGACAACATAGAGCATGGCTCCTGCTGCGAAGGCGAGCATATACGGCAGGACAGGAATCATCAGCGAAGCCAGCAACACGACTGCCAAACCGCCAATCGGTTCAACGGCTCCGCTGAGGCTGCCAAGCATGAATGCACGCCAACGGCTGTTGCCTTCTGCCCGCATGGGCATCGAGATGATGGCGCCCTCGGGGATGTTCTGTATGGCGATACCGATAGAGACCGCCAACGCACTTGCCAGCGAGAGTCCCGAAGCGCTGTCCTGTGCTCCGGCAAACACGATACCGACTGCCATGCCTTCAGGCAGGTTGTGGATGGTGACAGCCAGGGCAAGCATCGCCGTGCGCGACAGACGCGAGCGAGGACCTTCGGGCTTATCGTTTCCGATGTGCAGGTGAGGCGTCAGCTCGTCAATCATGAGCAGGAACCCGATGCCCAGCAAGAACCCGATGGATGCAGGGAACATCGACCACGCGCCCTTTGCCTCCTCCATCTCCATGGCAGGAATCAGCAACGACCATACGGAAGCTGCCACCATCACGCCCGAGGCGAAACCGAGCAACGTCTTTTGCACGCGCTCGGGCATCTCGTCCTTCATGAAGAAGACGAACGCCGAACCGAGCATCGTGCCCAGCAGGGGGATGGTTAACCCGATTGCTATTGTTTCCATGAACGCAAAGGTACGAAGATTTTTTCAATCCTCGTACCTTTTCCTAAGAATAATTTACATTGTCGGTTGAAATACTTTCTTCCTCAGTCGCGTTTGCCAATCATAGCGTGAAGAGGGCCTTACATCAGCGCAGGGAGGCTGGCTGTCACTTCCAAATTCTAATATCTAATAAAAACGAAAGAATATCTAACAAAATAGGTTAAAGTTTTTGGAGAAGGGTCATTTCTGTGGCATTTTGTTTGTGTTTATCTAAATGTTTAGATTAACTTTGCAGCAGAAATCTAAAATATTAGATAAAGATGAGAAGGAATAACGAAGAAAGACAATTGACGAGGGCTGAAATGGAAATTATGAATATGCTATGGAGTACCACGTCCCCCGAAGAGGGACTTACCACCCATCAAATCATTGAACAGTACCCTGAGCCAAAACCAGCCTACTCCACCATTGCAACATTTCTGAAGATATTGGTGAACAAAGGATTTGTCGGGTCGAGAAAACAAGAGGGAGGTGGCAAGACACTGGTGTTCTTCCCTTTGTTGACGAGAGAGGAATACACGAATCGCGTAATGAAGGAGGTGAAGAGTACATTCTTCGCAGGGTCGCTGAAGTCTATGCTGTCGTTTTTCGCCCGACAGGAAGAAGTGTCGGAAGAAGACCTGCAAGATATTCTCTCTTTGATTAAAAGTAAATAAGAGATGTGTTTCTTCGTGCGTGCTCGCGCTTAAACATAACTTATAACAAGACTATGCTATACATCCTCAAGTCAGCCATCACATTGGCACTCCTCTACAACTGTTTCTTTTTCTTCCTGAGTAAAGAAACTTTCCATCGGTTCAACCGTTGCATGCTGGTGGGTATCATGCTGACGTCCCTCATTGTGCCGCTGCTTCACTTCACAACAGAGCATCCGACAGTCATCAACGAGGAAGTTTATCTGGTGCAGACCTACATTGAGCATGACAACATACCCATTGTCACCACACCTGCCGCTGTTCATCGTCTCACATGGGTACAAGTTGTTGCAGCCGTGTATCTGACAGGTGTGGCTGCAATGCTGATACTGATCTTCGTACAAGTCTTTTCGCTCGTTCGCATGCTGCATGGTGGGTTGCGGCACACTGATTCCGAAGGTAACACCATCGTGCTGCTCAAAGGCGATGTCACCCCTTTCAGCATCTTCCGCTACATCGTGATGAACGTGCAGGACTATGAGCAACACAGTCTGTATATTCTCACCCATGAGCAGGAACACATCCGCCTAGGGCACACTTACGACCTCCTGCTCTTGGAAGCCATGAAAACCTTCCAATGGTTCAATCCCTTTGTCTGGTTCATTAGCCGCGACCTCAAGGCGGTGCATGAATACGAGGCGGACCAGGCGGTCATCCATCAAGGCATCGATGCAAAATCATATCAACAATTACTCGTGATGAAGGTGGTCGGGAATCGACTGCAGCCTTTCACCAACAACCTCGGTCACGGCTCACTCAAAAAACGTATTATTATGATGTACAAGAAACCCTCCTCCCGATGGCTCACGCTCAAAGCACTCTGCGCCATCCCCGTTGTGACATTGACCATCAATGCCTTCGCCACACCGACTGAGACCGACCCTGTGGAAGATTTCGTAGCCACTTTGGGAACTAAAGACGTGCCCGTTTTCAACGAACCTAAAACAGGAAACCTCACAACAAAAGCAATCCCATCAGATGCTGCTGAAGTTCATGACAACACTCCCTTCGCCATCCATCCCGTCAGAGATCAGTATGGTAGAATCATCGGCTTTTCACACGAAGGGAAACCTGCTTCTGGTGACTTCGAATGCATTGACGACACTCCCCTCTTTCTGTTGGACGGCAAGGTGGTAGAAATCCCCGCTGACTTCATCAACAAGAGAAAGGAACATTTAGATGAGGATGCACTCGGTCAACTGCTTCACATCAGCAAAGAAGATATCGCATCCGTCACTGTCATCAAAGATGGTCGTGCTACAGTCATCTTCGGCGAAAAAGCCAAGAATGGAGTCATCTCCATCGAAACCAAAGCTTTCCAAGAGCTGCCGAGCGACACTTGTAAGATCGAGATTTAAGTCTTCAAGATAGAGGAAAAGGCTTAATCTCAGATATACTATGAAATTTCGACGCAGGGGGAACATATACATACATTTCTCCCTGCGCTGATGTGAGGCTCACTCCATGCTATGATTGGAAACGACACGTGCCACGTTTGCAAACTTCACGTGTGTAGTCGGGCAACTTCACGTGTGATGTTTTCAAACTTCACGTGGCTACTTTGAAAACGACACAAAAGGAAAGAAGAAAAAAGAAAGGGAGCAAGACAAATTTTGTCTTGAAAGGAAGCACTCAGAATGGTGATATAGCTTTTGCCAAACGAGTTTTGAGTTCATCGAGGAGACCTTTGCGGATGCTGACGCGCATCTGCACGTCCATGTCGTAGGTCTGCGAGAGGACGCGGGCTTCCATGTCACGGACAACTTTCATCACGGCATTCATCAAGGGATACTCGAAGCTGAAGTCATACTCCGCCTCGACTTGTCGCTCCTCGATGGTAGCGTTGGCGATGGCTTCAGCGGCTGCCGTGCGATAGGCCACGATGAGTCCGCTTGTGCCAAGCTTCACGCCGCCAAAGTAACGCACGACAAGGATGATGATGTTGGTCAGTTCGTTGGAGTTGATTTGTCCGAGGATGGGCTTGCCAGCCGTGCCGCTCGGTTCGCCGTTGTCGTTGGAGCGGAACGTCTCTCTGTCTGCCCCAATCATATAGGCCCAGCAGACGTGACGGGCATCGTAGTACTTCTTCTGGTACTGCTCCACGAGCCCCATCGCCTCCTCAACCGTGCTGACAGGATGCGCAAAAGCGAGGAACTTACTCCTGAGTTCAGTGTAAGTGCCCTCGCTTTTGGCTGCTATGGTTTTGTAAAGGTCTGTCATGTTCTAGAGGTTCAAGACGCTCTAGAGATTCTAGAAAAACTAGATGTACTAAATCAATTTATGTATCACCAGCCCTGACCTCAGCTTCGGCTCGAACCATGTTGCCTTGGGCGGCATGATGTTACCGCTGTCGGCGATGTTCATGATTTGCTTCATGCTGACGGGATAGAGGGCCAAGGCCATCTTCATCTCGCCGCTATCGACGCGACGCTTCAGTTCGCCCAAGCCACGCAAGCCGCCAACGAAGTCGATGCGCTTGTCACTGCGCAAGTCCTTGATGCCAAGCAGTTCGTCCAAGATGAGGTTACTGCTGATGCTGACGTCGAGGCTGCCGATGGGGTCGCTCTCGTCACAAAGGCCGTCCTTGAGCTTGAGGCTGTACCAAACGCCTCCGAGATAGAGACTGAACTCGTGTAACTGTGCAGGACGATAAGGCTCAGCACCTTTGGCTGTGACGACGAAGTTCTTACTTAGTGCATCAAGGAACTGCTCGTCGCTCATGCCGTTGAGGTCCTTGACGACGCGGTTGTAGTCGAGAATAGTGAGCTGACTTGCGGGGAAGCAGACGGCCATGAAGTAGTTGTACTCCTCGTCGCCACGATGATTCGGGTTCTGCTTTGCCTTCTCAGCACCCACGAGCGCAGCCGCAGCACTGCGATGGTGTCCGTCTGCTATATATAAATAAGGTATAGCGGCGAAGGCCTCGGTGATGGTGCGGATGTCTTCTGCGTCCTTGACCAGCCAGAGCTGATGGCGGAAGCCGTCGATGGGGGCGATGAAGTCATACTCAGGCTCTGTTGCTGCGATGCGGCTCACGAGTGCATCGAGCACGGCATTGTCGGGATAGGCGAAGAAGACAGGCTCGAGGTTCGCGTTGTTGACGCGGACGTGCTTCATGCGGTCCTCTTCCTTGTCTCGGCGCGTCAACTCGTGCTTCTTGATGACGCCGTTCATGTAGTCCTCAACAGCCGCAGCCACAACAAGACCATATTGCGTCTTATTGTTCATCGTCTGCGCATAGATGTAGTACATCTCCTCGCTGTCCTGCTTGAGCCAGCCCTTATCCTGGAACTTCTGGAAGTTCTCGGCGGCCTTCTCATAGACGCGAGGGTCATACTCGCTTGTGCCGACGGGGAAGTCTATCTCGGGCTTGATGATGTGATAGAGCGACTTCTCGTTGTCGCCAGCCTCAGCACGAGCCTCCTCAGAGTCAAGGACATCATAAGGACGACTCTCTACCTGCTCAACGAATTCCTTCGGTGGACGAATGCCACGAAACGGTTTTACAACAGCCATATTAGTTGACTTTGAATTTAGTTATTCCGTCGCGGAGGAAGCCGACTATCTGGTTGGCGGCAGCGATGCCGGCATTGACGTTGGCTTCGGCTGTCTGGGCGCCCATCTTCTTCGGCGTAGCGAAGTAACGGCCTTCAAACTTGGCGAACTCTGCATCTGCATCGGGCTTGATGTCCGTCAGGTACTTCAGGTCCTGACGCTCTTCCATGAGCTTGATGAGACCTGCTTCGTCGATGACTTCCTTGCGGGCTGTGTTGACGAGGATGCCGCCCTTCTTCAGCTTGCCTACGAGGTCGTAGTTGATGCTCTGCTTTGTCTCGGGCGTAGCAGGAATGTGGAGCGACACGATGTCGCACGTTTCGAAGAGTTCTTCCTGACTCTTGGCGGCAGTCACGCCTGCAGCCTCGATGGCCTCTGCGGGGCAGTAAGCATCATAGGCGGCGACTTCCATGTCGAAGCCTTTAGCCACGCGAGCCACGTTGCGGCCCACATTACCGAAGGCGAGGATGCCAAGCTTCTTGCCCTTCAGCTCTGTGCCGCTGGTGCCGTTGAAGAAGTTGCGGACGCCAAAGACAAGCAGACCGAAGACAAGCTCGGCCACGCTGTTGGCGTTCTGGCCTGGTGTGTTCATGGCGACCACGTTGTGCGCCGTAGCTGCTGCGAGGTCGATGTTGTCGTAACCTGCACCGGCACGCACCACAATCTTCAACTGCTTGGCAGCGTTGAGCACCTCGGCATCCACCTTGTCCGAGCGGATAATCATGGCATCGACATCCTTCACTGCATCGAGCAACTGGCTTTTCTCTGTGTATTTCTCGAGTAATACGAGTTCATATCCAGCAGCATCCGTTACTGCCTTAATGCCATCTACAGCAACCTTACTGAATGGCTTCTCTGTTGCAACAAGTACTTTCATAACTATGAACTATGAATTATGAACTATGAACTAATGCTTTGCCTCAAATTCCTTCATGCAAGCCACGAGTGCCTCGCAGCCTTCGATGGTCATGGCGTTGTAGCAGCTTGCGCGGAAGCCGCCGACGTCGCGATGTCCCTTCACGCCGACCATGCCCTTGCTTGTGGCGAAGGCCATGAACTCGTCCTGCAGCTCCTGATACTCGGGCTTGAGGACGAAGGTGATGTTCATGCGTGAACGGCTGTCCTCCTCGGCTGTACCGACGAAGAGCTTGTTGCGGTCAATCTCGCCATAGACGATTTCGGCACGCTGCTTGGCCAGCTTCTCCATAGCCTCGACGCCACCCTGCTTCTTGATCCACTTCAGGTTCTGCAGAGCGCAATAGATGGGCACTGTAGGAGGTGTGTTGAACATCGAGCCCTTGCTGATGTGCGTGCGGTAGTCAAGCATCGTTGGGATGGGACGGCTCACCTTACCCAACAGGTCTTCCTTGATGATACAGAAGGTGACGCCGGCCATAGAGAGGTTCTTCTGAGCACCGCCGTAAATCATGCCGTACTTGCTCACGTCGATGGGACGGGAGAGGATGTCGGAGCTCATATCGGCAATCATAGGCACAGGGCTGTCGAAGTCCTGGAGAATCTCTGTGCCGTAGATAGTGTTGTTCGTGGTGATGTGGAAATAGTCGGCGTCCGTGGGGATAGTGAAGCCTTTGGGGATGTAGGTGAAGTTCTTGTCCTTGCTGGAAGCCACCTCGACCACCTCGCCGAACAGCTTTGCCTCCTTCTCTGCCTTGGTTGCCCAGACGCCGGTGTTGAGATAAGCAGCTTTCTTCTCGAGGAAGTTGTAGGGCACCATGCAGAACTCGAGGCTTGCACCGCCACCGAGGAAGATAACAGCATAGCCCTCGGGAATGCTGAGCAGTTCCTTGAACAGAGCTACTGCCTCGTCGACAACGGGCTGGAAGTTCTTGGCACGATGACTTGTCTCCATCAGAGAGAGGCCGCTACCCTCGAACTCGAGGCACGCAGCAGCAGTTGCCTCCATCACTTCCTTTGGGAGGATGGAAGGACCGGCATTGAAATTGTACTTCTTCATTGTTTTATGTTGATTATGGTTTATTGGTTATTGTTACTGAGGCTTTAATTTCGCGTACAAAGATACAAATAAATAAGGAATTATGAGTAAAGAATGAAGAATTAATCAAAAATCGAAGGAAAAACGAATAATTTTAATCCTTAAACTTTAATCTTTAATCTTTTTTTCGTACCTTTGCACCGCTTTTCGCGATAAAGTGATAAAGCATCGGGGTGTAGCGCAGTTGGTAGCGCACCTGGTTTGGGACCAGGTGGTCGCCCGTTCGAGTCGGGTCACCCCGACTTTTTTATTTGTAATTGTTCCTGACGATGCAGCGACCGGCCCGAATGACCGAAATGCAATCAGCCCAAACCTAATTGGAAAAACGATACGTGACGAACCTTTCGCGACGATACCCCGTTAAGGGGGTCAAAAAACGCCGCGTGCGGCGATGGGCATCGCCGCACGCGGGAATTGCCATCGCCGCACGCGGCGTTTGAATTCCCGCCTGCGGCGTTTTTTTTGCCCCAATGCATTTCATGCATCAAAGCAGCCATGACAACTTACTGAGAAGTCACGAACTTTTTGCCGCCACGAATGTTGATACCTCTCGGCAAATTACGATTCTGGATTCGCTGCCCTGCAAGATTATAGGCATAGCCCATCTTCCATTTCCCTTCTCCGGTCTCCCTTCTTACTCCTACCATCTCAACGATGCCATTGGGGTCGTCTTCATTATAATACGTCCCGTCGTCAGCAAGCAAGACTATAGCGTGCGTGGCGTCGAGCACGGGATGGTCGTCCACGCCCAAGGTCTGATACCAGACAGGAGCATACGGGTCGCCATACTGATTGAGGAGGTAGCAGAGCTCGCCGTTCTGCACCTGCTCCTGCGTCACGGTGATGGCACGTGCATCGGGCGTGGTGGAGTAGCAGTTGGTGGCCTGCGGATTACCTCTCAGCATGGCATCGCTCATGTCCGGCCGGTAATAGCCTTCGATGGTGCCGCTGCCGTAGCAGTTGTAGGCCTCTCCTCTGCCTGCATAACCTGTTATCTGTCCGCTCTCTAAATCACCCTTGACGGGTCCCGTCGCATAGCAGTTGATGAATATTGGCGTAGCGGCTCCGCTCATGTTACAACCAAAGATAGCACCTGCATTCCGTACCGTGGCCGTCACAGAGCCTTCATTGCCGAGGCATTCCATCGTGACTGTACCTACTCCATTCGAACCGCCGATAATGCCAACATACGAACCTCCAATGATGGAACAAGTCTCGTCGAGCACGAAGTTCTTGATGGTAGCACCGCCGCTGACGATGCCGAAGAGGCCAATGTAGTTGCCGACTGACCTTATCGTCAGGTTGCTGAACGTGTGCCCTCCGCCATCAAAGCAACCTATATATGGGTGGTCCGCAGTACCAATGGGTTTGATGGTCTGTCCATCAAAGTCAAGGTTGTCTGTAACGATACCGTTGATGTAGTTCAGGCCTCCGTTTACGAGCTCAGCAAAGTCGATGAGTTCCTGCGGAGTCGTGATGGCGAAGTCCAGGTTGTTGACGTACGAGCTTCCCTCGCGAACCACTTCCAAGTGATGCTGCAGCACGGGATGCTCATCCTCACCAAGTGTCTGATAGAAGAACATCTCGTCGCCATCGTTGAGTCGATAGCAGAGGTAGCCACCAGAGACGTCTGCCTCACTGACCCTTGTGACGCTATTCTGAGCGGTTGTACTATTGCTGAAGCAGCGACTAATCAGTCCGCGGTTGTATCGGGCGAAGTTCTTGCCGTCTGTCACTCCACTGACAGAAGCTAAACTGAAGCATCTTGTTATCTTGGCACTCCTCTTCACCCAGCCACAGATGGCAGCACTCTCATCCTGTCCGCTGACAGAGCCAGAGACGTAGCTGTGGCTGATGTTGACCGTTGTGCCCGCATCGGTACTTGCACCAAAGATGCCTCCTGCCCACTTGCCGGAAGCAATGACCGTGCCCTCGTTGCTCAAAGCATCAAGCGTAACGGTTCCATCTCCCTGCGCAGAGCCGATAAGGCCTACGCTGTTGGCACCGCTTATCAAGCATGAGCTGTCGAGTGTGATGCCACGGACGAGCGCTCCTGCTGCCAGCGTGCCGAAGAGCCCGACATTATTCTCTTCACGCTCCATGTTGAGTCCGGACAGAACATGGTTCTCTCCCTCGAAGATGCCAGCATAGGGGTGCTCCTGCGTGCCTATGGGCCTCAACTTTGAACTGATTCCTGACAAGTCGAGGTCGTTAGCCAAGCGCCCATTCAGGCTAGTGAGTCCCTGGTCGTTAACGGCATGCTGGAACCTTATAAAGTCGGCAGGCGTATTGATGACAAAGAGCGTGACGGAAGGATCTATGTCCTCCACCTCCACGTAGCCCAACATGTTGTCTATCCAGTCGATGCGTTCTCTCAGGTAGTTCTTGACGATATCAAGCTCTCCCTGATAGGTGCCGGGAGCGAACTGCTGCAAGGTAAGAAGCTGGCCCAGGTTGTCCCAGCGAGTGAAGTTCAACTTTTGTGACTCATCCAGCACAACGCCCAGACTATCGACGAACGCCCAAAGGCTGTCGACGGAGAACGCCTTGCTCCTCCGCGTCTCAGCCCAAATGGAACTTAACCTCTCGTTAGCATAAGGGTCGGACAGGATGCGGCGCACGAAGTCGCGTATGCCCGTGACGGCAGAACCATAATTGAAAAGCCAATCGGGCTTCCCATTAGCAGGATAGGAACGTTGGTCATTGTCCATCGAAAGGTCGAAATCCCACACTGGACCGAAATGGAATAGGTCATCCTCGCGCTCCTTATAAAGGTATAGGCTCCACATGGCATCATTGTTGCCTGCGAACTCGCCAACAAGGAAATAACGCAAGAAACTTTCCAAATCAAGTCTACTGCGATATCCTTCGTCTGGATTCATGTAGTCGGAACTCCACAATCTGGATTCCATTTCGTTAAATGCATCACGGATGTAGGAGAATTGTTGAGATGTGATGTCGTTCTCATCAGGGGACTTAACATCAACGGGAATGCCACCACGATTGCTGCTGAAGTGATACTGCTCTCCCGGGCTGGTTATCTCCAACAGATATCCGCCGCTGATGAAGGGCTCTTCATTATCGTCAGGGAATAGTTCGGTGATGTCCACACGATTGGGATCAACTGTAACCTGGTCGCAAAGCTGATAGTTTCCTTTGTATTCTCCATTCACAATAACATCGACGTTCTGTATCCATGGTGTATAGCTCAACCCCAAACGTCGGCTCATCTCGAAGGCAATGTTGTTACGCATCAAAGTCTTCTCACGCCAATTGGGAAGAAGCGTCCATTTCTTTGCTTTTGAAGGACTCTGAAGCGGGGAACCTTTGAGCATGTGATGACTCTTCCCATCGTTGAACTTAATGCGATAAGGTCGCTTCAGGAATGCTTCGTAACGAGAGCCATTACCTCGTTCGCGAGCCAAAACCGGATACTCTTGAATGCGAGTTCCCTCGTCATAAATCAGACACATCTCAGACTCCAGTTCATGAACCTTATCGTAAGGTTCTATTCCGGAATAGGTGTGATAGGAAAGCGTCGGAAGATTGGTCAGTTGATAGAAGCGAGAATCGTCACCTTCGCCCACATGGCCATAGAATTCCAACTCGCAGACATCGCTCTGGCTGCCAGAAGGTGCACACCATCGGACATATCGAAAGCCACGCGACACGAGTACATTTGCATATGACATGGCTCCCACCGTCCCTTCCTCCGTAATCATATACAAAGGAATGGCATCAACGAAGTCCTCACGATTAGAACCTTCAAACAGTCCCAAAACAACGCTTTCTGGATCTGCGTCGTCATTCAGCAACTTCCATCCCACGCGCTTGATGACGTGAGGTGTGCCCAAATCCAAGCCTACCCACTTCTCTGTCCCAATCTCTGTGCCTGTCAACTTATGGTCAGGATCCGGCTGCTTCTCCGCATGTAAGCACAGTACGGGATACACGAGGCAGAGGAAGGTGGTCAATAATAGTTTGTTCAGATGTTTTTCAGATGGCATATTCTATTGATTTCTATTTGGCTCTTATAGCATTAATCATTCTATCTAAAGCTTCGTTAACTACAGAGCGAGGGCTACCGACGTTCAGACGCATGAAACCGACGCCGCCCTTGCCGAACATCGCGCCGGAGTTCATGCCTACTTTGGCGTCGAAGGCAAAGAAGTGCTCCAACTCGCCTTGTGTCTTGAAGCCCAGAGCCGTGCAATCCAGAAAGACGAGGAAGCTGGCTTCGGGTATGATGGGACGAATCTTGGGGCATTCCTTCGCGAAACGTTCGACGACGAGGTCAATGTTGCCCTGCACATAGTCGAGCATCTGCTGCTTCCACTCGCGGCCTTCGTCGCTGTAGCAAGCCATCACGCAGTCGCAGGCAAAGACGTTGCCGAGGTCTTGGTCCGTGCCCCAAATGTAGTTGAAGTATTGGTCGCGAAGCTTCTTGTCATAGACAATCGCCTGACTCGCCACGATGCCCGGCATGTTGAAAGTCTTGCTCGGAGCCTGAAGCGTGATGCTGATGCGGCGGGCGTCCTCGCTTACGCTGGCAAAGGGAATGTGCTTGTGTCCACGGAAGACCATATCGCAATGTATCTCGTCGCTGATTACCACAACACCTTCCTCCGCACAGATGCGAGCAACTTGCTGCAAGTCTTCCTTCTTCCAGCAGATTCCGGCAGGGTTGTGAGGGTTGCAGAGAATCATCATCTTGCAGCCCTTGATATCGCGACGAAGTGCCTCGAAGTCCATCGCGAAAGAGGTTTCCGTGCGACGAAGCGAGCTTTGCACGACCACGCGCTGACATGCTTCAGGCACAAAGCAGAAAGGATGATAGACGGGTTCCTGTATGAGGATGCGGTCGCCCTTCTCCGTGAAGGCCTGCACAGCAAGGAAGATGCCCGACACGACGCCAGGGATGTAGCAAATCATCTCACGCGTAACGTCCATGGCGTGATGCTCCTTGTTCCATCGGATGATGCTTTCGTAGTAAGGCGGGTTCTGACAAGTGTAGCCAAGGATGCCTTGCTCGAGGCGCTTCCTTATTGCGTCAAAGATGAAAGGCGGCGTTCGGAAGTCCATATCGGCCACCCACATCGGGATGAGGTCATCGGTTCCACACTCAGCTTTCACGCGGTCAATCTTAATCGCGTCTGTCCCTTTGCGAGGGATAATCTCGTCGAAGTTGTATTTCATAATCGTCTTATTTCTCCTTGTAAATGCTTATCTCGCCGCTGCCATAACAAACTGTGGCCTCGGCATCATAGATACAGCCGAACTGACCGGGTGCGATGCCTTGAATGGGAACATCGGAATGGATGTGATAGCCTTCGTCATCGAGGGTAATGAAGCCTGGCATGAAGTGGTCCACATGCCGCACCTTGAACTGAATGGGCATGGGGTCTTCGCCCTTTTGAACAGGCAGAGGCTCCGTGATGAAGTGGAAGTCGGCGAGACGGAAGTCGTGTCCGTACTGCAATTGCGTGTCCCAGCCGTGCGCCACGAAGATGATGTTCTTCTTGACATTCTTCTTCACGACGAACCACGGCCCGCCACTCATGCCCAAGCCTTTCCTCTGACCGATGGTGTGGAACCAGAAACCTTTGTGCTTGCCGACGACCTTACCCGTCTCGATATCGATGACTTTGCCCTCCTGCTCGCCCATAAAACGGCGGATAAAATCATTGTAGTTGATCTTGCCAAGGAAGCAGATGCCTTGGCTGTCCTTGCGTCTGGCACTCGGAAGTTTTGCGTCGAGAGCGATCTGCCGCACTTCTTCTTTCATGAGATGTCCTATCGGGAAGAGTGTGTGGCTGAGTTGTTCGTAGCTGAGTTGCGCGAGGAAGTCCGTCTGGTCTTTCACTGGGTCTTTAGCTGTTCCGAGCCACATCTTGCCGTTGCGCACGACGTTCGTGGCATAATGTCCTGTCGCGATGTAATCGTAATGACAGCCAACCTGCTGCTCGAATGCGCCGAACTTGATGAGTCGGTTGCACATCACATCCGGATTGGGCGTCAAGCCCATCTTTATTCGCTCGACAGTATAGCCCACCACCTGTTCCCAGTACTCTTTTTGGAGGTCAGTCACTTCGAGTTTCAACCCATACTTGTGCGCCGTTGCCTGCGACAGCTCTATGTCCTCTTCTGCCGTACACGACGAGTCCTCCCCGTCCATACCTATTTTAATATAGTGCAGGTCAGGCTTCAACCCAGCCTCGCACAACTGATGCACAACTACGGCGCTATCCACACCGCCCGATATGAGTACGGCAACAGAGCCTTTTATCTTGTCATAATCCATATTCAAAAGTTCATGGTTGGCCGTTGATTCTGCTTGGTGAGCTGTTTCTTAATGTCCTCAAGCTCTTCTGATGTGATGATGTTTTGCTTCTGCAGCTTCTCGAGCTTCTGTATTTCTTTGTCAGCGTTATGGCTTAACTCGTTGTACCTCAAGAGCAACTCTTCCTTCATCTCCTCGTACTTCGCAGCATCTATGAGGCCTTGGTCACGAAGCTTGACGAGGTTCTTTATCTCATGACCGAGGGAATGATCTTCCGGCCCAAGCAGTCCGCCTTCTCCGAAGATGAAGGAATTGAACCTGAGCTTTATGCCAAACACGATGACAGAAAACAGTATCACACTCAGTATAACAGCGAATCCTTTCATAGTTATCATATTCGGTCAAAAGAGTAGCCTCGTCTGGTTTTCAAACTCGGCACGTTAAGTTGTCCAACTTAACACGTTAAAATTTTTTTTTAACACGTTAAAATGCTCCACTTAACACGTTAAGTTTTGCGTCTCACCACGCCGTCTGATTATCAAGCACTTGCGAAACGGAGTTTTTAAGGCTTTTTGAAGGCCCAGACTCGGTCACCTTGGAAGGTCTTGATGTGCAAAGCGATGGAGTCGCCTACAGGTACCGTCTTGAGGCTATCCACGTGAAGGCTGGCATAGACGGTCTGTGTGTACGACAGCGGATCGTTGTTCTGTCGGTGATGGAGCGTGACATGAGTGGTTCTTCCTTTGACCTCATCGACCCGGAAGCCCCAGTATTGCGTGCCACCTTGTGTGAGCGGCGAGAGTTGCATGTTAATGAAACGACCTGATTGCCAAACGCTTGTAACCTTGATTGCATCAGGCTCGTTGGCAAGTTCGGTAGAGTCGCGAAGCAAGTAGGCACCCGTCGCATGGTGGAGCGTCGCGGTTCGTCCGTCGGGAACGAAACCGCAAACGGCTCGGTACCAGACCTTCTTGTCGTAACCTGGCTGCGGATTCTTGAGTGTATAGACGCGTTCGTCGTCGGTCGTGAGCTCGACCATCGTGCCAGCATCATCTGTACGAAGCATCGCGAACTCAGTCACAACGTTCGGGTAGAAGTCTGAAGCGTCATCGCTGTCTTTGCAGGAAGAGACTAGACAGACCATTAGAATTAAGAGATACCTGTATTTCATAAATTTTGTTTCATTACAGATTAGCTTTTTATTTAAACACGGATTGCTCGGATTGAATGGACTTATTACTTTTCCGCATTATCCGTTACATCTGTGTCCGTTTTAGATGACCTGTGCTTTCTGTTTGTTAATGACTGGATTGGCGTACATCGTAAGGATGCGTTCCCGCAGGAAAGCCTCGTCTTTGTTCTCGACCTGCACCAAGTCGATGCGACTCTGCAAGTAGGTTTCGAAGGCCTTCTTGTCCGCTTCGGTGTACTTATCTGTGTGGTTCGAAGTGTCGTTGAGCAAATCGAGGGCAACGTAATTGCCCGGGAAAAGCTGATAGCCCGCATGTATCTGCAGGTCGATGCGGCGAGCGATCTCTGCGAAGACCTCTGTCTTGGGCACTTCAGAGAGCTCGTCCAGCCAGGTGTTGATGCATGGAAGGGCTTCGTAGTGGATGCGTCCCTTCTGTCCGAAGATGCCAGTCTTCATGTTGTCGAGGTCGTCCTGCTTCGACTTCTTGAACGACGGATTGTCCCGCTTCATCTGGAACTCCTGCGCCTTGAGGTAGTCGCAGGGATCGTACTCGTAGCTGATGCTGAGCGGCACGATGTTGAGCTCCTTGAGTCGCTCTATGACAGAGCCTTCGCCCGCCATCGCGAACATCTTCAGCAAGGACTCCTGTGTCTGGTCGCTACTGTCCTTGGCTCTGCCCTCGCGCTGCGCTATCCAAATGTTCTCGTGCTTCTCCTGAATGGCATAGTGCATGTAGCGGCTCATCTTCTGACTGCTTTCGAAGAGTTCTCTCGGGCTCAGTCCCCTTTTGACCGTAAAGGCTTTATTGAGCTTGACGAGCGTCTTAATCCACGGATAGATGAGAAGATTATCGCCAATCGCAATCTCGCAAGTCGTCGGGAATTTGTGCTCGTGCAACATCAAGTCGAGGATAGCGCTGTCGAGCACGATGTCGCGATGGTTGCTGATGAACGTGTAACGCTCCGGCCCTGGCTCAATGCCTGTGTAAGCAAAGGTGTAGCCATTGCTGCACTTGCGGAGGATGCGCTTCAGGACGGGCTTGATGAACCGCAGCTGGAACTGCAGAGGACTGTTCACGCCAATGAAGACCAAGCGTATCAAGCCGTTTCGCATCCAGCTTGGCATCCAAGGCACAAAGCCCTTCAGCATCCGCGAGAACTGCCTGTCGGCAAGAAGACTCTCGACGGCTTGCTTCACCTCACCCTCTGCAAAGGGGCGGATATCGTCAAATTCATTATGCATTTTCGAGTGTATCTTCTATGATGTCCGTCATTACATCACGGATGTCCAAGCCTGCAGCACGAACTTGCTGCGGGATGAAGCTCGTGGCAGTCATGCCTGGCGTGGTGTTTATCTCAAGGAGATTGATCTTATCGCCTGCCGTGATGATGTAGTCAATGCGGATAATGCCGTGACAGCCCAGCAGGTCGTATATCATCGAGGTCAGTTTCGAGACGCGTTCGGCAAGCCTGTCGCTGATTCGAGCAGGCGTTATCTCATCACTTTCATTGTTGTACTTAGCAGCATAATCAAAGAACTCATTCTTCGAAACGACTTCCGTGATGGGGAACACCACGCTCTTCTGCTTTGTCTTATAGCAGCCACATGTGAGCTCGGTGCCGCCCATGAAAGCCTCCACCATCACGTCTTCGCCTTCCTTCAATGCGAGGTCGATGGCAGGGCGCAACTGCTCGATTGTCTTCACCTTAGTCGTGCCGAAGGAGGAACCGCCGCGACTGGGCTTCACGAAGCAAGGCAAGCCGATGCGGGACACGATGTCTTCGTCGCTCACCTCTTTGTCGTGACCTATCTTGACGAGGAGACTGTCGGCAACCGAAACACCAAATGCACGCATGTAATTATTGAGGACGAACTTGTCGTAAGTCATTGCCTCGACGAGGACATTGCAGGTCGAGTAAGGCATCTTTATGAGGTCGAAGTAGCCTTGCAGTTCGCCGTTCTCGCCTGGAGCGCCGTGAATGGTGATGTAGGCAAAGTCGGGATGAATGGTCTTGCCTTCCACCTCGAAGCTAAAGTCGTCTCTGTTGACTTTGCTTCGACTGCCATCAGGAAGCAAAGCCTCCCATTTGCCGGCATGAATCTCTACCTTATATATATTATAACGTGCGGGATCGATGAACGAAGCTATGCCTTCTGCGCTACGCATACTGACATCATGTTCCGAACTATCACCGCCACAAACTATTGCTATTGTTTTCATCGTGTTATGTTTTATGTCTTTTATTTGTTCTTACTATATGCTCTCCATTTGTTCAGCAAAGCTTCGAAGTCCTCGGGCAGCTCGGAGGAGAAGAACATCTCCTCGTCCGTCGTGGGATGCTTGAAGCCCAAAGTCTTTGCATGAAGCGCTTGTCGTGGGCACAAGGCAAAGCAGTTGTGGATGAATGCTTTGTAGGAAGCCGTCTGCTCGCCCCGCAGGATTTGGCAACCGCCGTAACGTTCGTCGGCAAAGAGCGGATGGCCGATGTGCCGCATGTGTGCCCTGATTTGATGCGTCCTGCCGGTCTCGAGGTGACACTCCACAAGCGTTACTGGCCCGAAGCGCTCCAAGACCTTGTAGTGCGTGATGGCGGGCTTCCCTATCTCGCCGTCCACCGGATAGACATCCATCTGCAAGCGGTCCTTTGCGTGCCTGCCTATGTTGCCCGTAATGGTGCCTTCGTCATCTGCAAAAGGTCCCCACACAAGAGCGTTATACTCGCGTCGGGTTGTATGATAGAAGAACTGCTTGCACAGGTCTGTCTTTGCCTCCGCTGTCTTTGCTATGACAAGCAAGCCGCTTGTGTCTTTGTCGATTCGATGCACGAGGCCGACAGTCGGGTCGTTCGGGTCAAAGCCCTTGTCATCGCGCAAGTGCCAAGCAAGCGCATTGACGAGCGTCCCGCTGTAGTTGCCACAACCAGGATGCACCACAAGACCTGCCGGCTTGTTGATGACGAGCAGGACTTCGTCTTCATAGACTACATCGAGCGGCAAATCCTCTGGAACGATTTCCCAATCGCGCTTGGGATGGTCGAGGACGAGCGTTATGATGTCGCCCGCCTTAACCTTGTAGTTGCTCTTGATGGGCTTGTCGTTCGCACGGATGCTTCCTGCCTCGGCTGCCTTCTGTATGCGGTTGCGACTTGTGCCGGGCATATGGTCCATGAGGAACTTGTCGACACGGACAGGATTCTGGCCCTTATCGACCTCAATGCGCCAATGCTCGTGCTCTTCTGGTTGTTCCTCTAAGAGCTCGTCATCAAGCAATATGTCTTCCTCCAGTTCGGTCATCCTTCTTAGAAGATTTCCTCTTCGTAGCCATCCTCAGCTTCTACATCGCCACCAAGCGAGTCACCAAAGAGTTCGAACTCATCTTCGTCACTGTTTAGGTCACTATTACCAATGACAAGTACGATAGGTATATCGCTGGGCACGCGTTCGCCTGCATAAACTTCTCTGCCATTCACTTTGAGAGCAATCACCCAATCGGGATCGCCAGGCACGAACTCCATCGGTCCGATCTTGAAGCCTAGAGCTCGTAGACGTGCCTCTGCCTCTCTGCGAGAACAATTACCCGCGATGTCTGGAATCGTGTTCATTGGTGTCTGCTTCTGGTTGATGGTCAAGTAGATTTCCCTACCCGACTTCACCTTACTACCCGGAGCTGGCTTCTGTTCAAGCACAATGCCGGCTGGTTGCTTACGAACATAGGCAGAATCCACAACGACCGTCACAAGATTCAGTTCCTCTAGAGCATATTCGGCATCGCTAATCATCATGCCTTTCACTTCAGGCACCTCAACACTTTCGCCGTGCTTGGTGTACCAAATCATCCACACCCAGAGACCTATACAGAGAGCAATGCCAACGAGCACCATCGCTATCAGGTTCCAATAAACGTAGGGACCGAAAAGCTTCTTCTTGAAATCTTCCCAAGCCATAATCTTTGTCATTTTATATATTTACGCGACAAAGGTACGAATAAGCAAGCGAAAATCCAAATTTATTTGAGATTTTCCGAGCGAAAGTAACTTCGACGAAGTCAAAGGTACGAATAAGCAAGCAGAATACAAAGAAAAACCAAGTTTTTCTTTTATTATCGAGCGGGAGTACCTTCGACCCAAGGTCAAAAATAGCAATAAAAAAAGGAAAAGAAGTAAAGTTGCCCTTACTTCTTTTCCTATTTGATGAAACTTGTGTTTACTTACCGTGCCTTTCGTCTGAAACGGTGAGCTTCTTGCGACCTTTAGCGCGACGAGAAGCCAATACACGGCGACCATTAGCAGTTGTCATTCTCTGACGGAAACCGTGCTTATTGTTGCGGCGACGGTTGTGGGGTTGAAATGTTCTTTTCATATCTATTTATTGCTTTATTATTATGTGCGCATTACGATTCGGGGTGCAAAATTAAGCCTTTTTTTTCATTTACGCAAGGATTGGGCAACTTTTTTCTTTTCAACCTTTCACTTTTTCAACTTTTCTTCTTACCTTTGCAGCACAAAATAATAGTCAATAACACTAAATAACCATTTTATGATTAATTCACAGGACATCAAGAAGGGCACCTGCATCCGCATGGACGGCAAGCTCTATTTCTGCATCGACTTCCTTCACCGCAAACCCGGTAAGGGCAACACCATCATGAATGTAACCTTGAAGGACGTTGTTAACGGCGGCGTTATCGAGAAGCGCTTCAACATCGGCGAACGCCTCGAGGACGTACGCGTAGAGCGTCGCCCCTGCCAGTTCCTTTATAAGGACGGCGACGACTTGGTATTCATGAACAACGAGACTTACGAGCAGATTTCTATTGCTCCCGACCAGGTGAACGGCGTGAAGTTCCTCAAGGAGAGCGAAAACGTGGAAGTTGTGGTTGACGCTAGTACTGAGACTGTGCTCTATGCCGACGTTCCAGTTAAGGTTCATCTGCAAATTGTCTGGACAGAACCCGGTCTGAAGGGCGATACTGCTACCAACACTTTGAAGCCCGCTCGCGTAGAGACTGGTGCTGAGATTCGTGTGCCTCTCTTTATCGAGGAAGGCGAGACAGTGGAGGTTGACAGCCGCGACGGCAGCTATCTCGGTCGTGTGAAGTAAACAGTCTCTCTCGAAAAAGGGAGATAGACAAAACAATAAAGGGCTTCTGATTTCAGGAGCCCTTTATATATATAATAATGTATAAGAGATCAACGGACGAGTTCCTTTTTGCCGTTCACGATGTTAATGCCCTTCTGCTTCTTACTCAAGCGCTGACCGGCAAGATTATAAATTGCATCTGAGTTCTCTGAGCTCTCAGAGATGTCAGAGATGTCAGTTGGGTCGTCTGTTATGAAGACATTTCCTACCACGCCGACACTGTAGAAAGCCTCTGCCTCTGTGCTGACGAGGAGCGACTCGCCAACTGTCTCTATCGTGCATTCGCCTGTAGGAGCATCTTCATCTGCCCGCACAGAGAAAGTCAGGAGCAGCCCGTCGTTACCCTTTAGCACGGCTCCGTCGATTGAACTGACAAGAAGTTTGATATTGCCGTTATCGAGAACATTGGTAAGCACCTCGTGCACGGTTGAACGATTGCGAAAGAGTGTCACCACAGGGTCGCCGCTCTCGTTCAGGACGGCAGAGAGGCCCTCCGGCAGTTGCACTTCTGCTTCGAGGCAAGTCAGGTTTGTCGAGGTGTTCCTCATGTACAGACTGATATTCGTCGTCGTACCAGGCATAAGGATAGCGTCGTTGAAATAAAACGTATTGTCATCCTCAGCCCACGTAATGGCAGAAGCAAGCGCCAAAAGAAGGAAAATATAGAGTTTCTTCATGTAATCCATCCGTATTTTAAAACATTTGCGCCGCAAAGTTACGAATAAGCGAGCGAAAATCCAAATTTATTTGAGATTTTCTGAGCGAGAGGACTCCGAGCTTGCTCGCCTGAGCACCTACGGAGCGCAAGAACTTCGACGAAGTCAAAGTTACAAATAAGTGAGATAAATACAAAGGAAAAGCTTGTTTTTCTTTTTCCTTTTGTATTTATCTCACTTATTCGTAACTATGCGCCCAAATTTATATAAATATATGTATATGAAGATGAGCAATTGGGTACGAGTTTTGCCTTCAAAAAGTTATTTTCGCTTTGCAAATGTACGAAATTTGTCCCTCACTTGCAAGAGATAAAGGAGAAAACAAAACTTCAGTGCGAAAAGACCATCGTACGACTTGCTCGCCCGCGTGCTTACAAGTCTGTAATAAACGCCACAATAATGAACCTCCATTTAACATAATTCAAGGTGTTTGGGGTTTCATACTAGGCATCCCACTTTCTAACCTGATCAAGCCGCGTTAAAAATGAATTAACAACACGTTGTAGTGTGCAACACAACACTCTGTAAAACCATTTACAGCACGGAGTAAAAGAAAAGGAGAGAAACGGCGTTTGTCGTTCCTCTCCTTAGTTTGATTGTAAATCTCGAAGTGCCTTGTGGCTTACTTCACTTTACTTACGATAGCTTTGAAAGCTTCTGGGTAGTTGACTGCGAGGTCAGCGAGCACCTTGCGGTTGATTTCGATGTCGGCCTTGTGCAGAAGACCCATCAACTGACTGTAGCTGAGACCTTCCATGCGGGCTGCGGCATTGATACGCTGAATCCAAAGTGCGCGGAAGTTGCGCTTCTTGGTACGGCGGTCGCGGAAAGCGTAGGTAAGACCCTTTTCCCAAGTGTTCTTGGCAACGGTCCAAACGTTCTTGCGGGCACCGAAGTAACCTCTGGTCAAACCCAGAATTTTCTTTCTCTTAGCTCTTGAAGCTACATGATTTACTGATCTTGGCATAATTTTGTTTCAAGCATTCGGTTAATAACTAAAGTAAATTGATTCCTGAGTTTTTCAGAGATTTAGCGGAGGCAAAGGAGGTCGCGGACCTGCTTCATGTTCTCTTTCACAACGATAGCGCTGTGGTCGAGGTTGCGCTTCTGCTTCTTTGTTTTCTTTGTCAGGATGTGGCTGTGGTAAGCGTGATGGCGCTTTACCTTGCCAGTTCCGGTGAACGTGAATCTCTTCTTCGCGCCGGAGTTAGTCTTTACTTTTGGCATAATTGAATTTAGTTAATTATTAATTTATTATATATGATGTGGCAACGCATATACCAGGGCGTTACGCACTATCTTTTCTCTTTAATCGTCGAAGTCTTCTCCCTCAACCTTCGGCCCTGTGTATTCCTTGCGAGCCTTCTGCTGAGGAGCTTTCTTCTCGCGAACGGGAACCTCTACAACTTCTTCCGTCTCATGAGGCTTCTTGGCGCCGCCTGTTTGCTTCTTGGGAGCAAGGAACATAATCATTCGCTTGCCTTCGAGCTGAGGCATTGACTCAACCTTACCGTATTCTTCGAGATCCTGAGCGAACCTGAGCAGCAGCACTTCGCCCTGCTCCTTGAAGAGGATGCTGCGGCCTTTGAAGAAGACGTAAGCCTTCACTTTGTCTCCGTCGCTGAGGAAGCCTTGGGCGTGCTTGAGCTTGAAGTTGTAGTCGTGGTCGTCGGTCTGAGGTCCGAAGCGAATCTCCTTGACGTCCACCTTGACTTGCTTTGCCTTAATCTCCTTCTGGTGCTTCTTCTGCTGGTAGATGAACTTGCTGTAGTCAATGAGTCGACACACAGGAGGCTCTACATTGGGCGAAATCTCTACGAGGTCAACGCCTTTCTGCTCAGCAATCTGAAGCGCTGTGGAAATTGAGACGACGGAACTTGCGATGTCATCGCCAACGATACGGACTTCGCGAACGCCACGAATCTGCTCGTTGACGCGATACTGTTGTTTCAGGTTAGGTTTCTTCATTAATTTTATTTAAGCGGGTGCAAATTTAGCACTTTTCTGTCATTTTCCTAACTTCTTCGACGATTTTCTTTGCGAAATCTTCATATTTCATCGTTCCCTGCTCACCTCCGCCACGTTGACGGAAGCTTACAGTGCCTTCTTCCTGCTCTTTTTCGCCTACGATGAGCATGTAGGGGACGTGCTTGAGCTCGGTGTCGCGAATCTTGCGTCCAATCTTCTCGCTGCGGTCGTCGATGAAGGAGCGAACGTCCTGTGTGTCGAAGTATGCCTTGAGCTTCTCGGCATAGTCCTGATACTTCTCGCTGACGGGCAGGATGGCCACTTGGTCGGGCGTGAGCCAGAGGGGGAAGTGGCCCGCTGTGTGCTCAATGAGAACTGCCACAAAGCGTTCCATCGAACCGAAGGGAGCACGGTGAATCATGACGGGACGATGCTTCTGACCATCCTCGCCGACATACTCCAACTGGAAGCGCTGAGGCAACTGATAGTCCACCTGAATGGTGCCAAGCTGCCAGCGGCGACCGATGGCGTCCTTCACCATGAAGTCGAGCTTAGGACCATAGAAAGCTGCCTCGCCAAGTTCCTGACGAGCCTTCATGCCCTTCTCGGCACAAGCATCGATGATGGCCTGCTCTGCATTTGCCCAATCTTCATCACTTCCGATGTACTTCTCTTTGTCGTTAGGGTCACGAAGGGAAATCTGGACCTCAACGTTCTCGTCGCTGAAGTTGAAGGTTGCGAAGACGCGCTGGATGATGTCCATCACATTGATGAACTCCCTCTTCACCTGGTCGGGACGGCAGAAGATGTGTGCGTCGTCTTGTGTGAAGCAACGAACACGAGTCAAGCCGTGCAACTCGCCACTCTGCTCATAACGATAGACAGTACCGAACTCTGCACAGCGGAAAGGCAGCTCCTTGTAGGAACGAGGACGGTTGGCGAATATCTCGCAGTGGTGAGGGCAGTTCATGGGCTTCAGCAAGTACTCTTCGCCCTCCTCAGGAGTCTGAATGGGCTGGAAGCTGTCCTTACCGTAGTGGTCCCAGTGACCTGATGTCTGATAGAGATTCTTGCCGCCGATGTTGGGCGTAATCACCTCCTGATAGCCATATTGCTTCTGAATCTTGCGAAGCATCTCCTGAAGGCGGAGACGGAGGTCTGTGCCTTTAGGAAGCCAGATGGGAAGACCTTTGCCCACACGCTCGCTGAACATGAAGAGTTCCATCTCCTTGCCAATCTTGCGGTGGTCGCGCTTCTTAGCTTCTTCAAGCATGACAAGATATTCATCGAGCATCTTCTTCTTGGGATAGGAGATGCCGTAGAGGCGCTGCATCTGGTCTTTTGTAGCGTCACCACGCCAGAAGGCACCTGCGATGCTCATCAGCTTGACGGCCTTGATGATACCTGTGCTGACGATGTGCGGACCTTTACAGAGGTCGGTGAAGTTGCCTTGAGTATAGGTTGTGATGCTACCGTCCTCGAGGTCCTGCTCGATGTGCTCACACTTGTAGGTCTGACCTGCAGCCTTGAACTGAGCCAAGCAGTCTGCCTTGCCCACTTCCTTGCGAACCACAGCCTCATCCTTACGGGCAAGCTCGAGCATCTTGTCCTCAATCTCCTTGAAGTCGCCTTCGCCGATTTGCTTTCCATCTGGAAGCAGCACATCATAGAAGAAGCCGTTCTCGATAGCAGGACCGAAACCGAACTGGATGCCGGGATAAAGTTCCTGCAGAGCCTCAGCAAGCAGGTGAGCACTTGTGTGCCAGAAGGCATGCTTGCCCTCTTCGTCCTCGAACTTATAGAGCTTGATGCTTGCATCCTGATTGATGGGACGATTCAGTTCTGTTGTCTCGCCATTCACGCCACAGGCCACAACGTCCTGAGCCAAACGGGGTGAAATACTCTGAGCAATCTCAAAACCTGTGACGCCATTCTCATACTCACGAACAGAGCCATCGGGGAAGGTTATCTTTACCATTTTGTGCTTATTTTACTAATTTCAGGGCGCAAAGGTACAAAAAACTTTTCACACACGCACGAGGTAAGGCAAGTTTTTTGTCTTATTGTCCTAATTTTATTTGTTTTGACTGTAATTTGGGGCATTTTATCCCCTTAACTAAAGTCACAGAAGAATGAAAGGAATGGCTGCAATTTACACCCACTCCCTACAGGGGGATTTCAAACGCCGCGTGCGGCGTTGGCAATCTCCGCGTGCGGCGTTGGCAATCTCCGCGTGCGGCGTTTGAATTTCCCTTGAGGGGCATACACTGTTATCTCAGTCTGACGGGTAGTGCTCCATAAGGTATTCATCCACCCACTCGTAGTATGTCCTCAATGCCTGCGGGCCATCCTTTCCCTTTCTCACTTTCTTCAAAGTCTCGCGAGCATGACTGAACACTTCGCGCTCAAGCGGCATGATGCGCTGAACGATGCCTGTGCCAGCAGCATTCACAAGTTTGCTGAGGTCGATATAGTCGCGAACATTGCCTCGCTTCAGGCTAAACACTTTCTTCTTCTGTTCGATGGACTTATTGCAGAGCCAAGACTTGTCGTTCTCTCCGCGCTGAACGATGGAGGGGAGGGGCACGTCTTCTTCCAGAACGAGTGGGATGGCAACTGAGGCACAAGGCCAACCGATATTCGTCCAACTGATTGTATGCGAAGACGTCTCGCCCGGCTTCACGCCCTGAACCAAGAGGGCAGACGAGGTGATGTAGCGCGGTATGAACTCCAAGAAGTGAACGAAGCGTGTGTCATTTTCGTCCTTCGGCAACTGGTCGTAGAGATTCTGCTTTGTCAAGCCGTGTGTGAGATAGCGAGGCACGTTAGCAATCAGGAATTCGCAGTCAAAGTTTCCCTTGCGATGAGCCTCAGCCATGAAATCGGAAATCGCCATGTAGCGCTCCACTCCGCGGTCAATATCGCGACATCCAGTCATACCATGATTCGTGCGAACCAAATAACCGTCAGGAGCTTCCTGCGGGTCGTTGGCATCGAACTTCACATAACTGTAATTTCCCGTCTCGTAGTAGGCGCAGCCACCTTCGCTATCCAGCACGCCAAAGTTGGAGTTTAGGTCGAGAGGTCGAGACAACGTATCGAGGAGATGCTCGAAGTCGGCAAGCGTACGGCAAACCTCCAAAGCACGACGCATCAACTTTCCATCATTGTCTGTATCCCTGCCCTCGCAGCCATTCATATTGTAGGCTGCAGTATTGATGATGGCAAAGCCCGCTTCATTGTGTCCACCCCAGATTTCAACGGGTTTCTTGTCCCAAGACGCAGCAAGGCCCATGTACCGGTAGCGTTCGCCTTGGACATCGACCACCACATTGTTCTGGTCGCCTGTATCACGGTTCTTAAAGATGAACGGACGTCCGTCTTTTGTAGCTTTGCCCGACACGATAAACGAAGTGCATGCCAAAGCCCTGCCGGCTACGACGAATAGCAGGACAGAAAGAAGCGTCCATAATAATTTCCCGTTTCTGTTCATCCCGAAAACTGTTTTATTTTAATTTCAGCGCTAAGGTGACTATCTCGTGAGGTTTCAAAGTAACATCAACGCCACCAGCCTTGCACCGAGGCTTCTCCACGCCGCTCATGGGATATTCAAGAAGCGTAACGCGACGAGCGCCCTGTACCTGGCACGGTAGAGACACGTGGATGGGCGTCTCACGACCTGTCATCTCACAAACGCGGACGAGTAATTCGTTGCTGTCCTCAGCTTTCTTGATGGTGGAAAGCAGGACATTCGGCTTGTCGATAGAGATGAGCTGCTGTTCGGCAGGAAGATTGGCACCCTTCTTCTTGAGGGAAGTGGAGAGCGGCTCGGCAGCATAGACGGGCAGGTTGTAGTCGAGTCCTGCCAGCATGACGCCATTCGTCCAGTCACCACTATGCGGCATGATGGCATACTGGATGTTGAACTTGCCCAGATTGGGGAACTCATCGGGGTCTCCTGCAGAGCGAAGCAAGGTCATGCGAAGTTCTCCATCATTATAGCAATGTCCGTATTTGGAACGATTCAAGAGGGCGAAGCCAGCCTTGCCATCCGAGACGTCCACCCATTTCTGCGCCGCTACCTCTTGTCCGTCTTCGCGTTCCACGGTTCCCGGGTCTTCGCGATTCTGGAGCCAAATGGGAGTGGGCTGCCCTGCCAGCATGCCGTCGTGGGGACGCTCCAGCACATTGAAGGCCACATCGTTCCAGAAGGTTGAGTTGGGCATATTGATGGGGAAGACGGCGCGCAGCATGGGCGAATCCTTCTCGGTCGTGCCATATTCCAACCAGCGGGCATCAATCTCGTAGTCAATACGCGGCAAAGAGCGATAAATATAAGTGAACACCCTGAAGCGTGAGTTGCCCCAAGTGAAGTTCGCCTCAATCTTGGCGCGAATGGGGCCGTTCTCGATGCTGGCTTTGCCTGTAGTGGTGGTGATGTCGCCCCGACTGGTACTGCGGTTGATGGTCCACGACTTCATCTCGCCGCCTTTCATCTCAGTGTACATGCGCAGAGTGTTCAGCTGTTTGCCGGTGGTCACGAAGTCCTTTCCACTTGCCTTATCGATGAGCGAGACGATGTTTCCCGTCTGCGGGTCTATCTTGATGCGATAGAAGTCCGTCTCGAAAGTGTTGTCGTGGAAGGGAATGTCCTCTTCGAGCGTGCCCTTTTGCGAAGGGTCGACGTAGAAAGTCTTATAGCCGCCGGCAGGAATGTCGTCGCATACAAACTCCACCTTCCAACGCCATCCGGGCGGGAAGCGTTTGCCCCAGACAATTTGGGCGGGATAGGTCTTGCCCTCTGTGTCGCGCACCAGCACTGTAGTCTTCAGTCCGTCGCGAGGGAAGATGGTGCGGAAGGCGTCGAAGTTGCCCCAGCCGTGAAAGCTTGTAGTCATGGGCAAATCATACGAGAAGACTTCGGCCTCCACCAAAGCACGATGCTGATAAGGCAGGAAATTGAAAGCCAAGATGGGTTGTCCTGCACCAGAAAGGAAGGGAATGTTGTCCACATAAGCGCGGAAGGCATAGTCGCGGTCTTGGCTGGCGGAATGGAATATGTCGTTGTACCGGCCCACGCTCTCGCGGTTGGACTCGTAGATGGCCGAGCCCGGCAGGATGTCATGGAACTGATTGAAGGCCACCCCTTCCCAAAGGCTTGTCAACTTCTCAGCAGGGTACTTGCCATCTCGCATCCAGTTGAGCGACTGCAGGTACTCATCCTCATACAACACGTTCTCGCACTTGCGGTTGAATTCCTTTATCTCGGCCACATTGCTGTAGCAGCCCTCGAACACGTATCCCATCTCGCCCTTATGAGTAGGCCTCTGAATGGCTTCCTTCTCGGCCATCTTGAAGAAGGCTTCGGCAGTAGTGAAGCGAACGCTGGGATAGTCGGGCCGAGCATCCAACTCGTGTGTCCGTTCGATATTCAGTCGCGTAGGACCTCCGCCATGGTCGCCCTCGCCTGTAGGACAGAAAGAGCGATGCCCGTCCACGGGAAAAGCCTGCAGGCGGTCGCGCAGCCCTTCGTTGATATCTCCATTATAGCTTCCTGTGCTGAATGCCAACACGCGAGAGCCGTCGGCACCTTCCCACCAGAATGCACCGGTATGGGGTGCTGTGCGCATCAGTCCGAAATAGTTCATTCCGCACTGACGGAGCATCTGAGGCAGTTGCGACTGGTGGCCAAAGTCATCGGGCAGCCAGCCCACTCGTGCCATACGGCCAAAGCGCGACTGGAAATAACGCTGCCCCAAAAGGAACGAACGCGTCAGAGCCTCGCCCGAAGGCATCTGCTGGTCGCTTTCAACCCACATGCCGCCAACAGGTTCGAAGCGTCCTTCCTTGACGTACTTCTTTACCTTGCTGAAGAGCTCGGGGTCTTGCTCCTCGACCATCTTATATACTACGGCTTCGCTCTGCAACAGGTGGTAGTCGGGATACTCCTCCATGAAGGCGATGGCCTGACGAAGATTGTCGTGAGCCATCTTCTCTGTTTCCGACAGTGTCCAGAGCCAGTTCATATCCATATGGGAATGCCCTATGACATGAAGTGTGTCCTTTGCCACATCGGCATTCTTCTGAACAATCTGCGGTGCAAGTGGCAAACTAAGCCACGCCAGCAGCACAATGATAGAGAATCGTGTTTTCATGTTTATTCCTCCTATATGTTTATTTCTTTGTCTGCGAGTACTTCTTAATGAGATTGTAGGCAGTATAAAGTCCCAACTCGCCTGCTTGCGAGAGGTCGCTCAATCCTTGCTCTGTCTGACCGCCAAGAATGTAGGCAACGCCTCTTCCGTAATAAGCACTTGGGAAGTGCGAGTCCAGTTCAATTGCACGACTGAAGGACTTCTGCGCAGCCAGATAGTCTGCCAGTTGAACCTGAACGCAACCAATGTTGTAATACAGAAAAGGAGCGTCTGGCAAGAGGTCGGAAGCCTTGTTGTAGTCCTGGACAACCATCAAGTAGCCGAGGCGAAGGTCGGAAGCATTTGCCGTGGTTCGCGACACCTCGAGTTGCGCAAATCGACACTGTGCACGCAAGATGAGTGCCATCGGCTCAGGCCCATTCTCCAAAATGAGGGCATCCATATCAGCAACTGCATTCTCGAAGTCGCGGATGTGATAATAGTCTAGGGCTCGACACAAGAGCAGGTCTTTATCGTTAGGCTTTTTGTCTAGTTTTTCAGAGAGGCTGGAGATGGAAGCTTGATGGGCATCTGTCTGCTTTGCAGTCATTGGGGCTTCGCTGTCCGTCAGATAGAGTTGCAGGGGTAGCAGGTGGCGATTGTTGAGTGCCTCCAGTTCCTGCAGATATGCAATGTATGTGTTTGTTTCAGAGATTTTTCTGTAATATGTAAGCGAATAGATGGGGTCTGGCCGCAGTTCTGTCTGGCGGTTCTGGACTTTGCCGCGATACTCGCTGACATATTCGTTCTCTTCCTCGTGTTCGTCTTCCTCAACAAGGGCTGCATAGTCCTCTATGTTATGTTCGCTCTTCTTTCGAGTGCGGACTGGATGTTTCTTACCTGCTGCTGCATCCAGTCGAGCTTGCAGCACCTTGAACTCATCCCTCTCTGCGCCATTTACATCACCAATCTTTCGCTTTATGGCAGCTCGTTGGCGATAGCCGTCCCAGAACTCCGGATAATCTTTGATGACGGCACTGATATCGCGAATGGCACCTTTGTAGTCGCCTATGTTGTCGAGCAAGAGGGCACGATTGTAGAGTGCAATGGTATTGTCGGGCTCGAGTTCAAGCACAAAGTTGAAATCCTCGATGGCGAGGTTGTCCTCACCCACTTGGGCACGAAGCAAGCCGCGATTGTAATGGGCAAGGTAGTTGCGAGGCTCCAGGTCGAGGCAGGCATCATAGTCGGACATTGGCATTTGCATGATGGCCTTGTCGAGCGACGCCTCAGCCTCTTTGTATTCCTTTCGATTGCCTTGAAACATTGCTTTGAGGCTCCAAGCCTTACCGTCGTAATTGTCGAATTCGAGAGCTCTGTCCGTCCACCTTTCTGCCTGAACGGTATCGGTCCGAAGCAGTGAAACTTGCGCCTTCATCGTGTATTGCTCCGTCTCTTTTGGCCAGTGACGAAGCATTACATCGAGCGAGGAGTCGGCACGCTCGTATTCCTTCAATTCGATTTGGCAAAGCACGATATTGTGCCAGGCGTTATGTTCAAGGGGATTGATGGCGATGGCCTTCTGGTAGTCCTCTTCGGCCAAGGCATAGCGATTCTGGTTGATGCGGCAAAGGGCCCGGAGGACATAATGATTGAGGGCATACGGATTGCGCTCCACGGCATTGTTGCAGTCGATTTCCGCTCCTTGATAGTCCTCGAGATAGAACTTTGCCAAAGCCCTGTAAAAGTATGGCTCGCCCAGCCAAGGCTTCGCATTGATGACCATATTGAAGCGCTGAATGGCAAGAACATAGTCCTCGTAGTACAATGCATTGCGTCCCATCAACAGGACGCGGTCTGTATTAATCTGAGCGGTCAGAGATGGAAACGAGAAAAAGAGAAGGCAGAAGAAGATAAAATAAGGTATATGGCTTCGCAACGAAGATAAAGAACGATACTCTCGATCGCTGAAACATGCATCTTCTATCTTCTTGTTTCTTCCACTATCTCCTATCTCCTTCACCTTTTTACCTTTACCTTATAGTTGCAAGAGAAGTTGCCTTTCCTGATGTCTTGAAGCTTAGGATTGGTGAGCTGACGACGAAGACCCTTCAAGTGATCTGTGAAGACAACACCGTCGAGGTGGTCGAACTCATGTTGCATAACACGAGCCAAGTAACCCGTCACCCATTCGTCATGCTCTTGGAATTGCTCGTCCTGATAGGTGACGCGAATACGCGTGGGACGCTTCACTTTCTCGTGAATGCCTGGGAGGCTGAGGCAACCTTCTTCCATCACGTCTTGCTCTGTCTCATCATATTCCTCAATGTATGGATTGATGAAGGTCTTGACATAACCTTTGTATTCAGGCAGGTCATCGCTGATGACGTCGAGATTGATGATGGCGAGCCTGATGGGCAGTCCTATCTGTGGTGCCGCCAAACCGATGCCTTCACTGCGTTCTAGCGTTTCGTACATATCCTTAATGAGCTGCTCCAACTCCGGATAGTCTCTGTCTATTTCCTCAGCCTCTTGACGGAGCACTGGCTGACCATATGTATATATTGGGCGTATCATATCTGTTTCCTTTCCATCCACCCTTGCAGGATGATCGTGGCACTTACTTCATCGATAAGTGCCTTGTTTCTGCGAGCCATTTTCCCGATGCCGCTCTGCAGGATTGTTTGCTGGGCGAGAACACTGGTATAGCGTTCGTCCCACATATCGACAGGAACAGCTGGAAATGCTTTCTGCAGTTGCTCCACGAAAGCCATGACACGTGGCAGGTTGTCACTGTTCCGTCCGTTTGTCTGTTTAGGCAGGCCGACCACGAAGCGTTCCACTGGTTCTCTCGAAAGGTAATCCTTCAAGAATTGCAGCAGTTTGGGCGTTTCCACGGTTGTCAATCCGCCTGGAATAATCTGCAAGGGGTCCGTCACAGCCAAACCTGTACGACGGACCCCATAGTCTATTGCAAGAACTCTTCCCACATTTTTAATTATAAAGTCCTTAAGGTTCTTAAGGTCTCTAAGGTCATGGGGAGCCTTGGCTCTTTACTTCTTATAGAGCAGCCAAGCACCGGGATACTGTCCCTCGAGTTGGTCGCGCTTCTGTGCGGCTTCGGGCTTTGTGTCGTAGCTGCAAGCGACAACACGATAGAAGGTCTGACCGTTCACCTGAGCCTGAGCCACGCAACTGTTGTAGCCTTGGCTAGCAAGCTTCTGCATGAGAGCTACGCCATTGCTCTTGATGGTAACAGATGCCACGACAACACCGTACTGCTTCAGGGGGCTTCCCTCTACGAAGGTCACACTCTCGTTGCGAACTACGACATTGCTGTAATCAGCCACAGGAGTGGTGGTAACAGGAGTCACAGTCTGGGTCGTTACTTGCTGAACGGGAGTAGTTGTGGTCACAGGAGTCTCAGTCTGCTGAGCCTTAGCCTTCTCGTAAGCTTTCTTGTAAGCACTCTCCTTGCTCTTGCAAGAGGACATCATGAACACAGCGCAGACAGCAGCGCACACATAAAGAATCTTTTTCATAAGTTGGTTTTTATATGTTTTTGGTTACTTTTTTCTTTATTTTACCCTGCAAAGGTAGTGTTTTTTCTGCAAAAACACAACAAATTAGGCAGAAAAAGCCTCATTTTCAACATTTTTTTGCACTTTTCTGCTGTTTGGAAGCCAAAAAGCGCTATATTTGTAGGCAGAATTACTAAAAATTAAAAGAAAGGAGAACTATTATGAGAGCATTTGATTTTCTTGCAACATTCATTGGCGGTGCACTCGTAGGTGCTGCTTGCGGTTTGCTTTTCGCCCCGGAAAAGGGCAGCGACCTTCGTGAGAAAATTGCAGAGGCACTGCGCAAGCGTGGCATCAAGCTCAACCGTCAGGAGATGTCCGACCTGGTTGACGAGATTGCCGAAGAGTTGCAGGCTGCGAAAGAAGAGGTATAAAAGAATGAGAAGAGAATAGAAGACAGATGAAGATAGAAGACGTTAGTTTGGCAGCAACCAGAAGAATTGTCCTCTATCTTCGTGGCTAAGCCACATATCTTCTTCAACATCTTCTAACTACTTTAAATAATGAACAGCATTCAGTCGCTCTGGACAGAGGTGAAGACCTATCTGGAGTTGCAGAAAGAGTATCTAAAGTTGGACTCTGCGGAGAAGTTGAGCGTGCTCCTCTCGGCAGTAGCCACTGTGGCCGTGTGCCTGATACTTGCTCTAGCAGCCCTTTTCTTCTTTGTGATAGCCTTTGCTCTGTGGCTGGCGAAGATGGTGGGCGCGGCTTGGAGTTTCACCATCGTGGGAGGAGCAATGCTGCTCATCATCATCATCATTCTCCTTTGCCGCAAACGCTGGATTGTGCAGCCCATTGCGCGATTCGTGGCGAAATTGTTCATCAGTGAGGACGAAGAAGAGGACGACGACGAACCTTTAGCCCAATGAAATCAGTCATGAACAGCAATATCGTTAATTCTCCCGACGTGCTTGACGCCCTGCAGCAGAGGAAGCGCAGAATCAAGCGAAAATTGGAAAATTCCCGCACGCAGATGACAGACAATGTCAGCTATCTGACTGGCGGAAAGATGCCTGCCACGACCGACAGAGTACAGAAGATTGCCCGTCTGCTCATCAACGGACTTGTCATTTATCGCGGTTTCCGCCTCTGCTCAGGCGTCGTCTCTGGCATTCATTCCTTCTTTACCCCAAGCAAGAAGCGCAGGTAAGACACACCTCAATCCTTTTATTCATCGCACTTTAAGTAGAGTGTTCTGTACTGAAACAGGCTAACACCCTACTTGTTTCTACCGTCACCTGCGCTATAGTGCTATAGCTATTGTAGCACTGTTGCCCCCTCCAAAAAAAACATGCCACGAAAAAGTTTGAAAAAAGTTGCCGGAAAATTCGCAGACCGCAATTCCGCCATCGTACCTTTGCATCGTGATTCGACACACACAGCGACGTTGTCAATCGTAACACGTTAAACCGGCCAACTTAACATGTTAACTTCTACAACACAGCACGCTGACTTTGCCATCACGCCACAAGGTCTTTGAAATACTGAAGCTACCTAATCGTAATACGACAAGGCGCAGCGAAGCGGTCGTCCTGACGCAGGTGGAGTGTCTCGCGATACACTTCAACGCTGGGCTTGAGCCGACCCTTGAACACTTTCTTGCCGCGAAGTTTGATGGTGACGGGCTTCTTGAGGTTCACGAGCTCGTCGCTCAGGAACAAGGTCAGCTCGGAATAGTCGCAGCGACTGATGTCGATGGTATTGCCCTCGACTTCGGCATCCACTCTCATGCCGCGCTTCAGCTCTTCGCGAGGAGCCGAAAGCCAATAGAAGTTAGGTCGATAGACTGCCTCTTGCTGCCAGATGATGTGCTTTGGCCAAGCTTGACGCTTGAACTGAGCCATCCACGGGAGCGCAGCGGCATCTTCGCGATCCATCCAATGCCCCTTGCCCTCCATGATGTGCGTCTCGTGGATGTATCCATCGGGACAAGTCCGTTGCAAAGAATCCATCTGCAAGCCTCGCTCGCGGTCAAGCCGATTGCGATTGTAGGCAGCATCATTCGCTCCGCACCAAATCATAAAAGGCGTGTTGAGCAGGTTCTCCAGCCGTACGTCTCCCGGATGACCTGCCATCATGCTGGCCGCTGCCCAATGGTCTGCCATACGAGGCGCCATTCGCCACACGCCATCGCCACCTGCCGAATAGCCCATGATATAAACCTTATCGGGATTGACATCGTAATGGGCAATCATGGTGCGGATGAGGACGCGATACATGCTGTCAATGGGCTGCTGACACCACATGTCCCAAGCCTCGAGGGGAGAACGAGGCGCCACATACACGCCCTCGCTTGGACGATACAGTCGCATCTGGTTGCGCCATTGCTGGTCGTTCACTTCAGGCGTCGTCCCGCCTCCTCCATGCAGGCTAATCCACAGGCTTCGTCCGTCGACAGGTTTATCTCCATAGACCGTCCACCACAACTTCATGCTGTCGCTGTTCTGCCGGATGATGCTGTCGCGGATGATGTCAGCAGTTGCAGCCCGCAAGCTGTCAAGCCACAGATGTCGAATAGCCTTATAGTCCTGTGCAAAGGCCGTCACAGAAAGGAAAAGGAAGGAAAGGAAAAGTCTCATAGCTTCTTGATTTGGAACTTACTCGATTGCTTGCCGTTCTTGATTCGGTTGTCTTCAACAAACCAATTGCCAAAAGCCCGACCAGCACACTGAATGGTGTAGCTGCCCTCAGGCGTCTTGGTGAAGACGTAGGTGTTCCACTCCGCATTGAAAGGCTTCGTGTTCTTGTTGGCCCAGAACGTGCCCAACTCGTTGATGTAGCGGCCGTCCTGCGCATTCGTAATCTTGAAGCGACCCGTTTCAGGCACGAACTCGATGTTCCAGAGCTGACGCTGCGGGTTGATAGTGTCCGCCTCTGCTACAAATACAGGGAAGTCGCCATCGCGGTCGGGCGAAGCATTCACGTCGGTCAAGAACTTGCCCTCGTACATTATATAATATTGTCCGTCCTCGATGGCTTGCTGAGGCAGGAAGTCGAGACCATAAGTGAAGCACTTCTTATAGTCCTTGATGAGTTGAAGCGCCGTTTCATTCACCCAAGGCGTGACAACGGTGCCGCTCACGACTGGCTTCGCTTTGACAATAGAGCCCTCATAGTTGCGGCTGATGATGCCCTTCTGCTTATCTTCGAGTTTCTGGAAGGCACGATAATGCGCCACGAAGCCGACCGAATCTTTCTCTTGAAGGGCTTTTTGCATTGCTATGACTTGCAATCCTCTTTGTCCAAGCACCCGCATTGTTTCCACCCAAGGACCAATCTCCTGCAACATCTCGGGCTGGGAAAGGCTGTCTGCAAGCAGAGCATCGGCCTCCGTCACAAGGCAACTGAAGTATAGTTCGTTGGGCACTTTATCAAAGTCAGGGCTTTCTCCATCTCGCCGCAATCCGTGAACCGTCTTGCCTATGTCGATATTGTTCTCACAGAAGAAACGGAAGGCCTCCTTACTTGTGGGCATCAGTTCCTCGATAGCTTCTTCCCAAGACCTCTCGGCATCATATGCAGACATGTTCCAGCAGTAGTCGGCGATGCTATAAAGCGAGACTTTCGAGGCTTCGGCATATTCCATCGGATTGCTGCAGAAACCAGACACAAGGTCGGCAATGTCGAGCCCGTTGCCGTAAGTCTTTCCCATGAGCAAGCGGCTCTGACAATAGTCGTTCACAGGATAGTTAAGCCAAATGAAAGCCTTGCGCTTGATTTGCGCGTTTATCCATTCCATATCGTCGCGATCTATCATATCGACCACGCTATTTCCAGTCCACATGATACGCACCTCTGGATACATCTTCGTGCCAAGCGTCGAGAGGTAATCTCCGCCACTCCAGTTCTTGTTATATTGCGTAGGACATATAATGAGTGGCTGCACGTCCTTGTGTTTGCGGACAAAATTGTCGGTCAGGTAGTTCATTAGTCCAGCTTGCTTCTCTGCCCTTGCTCCCTCACCGCCAATGTCATCAAAGAAAACAGCAAATGTGCGGACACCAAGCCCATACATCAGGTTCAACTTGTTCACGACGGCAAGGCTGTCTTGCTTGTTCCACTTAATGTCGCCCCCAGGATGAATTGCCCAAACGAACTGCACCCTGTTACGATGAGCAGCCTCAACGAGTTCACGAAGCTTCGCTGCCTCTGTCTCAGGATAAGGGTCGCGCCAATGAGCCCGATGATAAGGGTCGTCCTTAGGGCCATAGACATAGATGTTCAACTTATGCTTGCCATAAAACTCGAACTGCCTAAGCCTGTCCAGATGGCTCCATGGATTGCCGTAAAAGCCCTCTATGACACCTCTGCAAGCGACACTCGGCCAGTCACGAATCTCGAAACCATCATCAAGGAGATTGACCTCCTTGTATTTTGAATTAATTAATTTTGAATTTTGAATTTGTTTCAGTGCTTGCTCGCCATAAAAGGTTCCACTTTCATCCCTGCCGGCCACAATGATTTCCTTTGGCGTGACCTTCAAGAAGAAGCCCTCAGCCTGCTGTGGAATCTTCTTCAAATAAGCCTTCACAGCCTTCTCGCCAGCCGTTCCGACCACCTTTTTCGTCTCACCAAAGCTACCTAAGCATAGCACAAAAAGCAGTAAAAGAACTATCTGTCTCATCATTTTATCGAAGTCTTCAGGAACAGAGTATTTAGAGTTATCCCATTCTTGAGATTTTCTGCAGGGCATCTTCATCGAGAATCTTTATCTTGCGGCCGTCAAGAGCGATGAGACCCTCCTGAACGAACGCACTCAGCGTACGGATGGCGTTACTTGTCGTCATGTTACTCAGGTTCGCCATATCCTCGCGACTTGGACAGACACAAAGTGTCCTGCCGTCATCCTCCACACCATAGCTTTCCTTGAGGAACAGGATACTCTCTGCCAAACGACCGCGAATGTGCTTCTGCGTGAGGTTTACTGTTCTTGCATCACTTTTGCCGAGTGCCCAAGCCAGTCTTCTGACGAAGAACCAAGCCAGCTGAGAGTTGCGCATCGCAAGCTGGCGAACCAGTCCGATGGGAATGGTGGCAATGACAGAAGTCTCGAAAGCTGCAGCAGCCGTAACATAGATCTCGTCGGCGAAAGCAGCACGGTAACCAAAGTACTCCACTGCATCTGCCACACGCACAATCTGCGCTCTGCCGCCAACGCCTTCCTTGTAAATCTTCACCTTGCCCGTAACGAGGCAAAGCAGATGGGAAGGAATGTCGCCCTCCTGATAGATCGTTTCATTCTTCCGATAAGTACGAACCTGCATTTTGCTCAAGATCAGTTCGCGTTCCTCAGGCGAAAGTGCTCCGTCCAAATCGGGTAGTTTCGCAAGTACATCTTCCTTTTTTATCATCGTTTTTTGTGTTTTACAGCACAAAGTTACAAAAAAAATTGAAAAGATGAAAAATTAAAAAGTTAAAATGAAAGGCGAAAGGCCAAAAATGTTCAAACCTACCGACAGAAGCCCGCTACAAAGCCGCCACAACATTTTCATTTAGGAACCAGCCAGACGTCTCACGAGAACTTCGCAAACTTCTCGTGTGAAGTTTACAAAATCCACGTGAGGATTTGATGATATCCTCACGTGGATTTTACAAGATGCTCGTATGTCGCTTACGAAAAGTTCGTCACTTACACTCTACGGCTGCCCGTTCAATGGGCAAGCACTTCTTGTAGTTCTCGATGTACTTCTCAAATCCTTCGACATCCTCGGTCGTGGGAGCGATGCTGGTTCCATTGTTGCCGGCAAAGACAACCTCCTCAAGATAGTCTGCCAAGTTCTTTTCCTTATTATTAATAAGATAGCCTGCCAACAGAGCTATTCCCCAAGCACCGCCTTCGCCTGCCGTCTCCATAACGGAAATAGGACTGTTCAGAGCTGCTGCCAACACGCGCTGACCCACTCCAGCTGTCTTGAAATAGCCGCCGTGACCTGTGATGCGGTCAACCTTCACGCCCTCTTCCTTCAGCAATATATCGTTGCCAATCTTCAGCACTCCTATGGCGCCGTAGAGCTGAGCACGCATAAGATTGGCAAGGTTGAACTTGTCCGTAGCTGAGCGAACAAACAACGGACGGCCTTCTGCAAGTCCTGTCACAGGCTCTCCGCTGACGTAGTTAAACGCCATCAGACCTCCGCAATCGGGGTCGCCCTCGAGTGCTTTGTTGAAGAGCTTGCTGTATATATCGCCCATATCAACAGGAACGCCAAGCATCTGCTGGTATTCCTTGAAGAGACTTACCCACGCGTTGATGTCGCTGGTACAGTTGTTGCAATGCACCATTGCCACAAGACTTCCGTCTGGCGTCGTCACGAGGTCGATGGGTTCGTAGGGTTTGCTCAGGGGCTTCTCCAGAACAATCATCGAGAAGGACGAGGTGCCAGCAGAGACATTACCTGTGCGCTGCTTCACAGCATTAGTTGCCACCATGCCTGTTCCTGCATCACCTTCCGGAGGACAAAGAGGGATGCCTGGCTTCAGGTGACCTGAAACGTCAAGCTTCTTGGCACCTTCAGGCGTGAGACATCCGGCGTTCTGGCCTGCAACGAGAGATTTCGGCAGGATATCTTCCAAGCGGAATGGCAAGCCTTTCTTTGTGAGGATTTCGTCGAACTTACGAACCATCTCTGCATCGTACGTCTTGGTATCCGGGTCAACAGGAATCATGCCTGAAGCATCGCCTACACCAAGCACAAACTCTCCTGTCAGCTGCCAATGGACATAACCAGCAAGGGTTGTCAAGAACTTGATGTTGGGAACGTGCTTCTCTCCATTGAGGATGGCTTGGTAGAGGTGACTGATGCTCCAGCGCAAAGGGATGTTGTAATTGAAGAGCTTGCTCAGTTCTGCAGCAGCCTCACCGGTATTGGTGTTGCGCCATGTGCGGAAAGGCACGAGTATTTCCTGCTTCTCATTGAATGCCATGTAGCCGTGCATCATTGCACTGAAGCCAATGGCAGCAAGGTTCTCTATTTCGCACCCATACTGACGCAGAACATCCTTACGAAGGTCGATGTAACAATCTTGCAAACCTTTCCAGATAAGGTCAATGGAATAAGTCCACAGCCCATCTGCCAACTGGTTTTCCCATTCGAAAGCACCTTGCGCAATAGGCTTGTTGTCCTCATCGATAAGAACAGCCTTTATGCGAGTAGAGCCAAACTCAATGCCGAGAATGGCTTTACCGGTTTCAATTGTTTGCTTTCCGCTCATACTACTTCAATGCTTTATTCAACATATAGTAAACCTCGTTATTGCGAAGAGTTTGCTTGAAGTCTGCAATGTTGGTCTGTTTGTTGATGCGGACATACTCAATGCCTGTCATCTCTGCAAAGTCCTCCCAATACTCTTCGTTGATGTCGTAAGAGAAAGCACTATGATGCGTTCCGCCAGCAAGTATCCAAGCTCCTGCGCCAATCTCGAACGTAGGCTGAGGCACCCAAAGCGCACTTGCTACGGGAAGCTTCGGCATAGGTTTCGGCTCGATACACTCCACCTCCTGAGAAATGAGACGGAAACGGTTGCCAAGGTCCACGACGGTTGCCTTGATGCCACGACCTGTCTTCGAGGTGAAGACGAGACGAGCTGTCTGCTGTTTGCGGATGCCAATGCCTAAGAAATGTACCTCCAGCTTTGGTTTGTCGGAAGCAATCAACGGACAAATCTCGAGCATATGGCTTTGCAAGCAAGAACTCTTATCGCCTGCGAAGTTCAGCGTGTAGTCTTCGAGGAAAGAGCAACCTGTCGGCATGCCCTGTTGGATAACCCAAAGTGTGCGATAAAGACAAGCGGTCTTCCAGTCACCTTCTGCACCAAAGCCATAACCTTCTTGCATGAGACGTTGCGAAGCGAGACCAGGAATCTGGTCGAAGCCGCAGAAGTCTGGAGCATTAACATCAGCATCGCCAAGGTCGTCGAAGTTTGTTGTGAAGGCAGTTGCCCCTTCGTCCTTCAGGACACGACGTAAGGCAATCTCAGCCTTTGCGCTGTTCTTCACCTTTTCCCAATAAACCTCTTCGCCACTCTCGTCTATTTTAATTGTATAGAGACTCTTGTACTCCTCGACAAGAGCATCTGCCTCTGCATCTGTCACCTTCTTATAATACTCCATCAAAGAGGAGACAGGATAATAGTCAACATGATAGCCAAGACGTTGTTCGAACTCAACACGGTCGCCATCTGTCACAGCTACGTTGTTCATGTTCATGCCGAACATGAGGCAGCGAACGTTTTTGGCATCTGCCACACCTGCTGCTACACGAGCCCAAACAGCAATCTGCTTCTGTGCTTTCTCGTCTTTCCAATAGCCGCAAACCACTTTGCGAGCCACACGCATACGAGTGCAGATGTGTCCGAACTCGATATCGCCATGAGCGCTTTGGTTCAGGTTCATGAAATCCATATCAATTTCGCTCCAAGGAATCTCAGCATTGTACTGGGTGTGGAAATGAAGCAAAGGCTTCTGCAGTTGCTGAAGGCCTTTGATCCACATCTTTGCAGGCGAGAAAGTATGCATCCATGTGATGATGCCCACACACTTCTCTTCGTTATTTGCGGCCAGCATCACCTGCTCCACTTCCCTCGAACTATTGGCTGTGCCTTTATAGACAATCTTCACAGGAATGTTTCCTGAGGCGTTCAAGCCCTCAACCATCTCCTTCGAATGTCCGTCAACTGCGACCACCGCGTCGCCTCCATAGAGCAACTGTGCGCCAGTTACCCACCAAATCTCTAAATTATCAAACATAGTTTTCAAATTTAATTGATAATTGATAATTGACAATTGATAATTGGACCACCATTTTGCTTGGTACAGCTATCTGACAACTATCGCATATCTTGGTTAATAATATGTATTTTCAGTTAGTATTGTTTTCTTTCGTTGATTTGACAATTGCAACTAAGAGTTTTGTTAGGTCCCTGCAATCTTTTATAATACTGTTGTATTCCTCGTCATTGAGATAACCTGTTCGGTGAAGTAACCTTAACCAATAATCGCTTTCAGATGATTCTTTAAGTGATATGTTCATCTTTGAAAGGAAGTCTAATGTACTTTGGGCTTGCTCAGCCTCGCAGATGTTTGCTCCAATGCTTGTGCCAGATCGGAGCAACTGCTTGGACATAATGTACTCTTGTTTGGATGTCGTTAAATGCTTATAGAGATTGACTATTCTTACAGAAAACTCAAAACTCTTTTCCTTAACCACATTATCATCCTTCATAATTAATTATCAATTATCAATTGTCAATTGTCAATTAACGCTTATTATGGTCAACGTTTGCGTTGACCATAATAAGCGTTAGGGCCATGTTTCCTCTGATAATGCTTTTCAACTAAAAGAGGATTCATTGTCAAGTTTGGATTGACGTTGAGAGCTATGAATGCCATTTTGGCACACTCTTCCATCACCTTTGCGTTATAGACTGCATTGTCCGGACTTGTTCCCCAAGAGAATGGCCCGTGGTTTTTGACAAGAACTGCAGGCGTATGGTCTGGGTTGATTTTGCGAATGTTGAGGATTTCGTCCACAATCACTTTGCCCGTTTCCAACTCGTACTGACCTTTCACCTCAGCCTCAGTCATATCGCGAGTGCAGGGTATGTCCTTGTAAAAGTAGTCTGCATGAGTCGTGCCGATATTCGGAATGTCCTTTCCTGCTTGAGCAAAGGCAGTAGCGTAGGTGGAATGCGTATGGACGACGCCTTGAATGTTTGGAAACGCCTTATATAATATAAGATGTGTCGGCGTGTCGCTGCTGGGATTCAAATCGCCTTCCACGACTTTCCCGCTCTCAAGGTCAACGACTACCATGTCTTCAGGCTTCATTTCGTCGTAGCTCACGCCAGAAGGCTTGATGACTACAAGCCCCTTCTCACGGTCGATTCCAGACACATTGCCCCAAGTAAAGATGACAAGACCTTGCTTTACCAGATCCAAATTCGCTTTGAATACTTTCTGTTTCAGTTCTTCTAACATAGTCACTAAGTTTGCTACAAATTTAGTCTTTTTTCCTATTCAAACCAACAAAGGCACGAAAAAAAAGAGCTTGCGTGCCTAAATTGCAAACATAACGTGCCAAGTCGGACAACTTAGCGTGTCGAGTTGACAAACTTAACGTGTCGAGTTTTTGTGATTTTGACGTGTAATTTTGACATTTTTAGCGTGATAAGCGTGTGTTTTCGCTCTTTTTCGGCGGTTTGGCTTGCGATTTTGTCTCTATTTTGAGTGTGTGATTGCATAACTAGTTGATAGTCAGTGCTCTATGTGGAGTGTCACAGGTGTCACACTTGTGACATGGTGGGGTGCGATGGTGGTATTAGGCGGAAATACTTTAAGTAAATACATATAATTAATTATATATTAATTACTTATACTATATTATTATTCTTATCTCTTTTTCAAGTCTACCTCTGAACCGACCGTGTCACAGTTGTGACATTGTGACATTGTGACGTTTTCTTCGAAGGGGGCGTTGTGCTTTGAAAATAATTTTGTATCTTTGCAGCAGAAAACATAAAACTCAATAACTATGAAAAAGATTCTACTTTTCAACTTGCTTTTGGCAATGACATTTGTGACAACAAGCCTAAAGGCAGCAGATGGAGACGTGTTCACCCATGATGTAAGAGTTATCAATAATTACGGAACTACCACATATGTTCCGATGCGCTTTAAGGTAATAAGTGAAAGCAATAAAACTTGCTTTACTTTTGCAACTTATGATGAGATTTCCCACACTTACGGTCCTGCTATAAATACAGGAGATACATACGGTAAATTGATTATTCCAAGTGCTGCAAGAGGATACACTGTAATAAAAATTGGTGATTATTCGTTTGAAAACTGCCGTTTCAGTGAAATAGAGATTCCTAGTACTATTAGCTCAATTGGGGAATATGCTTTTCATCGTTGTACTTCATTGAATACCGTCAATGTGCCAAGCAAAGTTTCTTTAGGAGATCATGCATTTGATGCCTGTTCTGGCATGAAATCCATTAGCATATCTTGTGATGTGATTCCATGGGGATGTTTTGTTTATTGTGGACTTTTAGAGACGATAAACCTTCTTTCTCCTGTTAAGCATGTACAACCTGCTGCTTTTATTTCTTGCAATCGTTTGAAACAGATTACTTTTCCCGCAGGGTTAGAGGATATTGGTGAGTTTGCTTTTTCACAATGTTCAGATTTAGAGACTATTTTCTTCCCACGATCCTTAAATAGCATTGCTTCTACAGTCTTTGTCGACTGCTCCTCTCTGCGCAACGTTACCATTGCGCGAGAAACCCCACCTACAATAACTGAGAATGAATCGGATTATGCTGCCAGCAATCTTTTTAGTTGGAGTCCTAATGCGACTTTGCTAACAGTTCCAGACAGGACAAAGTATAATTCCGCACCTTGGACTCAGTTTTCCGAGATCAGGTCCTTCCCTTCTGCCGTTGAGCAGACAACCACTTATGCTCGTTGTTACATCAATGGCAGCAGCGAATATAATGCTTTAGGATTGTTCATGGGTTCGAACGATGCGATAAAGAACATCTTGGATTTGAAAATAGATGGTGTCCATCAGATGCCTGTAATGGAAAACAGTTATCTGATTCTTACCGACAATTTGAAGAATATTCCTTTAGAGGTTAGCTATGTATTGAAGACCGACGATGGCATTCAACCTTATATCCATCACTACCACCAAGTGAACTACGGCATCAGCATTAATGGCAAGCAAATGACTTCGGTCGATATGTACAACATTCCTTGCCTGAAGAGCGGAAAGGCACACTTCGAAGACGAGAGAAGTGGTTACTACTGGGCAAACAAGCCGACACTCGTACTCGAGAATGCAACCCTTGAATGCGACGGAAGTACTGGAGTGGATAATGGCCACTATGGTTCCACATTCAACATAAAAGTTGTTGGCGATTGCACCATTTCAGGTAAGGGCGAAATGTTCAATCCGCTTTATCTTGACAGCGAAACAAGCACGACGATTAAAGGCGGAGGCACACTCAATCTGATTTCTGCTAACGAAAGTGGCAAGGCTGGTGACGCCATCTATTCAGGAATGGAAGCTCGTCTTACATTAACAGACTATACAACTTTGATAGCAACAAGCATAGACAATTCAGGCTATTGGGATGAGGGCGAAGGACGATTCACGATTGATAGTGGCTATTTCTGCGCTTATAGCGAAAAGTCGTATCCACTCTGGCTTCCCTCGCAGCTCCTTTTAGGCCAAGGTGTAGATTTGCGTTATCCCGTTGGCGGTCAGGTTTTGGGCAATTATGTATATGGTGCCGATGGAGCACCAGTACAAGGCGGCTGGGTTATGTTTGGATACGACACTCAAGTAATGGACGAGTTGATAACAGGAGTAGCCTCTCCTAAATCCTCTCCTGAAGGGAATGACTTCATCTATAACCTTGCTGGTCAACGCTTGAGCAAGACGCAAAAGGGTGTCAATATCGTGGGTGGTCGTAAAGTTTTGATTAAATAGTTCTTATTCCTTCAAAAGCAAGAACCACAAGCATAACAAGTCTTTTTGGAACAAAAAGAGAGCTTTCGCAACAAAAGCGAAGGCTCTTTTTGTGTTAAAGAACATCTTTTGCTGCATTATTTATTCTTTCCAAAAGAAAAAGGTGGGTAATTGCTTTCGAGTTTGAAGGAATTTTCGTAATTTTACGTGGAAATTATTCATTTTGAATTTATGAAATTTGAAATTTGAATTAACATAAAGATATGAGTTATTTACGTTTTGATAAGACGCTGATGACGAACTTGCGAGAGTCCTTGCCAAAGGAGGTGCTTCGCTCGAATCGTTCTGGTGCCTACAGTTGCACAACCATTGTGGACTGCAATACACGAAAGTATCATGGTCTGCTGGTTGTGCCTGTGCCTGAACTCGACGATGAGAACCACGTTCTGCTGTCGAGCCTCGACGCTACTGTCATTCAGCATGGAGCCGAGTTCAATCTCGGTTTGCATAAGTACAACGGAGACAACTTCAGTCCTCGCGGCCACAAGTACATCCGCGAGTTTGATTCTCTCCAGGTGCCCACAACCATCTATCGTGTGGGAGGCGTCATCCTGAAACGCGAGATGATGTTCCAGCACTTCGAGAACCGCATCATCATTCGCTACACTTTGGTGGATGCCCACTCCGAGACAACACTTCGTTTGCAGCCTTTCCTAGCTTTCCGTAGTGTACGAGAGTTCACTCACGAGAATGCAGGCGTAAACAGACATTATAATCTCGTGCAGAACGGAATCTCGACTTGCATGTATAAAGGCTATCCCACGCTTTTCATGCAGATTAACAAGGAGAATGAGTTCGTATTCCGTCCCGACTGGTATCGCGGTTTGGAGTATCCCAAAGAGCAGGAACGCGGCTATGCAAGCAACGAAGACCTCTACGTTCCAGGCTACTTCGAGTTTAACATCAAGAAGGGCGAAAGCGTAGTCTTTGCGGCAGGTCTTGAGGAAATCAATACCGACACGCTGGCCGAGCTTGCCGACTTCGAAGTGAGCGTTCGTACACCTCGCGACAACTTCTACAACACTTTGGTTAACAGTGCCCATCAATTCATCGTCCATCGCCAACACGAAGACTATGTTCTGGCAGGCTACCCTTGGTTCAAGTGCAGGGCTCGCGATATGTTTGTCTCGCTGCCAGGCCTGACATTGACCAACAACGAGGTTGACAAGTTCGAGGCCGTTATGCAGACGGCAGAGAAAGCCATCCGTGAATTCATCGAAGGCAAGAAGTTGACCGTCAGCGTGACAGAAATGTCGCATCCCGATGTGTTGCTTTGGGCAGTCTGGTGCATACAGCAGTACGCGAACTTCGTCTCGATGGAAAAGTGCATCGAAAAGTACGGACCTTTGCTTTGGGACACAATGGAATGGCTCCGCGCAGGAGGTCATCCGAACTTCCACGTTGAGAAGAACGGCCTCGTAAGTTGCGAGGGCAGAGACAAGGCAGTCACTTGGATGAACAGCTCCGTCGGCGGTCGTCCTATCGTTCCTCGCACAGGTTATATCGTCGAGATTAATGCCCTTTGGTACAACGCCCTGATGTTCAGCGCAGATGTCTGCCGACATGCTAAGGACAAGAAGTTCGTAAAGCAACTCGAGGCTGCTGCCAAGCTTTGCGAGAAGAACTTTGCTCCGATGTTCTACAACGAGTACGGCTACCTGTGCGACTACTGTGTAGAAGGCTATCGCAACTACGATGTGCGCCCCAATATGGTCTTCGCGATTGCTCTCGACTACTCACCTCTCGACAGAATTCAGCAGAAGAGCGTGCTAGACTATTGCACGAAGGAGCTCATCACGCCGAAGGGCATGCGTTCGCTTTCGCCAAAGAGCCACGGCTACAACCCGATGTACGTAGGTCCGCAGATACAGCGCGACTATGCCTATCATCAGGGAACAGCTTGGCCTTGGCTCGCTGCCTTCTACATGGAAGCGTGTCTGAAGATATACCGACAGAGCAAACTGAGCTATGTGGACCGTTTGCTGGTGGGCTACGAAGAAGAACTCTTCTACCACTGCATCGGCACAATTCCCGAGCTCTTCGACGGCAACCCGCCCTTCCACGGACGAGGCGCCATCAGCTTCGCCATGAATGTCTCAGGCATCATGCGAATCGTGAAATTGCTCGATAAATATAACGAAGAATAACCAAAGGAAGAAACAGCAATGAAAGTTTTAATGTTCGGATGGGAGTTCCCTCCCAAGATATACGGCGGTCTTGCCGTGGCTTCCTACGGCATCACCAAAGGTTTGAGCTTGCAAGGCGATATAGAAACCACGTTCTGTATGCCCAAACCCACAGGCAAAGAGGAGAAGTTCCTCAAGATTGTGAATATGAGCCAGGTGCCCGTCGTGTGGCGAGACGTCTGGTACGACAACATCAAGGACCGCTTCATTGGTCATACGGCAGAGGACTACTACCGTTTCCGTGACCATCTCTATGCGGACTTCAACTACTTGCAAGGACTCGACGACATGGGCTGCATAGGCTTCGCGGGAGGCTATCCAGGCAACTTGCACGAAGAAATCAACAACTTCTCCATCATCGCAGGCGTGCTGGCAAGAAGCGAGCAGTTCGACCTCATCCATGCTCACGACTGGCTGACCTACCCCGCAGGCGTTCATGCCAAAATGGTGAGCGGAAAACCTCTCTGCATACACGTTCATGCAACGGACTTTGACCGCTCTCGCGGCAAAGTGAATCCAACCGTTTACAGCATTGAGAAGAATGGCATGGACCACGCAGACTGCATCATGTGCGTGAGCGAACTGACGCGACAGACTGTCATCAATCAGTATCATCAAGACCCGCGCAAGTGCGTCGCCATGCACAATGCCGTCTATCCGCTTAGCGAAGAAATTCAAGCCATCGTGCCTCAGAAGAAAAAAGGCGAGAAGGTGGTGACGTACCTTGGCCGCATCACGATGCAAAAAGGCCCGGAATACTTCCTCGAAGCAGCTAAGAGAGTGCTTGAGCGCAGTCGCAACATCCGTTTCTGCTTCGCAGGTAGCGGCGACATGATGAACGCGATGATAGAGTTGGCAGCTAGTTATGGCATAGCCGACCGCTGCCACTTCCCGGGCTTCCAGCGCGGCAAACAGGTCTATGAGTGCTACAAGAACAGCGACGTCTTCGTAATGCCCTCTGTGAGTGAACCTTTCGGCATAGCGCCTCTCGAAGCCATGCAGTGTGGTTGTCCCTCCATTATCTCGAAGCAGAGTGGTTGTGGCGAAATACTCCGAAACGTCATCAAGGTCGATTATTGGGACATCGATGCAATGGCAGATGCCATTTACAGCATCTGTCAGTACGACGCTCTTCACGACTACTTGGCTGAAGAAGGCATCAAGGAGGTTGATCAAATCACATGGGAGAAAGTCGGACTTCGCATCCGCGAGTGCTACAATCAGCTAACCTCGCGTGGTTGGTTCGACAATGGGGAATACCTCAACGCAGTCAAGAACATCAAGTAACACATTATATATAATATATAAAGGAAAAAGACAATGAAAACTATTTGCTTATACTTCGAGATACACCAACCCATACACCTCAAACGCTATCGTTTCTTCGACATCGGCACCGACCACTACTACTACGACGACTACGAGAACGAACGCGTCATCAACGAACTCTTCGAGAAAAGCTACAAGCCTGCCCTGCAGACAATGCTCGACATGATTGCAGAGAACGGCAAAGCCTTCAAAGTGGCCTTCAGCATCAGCGGCGTTTCGCTGGAGCTCATCGAGCAGTATGCCCCCGAAATGCTCGACCTCCTCGGGCGCCTGGCAGCATCGGGATGCGTCGAGTTCCTTGCTGAGCCATACAGCCACGGCCTCTCTTCGCTTGGCAACGTCGACAACTTCATCGCCGAGACAAAACGTCAGGCAAAGAAGATTAAACAAATATTCGGACAAAGCCCGAAGGTGTTCCGCAACAGCTCGCTCATCTACGACGACGAGATCGGAGCCTTGGTGGCCGACATGGGCTTCAAGGGCATGATGGTCGAGGGCGCTAAGCACATCCTCGGTTGGAAGAGCCCGCACTACATCTATTCCTGCACTCAGGACTCTCGCCTCTCGCTCATCCTGCGTGATTATAAGCTCTCCGACGACATCGGACTTCGCTTCAACGACGCTTCCTGGTCGGAATACCCGCTCATGGCCGACAAGTGGCTCAGCTGGGTTGCAGCGCTGCCCGAGGGCGAGAACGTGGTGGGCATCATGATGGAACTCGCTGCACTTGGCTACTACCAACCCCTTGGAAGCCACATCCTCGACTTCCTTCGTGCTCTGCCTAAGCTTGCAGACAAGATGGGCATTCAGTTCGCCACGCCCTCCGAAGTGCTCGCCAAAAACAAGCCCGTCAGTCCGCTCGAGGTCATCTATCCTGTCTCCTGGAACGACGAGGAGCGCGACACAAGCAGCATGCTCGGTAATGGTATGCAGCGTGAAGCATTCAACAAGCTCTACGACGAGAACACCGTGGGCCGCATCCTTGCCTGTCGCGACCGTCGCATCCAGCAAGACTGGGACCGCCTGCAGGCAACCGACAACTTCCGATTCATGACCACGAAGAACAACGGCATGGGCACCAATCGCGGCATCTACGACAGCGAGTACGATGCCTTCACGAACTACATGAACATCCTCGGCGACTTCCTCAAACGCGTCAAAGACATGTATCCCGATACCGTCGAGAATGACGAGCTGAACAGCCTCTACACGCAGATTGCCAACATGGGCGAGGAACTCAGCGTCAAGGACAACGAGATAAGCCGCCTCCGCGCACGCCTCAAGAAACTGGGCTCGCCCGAAGAGGAAACGCAAAAGGAGGAATCTCCAAAGCCCGCAAAGGAAGCACCTGCAAAGAAAGCTGAGCCAAAGCCAAAGGCAAAGCCTGCTCCTAAAAAGGAAGTCAAGACAAAGGCTGCCGAAAAAGCAAAGCCCTCTGCAAAGAAAGCGCCTGCCAAGAAAGCAGAGACGAAGAAAGCGAAGGCTGCTCCAAAGCCCAAAGCTAAATGAGGATTCCCATCCTAAGCATCAACGGCTCCGATAGCACTGGTCAGTCAGGCATCGGGGCCGATATTCAAACCATAGCCGCCTTAGGTGGCTATGCTGTTACTGCGGCAACATGCGTTGGGGATTACACATTGCCCTCTGATGTGGTTTTGAAGCAAGTGGCGGAAAGCATCTCTGCCCTTCACCCCAAAGCCATTAAGGTCGGGCTGGTGACGGACAGCGAGACGGTACGGCTGTTGCGCGGCGAGGTCATTGCCTGCCGACGACTCGTCGTTGCACCGGGCATCTTTGATTCCGACGGCAGGCAGATGGTGAGCGATGATGTTATCGAGGCCATCGCCCGCTATCTCATTCCCGAAGCCCTGCTCCTGATGCTTCGATGCAAAGATGCTGAGAAGCTGCTCGGCATCTCCATCAAGACAGACGACGACATGCTGGAAGCTGCCCGCCTCCTCCACGAGATGGGAGCCGAGTGGGTGCTCCTTCGCGGAGCCCGTCACATCAAAGGTCGCCTCATAGCCCTACTCTACAGTCAAAACAAAACGCAGTTCTTCTCTTCTTATAATACGGAGGGCTGGCAACGCCATGGTGTTGCAGGAGCGCTCTCAGCCGCCATCACCACGCGGCTCGGCATGGGCGATGACGTCCCGACCGCCGTTCGCAATGCCCACGACTTTATCCATTCGCAAGTTGTCTATGCAAAGCCCGACGAGACAGGTGGCCGCGCCATCGACATATACAACCGTTTCGTCTCGCTCGTTACCGAACACTATCGCAAAGCCCACGATGTCGCCTTCTATGCCGACCGCCTCTGCATCACGACGCGCTATCTCTCTGAAGTGACGAGCCGAGTCGTCGGCAAGTCGCCCAAGCAAATCATCACCGACTATATCATGAGCGAAGCCAAGATGTACCTCGGCACCACCCGCCTCACCATCCAGGAGATTGCCGACCGCCTCGGCTTCTCCTCGCAAGCCCTCTTCTGCAAGTTCTTCAAGTCGCAGGAAAACATGTCGCCCAGCGACTACCGCAAGCAACAATAATTCTTGAATCAAAGAACCATGAACATTCTCATAATCGGAGCCACATCCGGTATCGGCAAAGCTCTTTTCAAGTTATACATAAAGGATAATCACCGCATCGCCATCGTTGGCCGAAGGACTCATCTGCTTGACGAATTGAGCCGGCAATATCCCTCAAACACTTTTGCTGCTACAGCTGACATCACCAAACAAGACGAAATAGAGCAAGCAATCCGTTTACTTTACAAAGAACTTAGAAACATCGACCTTGCCATCATTTGCTCTGGCACGGGAGACCTCAACCCTTCCCTCGACTATACTATTGAACGCTTGACAACTGAAACCAATGTAATGGGCTGGACTTTCGTCATTGACACACTCTACAATCTCTTTGAACAGCAAAATCACGGTCACCTAGTGGCCATTACTTCGGCTGGAGGTTTACGCGGAGAACCAATGGCGCCTGCCTATAGTGCAACGAAAGCTTACCAAATCAACTATATGGAAGCCCTGCGCAAAAAAGCATTTAAGGCAGGAAACAAGATTGTCGTTACTGATGTCCGCCCTGGCCTTGTTGATACTGCAATGGCTAAAGGTGACAATCTCTTTTGGGTAATGCCCGTCGACAAGGTCGCTCGCCAAATCCGCAACGCCATCCGCCGTAAGAAGTCAAAAGTCTATGTCACCAAACGCTGGCATGTTCTTGCGGTTATCAATAAATTCCTACCATTCTGTCTCTATAAGCGAATGTAGGCATCATCGCACTATCCTTTTTCTCTTTACCACAAAGGAACAGATAACCGGCGAGTACAGACTTTTTTCAGTAAATCGGGAGCGCTAGGAGTTGCTGCTTGAGGACGAGTGCCATGCGACGGTGGCCTTCGTCGTTGGGATGGAGGCGGTCGTCGTTCGCGTCCTTGAAGTACTGGGCATACTCGTCCATCAGAGGATAAAGGCCGCAAAGGGCGGCCAAGTCAATCACAGGCACTGCCCAAATGTTGCCGGCTTCCTTCACCGACTGGATGTAGGCATCAAGGTATTCGCCGCACTTGTTGGTGAAGTCCTCGCGCGGTTGCCAGTTTCTGTCGCCGGCATGGAAGTCCGAACGGTGGATGGGTGTGAGCATCACAATCTGTTTGGTCGGATAAAGACGCTTCACATAATCGAGCGCCTTGTTGATGCGTCCGCGATAGGTTGAGTCGCACATCACAGGGAAGCGATGCCGACGGTCCACCATGTGCTTCGGCTCGCCAATGCCTGCCATCACACGTTCCGGGCGTTCCGTGAACCACTCGCCAATGGGTACGCCTGCGTTGTAATCGTTGGTGCCGATGAAGATGAGTATGGCATCCACCTCATTGCCATGTTCTGCCTTGAGTTTGTCGGCCTGACGCTGGATGCTGTTCCATTGCCATCCGCTGACGCCATAGACATAGGGCGTGATGGAGAGCCAGTCCTGAAGGTAATGCCAATACTTGAGTTTCGAACCTTCGTTGTTCGGGTCGGTGATAGAGTCGCCGAAGTAAGCCACACGCTTGCCCTTCCAAGGATGTTCCATAACTGCCTGCGCACCTGCGCCGACCGACATCATGGCGACGAGAAGATAAATCAGAAAACGTTTCATATACTTTTATTTAATTCTAAATTCCACTCGGAAAAGAGCAGGTTCTGCCCTTGGCTTTGCAAAGATACTGCTTTTTACTGGCAATTGTGACAATCTCTCGAAGAAAAATGTCGCAAAGGGGAAAATAAAACGCCGCACGCGGGGATTGCAATCGCCGCACGCGGGGATGACTAACGCCGCACGCGGGGATAACCAACGCCGCACGCGGCGTTTCAGGACTCCCCTTGCCAAACTTGGCGCCTTTCTTTTCCAAAAGAGATCCATCGGTGCTCTAGCGCAGGAAATAATAACTCTTTCATTTTGTATTTCGCTTGCTTATTCGTAACCTTGACTTCGTCGAAATTACTCCCGCTCGGAAATAAAAAGAAAAGAAATGCTTCTTTCCTTTTGTATTTCGCTTGCTTATTCGTAATTTTGTGGCAAGAAAGAATAAAACAAAGGACTATGAAACACTTTAATCTGACTGCGTGGCTGCTGCTATTATGCCTGCCCGCAGTAGTCTCTCCAGCTTGGGGCAGACCGAAATGGAAACTGGTATGGAAAGAGGATTTCAAGGGAAAGACTATCGACGAAAGCGTATGGTCAAGAGTACCAAAGGGGCCGTCGGACTGGGACGACATGATGTCCCTGCGGCCCGACCTTGCTTACGTAGAGAAAGGGCAGCTGGTGCTTTTAGGCAAGGCAGACGGCACGTCCTTCGTCACCGGCGGCATCTGTAGTGCCGGCAAAAAGTCCTTCCGACTGGCCCGCTTCGAAATCCGCGCCAAGTTCAACCATGCGCAAGGCTTCTGGCCTGCCCTTTGGCTCATGCCCGACACTCCTCTGCAAAGTCCGAACTACGCAGAGATTGACATCATGGAGCACGTCAACTTCGAAAGCATCGTGCATCAGACCGTCCACTCGCACTTCACGCTCCATCTCGACAAGGAGAAGACCTTGCCCCAAAGCATCGAGGCCAAGTTTAAGGCTGACGACTGGAACACATACGCAGCCGAGGTACACGAGGATAGCATCTGCTTCTTCGTCAACGACCGCAAGACACTCACCTATCCCCGCCTACAAGAAAAGGAATATCAGTTCCCGTGGGCAGACTGTCCCTTCTACATCATCCTCTCCAACCAACTCGGCGGCCATTGGGTCGGCCCGATAAGCAAGCCCGAACAACTGCCATCGGAACTGCGTATAGACTGGATAAAGGTATACGAGAAGCGTTAACCGATGAGTGACGCGCTAACTACAAATTGGGTAAGAAGAAATCGAAATCATTGCCGTGCCTGCATACCAATGTGCCATCCTTGTACAATAGTTCGCCACATTGTATGACAGACATCCTCTCGGCATAACTGTACCTCCCCAATTCATCCATATGGACCGCTCCGTGCGTAGTACGATTGGGATGCGTGAAGTAAATAATGTAGGCTTTTTCGCCGACAACCACCACATCACCATGCGCTCCACTCGGTCGGTCAAGAGGTCTTTCGCTGGCCTCAGCAACAAGCAGTCCATGACGTTCCCACGTGTTCAAATCATCGGAACGATACAGGCGAAACCCGTGCCACTCGTCGGTTATCATCCAATAATAATCGTGGAAGCGAAACACCTTTGCGCCCTCGCAAGACACGCCTCCAATAGCCTCCTGACCTTTTGACCAATGGAAAAGGTCGCGAGAATCGCTGAAGAAGGTGTGAGAGCCGGCCGTCTCGTCCTTATACCACGCTCGCCATGTTCCGTCAGGCTTCTTGAAAAGGGTTATGTCGATTGCATTCTCGCTGCCTACATCCACACGTCCCCGATACTTCCAATCCCACAGATTCTTGCTCGTGAAATGCACCAAACGTGCTCTGCCCGACCAATGATTATGGACACCCTTGATGTATGCCGTGAAAAGGTGATAGACGCCCTTGTCGTAGACGACTTCGGGAGCCCAGAATGTGTTGTGCCCACGTTCAAACTCAAGGTCGAGTGTGCCTCGATAATACCATGAGGCACCATTATCATCGGACTGAGCGATGCCTATCGGGTTGCCGTAACAATAAGCCACATCAGGGCTCTCCTGGTTGGCACGGCGCTGAGTGTAGAGCATCCACCAGCATTTCTCCACGTTGTTCCAAAACACTACTGGGTCAGCTGCGCCGTCGGTTATCGGGTCGCGATACATCGGAGCAGGAGCCTTTCGTTGCTGACTTGAGGCTAAGGTCACAAAGAGCAAAGCCACAATACTTAGGATTATTCTGCGCATAGGATTCTGTCTTTATTAATTCTGATGCAAAGTTAGTGAATTATTCTGTGCGAACAAAAGGAATAGCGGAAAATATTCCCTTCAATGTGTCCAGGAACTCTTCACTCTTAGTTGAGCTGCCAGGGACGTTATGCTAAGCTATTAGGGACGTTACATTCATCATCATTTATGTAAGAACACCTCTTGCATATTTGGTAGTCTGTTTGAAAATCCTTTCCTTTGTTCATAAAATGACATTAACATCACAACTTCAGATAACATGAAAAACATCATCTTGAAACTGGCCGCGACATTGTTCCTGCTCGTGGTCTTGCCTCTTGGCACAGAAGCTCAACCGAAATGGCATTGGGAGAAAGGAACCATCGTAGTGGACACGCCCGAACAGGAAGCCGCCGTCGATTCCCTTTCTGCAAAATATACCCGAACGCTCAAGACGAAAGGCCCAAAAGCCGCCGAAAAGCTTCTGAAGAAACACAACACGTTAAGTTGCTCAACACACCACGTTAAGTCTGGCATTTAACCATGCCATATTTCAAGGCGACTTTTTCCAAACTCGGAGTTTCTCTTTACCAAATGGGAACGGATGATTGTCCGTTCCTTTTTTTTTACCGTCCTTTGCAGCAGAAAACAAAAAGATAAAAGATAAAAGAAGAAAGATGGAAGACCGTACTACTCTTAACCGTCAGTTGGCTCAGATGCTGAAGGGCGGAGTGATTATGGACGTGACGACACCCGAGCAGGCACGAATTGCCGAGGCTGCGGGGGCGTGTGCAGTAATGGCTTTGGAACGTATTCCCGCCGACATCAGAGCTGCTGGAGGAGTAAGCAGGATGAGCGACCCGAAGATGATACGGGGCATTCAGGAGGCTGTGACGATTCCCGTGATGGCGAAGTGCCGCATCGGTCATTTTGCGGAGGCGCAGATACTCGAGGCCATCGAGATTGACTACATCGACGAGAGCGAGGTGCTCTCTCCCGCAGATGATGTCTATCACATCGACAAGCGGAAGTTCCGCGTGCCGTTTGTCTGTGGGGCAAAGGACTTGGGCGAAGCGCTCCGACGCATCAGCGAGGGTGCCACGATGATACGCACCAAGGGCGAACCCGGCACGGGCGACATCATACAGGCCGTCCGCCACATGCGCCTGATGCAAAGTGAAATCAGGAGACTCGTTTCGCTCAGCGACGATGAACTCTACGAGGCAGCAAAGCAGTTGCGCGTGCCTTCCGAACTGATACGCTTTGTTCACGAGAACGGCAAGCTGCCCGTTGTTAACTTTGCTGCAGGCGGTGTGGCCACGCCAGCCGATGCAGCCTTGATGATGCAACTCGGCGCAGAAGGCGTGTTCGTGGGAAGTGGCATCTTCAAGAGCGGCAATCCGGAGAAAAGGGCTCAAGCCATTGTGAAAGCCGTCACAAACTACAACAACCCAGCCGTCTTGGCGCAACTCAGCGAAGACCTCGGCGAGGCGATGGTAGGCATTAACGAGAGCGAGATACAACTGCTGATGGCAGAGAGGGGGAAATAAGCTAGTCCCCTCCCCGCTCCCCCTCGGAGAAGTGCTTAGGACGAGCGTGAAAATAATAAGACCATTGGTATGAGAATAGCTATCTTAGCTCTTCAAGGAGCTTTTGCAGAGCATGAACAGATGCTTAGGTTGCTTGGGGTTGAAACAACACTAATAAGAGAGCATTGGAAAGACGTTTCTGGCCTCATTATTCCTGGTGGCGAGAGCACATCCATGATGCGGATTATGAGGGACGAAGGGCTTTTCGAACCACTCCGACAGGCAATTCTTGACGGGCTTCCGGTGCTCGGAACTTGTGCGGGCCTCATCATGCTCGACCGCAATCATCTTGATGTGATGGACATCATGGCTCGCCGAAACGCCTACGGCAGGCAGTTGGGAAGCTTCAATACAGAGGAGGAGTTCAAGGGCATCGGACGGATTCCCATGACTTTCATCCGCGCTCCTTACATTGAGGAAGCAGGTCCAGAAGTTGAAATCCTTGCCCGAGTGGATGGCAAAGCCGTTGCTGCTCGACAGAAAAATATGCTCGTGACAGCTTTCCACCCCGAGCTAACTAACGACACCCGCATCCATGAGTTGTTCCTCTCCATGGTTAAGTCGAAAAACTAGGCACGCCGAGTTGGGCAATTCGACACGCCGAGTTGGGCAATTCGACACGCCATGTTGAACAATTCGACACGCCATGTTGAACAATTCGACACGCCATGTTTTACAACTAAGCGTGTTGTATCAATTCGTCGAGCATTTCGGGGGTTCCGTCGAGCCCAGTCATCTTCTTGTACAAACGGCGTCTGGTGGAGGTGATTGCCTCTTTGCTATGAGCCGTCAGAATGGCAATTTCGGAGGGTTTGAACTGCGCTTTTATGAGGAGACAAACGCGGAGTTCCTGCTGGCTAAGTTTATAGACTGACAACAAATGCTGGGAAAGGCCATCGCATTGGCTGTCAATCATCGTCTGGAGGCGTTGCCATTCTTCTGGCGTAGGCAATTCCATCCCAGCACTTCGCTTGCGCATTGCCATCGTTTCGGGCGAGACGGCAATTCTACGAACACTCTTTTTATGGAAAAGCGCTTGCTTTTGTCGGTCGAGTTCACTATCTTTCTGACGCAAAACAAGACGGAGAATGAATGCCAACGACACGAGCAAGAGGGCAATTAGGATGGCAACGATTGTCGCCACAAAACGGTTAGCGCGGCGCTGGGAGGCTCTAAAGCCATCTTCTTGCTTCTGCAAGAGTTGAGAGACGGAAGCCGGCACAGAGGTTTCCATACTGCTGTCCGACGCAGATGAGAACTCAGCGTAGCAGCCTGCACAACAACAAAGAAAGACTGCAAGAAGCAGTCTCTTCACATATTGCTGAACTGCACAAGTATCCATGCCACAGCTAAAAGAAGTATGGAAATGCTTGTAAAAGCCACAGAGAAGAAGGTGAACTGCGGATTCCGCTTGGTCTCTTTGAAAGGCCAGAACAGGTGTGTGACGGTCATCCAAGGAATGAAGCAGGCCAGAAACATTGTGCCCGTCAAAGAAGTCTTGTGATGGAAGCCTCCTAAATAAATATGCAGGAGCAACATCAGCAGCCAATAAATACTGAAGGAACAGAGGAAGAACGTCGCGTATTCACTCTTTTTCATAAGTTTCGACGGCCAAAGAAGATACACGACAGACATGATGGCAATCACCATTCCCCAAACGGGCCAAGCATTAACAATGAGATTATTCATAACTTCTCGAATTAAGGTTTCTGCCGCAAAGTTATGACTTTTTTACGACTTCATGCAAGAAAAGCCGTGTGCAAATAGTGTTCATTTCCAAAGACCAAGCTTTGCGTGCAAAGGACGATGGTCTGAGAACGTCTCCTCCCCTACCCAAGTGCGATAGTAGGAAAGCGTCGCTTCGGGCGTTGGCATGAAGAGAGCCACGTGGTCGATGCAGATATTGGGGGCATCGGCAGGGAATGTCTTGTCGTAAGACGGGTTGAGGAAGAGGAAATGCTTTTGCATCTCCTTGTAGAAAGGCATTCCCGGCTCGTCGTTCAGGTCGCCCATCAGGATGAAAGGCTTCGTCCACTTGCCTGCCTCTTCCAAGATAATTGGGATGCTTGCCATGCGGTCCTCGTCGGTGAGGCTGAGGTGAGTGCAAGCCACAACATAATGTTTGAACTCAGCCACCAAGAGCATTCTTGGCTCCTCTCTGCCTGGCAAAGGGATGCGATGCACGCTGATTGGCTGCTTCTTGCTGAGGATACCGATGCCGTACTTGCCTCCCTGGAACTTGATGGCAGGGGCAAAAGTGCTGAACATCTTTGCCTTGCGGCCTATCTCTTCAAGGGAATAGAGGCCACCATTGCGCTTTGTCACGCTGTCCACCTCTTGAATGGCAGCCACATCGGCTTTACAAACGACACGAGCCTGACGGGCATAGTCTATCTTGCCGTCCATGCCTGCGCCATGCTGAATGTTATAGGAAGCGAGATGAATCGTACGCACCCGCTTGGCTTGCAAAGGTGCGAAAAGGACAAATGCAGAAAATAAGAAAACAAGAAGGGAAGTGAGCTTTTTCATCGGATTTCGATTTCTTCCTTCACATCAATTTCCTGACCGTCCTTGTCGTAGAATTCGTACTGAAGGAACGCGAGTTTCTGACTTGGAATGACTTTTACACCCAAACCATAACGGAGTTGCCACTTGCGGCGAAGGCTGAACAAACCTTCGTTAAGGTAAGCGGCCACGTAAGGGTGAACATGAAGGGTGAAACGTTTCATGCCGAGCCTGTAGTAGAGGAACTTTATCTTGCCCTCCAAGACCTTGTGGAAGAGGAAACTGCTCTTGATTTGACCCGTTCCCTGACAAGTGGGACAAGCCTCCTCGACAGCAACATCCATGACGGGACGAACCCTCTGGCGCGTGATTTGCATCAGGCAGAACTTGCTCAAAGGCAAGATATTGTGGCGGGCACGGTCGCGCTTCATGAGCTCACACATGTGCTCGTAGAGTTGCTGACGAGCCTCAGCACGCTTCATGTCAATAAAATCGACCACGATGATGCCGCCCATGTCTCTGAGTCGCAGTTGGCGAGCCAGTTCTTCTGCCGCTCCAAGGTTAACTTCGAGGGCATTTGCTTCCTGATTTTCGGCATTACGAGTGCGGTTGCCACTATTGACGTCCACGACGTGCAAGGCCTCCGTATGCTCAATGATAAGGTAGGCTCCGTGCTTGTACGAGACAATCCTGCCAAAGCTGGACTTGATTTGACGCGTGACGTCGAAGTTGTCGAAAATGGGCAAGCTGCCTTTGTAGAGCTTCACCACACCGAGCCTCTCCGGAGCGATAAGGCTGACATAGTCGTGAACTTCCTTGAAGACGTCGGCATTATTGATGTAGATGTTCTCGAAGTTCGGGTTGAAGAGGTCGCGCAGGATGGCCACCGTGCGGCTTGTTTCCTCATGGACAAGAGCTGGCAACTCCTTGGCTTGCTGCACTTTGCGGAGAATGCCTTCCCAACGTGCCACGAGGATTTTCATCTCGGCATCCAGTTCGCCAGCTCGCTTGCCTTCGGCCACCGTACGGACGATGATGCCGCAGTTCTTGGGCTTGATGCTCTCTACAATCTGCTTCAGGCGAGCCCTCTCGGCACTACTCTTGATTTTCGTGGAGACGGAAACCTTGTCGCCAAAAGGCGTGAAGACAAGGAAACGTCCGGGGAAAGAGAGGTCGCAACTCAGTCGCGGACCTTTCGTCGAGATGGGCTCCTTGATGATTTGCACAAGCACCTCCTGTCCCTGTTGCAGATAAGTCTGCACGCTGCCGTCCTTGGGCAGTTCGGGCAGCACGGAAGCCTTCTCGAAGGAGTAAAGGTTCTTGCGGTCGCTCTGCACCTGCTTGAGATACTTGGCATAGGACGAGAACTGCAAACCGAGGTCGAGGTAGTGGAGGAAGGCATCGTGCTCGTAACCGACGCTTACGAAGCAGGCATTCAGTCCGGGCATGAGCTTCCTGACCTTCGCCAGATACACGTTGCCCACGGCGAAGGAAACACTCTGTTCCTCCTCCTGATACTCAGCCAGCCGCTTGTCCTCGGTCAGGGCAATGGCGATTTTCTTCGGCTGTACGTCGATGTAAAGTTCGCTTGTTACGTCCATTCTTTCTTACAGAAAAAGGTGACAGAGCTTTGAGGCTGCCACCTTTTTGATCTGAGAAGTACTTTACTTGCTCTTATGTCTGTTCTTTCTCAGTCTCTTCTTACGCTTGTGCGTAGACATCTTGTGCCTCTTATGCTTCTTTCCGTTTGTGGTTAATACTAATTATATATTTATGCAATTTCGGACTGCAAAGGTACAACAAACAATTCAAAATTCAAAATTATTAAATTCAAAATTATCCTTTCTTGTCAAAAAAAGTAGTACGTCTGCTCATTTCAAAGCAAAAAAGCAGTATTTTTGTGGCGAAAAAGAATTAAAACATGTTCAACATTCAATTAGAGGAGTGGTACGAAGCCAACGGTCGCGACCTGCCTTGGCGAAGGACAAGCGACCCTTACTTCATCATGCTCTCGGAGTTCATTCTGCAACAGACGCAGATTTGTCAGGGCATGGACTACTACCTGCGTTTTGCCGAACGTTTCCCTACGGCCGAGAGCCTTGCAGATGCGAGCGAAGAGGAGGTGATGCGGCTTTGGCAAGGCTTGGGTTATTATAGCCGAGCCCGCCACCTTCATGCCGCTGCCAAGCAGATTGCAGAGAAAGGTCATTTTCCAAAGGATTATGCTTTCGTGAGGGCTTTGCCGGGCGTTGGCGACTATACTGCGGCAGCCATCATGAGCTTTGCCTTTGGTGAGCCTTATGCCGTGCTCGACGGGAATGTCCAGCGCGTTCTTGCCCGCCACTTCGGCATCACGGAACCTGTCGATACCACTCAAGGAAAGAAGCTGCTCCGAGCCCTTGCCGACGAGATGCTCGACCATGAGCGTCCAGCCCTCTACAACCAAGCCATCATGGACTTCGGTGCCCTCCAGTGCAAGCCCAGCTCGCCACTTTGCCATGCCTGTCCGCTTGCCGATACCTGTCAAGCCTTAAGCATGCACCGAGTCGATAAACTGCCCCTGAAATCGAAGCGGACTGCTATCCGCGACCGCTACCTTACTTATATTTACACACGCACGAAGGACGGCAAAATCCTGCTCCACCGTCGGGGCAAAGGCGACATCTGGCAAGGCCTCTTCGAATTCCCGATGATAGAGTCGGCGGGGCCCCTAACCCTTGCCGAGGTGGAAGAAAAAGTCAAGGCAAAGGTTAAGCTCGAACTCGTAGCTCAAGACGTCCGCCACCAACTCACCCACCAGCGCCTTCATGCCGACTTCTACCTCCTCACCTTGCCCACGGCCTATGAAAGCACGAAAGGACAATGGGTCGAAGAAAAGTCCCTCGACCACTATGCCCTTCCGCGTTTGCTGGAGAAGCTGAGAAGCCTCCTTTAACTTTACTGCGCTCCGTTCTGCATTGCCAAGAAGCCGATGCCTGCGACAATGCCCATGATAAGGTAAATTACCAGCACGATGATGGTAAGGATACCCGTGAACTTCAGGTAACTGCGCATACCGGCAAAGCCGCGAGCCAATTGAGCCTCGCTACCTGTCAGGCAAGCTGCCTTCGTGCCGTTGGCAAACTGGAAGCCCTTCATGAGAGGATAAATCATGATGAGGGCGCAAACCAGATAGAGGATGCCCGTGAAGATGCCCAAGCCACCCATGAGAGGAGAAGCTTGGGGATTGCAACCTTCCGGACCGCACGGGAAACCGCACTTGCCGCCAAGCACAATCATGGCGATACCGGCAATCACAAGGAACAGCCAGCCAATGCAACCCACGATACAGAGGAACTTCGCCCACTTCGCAGCACTCAGGAGGTCAGCCTTCATCGTCTCGTCGACCATCATTCCAGTCTTGAATTCTTCGTTCATAATGTTAAAAGTTTTGGTTAATACTGAGTTTAGAGTCTCATCTGCCTGCAAAGTTACAAAAAAACGGACAACAAGCCAAACGATTTGAAGTTTTTCTGAAAAACTTTGGAGCGTATTGCAATAAATCGTATCCTTGCCTGCGTGATCTTAAACACTGATACCGATGAAACGCCTCTACCTTCTTCTTTTAACTTTGACGGCATCTACATCCAGGGCTACAGGAAGATTCTGAGATTAATGAGAAGGGGGGCACAAAACGCCGCGTGCGGCGATTGCAATCTCCGCACGCGGAAATGACCAACGCCGCACGCGGCGTTTGAAATCCCCCCGCACGGGAATGGAAACAACGACGAAGAATCATGGCGGAATTACACGCAATCATCGTCGCAAGAACGCGTAATTATTTTAGGAGAACACGTTCTTATTTTAAAACCTCCTGCATTTTGACGTCGTGGGGTTCGGTTGGAACCTCGTCCAAAAGTTGGAAGGGGAAGCAGATGCCAAGCAGATGGGCTTTCTTCAGCTTGGGCAGGAGGCGGTCGTAGTAGCCTTTGCCGCGCCCAAGACGGTGCCATGCCCTATCGAATGCCATGCCCGGGATGATGGCGAGCTGGATTTTATCATAGTTTTCTTCTGGAAAGACAGGTCCCATCGGCTCCATAATATTAAAGGCTCCCTGCCTCAAAGACGCCTCGCCCTCGTAGAGATGCAGCTCCAACTCCTCGCCTTTGCAGACAGGCAGAAGCACTTGTTTGCCGCTCTCGAAGGCCGCTTTTATCAAGGCTTTTGTATCCACCTCGTCCGCCAAAGGATAATAAAGCAGCAGAGTGCCTGCTTCTCGCCAAGAGGCAAGAGCAAGCACCCTGTTACATATTTCTTCTGACATTACCGCCAACTCATGGGCGGAATGTCGTTTTTTCTGCTCCCTTATATATTGGCGCAGTTCTCTTTTGGTCATTTTTTTGCCTTCTTTGCGGCCTTCTCCTTTGCTTTGTCGTACTTTTCCCAAAGCTTCTTCTTGGCACAGTTTGCTTTCTGAGCCTCGGTGCTGGCCTTGGCGGCTGCCTCGGCGGCTGCTTCGTCGGCGGCATTTGCCCAAGCGAACTGGAAGCCCTTCACTTCGTTCCAGTGGCCGCGAGTGAAGTCGGGGAAGGCTACGGCACAACAGTTGTTGTCCATCGAGAGCGCACCAAGCTCGGCAAGGCAACACCATTCTGCGAGGTCGTAAACGTCCATATCGAGCGGCAGGCCGTTCTGCAGGCAATAAACAAGACGTGCGTCCATGAAGAAGTCCATGCCTCCGTGACCGCCTACCTTCTGCGCCATCTCGCCATACTTCTTGATGATGGGGTGCTGGTACTTGGCCACAAGAGCATCCTGCTCAGCCTTTGGCAGGAAGCCGTGAGAACTGAGGTCGTCCACCTTTGGTGCCACGCCGCTAGCCGTGAGTTGGCTCTTATCGAGGGCATAGTGCTGCTCGGGATATTTGGTTGCATAACCTTTTGTGCCGGTCAACTTATAAAGGCGGTTGTATGGCTGTGGGTTCATGACATTGTGCTGAATCTCCACCACTTTGCCTTCTTCCGTACGCATCAGAGTGGTTGTCTGGTCGCCGTTACGATAGTTGTTGCAGGGCTTGCCGGTTTTCTTCTCGACATATTCCTTGCCGTGAGCGCTCTTGGTGTCCATAGCGACGAGGGTCTTGAAGCGGTCACCGCGATGGATGTTCATGGCGAGAGCGACAGGGCCGAGTCCGTGAGTGGCATAAACGTCACCACGGTTCTCCATGTTGTACTTCATGCGCCATCCGAGTTTGTCGGGGTCGGAGCCATCGGGGTTCTTCCAGTAGTAGTCCCAGAAGTCGTCGAGGTTATGGATGTAGGCTCCCTCGCCGCGAAGCACTTCGCCAAACACGCCCTGCTGCGCCATGTTGAGCGTGTTAAGCTCGTACCAGTCGTAGCAGCAGTTCTCGAGAATCATGCAGTGGAGGCGTGTCTTCTCCGAGAGTTCGATGAGCTCCCAGCACTGCTCGAGGTTCATGGCACTGGGCACCTCAATAGCCGTGTGCTTGCCGTTCTGCAGGGCACACTTGGCAACGGGGAAGTGATGGTCCCAGTCGGTGGCTACATATACGAGGTCGATATCGGGGCGCTTGCAGAGTTCCTCGTATCCTTTCTCGCCGCTATAGATGGTTGCAGGCGGCAGGCCGGCATTACGGAGATACTTCTGACAAGCCTCAGCACGAGCCTCAACATAATCGCAAAGAGCAACAATCTGAGTGCCTGGAATGTGCGTGAAACGCTCGACGGCACCAGGTCCACGCATGCCTAAGCCGACGAAGCCGACACGAACGGTCGCCATCTTGGGAGCGGTCAGGCCAAGGACGTGCTGCTGACCTGCAGGACGAGCGGGTGTTTCTACGATAAGAGTGCCTTTGTCCCAATGTGTCTTTGTGCTGGGGCTGAGGCTTTGTGCCATTGAACTGGCGCAGAAAAGGATTGCCGCAAAGAGTACGGCTGAGAGATGTTTGATGTTCATATTATTTATTAGTTTTAGTGTATTTGCTGCACAAAGATAGTAAAAGTTTCCTAAACTCGCGCTCTTTTCATACAAAAGAAGTGAAAAATGACAACTTTTTCCCTTTCTGTGCCTGCTTTTTATATTTAATAATGTACCTTTGCAGAGAAATGGAGAAGAAAAAGCTGCTCGGAATGACTCTTGATGAGTTGAAGGCGGTCGCTACAGAGGTAGGACTGCCTGGCTTTGCAGCTAAACAGATCATGGAGTGGGTGTACGGCAAGCACGTCAGGAGTATCGACGAGATGACCAACCTGTCGAAGAACGGCAGGACGGCTCTTTCAGAACGATACGAGATAGGTTGCAAAGAGCCAAGTGACGTCCAGCAAAGTGTCGATGGGACGGCAAAGTACCTCTTCCCGACCGAGAGCGGTCAGCAAGTGGAGTGCGTCTTCATTCCCGATGGCGAGAGAGCCACACTTTGCGTGAGCAGTCAAGCCGGATGCCGCATGGGATGCCGCTTCTGCATGACTGGCCGGCAAGGCTTCGGAGGCAACCTCACAGCCACAGACATCCTGAACCAAGTCTATTCCGTGCCAGGCAGCGAACTGTTGACAAACATCGTCTTCATGGGGCAAGGAGAACCGATGGACAACCTCGACGCCGTACTGAAAGCCACTCAATTGCTCACAGATAGCAACGGCTGGGCTTGGAGTCCGAAGCGCATCACGGTCTCTACTGTAGGCGTCAGGAAGGGTGTGGAACGCTTCCTCAAAGAGAGCGACTGCCACCTCGCAATCAGCCTTCACAATCCTTTCCCAGAAGAGAGACTCCAGATGATGCCTGCCGAGAAGGCTTACGGCTTAGAAGATCTGCTGGCTCTGCTTGGCAAGCAAGACTGGAGCCATCAGCGCAGACTCAGCTTCGAGTACATCGTCTTCGGGGGTCTCAACGACTCGGAGAGGCATGCAAGAGAGTTGGTTCGACTGCTCGCGCCAATAGAATGCCGCGTAAACCTGATTCGCTTCCACGAGATACCTGATACGCCATACAAGGGTGCGTCCGAGGAGAAGATGGTTTGGCTGCGAGACTACCTGACGAAGCATGGCGTTACGACCACCATTCGAGCCAGCCGCGGGCAAGACATCTATGCGGCTTGCGGCTTGTTGCACAGCAAAGTGAAGGGCGAAGAGTGATGAATTAAAATGATTGGTTACCAACATAACGACAGACATTATGAAATACAAACTTGCTTTAACATTAATATTGGGCTTGCTTCTCTTGACTAGCTGCACGAAGGAGCAATTCTTCCCGCAGGCTAGCGGACGTCCTTACGAAGTGCTTGTCGTGCTCGACAACAAGACGTGGGAAGCCCCTGCCGGTCGTGCTTTGTTCGACATCCTCGATACTGACGTGCCTTGCTTGCCACAAAGCGAACGCTCGTTCCACATCACACAAATCGAGCCGAAAGACCTGAGCGCGAACTTCAGCATCTTCCGAAACATCATTCAGGTCAACATAGACAAGACCCAATACAGCCGTACAGGTATGCGCTTCATGCGAAACAAGTACGCGATGGACCAGATTGTGCTCACCATCAACAGTCCGAGTCTGGAGGACTTCCAGCAGTTCTGCATCGACCACAAACAGGAGGTCATCGACTTCCTGACACGAACCGAGATGAACCGACTCATCAAAGAACTGGAGACGAAGTACTCGAAGGTGACCTACGACCTTGCTTGGCAAACCTTTACCTGTCGCTTCCACGCTCCAAAGGAACTGACTGCCTACAAGAAGGGCGAGCACTTCTTCTGGACAAGCAACAATACGGCAAGCGGATTGGAGAACATTTGCATGTACAGCTACCCGTACGAGGGACCTGAGACGTTCAACAAGGAATACATGGTGGCCAAGCGCGACTCCGTGATGAAAGTGAACCTCCCGGGCGAGAAGCCAGGCATGTTCATGAAGACAGACTCGCTCTGCACGATAGTCAAGCCGATTGCCGTACACAACAGTTATGCCATGGAGATGCGCGGCCTCTGGTACATGGAGCACGACGCCATGGGAGGCCCGTTCGTGAGCCACTCCAGAGTCGATACGGAGACGAATAGCGTGGTCGTGGTCGAAGGCTTCGTCTATGCTCCGGAAAAGATGAAGCGCGGCCTCATCCGCAGGCTCGAAGGCTCGCTCTACACCCTCCAACTGCCTCAGGAACAGTACTCGCTTATCGACACAGGACTTGAGGAAGAATCCAATCCAAAGGCATCTGCCAAAACGAAGGCAGGGAAGAAGTAAAACACACCACGTTAAGTTGCCCAACTCACCACGTTAAGTTGCCCAACACACCACGTTAAGTTTGCAAACTCACCACGTTAAGTTTGGCAACACACCACGATATAAAGAAAGAACAGACACATGGAAAGACTCAAGATAGCCTTTTGCAAAGGCAACACAGGCGAGGTAAACGACAAGCTCATCATCGACGCACTCGACGATCCGGCTATGCTCGAACTCTGCTCACCCGTCTTCTGCGAGGAAGCGGAAGCTTTCCGAAAGCTTGACGAAGGCAGCCTCGACGCACTCGTTCTCGCTTCACCAAGCCAGACGATTAAGGATGCTACTGAGGTAATCGTGACCGACAAGACGAACATCCTTGTGCTTGGCAAAGAACCGACGGCAGACGATATCGTCAAGTTCCGCGACATTCTGGAGCGAGACTTCGACCTGCAACTGCCTCGTATCGCCATCGTGCAGGAGACTGCCATGCAGGTTCCCGACCTCTCCTCGCAAGTCACGACAGAGCATGGCATCAACACTTACGGCCCCTACACCGTGGAGCAAATCATGGCGGAGGACACGATTCTGCACTTCGACGGCATTATCGTGGCCGACAAGAACTTGGCTTCAACACTCGTCAAGGAGCTTGCAGAAGAGGCTCCAGTACGCTTCTTCGCAGGAAGAGAAACTGTTGTGACCGCCATTTGGAAGCCCGTCACGAAGGAAGAGGAAGAGGGTTTGGCAGACGTTTCCTGGCTGACGCATCCTTTCTTTGTCGCCGTGGACGTCATCCGCAATCGTGAATTCTACGACGAAGCCCGCCTGAACCCGCTGCCGAAACTCTACAGAGACAAGCGCGAAGACCGAAGGAAGGACGAGGACAAGCAAGCTAACGAAAACGAAAACGCTGAAAAGGAATCATGAGCACAAGTTCAGATATGCAATCCCTGATGAACCGCTACGGTATCGTAGGCAGGAACGAAGCACTTCGAGAAGCCCTCGCTACAGCCGTACTGGTCGCTCCGACCGATCTCTCCGTACTCATACAAGGCGAGAGCGGTGTGGGTAAGGAAATCATTCCGCGCATCATCCACGACCACAGCAAACGCAAAGGCAAGACCTATATCGCCATCAACTGCGGCTCCATCCCCGAGGGAACTATCGACAGCGAACTCTTCGGACACGAGAAGGGCGCTTTCACAAGTGCCATTGGCGAGCACGAAGGCTACTTCGGAGCAGCAAACGGCGGCACACTCTTCCTTGACGAAGTGGGCGAACTGCCTTTGAGCACACAGGCAAGATTGCTTCGAGTTCTGGAGACAGGCGAGTATCTTCGTGTCGGCAGCAGTACTCCGAGGAAAACTGACGTCCGTATCGTGGCTGCCACAAACGTGGACATCCCCAACGCCATCAAGCAAGGACGTTTCCGCGAGGACCTTTACTACCGCCTCTGCACCATCAACATTAAGATTCCACCCTTGCGCAAGCGACAGGGCGACGCAGTCCTGCTCTTCAAGAAGTTCGCGATGGATACTGCCGAACGCTACAATATCCCCGAGCCCATACGACTCACACCTGAGGCAGAAGAAGTTGTGAACTCCTACAAATGGCCGGGCAACATCCGTCAGCTTCGCAACATTACGGAGCAACTCAGCATCCTTTCCGAGAGCAGAAGCATCACGCCGGAAATGCTCGCGAAACACGGCATCACCCCAAACTCCGACCTCGACACGGGTATTGCCCCTATCGGAGGCGGCAGTTCGGGTTCCCAACATGACTACGAACAAGAGATAAAGATACTGGCGCATGCAGTCTTCGAGCTCCGTTCGGAAGTGCAGGAACTCAAGGAAAAGCTGCAAGGACACACCTGGCACGAAGCTCCTTCTGGCACCACCTTGCCTGTTCCCGTCTCGACACAGAAGAAGGTTCAACACACTCAACCAGATGAGTTGGACATCTCGACTGCCGAAGAGATTGTAGATGACGATACGCTCAATATCGGAGACATGGAGAAGCGAAACATCTTGCTCGCCCTCCAACGCAACCACTACAAGCGCAAACTGGCTGCCAAAGAACTCGGACTTAGCGAACGAACGCTTTACAGAAAGATTAAAGCCTATGGAATCGATGAATAGAAGGCAGACTCTCCTACTCATTTTGCTCGCTCTGCTTGTCTCTGCTTGCACCATAAGCTATCGCTTCAACGGAGCAAGTATCGACTACGAGACAACCAAGACCATCCAGATAGATAACTTCCCCATCCGAAGCGCCTATGTTTGGGCACCCATGCAAAGCATCTTCCAGAACCGCATAACGGAAGTCTATCTGAATCAGACAAAGCTGAAACAAGTTAAGAAGAACGGCGACCTGCAACTCGCGGGCGAGATTGTGGCCTTCGACCAGTTTAATAAAGGCATCTCGAGCGACGGTTATAGCAGTCAAGTGCAACTCAAGATGACCGTCAACGTCCGCTTTGTCAACAACAAAAAGCACACCGACGACTTCGAAAGACAGTTCACCGCAACCTCGGAATATGATGCCTCGCAGCAACTTAATGCCGTTCAGGAAGAACTCGTCACACAGATGGTAAAGGACCTCGCCGACCAAATCTTCAACGCCACAGTCGCCAACTGGTAAACCTCAACACACATCATGCAACGAAACATTATAGATTATATCCGAAGGCCTGACACCATAAATGATGACGCGATTGCCCAGTTGCAGACGCTCACGAAGGAGCATCCGTACTTTCACGCTGCTCGTATCCTGCTTCTGCAAGCGCTTTACAAGAAACATGACGCTTCCTATGACGAGACTTTGCGCAGGACTGCCATCCTCGTGCCAAGCCGTGAAGCCATCTTCCGACTGACAGAAGAGCCTTACTACACGCAAGCAGAGGAACACAAACGCTATGAGGAGGCAGCAGATACAACAGAGTCCCGAACCGTGAGCCTTATCGACAACTTCCTCGAGGCACAGAGTCCCGTCACGCCTGCTAGCCATCCCATCGATGCGGCACAGGACTACATCGGTTACCTCTTGCAGCAGGAAAGCCTCCAAGGCAAGGACCGTCAGGAAGAATTGCCGCTTAATGGCGGAGGTATTGTTGAGGACTTCTTGGAGAATGAACACGGAAGAATTGTTCTCAAAGATGAAGAAGAAAATGAACAAAAAGAGGAGCAACCGGTCGAGAGCAATAACACACAAAATGACGAAAATAATGAAATTCTGACTGAAATAATGGCCGGAATTTACATAAAACAAGGCAAATATGAGAATGCAGTGAAAATTATCCGGCAACTTTCCTTGAAATATCCAAAAAAAAATCGTTACTTTGCAGACCAAATTCGATTCTTAGAGAAACTAATAATAAATAATAAACACAAATAACATGTACACATCTATCGTAATCCTGATTGTATTGGCATCCATTCTCATGTGCCTCATCGTACTCATTCAGGAATCCAAGGGCGGCGGTTTGGCTGCTGACTATTCAAACAACAACCAGATTCTTGGCGCTCCCAAGACAACAAACTTTATCGAGAAAGCTACCTGGTTCCTTGCTGGTGCCATGATTTTCCTCAGCGTTATCAGTGTTGCATTCCTGCCCGGTGCTGGTCACAACGACTCTGTCATGCAGCAGCAGGCCATCGAGCAGGCAGCTACCAATCCAGGTAACGTGCCCGCAATGGAGCAGCCCGCAGCTACAGAAGCTCCCGCTGAAACTCCCGCAGAGGCTCCCGCTCAGTAATTGACGCCTTTTAGCAACACAACAAAAGCCCCCGCTTTCCCTGAAAGGGAGGCGGGGGTTAACTTTAGCATGAACGATGTTCTCCTTATAGCCGACAGCGGTTCCACTAAGACGGACTGGCTTTATGTCAGTTCCGACGGCTCACAAACCGAGTTGCATACCGATGGTATCAATCCCGCGCGCGACGCGCGCGATAATATATATAATGTATTATACCACGATTTGTTGACCGGGCTGCCGCAAACTGAGAACCTTCAAGCTGTCTATTTCTATGGAGCAGGTTGCATCGAGCCGTTCAGCCAGACAGTTAAGAGCGTCCTCGGAGAGTTGTTCCCGAGATGTCATATCGAGGTAGAGAGCGACCTTCTGGGGGCCGCCAGAGCCGTTTGTGGGCACGAGCCTGGTATTGCCTGCATTCTCGGAACGGGCTCCAACAGCTGCCTCTACGACGGCAAAGACATCGTGAAGCACACACCGCCACTGGGTTACATCCTTGGCGACGAAGGCAGTGGCTCCTATCTTGGCAAGACACTTCTGAACGGCCTCTTCAAGGGAACGCTTCCCGAAGAGCTAAAAGAAACATTCTGCACAAGGTTTGAACTGAAGTTGCCTGACATTATTGAGCGCGTTTATCGCCTTCCTGCCGCCAACGCCTTCCTGGCTTCGCTCGTTCCCATCATCGTCGAACACCGCAGCCATCCTGCCATTCACGACCTGCTCATCGAGGCTTTCTGCCTGTTTATCAAGCGCAACATCGCCATTTACGGACATCAAGAGTTGCCCATAAACTGCGTCGGAGGCATTGCTTTTCAGTTCGAGGCGGAGCTCAAGGAAGCAGCTGCCAAAGAAGGCATGCAAATCGGCCGAGTTCTGCTTCGACCTATCAGTAGAATTGTACAATTTCATCACAATCGGCGTTAAACCTTGTACTTTCTTGCAAAAAACTTCAAAACATGTTAAACAACATAGGACAAAGGCTTGCAGAGTGCATAAAAATGCTCTATCTTTGCAATCGTTATCCTGAAAACAATCTTTTTACCTTAAACAAAGCTAATACCAATGAAGGAGAGAAGCTGTGAAGCCACTCTCCTTTTTTCGTATTGGGACAGCACCCTCCCCTGCCCTCCACCGAGAAGGAGGAGGTCCTAATAAATATGAACTGTGAATTATGAAATATGAACTAAAATTAGAGGTTTGTTGCGGCGACATGCAGAGCGTGCTTGCGGCAAAGGCTGGCGGAGCTAACAGGATTGAGCTTTGCCGGGCTCTCGATGTGGATGGTCTGACGCCGTCGAAAGAGGTGATGGAGGAGGCCATCGGTTTGGGCATTCCGGTTCAAGTGCTGATTCGCCCCAGAGAGGGCAACTTCGTCTATAACGAGGCAGAGGTGGAGAGCATGATTCGCGACATCCGGCTTGCCAAGCGGCTGGGCGCGAATGGTGTCGTGATAGGAGCCCTGAAGCCTGATGGCAGCATTGACGAGGAAACCATCCGTTATCTCGTTGAAGCGGCGAAAGGCCTGAGCATCACCTTCCACCGCGCTTTCGACGTCTGCTCGCAGCCCTTGGAAGCTCTGGAGCAGATTATCGCCTTGGGTTGCCACCGCTTGCTCACGTCCGGCCAGGCAGCCACGGCAGAGCAAGGCATTCCCCTCATCAAGCAACTTGTAGAGTTGGCAGGCGAGAGGCTCAGCATCATGCCCGGCTCAGGAGTCAATCCTGAGAATGCTTGCAAGATTCTATCCGAGACTGGCGCGAAAGAGATTCACGGCTCGCTCAGGAAGGACGGCCATACAGACGCCGAGCTTGTCCGTGCTGTCGTGAATGCCACTTGAGATTTGGGGCAAAAAACGCCGCACGCGGAGATTGCAATCCCCGCGTGCGGCGTTGGCAATTTCCGCAGGCGGCGTTTGAATTTCCGCAGGCGGCGTTTTTTTTGATACCTTTGCGACTACCTCAACATCTATGCTTCGAAGAAGAGTTCCTCGGATGCCTTGCGAACCCTTGACGTCAGCCCCGTGGCAGGATAGCCTATTGGGATGATGACAACGGGCTCTTCCGTCTCTGGCATCTGGAAAAGCTGATGGCAGCGTTTAGCATCGAAGTTGCAAACCCAACAGGTACCAAGTCCTTGCTCTGTGGCTGCCAGGCAAAGATGCTCCACTGCGATGGCAACATCAATATTGCCGTGAGGCTTGCCGTCTGCCCGTACCCATTCCTGTTCATGCAGCAGAGAAGCCAGGACATAAACTGGTGCTTCGTTGAACCAAGGGCGGTCGTAGCACGCCTGAAGCTTTGCCCTACCCTCTTGGCTGCGTACGATACGGAACTGCCACGGCTGCCGATTAACGGCAGACGGAGCAAAGCGCATACATTCCTTGATGTACGCAATTTTCTCTTCTTCTACAGGTTTGTCGAGATAACTGCGGCAACTATAGCGGTTCTGAATGAGATCAAATAACTTCACGCGCTTATTTCTTCAGAACTTTGTAAGAGATCTTTCCGTTCTTGATGACATAAGTACCTGCTTGCAAGCCATCGAGCGAGGCAGATGTCGTGCCGTCCTCGCTGGGCTTAAAGGTGCGCAGGAGCTTGCCGTCGATACTGTAGATGTAGGTCGGCTGCGGAACAGCGTTCACGGGAGCCGTGATGCGCGTCACCTGGTCGTCCACCTCGCCAAAAGTGAACTTGTCCATATTGGAGAGAGGATACGACACCGAAGCGCCTGTTACCGAAATGACGAGGTTGCCATCGCTGTATGTAACAACGGGCTTTTCACTGAAAGCAATCTCCAGAACGCCGCCAGTCTTCGGGTGAACAAACAGGGCTGAGTCTGCCCACATCGCTGACGTCGCAAAGAGTGTCAGCATCGAAAGGATAAGTCTTTTCATAATCACGATGTTTTACTAACTTTGGCACAAAGTTACGATTATTCTGCGAAAGTACAAAGAGAATGACAACTTTTTTATTTCACACTCTGCAAAATACGTTTCAATACAACGGTTGCGGAAATTTCGCGATTGGCAGCTTCGGGTATGACAAGGGAGGTCGGTGCCTCAATGACATCGTCCGTGACAATCATGCCACGACGGACCGGCAGACAATGCATGAAATGGGCGTTGTTCGTCCACGACATGTGCTCTGCATCAACCGTCCAACGCATCATCTGATGGTAGTCATGGAGAATCTTCCCATAGTCCCCGGGATTGGTCACGCCTGGGCAGCTCCAGTTCTTCGCATAGATGAAGTCGGCGCCTTCGAAAGCCTTCTTCTGGTCATACTCCACACGGACATCTCCCACGAATTTGGGATCGAGCTCATAGCCCTCAGGATGCGTGATGACGAAGTCCACATCGGCAGCATTCATCCACTGGGCAAAGCTATTGGGAACAGCCTGCGGAAGGGACTTGGGATGCGGCGCCCATGTGAGCACCACCTTGGGACGATTGCTCTTCTTGTGCTCCTCTATCGTTATCAGGTCAGCAAAGGCCTGCAAAGGATGCACGGTGGCGGTCTCCATGGCAAATACGGGCTTGCCGCTGTACTTCAGGAACTGATGGTAAACGGTCTCAGCATAGTCGTAGTCGCGATCCGTGAGGCCTGCGAAGGAGCGGATGCCGATGACGTCGCAGTAGCAGCCCATGACGGGAATGGCCTCCAGCAGGTGCTCACTCTTGTCGCCGTCCATGATGACACCGCGCTCGGTCTCCAACTTCCAGGCACCGGCGTTGACGTCGAGCACGATGACGTTCATGCCGAGATTCATGGCAGCCTTCTGCGTGCTGAGTCGCGTGCGGAGGCTATTGTTGAAGAACACCATGAGCAATGTCTTGTTCTTGCCCAGGGTGTCGTACTTAAAGCGGTCGGCCTTTATTTCTTGAGCCTCAGCCAATGCCTGCCTGAGGTCACCCATGTCCTGTACGTTCAAAAAACTCTTCATTATCTGTGATTTGACGATTTACGATTTGTGGTTCATTTCTTTCTTGAGGCTTCTTTCTCTTATCTCGACGCGGCGGATCTTGCCGCTGATGGTCTTGGGCAACTCATCGACGAACTCGATGATGCGCGGGTACTTGTAGGGAGCCGTGACGCGCTTGACGTGGGTCTGCAGCTCCTCTATGAGGGCATCATTCGCCTTGTCCTTCCATTCCTTACCAAGCACGACGGTGGCCTTCACCACCATGCCCCGCGTGTCGTCCGGCACGCCGGTAATGGCGCACTCTACTACGGCGGGATGCGTCATCAGTGCGCTCTCCACCTCAAAGGGCCCGATGCGGTAGCCACTGCTCTTGATGACGTCGTCGGCTCGGCCCTCGAACCAGTAGTAGCCATCCCTGTCGCGCCAGGCCATGTCGCCCGTGAAGTAATAGCCGTCGTGGCAAGCCTCGTAGGTGATGTTACTGTCGCGATAGTATTCCTTGAAGAGGCCGATTGCCTTACGCCCCTCATTCAGGCGAACTGCTATCTCGCCCTTCTCGCCGTCCTCGCAGGGCGTGAGGTCAGGACGAAGCAAAGCAATCTCGTACTGCGCGTTAGGCTTGCCCATGCTGCCCGGTTTGGGTTGCATCCAGGGGAAAGTGCCGAGCGTCAACGTCGTCTCTGTCTGCCCGAAACCCTCCATGAGACGAATGCCCGTCAGTTCAAAGAAGCGGTTATAGACGGCGGCATTCAAGGCCTCGCCTGCCGTGGTGCAGTAGCGAAGGGCTGACAGGTCGTAGCGGCTGAAGTCCTCACGGACAAGGAAACGATAGACGGTGGGTGGCGCGCAGAAACTTGTGATGCGGTACTTCTCCATCTGTCGCAGTATCTTCTCCGCCGTGAACTTCTCGTGGTCGAAGACGAAGACGCAAGCCCCGGCGAACCATTGCCCGTAGAACTTTCCCCAGACAGCCTTGCCCCAGCCGGTGTCGGCCACGGTAAGATGTATGCTGTCGGGCGTGAGATTGTGCCAGAAGACACCCGTCGTGAGGTGACCAAGGGCGTAGAGGAAGTCGTGCGAGACCATCTTGGGCTCACCGGAAGTGCCTGAGGTGAAGTACAGAATCATTGTGTCGCCGTTGGCGTTGACAAAGCGCGGGCGACGGAAAGCAGGAGCTTTCTCTATCTCTTTATGCCAGTCGTGGAAGCCTTCGGGCACGTCGGGGCCAATGGAGACGAGGACGTCCACCGTAGGACTGTCGGGCAATGCCTTTTGCACTTCGCCGAGGACGTAAGGCTCACCGACGCAGATGATGGCCTTGACCGAAGCCGCATTGTTGCGGTAAACGATGTCGTGGCTTGTCAGCATGTGAGTGGCGGGAATGGGTATGGCGCCCAGTTTGTGCAGGGCAAGCATCGTAATCCACCACTCGAGACGACGCTTCTCGATGAGCATCACCATGTCTCCGCGGTTGATGCCGAGGCTGTGAAGATAAGATGCCGCTTGATCGCTCATGCGCTTGAGGTCGGCAAAGGACAGCTTTCGCTCTGCGCCTTCATCGTTTGTCCAAAGAAGAGCCAACTTATCCGGCGCAACGTCCGCCCAAGCATCCACAACATCATAAGCGAAGTTGAAGTTCTTGGGGATGATGAACTCCAAGTTCTTCGCGTAGTCTTCCTCCGAGACAAACGTCGTTTGCCGCAGGAAGCGACTTAGTATAGGATTGTTATCCATTGAACATTGAAGATTGAACATTGAATAATATTACTCTCAGATGATTACCGTCAGGAACTTTACCGTTTTGTTTTCAAGGGCACGCATGCAGTGGGGGTGTGTCGTGTCGAAGTATATGCTGTCGCCTGGCTGGAGCACGATAACCTTATCGTCGATTGTTATCTCAAGTACGCCGACCATGACGACGATGAACTCCTGCCCGTCATGAACGTTCTTTGCATGGTTCTTGCCTTCGGGCAGCGGCTCTATCTCTGTGAAAAACGGCTCCATCGCTCTGCCTTTGAAGCCGCTGGCGAGGGATTTGTACTTGTAGTCGTTGTGGCGGTCCACCTCAAGGCCTTTCCCGCGACGCGTTACGAAGTAGCCGTTCATGCGGGGTTCTTCTCCGTAGAGAAGGACATCGAGAGCGATGCCATACTCCTTGGAGATGCGTGTGAGGCGATAGACGCCAGGGTCGCACTCGCCGCTCTCAATGCGGCGATAGTGCTCGACAGTCGTTTCGCACACCTCCGCCATCTTCTCGATGGGGATGTCGAATATCTCGCGCAAGCCTTTGAGGCGTTGCGATATCTGTTTGATGTCGTCCATACTGTTTCTGCTTGTATTTCTATGCGGGTGCAAAGGTACGAAAAAAACAGAGAACAAAGGCTAAAGAACGGAGATTTTTTATCGTTGATGCCCATAGCAAGCCTAGAATACTGCTTTTCGTCCGAGACACTGATGGATAGGTTCGCAGGAGAGAGAGGCAGAAACTTTTACCGGACTGCAACAAAAATCTTTACAATATTCTGCGTGTTAAAGTGCGGCATTTTGAGATGAGGCACAGGGCATTTCCCAACGCCGCACGCGAAGATTGCCAACGCCGCACGCGACGTTTGCAATTTCCCCATGCGAAGTTGTCCATCCTCGCAAGCGGAATTTTGGCTCAAACCATGCGCAGTTTACCCCTTAGGCATGCGGCGAATATACTTTCTTTGCTTTGTGCCTCAAAACTCGGTTTTGTAACCTGTTAATTATCAGCACCCATTTGATTTAAGCCCGTTTTTTGCGTTTTAGGCAAAAAAGTGCCACAAAACAAAAAACAAGCTGCCTGAACGCGTCTCTCTCGGAAAAAAGTTTACAAAATAAGCATGGCTGAAAGGGTATAAGACATCGCAAGCCCTGACTACACACTTGCAGAGGGCTTTACTCCCGCACTTGCCCGCTTCCGTTGACGAGCCATTTGTAGGTCGTCATCTCTTCGAGAGCCATCGGTCCACGCGGGCCGAGCTTCTGCGTCGAGATACCGATCTCTGCTCCCAACCCGAACTGCGCGCCGTCGGTAAAGCTGGTGGGGGCATTGACATACACGCATGCCGCATCGACCAACTGCTGGAAACGGGCAGCGGTCGCCTCGTTCTCTGTGATGATACACTCGCTGTGGCCTGAGCCGTAGCGTGCGATGTGTGCCAGGGCCTCGTCGAGGCTGTCGACGACTTTGAGGGAGAGCTTGTAGTCCATCCATTCCGTGCCCATTGCTGCCACGTCGGTCACAATCTCCACACGCCCTTCCATCGGAGCAAGCAGGGCGGGGATGTCCGCTTCTCGGTCGCGATGGACGAGCAGGCAATCAAGGGCGTTGCAGACGCTGACACGTCGCATCTTGGCATTCGCAATGATGCGCCGGCCCTTCTCAAGGTCGCCGTCTTTGTCGAAATAGGCATGCACGACGCCTGCTCCCGTCTCGATGACGGGCACGCGAGCATTGTCGCGAACGAAGTCGATGAGTTTCCTTCCGCCTCGGGGAATGCAGAGGTCCACATAGCCAACTGCACCGAGCAGTTCCGCCGTGGCTTCGTGGGTGGGAGGCAACAACGTCAGCGCATCCATACAAATGCCTGAATCTTGCAGCACCTCGTGTATGAGGGCGACTATCGCGCGGTTGCTTTCGTCGGCACTATGGCTGCCCTTCAGCAGGCAGACGTTGCCGCTCTTGAAGCACAAAGCGAAGACATCGAAGCAGACATTGGGGCGAGCCTCGAAGATGACGCCTATCACGCCAAACGGCACACTGATGCGACGCAGGTAAAGACCATTGGGAAGCGTCCTCTCCTTACTTATTATACCCAGAGGCGAAGGCAGTTTGGCCACATTACGAAGGTCGGCAGCGATGCCCCGGATGCGTTCCGGCGTGAGCAGCAAACGGTCGTAGAGTGGATCGCTTGGCGTCAGCTTTTGGAGATCGACGGCATTTGCAGCAAGCAACTTTGCCGTTTCAGACTCAGCACGGTCGGCAAGGCGCAGGAGCACATTGCTGCGCTGCTCGTCCGTCAGAAGCATGAGCGTCCGGCTTGCTTCCTTTGCCCTTTGGAACATAGAGGTCATGATGGGATGAATTCTGTATGGATAGTTTGCGCCGGGCTCTCTATGAGGGCAGGCAGGATGGCGTCTCTATTTCCATTGGCAATAATGACGCGGATGCCAGCCTGAGCCACTGTGAGGGCCGTGTTGAACTTCGACGTCATGCCGCCCCTGCCGGCTTTGCTCTTGGCGGGAAGTATGTAGCGGCTCACGTCGTCGCCCATACGCACCTGCCGAATCACTTCGCTGCCAGGCTCGGAGGGATTGCCGTTGTAGAGGCCATCGACGCCCGTGAGCAAGACAAGCATTTCGGCTCCCATCATTCGGGCAATGAGGCCGGAGAGTTCGTCGTTGTCCGTGAACATCAGCTCCTCGATGCTAACGGTGTCGTTCTCGTTGACAATGGGCAGGACACCATTTTCCAGCATCACCTCCATGCAGGCGCGTTGGTTCTGGTAAGAGCGCTCGCTCTGGAAGTTCTCCTTTGTCGTCAGCACTTGCCCGACGTGTATGTTGTATTCGCGAAAGAGGTCGTAGTAGAGGCCCATGAGTTTCACCTGCCCCATCGCCGAGAAGAGCTGGCGCTGCTCTACGGAGTCGAGGGAATGGTCAACGTGAAGCTCGCCCCGGCCACAAGCGACGGCGCCGCTCGTGACGAGCACTACCTGATAGCCCTGCTCGCGCAACCAGGCGATTTGGTCAACGAGGGCTGACATGCGGGTGATGTCGAGCTTCCCTCGGTCAGTCGTGAGGACATTGCTGCCCACTTTCACTACGAGTCGCCTTTTCATTGCAGTCCTGCCTTGAGGCAACGTATCACTGCCGAGTTGAAGGCAGCATGGTCCAGTTCGTTTAACCCTTTGATGGTGATGCCGCCGGGTGTCGTGACCTTGTCGATGGCGGCTTCCGGATGCAGACCCGTCTCGTGGAGCAGGGTGACGGCACCTTGCATGGTCTGCATGGCTATCTGCTTGGCATCGTCGGGGTAAAAGCCCATCTCGACGCCTCCTTCTGTCATTGCACGGAGGAAACGCATGACGTAGGCAATGCCGCAACCTGCCATCATCATGCCTGCATTCATCAGTCGCTGGGGGACGACCTTGCACTGCCCTACCCTCTCGAAGAGGCTTGCGACCCTGTCTGCCTGCTCGGCTTCCTCAACAAAGGTCATGCTCTCGCCGAACTCGGCTGCAATGTTGGGCATGGCATAGACGTCGATGCGGTCGTTGCGAATGCCTGCGGCGACAGAGACGACGAGTTTGCCGGCCAGCTCCGGCGCAATCTCCGCGATGACTTGTTCTATGAGCCAGGGCTTCACGGCAAGCAGGACGACATCTGCGCCCTCGACGGCTTTGCGGTTGTCGAGCGTGACGGCGATGCCCGGACACGCTGAGGCGAGGCGGTCGAGCGTCTGCTGCGTGTGGGCAGATGCCGTGATGTCGGCTGCCATGCCTGCTTTCGCCCACCCCTTCACCAGGGCGCCGCCCATGTTGCCTGCGCCTATGACTGCTATCTTCATGACAATACGGCTTTTAGTTTCACAATGAAGCTGTCGGCCTCTTGCTTTGTGAGGCAGAGCGGCGGAAGCAGACGGAGGACGTTCGTACCTGAGCAGCCTGTAAAGCAATGCTGCTCGCTGACGAGCTTCGTCCGCGGTTCTTTGTATGGGATATCCAACTCGATGCCAATCATCAGGCCTCGTCCGCGCACCTCCACGACGTGCGGAATCTGTGCGTCGCGTATGGCCTGCATGAGGTACTCGCCCACCTCAGCAGCATTCTCCACGAGGTGCTCGCTCTCGATAACATCGAGGACGGCGATGGCGCCTGCACAAGCCAGATGGTTGCCGCCGAAGGTCGTGCCGAGCTGACCATAGACGGGCGTGAACTCGGGGCTGATGAGGACGGCGCTCATGGGGAAGCCGTTGCAGATGCCTTTCGCGACGGTGATGATGTCGGGGCGGACGCCGAGGTGCTGATGGGCGAAGAACTTGCCGCTGCGTCCGTAGCCGCACTGTATCTCGTCGCAAATCAAGACAGTATTGTACTTGTGGCAAAGCTGCTGCAACTGCTGGAGGAAGTCGGCCTCGACCAGTCGGATGCCGCCCACGCCCTGTATGCATTCCACGATGCAGGCGCAGACGTCGCCCCGCTCAAGCTCAGCCTTCCAGGCCTCGATGTCGCCCAGCGGGAGGTAGGTAACGTGGCCGTTGGCATTGACGGGCGCAATAATCTTAGGATTCGCCGTCACTTCTACGGCCAGCGATGTGCGGCCGTGGAAGGCTTTCTCAAGAGAGAGGATGCGCGTCCTGCCGTTGTAGAACGACGCGAGTTTCAATGCGTTCTCGTTCGCTTCAGCACCGCTGTTGACGAGGAAAAGGCTGTAGTCTTCGTATCCGCAGGCTTTGCCCAGGCGTTGCGCGAACTCGCGTTGCAAGGGGTTTTGCACGGAGTTGCTGTAGAAGCCGAGTGTCTGCAGCTGCCGCGTCATGGCCTCTATGTAGTGGGGATGGCAATGGCCGATGCTGATGACGGCATGGCCGCCGTAAAGATCGAGGTATTCCTGTCCCTCGCTGTCCCAGACGGTGCAGCCCTTGCCGCGGGCGATGGTCACATCCATCAGGGGATATACGTCGAATATTTCCATTTAGAATGCGCTTGCTTTAAGTTTCAGGCCTGTCTTTTCATCGAGGCCAAACATGAGATTCATATTTTGTACTGCCTGCCCGACGGCTCCCTTCAGGAGATTGTCGATGCAGGAAATCATGAGCAGTTGGTCGGCGTACTTCTCCACATAGACAACCGCCTTGTTCGTGTTGACGACCTGCTTCAGGTCGGGACTCTTCGCGACAAAGTGCGTGAAGGCAGCGTCGCGATAGTAGTCGGCATAGAGCTTCTGCACCTCCTCAATGGGAAGGTCGCACTTGGCATACGCCGTAACGAAAATTCCCCTTGTGAAACAGCCTCTTTGAGGAATAAAGAGAACTCTTCCATCATAGCCCGGGCAGAGCTCTTGAACCGTTTGATTGACCTCGAGCAAGTGTTGGTGCGTGAAGGTTTTATAGACGGAGATGTTGTCGTTGCGCCAAGAGAAATGGGTCGTTGCGCCAGGCTTTTGACCTGCTCCGGTACTGCCTGTTATGCCGTTTACGTGGATGTCTCCGCTGATGATGCCTGCTCTTAGAGCCGGCAGCATGGCGAGCTGGATGCAGGTAGCAAAGCAGCCCGGATTGGCGAGGTGTAGGCAACCTTTTATCGTGGAGCGGTGCGTCTCCGGCAAACCATAGACGAAGTCGTGCCCTCCGGCAATGCGGAAGTCCTGCGCCAAGTCGATAATCCTCACGCTTGCCGGTATCTCATGCTCCTGCAAGAACTGCCGGCTCTTGCCGTGACCGAAGCAGAAGAAGACGACATCCACTTGGTCGAGTGGCATTTCCGAGGTGAAGCAGAGATCCGTCTCGCCCAGCAAGCCCTCATGCACCTCGCTGACGGGATTGCCGGCATTCGACTCGCTGTTGGCAAAGACGATTTGCGCCTGCGGGTGTCCCAGCAGGACTCTTATCAGTTCGCCGCCCGTATAACCGGCCGCGCCAAGTATTCCTATTTTTATCATTACTTCTAATTTTATCTCACGACAGGGAGAGCTTTCAAACGCCGCACGCGGAAATCCCAAACGCCGCACGCGGAAATTGCAAACGCCGCACGCGGGGATTGCCATCGCCGCACGCGGCGTTTTTGGCTTTTGCTAACGGCCTGTATATCAGCAGCATTCGAAATACGTTAAAATTGCGTTCAAATTCGCTCGTCAGGATGTGCTAAATAATATGCTCTCAAGGCCGTCGAAGTCACCTTTATGAAGCCTTTCGCGTCCTCGCTAGTCCAGGCCTTCGCTGTCTCGCCGTATTCGCCGAGCTTGTTCTTCACGAGGTCGTTGGGACTGTCAACGCCGACGGTCTGGAAGCAGAGCGGACGCAGCTCCAGCGTCACCTCGCCGGTCACATTGCGCTGACTGCTCAGGAGCATCGCCTCGATGTCGGGCATGACGGGCTCCAGGTACTGACTTTCGTGCAAGAACATGCCGTACCAGTTGGCCACCTGCTCTTTCCAATACTGCTGCCACTTGGAGAGGGTGAACTTCTCGAGGTATCGGTGAGCGCCGATAATCAGCATGGGAGCTGCCGCCTCAAAGCCGACGCGGCCCTTGATGCCGATAATGGTGTCGCCCACATGGCAGTCGCGGCCGATGCCGTAACGTGCGCCGATTTCCTCAACCTTCTGTATCGCCTTGATTTTGTCTTCGAAGCGTTCGCCGTTGACGGAGCAGATCTCGCCCTTCTCAAAGCCGATCTTGAGTAGCTCTGGCCCTTCTTCCGTGGGATGCTTGAGGTAAGCGCTCTCAGGCAAGCCCTGCTTCGAGTCGAGAATCTCGCCGCCACAGATGCTCGTGCCCCACAGGCCGACGTTGTAGCTGTACTTGAGCTTTGTGAAGTCTGCGAAGTAGCCATTCCGGTTGAGGTAGTCCACCTCTTCCTGTCGGGAGAGGTTGCCGTCGCGGGTCAACGTGATGATTTCAACGCCCGGGCACATCACGAGGAACGTCATATCGAAACGAATCTGGTCGTTACCAGCGCCAGTCGAGCCGTGAGCGATGGCTGTGGCTCCGATTTCCTTTGCGTATCTCGCAATTGCCAAAGCTTGGAAAATGCGTTCGCTGCTGACCGAGATGGGGTAGCAATTATTGCGAAGCACATTGCCGAAGACCATGTACTTGAGCGACTTATCATAGTATTCCTGCGTCACGTCGAGGGTAACATACTTGGTTGCACCAAGCTTGTAGGCATTCTCTTCGTTTGCCTTGAGCTGCTCAGGGCTGAAGCCGCCTGTATTGGCACAAGCCGCATAGACCTCGTAACCCTTTTCCTTTGCCAGATACATCACGGTGTAGCTAGTATCGAGTCCGCCACTGAAGGCGACCACAACTTTCTTCTTTTCCATATTTATCCTTTCGTTTGTTATTCTATTCCACGCAAAACCAAAGTTCGCATCACGTCCTTGATTACTTCCAACGATGTCGGCTCGCCTTTATGCTTGTCCGGATCCCACAGCATTCCTGTGCATACGCAGAACTTCCTCTGCTTTGCCTCGAGAATGTCATGATTGATGCAGCCCTGACATCCGTGCCAGAAGGCATCGTCGTCGGTAAGCTGGCTGAAGCTCACAGGCACATAGCCCAAGGCAGTATTCATTTTCATCACTGCATCGCCGCTCGTCAGGCTGAATATCTTGGCATGCGGCCAACGCAGACGAGCCAGCGTGAAAGTGTAGTCCTTGATGCGCTTCGCTACGCCCAAGCCCTGATAGTCGGGGTGAACGATAAGGCCGGAAGTCGTGACATAATGTTTGTTGCCCCACGTCTCAATATAACTGAAGCCGACGAATGTGTCGCCATGCAAGGCCAGGACTGCCTTACCCTCGCGCATCTTCGTTGCCACATACTCGTGGGTTCGCTCGGCAATACCTGTGCCACGCTTGCGTGCTGCCTCGCGAATGGTATTGATAATCGTGTCAACATACACCTCGTGCTCAGCATCAGCCACAAGCACGCGAATGTCTTCACTCTTTACGTTTTTCATCTTTCTAACGTCTCCTTATAAATATAATAATGTATAGTGAATCGTTACGATAGCTTAGGGAACATATCGCGAATGATGAAGCCGGCTTTTTCCCTGTCCACGCCTTCTGCCAGCACCACGAGAACTGTGTCGTCGCCCGCCACTGTGCCGAGGAAGTAAGGGTGCTTCAGGTTGTCCACATCATAGGCAACCATACTGGCATGACCTGGCGGCGTGTGTACCACCATCAGGTTACCCGAGAAATTCAGCCGCCATTTCGTCTGGTTTATCTCTTCTAAAGTGGGCACCGGTTCGAACTGCCCCTCGCGAGGCAAAGCGTAAACGCTAAGACCGCTCCGAACTCTGACTTTACTGATACGCAGCTGCTTAAGGTCGCGGCTCAAGGTGGTCTGTGTGCTGACAAAGCCTTCCTTCCTTAGTGCTTCGAGCAGTTCTTCCTGACTCTCCAGGCTGTTCATACTGACAATCTTGCGGATTGTTTGCAGCCTCGCTTTTTTGTCAAACTTCTCCATCGTGTTGAGTTTTGTTGGTTAGCGTGTGCAAAGATACAACATTTTATGCAAATAAGCATAACTTTTCGCGCATAATATGCACTTCCCTATGCTTTTTTCTGCATAAGGACCTCATTTCGCCTGCATATTTCGCCTTATTCGTCGAGTAAACGAAGCTGCACAAGCTCTATCTTCGTTGTTGTCTTCTTGGTGACTTTGAATTCCCACTTACCAATCCTGACAGGTTCATTAAGCTTGGGGAAGTTTTGGAATTCGTGAAGAATGAGTCCTCCGACGGTCAAGTACTCGTCGCTTTCCGGCAAATCCAGGTCGAGAAGTTCGTTGGCTTGGGCAATCTCGAGACGTCCTGAAAGCAAGTATTCGTTCGGACCTGTCTGGCGAGCCGTGTAGTTCTTGCTGTCGTGCTCATCTTCTATCTCACCGAATATCTCCTCTACAAGGTCTTCCATCGTGACGATGCCGCTCGTGCCTCCGAACTCATCGACGATGACCGCCATAGAACGCTTCTGGTTGATGAAGATGCCGAGGAGCTTCTGGGCATTCATCGTCTCAGGCACAATCGAGACTTCATGAATGTGCTTCGTCCAGTCCTCGCCCTCCGCGAGTCGGAACATCTCAACCGTGTGAATGTAACCCACAATGTCGTCGATGTCCTCTTTGTACACGATGATCTTGCTATGACCGCTTTCCACAAATTGCGTTCGAAGGTCTTGAAGGGAAGTATCGACAGAGACGGCTGTTATCTCGGTACGGGGCACGATGCAGTCTCGTACTTTTATCGAGCTGAAGTCGAGTGCGTTCTGGAATATCTTCACCTCGTCCTCGATGTCTTCATCATCGGTTGCTTTGTCGATGTTGCTTTGTATGAGATAGTCAAGGTCTTCCCGAGTGAAAGTCTTCTCAAGCTTCGCCTTCTTCACCTTCTCGCCCATCATCCAAAGCAGGCCTTTGCCGAGCGAGCTCGTGAACTTGCTGACGGGCCACAATATAATATAAAAGATGTAGGCTGGCAAAGCGAAAATGCGCATCATCTTGTTCGGGTTGATACGGAAAAGCGTTTTGGGAAGGAATTCGCCTGTAACGAGAACGATGAGCGTGGCTATAATCGTTTGCAGGAAGAGACAGAGAGCTTCGTTCGGGCAGTTGCCGTCGGGATGATGTATGCCAAGCGGAATGAGTACGAGTACGCTGACAATCTTTGCCATCAGGATGCCGTAAACGACAAGCGCGATGTTGTTGCCGACCAAAAGCGTTGAAATGAAACTGTTCGGGTGACGGTAGAAAGTATCAATAAGGCGAGCCGAGAAGCCCTGCTCTTCCCTGTCCATCTCGAAACGCAGCTTGCTCGAAGAGACGAAAGCAATCTCCATCCCAGAGAAGAAACCTGAGAAAAGGAGGATGACGATGGTGGCGATTATGGTTGAAGAGTCTATCATCTGTTTGCTGGTTCTGTTTCCTGAACGGGGAAGGTGCCTGTGGAGTTGAGCACAGAGTACTTCGTCATCTGTTCGTTACTATAGAAATGTGTGCCTTCGAGCTCTCGTTCTGGGGTTGTGATGTGCATGTATTGGTAGTTCCACATCTCGTGCTTGTTCAAGTCCCAAAAGAGTTCTTCGGTTCGGAAGACGTCGCCGTTGACATTTCTCACCACGACTCTGCCCCTCAGCTCCCAGAGTTGTTGCTTATGCAAGTATGCCGTATCGGATTGCACGAAGAGGTCGACGTGAAACTTCTCGTCGAAACGTTCCATGAGCATGCCCTTCATGAACTTCCACGAAGGCTGCTCGCCGTTCGCGCCATTATAGATGTCCCATTCCTCGACGACCATGTGGTAGCGCATCACGCCGCTGTCGCTGATGAAGGTATTAATGCCTACTGAATGCATGAAGAGCAGCGAGTCCTTTGCCGCGATAGGCTCTGCCAGATGCTCCACCTCGCCTGAACAACTGGCAACAGAAAGGAGATTGAAGAAGATAAAAGCAGACAGAAGGAAACAGAAGACATTAGCTTTTTTCTTTCTGAAGCATTGTCCTCTATCTTCGTCGCTGGAAGCGACATATCTTCCTTTATCTTCTTCTGTCTCCATGCTTTATTCAATCTTATACTTCACGAACCAACGTTCGTTGAACGTCATGCCGAGATTGATGAGCAAGTAGTCTTCTTTCACCATTCCGTTGCCGCTTGCCGAGCGCCTCATCCATTGAAGGCCGACGTTTACAACGGAGCGATTGTTTATTTTGTTCGTGATAGGCAAGCCTACACCTGCTCCCATACGGAACTCCACAGGGCCGTTCCGATCGTTTATCTTGAGGAAAGGTGTCGAGAAGTTCATGCCTGCACGATACTGTATGCGTTTCCAATAAGACTTCACAAGGGGGTCGGGCGTCCATTGGGCACCTAGAGCTATCTTTGTCATATCTTTGTAGAAGCCTTTCGTCGGTACGTAGTCGTCCAACGTCTCAGCAGGAACTCGGCAATTACTCCAGAATTCATGGCGAACGTCGGCTGCCACGAGGAACGTGTTCTTGTGTTGCCAAGCCGCACCAAAGCCGAAGCTGTAAGGCAGATCGAATGGCGAGGAAGCCGTTGCCGTAGTGTCGCTACCGACGACAAGCGTTACGTCCTGAGGAATCTTGTGTCCCAAAGCAGCCGTTGCACCGAGATTAAGCCAGTCCTGCTTCGTGAGACGAATAGGATATTGCATGCCGAAGTCGAGCTTGTAGGTCTTCAGCGAAGCGTTCATCACCTTGGGAACGCTGCTGTATTTGTCGTTGTCGTAGCCGCCTTCCAAGAACAATGGCGAGATGCGATGTTCGTATTGTCCCCAAAGGAAGCTGACGTTGGCACCTATCGAAATATTGCGGAACACTCTCCATCCCAAGCCGATGTATGCCTGATTCAAGCCTCCGCTGCCACGATAATAAGTGGTAGTCGTGATGGATTGCGTGGTGTTGTGGTCACTGCCGACTGGCTGCTCGGGCGAAGAGAAGTCGTAGCCGATAGTAGTATAAGGCATTACGCCGAGTGCGAGGCCAAGCTTTTTGCCAACGTGCATGCCAGCATGAACGTAGTCGAGCGAGGCGTTGTTGGTTCCGACCTGTATCGAGCCTTGCTTCATCTTGCCGAAAGAGCCCGTCATACCCACGTCGAAGATAAGGCTCAAGGAGTCGATAGCAGAATAGGAAGCAGGGTTCGTCGAGTTGATACGATTGCCGATGCGAACGCCGATGCCAGCTCCGCCCATCGATTTATTAAGGCCATTCGACTGCTCAACAGGCAAGCCTAGCCCGAAGCGCGAGTAGGTAGAGTTCGTGCCACTTATTTGGGCAGAAACTTTCAAAGGGGAAAGGAGATAGAAGAAGATAAAAGAAGACAGAAGGAGATAGAGGACGTTAGCTCTGCCAACGTCAAAGTGTTGTCTTTTATCTTCGCCGCGGGAAGCGACATACCTTCTTCTATCTCCTTCTGTCTCCTTCATTATTTCAGTCTTTTTCATTATAATCAAGTATCTTATTCAGCCCTCTCGGCACGAGATATCTGTCCGAGAAGATGCTGTTCTTGATGTTCGTGTCGAAGTTTATATGGTCGCCTCCGGTCAGGAAGACTTGCAGGTGAGGGAACTTCGAACGCATCGACTTGATGTATCCCTCGATCTCGTACTTCATTCCACGCAGCACGCCGCTTCGGATGGCAGTTTCGGTATTGTAACCCATGCCTGGAACTTCGCCCTCGGCCTCAACCAAAGGCAGTCTTGCGGTGAATTCATGCAGGGCCCGCAACCGCATTTGCATGCCCGGAGCTATGTTTCCGCCCCAATAGTTGCCACGCGCATCGATCACTTCGTACGTGATGCAAGTGCCGGCATCGATGATGAGGAGGTCGGAGTTAGGCTTCAGCGAGCTGGCTCCTATCACGGCAGCAAGGCGGTCGCTGCCAAGCGTTTCGGGCGTTCTGTAACGGTTCGAGATGGGAATTGGCGTGCTTGGAGAGAAACGCAGAAGCGGGAACTTCAGGCTCGCGAGAGCCCTCTCCTCATGTTCTGTCAGGTCGCGAACAGAACCGACAATGCCTTTGCTGAACTGATGTTTGTGCAGAAAAGACTCGAGACCAGTGAGTTCCCCGCTCTCCGAACGTATCAAATCGACAGGCTCGTCACCCTGGAAAGCTACCATCTTAGTGACGGAGTTTCCTATGTCTATAATTAATTTCACGGGTGCAAAGGTACGAAATAAAGTTGAAAGTTGAAAGTTTAGAGTTTAAAGATGCGCCTTTTTACGTATTTTTTGCAATTCAGTCAGCCGAGACGACAGGGAAGGAGAGCCATCCCGACACTTGTTCTGACCCGACTCGACTGGTGGTGTTTCAAAACTTAGCACGGTGAGTTGATTATATGTACATGTATGTATAATTATAGATACATGTATGTATAATTGTAGATACATGTATGTATAACGAACTTCGCACGTCAAGTTTTGAAACTCAGCCTGTCGAGTTTTGAAACTCAGCCTGTCGAGTTTTGAAACATAGCTTGTCAAGTTTTGAAACAAGGCAGCAGGAATCGCCTCGCTTCGCGTTTTTTCTCGATGGTCGAGGCTCAAAGTTCAACAAATTTTCGTATCTTTGCAAAGCAAACTAAAAACGACTAACGACTATTATGAAGCAACGGCTGGAATCTTTGGACGCTTTGAGAGGCTTCGATTTGTTCTGCCTCGTAGCCCTCTCCGACATTTTGGAGGAAGTGGCAGAAGCGGTCGACAAGCCTTGGATGGGCAAGATAATGGAGAACTTCACCCATAAGCCCTGGGAAGGTTTCTCTGCCTGGGACCTCGTGATGCCCTTGTTCATGTTCATGGCAGGTGTGGCGATACCCTACTCTCTCAGTAAATACAAGGAAGCCGGAGCGAGCCGAAAGAGCCTCTACTGGCGGCTTGGGAAGCGCGTTCTGCTGCTTTGGCTCTTCGGCATGATGGTGCAAGGAAACCTTCTCGCCCTTGACCCTCAGCACATCTACCTGTTTACGAACACCCTTCAAGCCATTGCCGTCGGTTATTTCTTCAGCGCAATCATCTTCCTGCACACGGGTTGGAAGGCTCAGACAGGCATCTGCGTCGCCCTTCTGCTCGCGTTTTGGGGAGCAATGGAATGGGTTACGATTGGCGGCTTCGGCGGTGGCGACTACACACCTCACGGCAATTTGGCCGAAGGAATCGACTCGATAGTGCTCGGAAGGTTTCGCGACACCGCCCAAGTCGTCGATGGAAAAGTGGTCGTGAACCCTCATTACACGTACACTTGGCTGCTGAGTAGTTTGAACTTTATCGTGACCGTATTGACTGGTGTCCTTGCCGGCGAAGCCCTTCGCAGCACGTTGAAACAGGGCAAGAAGGTCGCTTTGTTGCTTGGTGCAGGACTGGCTTTGGTCGCTCTCGGCTGGACGTGGGACCTCGTTCACCCCGTCATCAAGCACATCTGGACGGGTTCGATGGTCTTCGTCAGCAGCGGATACTGCTTCCTTTTAATGGGACTTTTCTACTGGTGGATTGATTGCAGAGGCCACAACAAGCACCTGACTTTCCTCAAGGTTTACGGCATGAACAGCATCACAGCCTATGTCGTGAGTCACGTTATCAGTTTCAAGAGCATCTCGAAGTCAATGTTCTTTGGTCTCGAGCAATATATCGGCGACTATTACGGCGTTTTAATCCAGTTCAGCAACTGCGTTATCCTCTTCCTTATATTATATATAATGTATAAGAACAGGATATTCTTGCGAGTTTAGAAAAATTGTTGTACCTTTGCGCCCGTGTTTAGGAAAATAGCCATACTTCTGTGTGTGTTGACCACTTGGGCGCGTTGTCTTGCAGAGCAGGACAGCATACGAGTGTCGCTTCTTACTTGCTCGCCAGGTCAAGAGGTGTATTCCCTCTATGGACACACCGCGATACGTGTGCAGATTCCCAAGGATAGCATAGACGAAGTCTTCAACTACGGCGTCTTCGACATGTCGAAGCCTCACTTCGCTTGGCACTTCGTGCTTGGCGAGACGGACTATATGGTTGTGCCGATTCCCTGGGAATACTTTACGATTGACTACGAGAAGCGAGGCTCAAGCATTACCGAACAGGAACTGAACCTCACGCCAGATGAGGCAAGTCGGCTGGTGAGCAATCTCATCGAGAACAGTCAGCCGCAGAATCGCGTCTATCGTTACAGCTTCCTTTACGGCAACTGCACGACAAAGGTGCGCGACATGGTGGAGCAAGTCATCGTGGGACGAATACAATATCCCAACACCTTGCCTCATCTGTCGGCTCGAGAAATCCTGCATCATTACACGGCTCAGCATCCCTGGGCACAGGAAGGCAACGACCTTTTGCTTGGTTCCGAAGTCGATACAATCATGTCGGAAAGGGCAGCGATGTTCATTCCCGATAACATGATGCAAGCCTTCGATGGCGCCTTTATCCGTAATGGCAAAGGAGACATGAGGCCTCTCGTAAGAAGCAAGAAAGTGTTGCTTGAGGCAAAAGAACAAGTCGTGGAGAGCGAGTTCCCACTTTCACCCTTGCAAGTCATGCTTTGCTTTGGAGCGCTTTGCCTCTTCATCTTGCTTCTCGAAGCATGGCTGGGACGACACTTCTGGCTTTGGGATGTATTGATTCTCCTGCTTCAAGGAGCAGCCGGAACCTTGCTCTGCTTCATGTCCTTCTTTTCAGAACACCCCGCAGTGGACTCCAATTGGCAGATTTGGCTGCTCAATCCAATCTACTTCATCGGCATTCCTCTTATCATAAAAGCTGCCACTCGACATAAGACAACACTCTGGTTTGCCTTCTATTTTGCAGTTTTGGCACTATTCTTGTTATTTTCTCCGTGGATACCACAAGTATTTGCGAAAATAACCGTACCTTTGGCATTGTGTTTGCACACACGCCCCATAAGCTACTACCTTGTAACGGAGAAAAGAGGGAAAGGTGAAAAGGGGAAAAAGATAACGCGTAATAAATAGTAAAAGATTAAATAGTAAATTGTCAAATAGTCAATTAAATAGGCTGCTCTCCTCGCTCATTGTGCTGCTTGCAGTGACGGGTTCCAACGCTCAAGACGCGCCGCAGGTGCCGTCCTTGGTTGTGAACATCGTTATTGACCAGTTGCGCAGCGACTACCTTGATGCCTTTACGCCTCTTTATGGGCAAGGAGGTTTCCAACGTCTCAAGGAGCAAGGCCGCTACTATTCGCAGGCAGAATATCCTTTCAGCGCACCCGATCCTGCCTCAGCGATGGCGTGCTTGATGACAGGCACAAGTCCTTACGCAAACGGCATCGTAGGAGATCGCTGGCTCGACCGACAGACATTGCTGCCTGTCTTCTGTGTTGACGACACGACCTATCCTGGCATCCATACCGACGAGAAGTCTTCGCCGAAGCATCTTGCCGTTTCAACCATAGGCGACGAACTGAAGGTTTCTTCCGACGGAAAGAGCATAGTCTATTCCATCGCGCCGACTCGTGAGGCTGCAGTTCTTGGTGCAGGCCACGCTGGAAACTGTGCTTTCTGGCTCGATGACTGGACAGGCAGATGGGCTTCAAGCCTTTACTACGACAGCTATCCCGATTGGGCGACGCAATATGATGTCCGCTCCTCGCTTGAGGATCGCATCAATGATATCACTTGGAAGCCTCTCAACGAACAAGTTGAAAACTTCCATTACTTTGTTTCTGACGGCGCGAAGGGCAAGCCCTTCAGTCACAAATTCAAGAGCAACCGCAAGTTCCGCGAGTTCAAAGCGACCGCTTGCGTCAATGATGAAGTCAATCTCTTTGCCAAAGAAGCCATCGAGAAGGCAGGCCTCGGCACAGATGCCGTCACGGATCTGCTGACGCTCACCTACTATGCAGGTGCTTACGACCACCAGTCTGCCATGACGTACGGCATGGAGCTACAGGACACGTATGCTCGTCTCGACCGTCAACTTGAGGACATCTTCGAGTTCGTAGAGCAGAAAGTAGGCATCAACAAGACACTCTTCATCGTAACAAGTACGGGGTACTTCGACTCAGAAGAGATGATGGACCTGAGCAAGTACCGCATCCCGACTGGTGTCTTCTCCATCACGAAGGCAAGGGCTTTGCTCAACATGTACCTCATCGCAGTCTATGGACCTGGTGATTACGTCGAAACTAACATTGACAATCAGATATATCTTAACCTCAAACTCATTGAGAATCGTAATCTCAACCTGACAGAGGTACTCGACCGTTGCAGCGCTTTCCTCATCCAGTTGAGTGGCGTGAAAGACGTCTATACAAGTCAACGACTTGCTCTTGGTGCAGGCACACCCGGCATCAGCAAACTCCGAAATGCATACAACCCGAAGTGCTCGGGCGATATACTTATACAGGTTTCCCCGGGATGGGTGCTCAAGGATGAGGACAAGCACGAGCAGTCGCTCAGTCGTGAGTCGTACCTAAGCTTCCCGCTTTTCTTCTTTGGCGCAAACATCGTGCCCGAGAAGGTACGTATTCCCGTAAGCATCGACCAGGTAGCACCTACCGTTGCACAGGCACTTCGCATCCGCGCCCCGAATGCTTGCCCCCAGGCGCCGCTCAACTATTGAAACATACGCCTGACCGACCACACGAGAGAATGCAAAAAGGATATGTTAAAAACGCCGCACGCGGGGATTGCAATCGCCGCACGCGGAAATGGGCAACGCCGCACGCGGCGTTTTGAATCCCCGCACGCGGCGTTTGAAAACCATCAACCAATCATCAACGAACAATACATTATAATATAATATATGGACATTTCCAAATTTCTGGTAAAACTATTCGGCGACAAGAAAAGCCGAGACCTGAAAGCCTATCGCCCGATGGTAGAGGCAGTGCTGAAGGTCTATCCTGAGATACAAGCCCTTTCGAACGATGAACTGCGCGAACGCTCGAAGGCAATAAGACAACGCATTCAAGACTCCGTCACAGACCTGCGCGGACAGATACAGGTGCTGAAGGACAAGATTCCTTCCACCGACATACAAGACCGCGCCCCCATCTTCGCACAGATAGACAAACTTGAAAAGGAAGTGCTTGATACCTTCGAAAAGGCTCTCGACAAGGAGCGCGCAGAAGTATTCGCCATCGTGAAGAGGACAGCCGAGCTGTTTGCAACGAACGAGACTGTCGAGGTCACAGCCAACGACTTCGACCGTGACCTCGCCGCCTCGCACGACTTTGTGGACATCGAAGGCGACAAGGCCATTTACCACAATCATTGGGTAGCTGGCGGCAACGACTTGAAGTGGGACATGATACACTTCGACGTACAGCTCTTCGGCGGCACAGTGCTGCATCAGGGCAAGATTGCTGAGATGTTCACGGGTGAAGGTAAAACCCTTACCGCAACACTCCCCGTCTTCCTCAACGCCTTGACTGGCAACGGCGTACACGTCGTGACGGTCAACGACTATCTGGCAAAGCGTGACTCGGAGTGGATGGGACCCATCTACATGTTCCACGGTCTGAGCGTCGATTGCATTGACAAGCATCAGCCCAACAGCGAGGCACGCCGCAAAGCTTACCTCGCCGACATCACCTTCGGCACAAACAACGAGTTCGGCTTCGACTACCTTCGCGACAACATGGCGCAAGACCCGAAGGACCTCGTGCAACGAGCCCACAACTATGCCATCGTGGATGAGGTGGACTCTGTCCTCATCGACGATGCCCGTACGCCACTCATCATCTCTGGTCCCGTGCCGAAGGGCGACGACCAGCAGTTCGAACAATATCAGCCCCTCGTAGAGCGTCTTGTTGGCGTTCAAAGGCAGTTAGCTACCCAATATCTTGCTGACGCGAAGAAGCAGATCACAGAAGGAACAGAGGCAAACGACAAGCAAAAGACAGCCGAAGGTTTCCTCGCCCTCTTCCGCAGCCACAAAGCTCTGCCCAAGAACAAGCCGCTTATTAAGTTCCTTTCTGAGCCAGGCATCAAGGCAGGCATGCTTTCCACCGAGGAAATCTACATGGAAAACAACAACCGCCGTATGCACGAAGCTACCGACCCGTTGTATTTCGTGGTCGATGAGAAGATGAACAGCGTGGAGCTGACAGACAAAGGCAACGAGTGGTTGGCATCACAAGTCAACGATCCCGAGCTGTTCGTCCTCCCCGACATTGCTACCATCCTCTCACAGATCGACCATTCCGGCAAGACAGACGAGGAGAAGATCGAGGAGAAAGATCGCATCTTCAATGATTACGCAACCAAGAGCGAACGCGTCCACACGATACAACAACTGCTAAAGGCCTATACAATGTTCAACCTTAATGACGAGTACGTCATCGTGGACGGCGAAATTAAGATTGTGGACGAGCAGACAGGCCGCATCATGGAAGGCCGCCGCTGGAGCGACGGCTTACATCAGGCTGTCGAGGCAAAGGAGCATGTGAAGGTGCAAGCTGCTACGCAGACATATGCCACCATTACCCTGCAGAACTACTTCCGCATGTATCACAAGCTCGCAGGTATGACGGGCACAGCTGTCACTGAAGCAGGCGAGTTCTGGGACATCTACAAGCTCGATGTCGTGGAGGTGCCGACGAACCGCCCCGTCGTACGTGTCGACATGAACGATCGCGTGTATCGCACGCAACGTGAGAAGTATAAAGCCGTCATCGAAGAGGTCGAGTTGATGCGCACCAACGGACGTCCTGTGCTTGTCGGCACAACGAGCGTCGAGATTTCTGAAATGCTCTCCAAGATGTTGCAGATGCGCAAGATACCTCATCAGGTGTTGAACGCAAAGCTGCATCAGAAGGAGGCAGACATCGTGGCATTGGCAGGCCAGAGTGCCATGGGCACCGTCTATGTGGCAACCGACGGACGCGCCTTCAACGAGAAGAGCACAGCCATAAGCTATCAGACACGCATCGAGGCCGAAGCTGCCAAGAAAGAGAAGCGCGAGCCTCGTGAAGCCCTTGAACTCATTAAGACTGAAGAGCGAATGCTTGGCACCGTAACCATCGCCACCAACATGGCAGGTCGTGGTACCGACATTAAGCTTTCACCAGAAGTAAAGGAGGCAGGTGGTCTTGCCATTGTTGGCACAGAACGTCATGAAAGCCGTCGCGTTGACCGTCAGCTGCGTGGACGTTCCGGTCGTCAAGGTGACCCAGGCAGCAGCGTCTTCTTCGTCAGCATTGAGGACAAGCTGATGCGTCTCTTCGCCAGCGAACGCATTGCCAGAGTGATGGACAGCCTCGGCTTCAAGGACGGTGAGATGATAGAGCACAGCATGATTACGCGAAGCATCGAGAACGCCCAGAAGAAGGTCGAGGAAAACCACTTCGGCATCCGTAAGAACCTGCTTGAGTATGATGATGTCATGAACAAGCAGCGTACGGTCATCTATGAGAAGCGTCGTCATGCCCTCATCGGCGAACGTCTTGGCATGGACATCAGCAACATGATTTGGGACCGTGTCTGCAACATCCTCGAGAACAACGACTACGAGGGATGCAAGATGCGCTTCCTCGAAATCATGGCAATGGAAGTGCCTTTCACAGCCGAGCAGTTCGAGACAATGAAGCTCGACGACGTAGCAGAACTTGCTTACCAAAAGGTTCTCGAGCGCTTCCAACAGAAGCAGGAAATCATGATGAACAACGCCAACAAGGTCGTAACAACCATCTACGAGAGTCCGCAGGGCAGTATGTACGAGAACCTTATGGTGCCCGTACTTGCAGGCAACCGCCAATACAACATCCCGACAAACCTCAAAGAGGCATACGAAAGCCAGTCGCGCTCTGTTGTGACATCTTTCCACAAGGCCATCATCCTGCACATCATTGATGACGCTTGGAAAGAAAACCTGCGACTGCTCGACGAACTGAAGCATAGCGTACACAACGCCAGCTACGAGCAGAAGGATCCCCTGCTCATCTTCAAGTTGGAGAGCGCTAAGCTGTTCGACGACATGATAAATCAAATCAACGACCGCACGGTGTCCATCATCATGCGTGCTATGATACCGGAACTGCAGATACAAGGTGCACCGCAACAGGAAGAGCCGCGCCGTGAGCGTCCTCGTCTGCAGGAATCGCGCGGCGAGTTGACTGATGCAGGAATGCAACAGGCAGCAGCTCGCGACACGCGAGACCGTCAGCCTGTGCAGCCCATCCGTCGTGAGAACCTGCCCGGTCGCAATGACCCATGCCCTTGTGGCAGCGGCAAGAAGTTCAAGCAGTGTCACGGAAAGAACCTGTAAGATGTAAGACGTAAGAGTTAAATTATGGAAGCAAGCAAACAGACAATCCAGCAGATTGAGCGCACACTGCGCAAGGTCATTGCTAAGTTCCCGCCTGAGGCAGAGCCTGTCATGACAGACATCCACCTTCTTGTGAGCAACTACACCGGCGAGATACGCACCTACAACGACGATGATGACGAACTTGACCGCTGTGTCGTCGAGGAGTGGATAAAGAGTTCCGATGAGACGTTCTATGAGGACATCGTTCCCATCCTTCGCAGTTGCATTGAAGAAATGCGTCCGAGCATTGAAAAGATGAGCATCCTGCAACCGTTCAGTTTCGTTCTCATCGACGAAGACCACGAAACACTGCAGGACCTGGTCATCATCGACAACGAAGAGACCGTGATGCTCGACAGCACGTTGCTCGACGGACTCGAGGACGATCTTGACGCCTTCCTTAAACAACTTTTGGAGGACTAACGACATCATAAGACGAGCTCCGCTGTAACGTCTGCAAGCAAAAACGGCACAGGAACGCACATTTTCTTCATGTAAATGTCTGTTATATGAAAAAAAATGCGTACCTTTGTGCGCTTTTTAAGCCAACAATAATAAACAAAACATAAACAACACATGGCAACATTACAAAAAATTCGCAACAGAGGCAAGATCCTCATCTTTACTGTCGGTCTCGCACTCTTTGCCTTCATTGCCGAAGAGTTTGTGCGCTCTCTCTCTTACACACAGACGGAGCGTCACCAGCGTGTCGGCAAGATTTACGGCGAGAAGATTAACGTACAGGAATTCAACGCACAGGTCGAAGAGTACACCGACGTCGTGAAGTTCACACAAGGTGTCAACACTCTAAGCGACGACCAGATCTCTATGATGCGCGATCAGGTATGGCAGACACTCGTCAACGATAAGCTCATGGAGCATGAGTGTGAGAAGCTCGGCATCACCGTTACCGATGCAGAGATGCAGGACATCATCAACAACGGCCGTAACCCGATGCTCGCACAGACGCCTTTCCGCACTGCTCAGGGCACATTTGACGTGAACGCATTGAAGCAGTTCCTCAACCAGTACAGCGAGGTGATGACCAATCCCAACCTTTCAAGCGAGGTGAAGGAGCAGTACCAGCAGATGAACAATTACTGGAAGTTCATCGAGAAGACCATCCGTCGTCAGACATTGAACAACAAGTACCAGTCTCTGCTCAACGGCCTCATGGTCAGCAATCCTGTGGCAGCTCAGGCAAGCTTCGACGGCCGCAGCAATGAGAGCGACATTTACATGGCAGCTCTGCCCTTCACAAGCATCAAGGACGACGACGTGAAGGTTGAGGACAGCGATCTCAAGGCTAAGTACGAGGAGATGAAGGAAATGTTCCGTGCCGACGAGGAGACGCGCGACATCAAGTACATCGACATCAAGGTGACCGCCAGCGCAGAAGACAAGGCCAACCTGCAGAAGGAGATGGAAGGCTATGCACAGGCACTGCTCGAAGGTGCTGACCCCGCAAAGACCGTCCGCGAGGCTGCAAGCCAGGTTCCCTACAGCGTGCTCCCCGTCAGCGCAAAGTCTCTGCCTCACGACATCGCCGAGAAGCTCGACTCACTGACCATCGGCGCACAGGTAGGTCCTTTCGTTCACGAGCACGACAACACCATCAACATCGTTCGCCTCATTGGCAAGGCCACACTTCCCGATTCAGTCGAGGTTCGTCAGATTGCAGCTCCCGGCAACGACATGGCTGCCATGGAGAAGACAGCTGACAGCATCATGACCGCTCTCGCAGCCGGTGCAAACTTCGACACCATCGCCAAGAAGTATGACCAGCCCGCCACTAAGACTTGGATTACAAGCAACCAGTACGAAGGCCAGGCTATGGACGAAAACAACCGCAAGTTCCTCACTACGATTACTAACGCAGCCGTTGGCAGCACCAACAAGATTGTGCTCGACGGTCAGGGCGTCATCATCGCACAGGTTACCGACCGCCGCAATATCATCCCGAAGTACGACGTCGCTGTCATCAAGCGCGCAATAGACTTCAGCAAGGACACCTACAACAAGGCATTCAACGACTTCAGCAGCTTCCTCGCAGGCAACGCCAAGGCAGAGGACATCGAGGCCAACGCAGCACAGGCTGGCTACACCGTCCAGACACGCAACAACCTTCGCAGCACTGAGCACAATGTAGTAAATGTACGCAGCACACGCGAAGCTCTCCGTTGGATCTTCGACGAGAAGACAAAGGTGGGCGACGTATCTCCCCTGTATGAATGCGGCGAGAACGACCACCTGCTGGTCATCACACTTACTGGCATCCACAAGAAAGGCTATCTGCCTTGGGACGACGAGCAGATCCGCACCTTCCTGACCAGCGAGGTTATGAAGGACAAGAAGGCTGTCATGCTCCAGGAGAAGATGAAGAATGCTAAGAGCATCGCTGACGTAGCCAAGATTGAAGGCGCAGTCACCGATACCATCAAACACGTCACCTTCACTGGCAATGCTTTCGTTTCGAAGATTGGTGCAAGCGAACCCATCCTGAGCGGTTCTGTAAGCAAGGCTAAGAAGGGCGAGTTCAAGTCCGGTATCAAGGGTAAGGCTGCCGTCTATGCTTATCAGGTGCTCGAGCAGACTAAGACTGACGCGAAGTTCGACAAGAAGGAGGAAGAGCAGAAGCTCCAGCAAAGCGCAAGCCGCTACCTCAGCAACTTCACAGGCGAGCTGATGCAGAAAGCCGACATCAACGACAAGCGCTACATCTTCTTCTAAAGAAGAAATCAGTAATAAGCGAAAGCCCCTTGCAGAAATCTGCAGGGGGCTTTCTTTATAACAGAACGCCCATTAAGCCTTCTTACCTATAAGGTTCACAAACGCCGCACGCGGGGATTAAAACGCCGCACGCGGAGATTGCCAACGCCGCACGCGGGGATTGCCAACGCCGCACGCGGGGATTAAAACGCCGCACGCGGCGTTGGAATATACAAAAAGGGACAGCCCGAACTGAGCTGTCCCTTTGGGAACTCGTGCCAACTGGCACAAACCATTATTATTTTCGGAGTATCTTCTTGCCGTTCTCCACAACAATGCCCTTGTAGCCTTCGCCCACGCGCTGACCTTGCAAGTTATAAACGCCAGCCGACAATGGCTCCTGCGCCTCCATGTCATGGATACCATCAGGACTATCGCCTTCCACAGGTGAGGTAAGCAAATACAGCTCTTCTATTACGTTGCCGTTAACGACATCGGTGCCGTAGATGGCTGTCGCTTCGAAGTATTTGCCTGCAATGTTCGAAGGGAGAGTAATTCTGGGAGACTTGATCTGGAACTTATTCCAAAGACGCACCCTGCGGTCTCCAATAACAGCAAAGACACCACCGTCGCGCACAAGCGTCATTCCTCTTACCCATACCAGATTGGAATAATAGTCGGGAGTGAGGTCATCGACAAGAACTTCAACAGACAGAGGAGCCTCGCCGCTGCTGATTGAAACGTCTTCAGCAGACGAGTCAGCATCAGCAGGTACGAACTGAGGCATGAGATTACTATAAGCCAGACGCCCAAGAAGACAGCCGTTGAGGATGTCGTTCTTGCTGACGTTCAGCCCCGTCCCACTAAGCAGAAGGCAGCCTGAAGCGTCGCGCAGATAGATATCGCCGGAATAGGCATAAAGCACCTGAGCATTAGTAAGCGTGAGAAGCACATCGATACCCTCCTCCATCGCAATGAACGATGCGATATCGGGAGCCACAGTGAGCTGCGTCACAAGCACCGTGCAAGTGTCTGTCAGCTTACCATTGGCCGTAACGGTGATATGGCATGTGCCTTCGCTCAACGCAGTCACCATACCATTAGCATCAACCGTGGCCACAGCCTCGTTGTCGCTGGTGAAAACACACGTACACGAAGCCGACTCCGGATCCTGCACAGTGGTCAACTGCAACCGGCTGCCGATGCTGAGCCTATAACTGTCGCTCGTAAAGCTGATAGATGTAAGCACATCCACATCGTACGCATCGAAGGTGATGACACCGCCGCTCTCCCTGATGTTGCGAAACGCCAGATTGGAAAGCTTGCCAGACCAGGTCTTCAGATTTGGCGACGTCTCGTTGTTGATAGCAGTCACATTCCTCGTGCCCGGGAACGGGTCGCTGGCAGTGCCCGCAGAGATGCTGTTGGAATTTGATCTCACGCCACCCGCGCGCAACAACTCGTAGTAAGGATGATTGGAATTGTTGTTCACACTATTGTAGTTCCAAACCGAACTGCTTGTGGAATCTACACGGAAGATGAGCATGCCGTGACCGGGCAAAGCCGCATCCCACTTGGTCTTCTGGCGGTTCTCGATAAGGAAAAACTCTTTATTCACCTGCGTGTTCAGGCGGTAGCCGGTATTGCTCGAATGAAGCGCCTCAAGGCTGTACGATCCCGCAGCATCGATGACCTGCGGCGTGGCAAAGCCCAAAGCATAACGCTCAAAGAGCGAGAAGCCGCACGGCGTGCGACCATAGTTCAAGTCGGCACCGCCTGCCATAATCGACCAAGTATCTGGGGTCACACATTCGCCATCCTCCTCATAGTTCGCATCATAGAAGTCGGGCAGGCCTAGCACGTGGCTGAACTCATGACACATGGTACCAATACCCTCGAGCACGCTCCAGTCCGTAGAACCGAACAACTCGTTGGAACATGCATAACGCCCCAACTTTACGCCGTCCTTGCGGATTGTCCGATTATAGCTGATGTCATACTGATGCGGCCACAGCAGGCGGCTGTCGTTGCCCTGAATGTACGAACCAAGTCCGGCAAAGATGAAATAAATCATGTCCACCGTACCATCGTTATTGACATCGTAGTCGCTGAAGTCCACCTGCGAATCGGCTGCCGCGCAAGCATCAATCATCAATTGGACGCTATTCTGCGTGCCATTGGCATAGTACTGGCTGCGGTTCACCTGCACAGGACCAACAACATCGAAAGTCGGGACAAACATGCCCTCAGAGTTATCGCGATAGTAGTCACGTATACTGCCAGTGCAGCGCACGTACCCGCTAGAGTAGAAGTTGGTGCGGTCATCGCCCATATAATCGTCGGCATTAATCATGTCCTCCATGATGTCGGCATAATCGTCGTAGCGGAACGAGCAGTCGTTGTACTCCACAAGTATCACCAGACCGCGGAACTGCGAGTAATCATAGCGGGCAGCACGGTCCTGGCTAAACATGGGAGCACGCGCAGCACGATTCAGACGGAGCATCTGCCTCATCTGTTCTGTAGGCTGTGGCATGAGGCGTCCCACCTTTTCCAAGTAATCGCGCTCCTTCGCCGTACGCTCGACCGCATCATGTGCCAGCAAGTCGGTAGCTTCCAGCTGGCCAGCTTCATTCATCTGGGCATATACATATGCACCGTCGTCACGACGCACCAGTGAATAGCCGTCCAACGTGATATTATAGTGAAGGTACTCGTCGCCCACCAGACGGATGGTGACGCCAGAACCATCGGGCTGCACAACTCGCGTGGTGCCCTGATAGGCAGGACGAGCATAGAAAATGGCGATGCCAAAGAGCATCGCCATTATTGTCATAGAGAGTCTCCTCATTTAACAAGCACCTTCTTGCCGTCCTTCACGACAATGCCCTTGTAGTTTTTGTCGACAGGCTGACCTGCCAGATTGAAGGGACGACGGTTCTTCAAAGAGCTGTCTGCTACGATGGTGCTAATGCCGTTCGGATCAACACCCTGCTCTACAGTAACAGTCAACTTAGCGCCTTCCTGGAAGAAGACAACCTTAGCCGTACGATACTGCTCGCCTTCGGGAAGTGGTTGGGCAGTGACAACCAAGTCATAGTCAATGCCATTGACGTAGTACGTATACTCGTTGCCTTCCTCATCAACTTCGGTAGCTTTGGTATAGTCCTCGTTGGCAACCTCGAAGTTAAGCCATTCGGGAACTTCTTCCACTTCCTCGTCATTCTCATAGATGCCCTCGACAAAAAGTCTGTAAGTGGGCTCTTCTGTCTCATCATCTATAGAATTGTACATGGGGTTGATGTGGATGGTGGAAGTACCGCCCTCAACGTCATACTTCAACTCTGTGTCGTCCTCGGTGTACAGATAGCCGTAGGTAGCGTCGAGCAGGCCAATGAACAACTGAGGCCAGCCACCACTGTATGAATGCAACCTGCCACTTTCGTCTTCGCCAGTTTCACGGAACCATGTCGAAGTGATCTCGTTGAAGTTATAAGATTGGCTGCCGAGCACACCTTCAAAGGTGCCGTTGTCCCAGCCTTCGATGATAATTACAAACTCGTCCTCAATGAACAGGTAATCTACTGTCTCGCTCATACCGAACTCATCTTCAACGTATAATTCATTGAACTCGACTGCAGTAATTCCCTTATCATAATCAGCGTTCACATTATCCATTGTGGCATCGCCCTCGGCAATGATGTCGCCTACCGTGAGATTGCCTCTTGCGTCACGCTCACACTTACACAGCTTAATGTGCAGTTCGAAGTCGTCTGTGCCAGTGAATTCAACAATAGGCAGGGTTACACCTGTAAGATAGAGCGGAGTAGCAGGCTTACCTTGATAAGAATAAATCGTAGACATGCTCGTCACGTTATCACTATGTTGTCCCCAAAGTCCCGGCGTTGCCCAGTTAAGATAGAACGTCAGTTCGTAATCAGGATTTTGACGAGTCATCACGGCATGTGATCCATCACTGAATGTGAAGGAACTTGCTCCTTCACCTGCATAAAGATGCATAGCCTCATATATGGGTTCGTCTGTAGGATTCCCTTCGTCGTCCGTAACCATATTGTTAGCTCCCCAAGTAAAAGGCTCGGAGACGGTCTTCTCGTTGTGTGCGATGAGCGAGAAGTCACTATAGATTGCACCACCTTGAGTGTTAATAGTGAAGTCCCTATCACCACTTCTAAGAGTTGTCTCAACGTCATCAGCATCTGTTTCCTTAGCAGACCACTCAAAATCCGTGGCTATATCAAAGGTAAGATTGCGAAGCGTCGTGGGAGCATAAGCACCCAAAACTCCCAGATTGTCATTGAAGCTGTAACCAGAATAACCTAATCCAGCGAATAATACCAATTCTTCCGGCTCGCAGGCCACATCCTCTGGTGCCTCTGCGGGAGCGTCGGGCGTACGATACTTTGGCTTATCAATGTATTGATAACCGCCCAAATAGGTCTCAAAAGAAGGATCGAACTCGGATGTGCTCCATGCACCGATGAGAATGCTTTCACCTTCAATGGTCTTCAGGCCTGTCTTCTCTTCTGTAAGTACGATACAGCCGTCATCGGAAGTAGCGCTGAAAAGCAGGATATATTGCGAATCCTCTTCCTCATCGCCTTCAATAGAAGCTATAATCTGAGGCCTTATAGTGATGGTGCTACCTTCCTGCTCATATTCCACGGGAATACCATCAGGATAAAGGCCAGAGAAGGTCTCGTCAAGAGGAGTCATATCAACAAAGAACCTGATTGTCTCGTCGTCCATTATCTTTGTTCCGCTCTGCATCAACCAGTCGACAGGCACATTGTTAAAGTAGTCCACACCATGAGCGTTGTACTTCTGGCCATAAGTGGTCTTTAACTGGTAATAATAGTTCACATTGGCAATCAGTTCGTCTAAACCCCGGTAGGCCTCACCGAACGTTGGATCGAATTCAACATCAGCGAACTCGCCAAAACCGATGTAGTCGCCACTTGTGATAGTAAGTTTACCATTCTGGTCAACCTCCAAACTGATAGAGCCATCTTCGCTCGTGACAGAGAAGAGGGTAACATAGTAAGTAGTGTCCTCTGTTTCATTCGGATAGCTGGCTACGGTCTGTGGCATGATTGTAATGGCATCATTCTCATCAACCGTAAATTCCACGGGAATACCTTCAGGATAAAGACTTGAAATGAAGTTTGGCGCAGGAATAAGATCCACAAAAACGTTCACCTCTTCTTCCTCTCCTGTTTCCTCGTTGGTGTAGGTGGCCGTAGAAGGAGTCATAGTCCATTGAGCGGACTCACCTGTGAAATAGTCAACACCTGTTCCAGTATATTCCTTGGCAAATAAAGGAGCCTTGCTGGGAGCCTTAACCTTTGAAGTTAAAGTCTTTGTGGGTTGAAGGCTGACAGCTCTGTGACGATGCACCTTACCCTTTGTAAGTGCCTTGACCTGACTCTGCATAGCGGGCTTCTCTGCTGCGAATAAACGCTGTGCACGTGTATAAGGCTTCAACCTGTCTGTATCAAGTGTGAGCATACGAGTTGGAGCATAGTTCCTCTTGGCCAAATCCTGTCGTGGACCGACAACTTGGTAAGAACGCTGTGTCTGGGCCATTTTCACAACCGGCGATTTTGCCTGTGGGCTGCCCAATGGCTTGGGGCTAAATTGTGCGTTTACGGACAATGCGACCAAAGCCATCACATAAAAAAGTAACTGCTTTTTCATAACTTGTCTGAATTAAATTATAATAATATATTGTATTGTTTATTTCAAAATATAGTCGTTGCCGCCATCCACCGAATGTAGTTCACATCCAGTCGGAAGGAAATAGTTGTCAGGAACGATGTCATATGTGCCAGAGAGTGTTGCGGCAAACTGGCGCGCAATTTGCTCGATGTCACACTTCTTTGCCATCGTCGTGAGGTTTTTATCTGCCTTTTCGCCGTCAGAATAAGCAATCTGCATCTTTCCAAAAGATGGGCGGCTAGTAGTCAACGAGAGACCGGCCGTGTTAGTTTTTGTCTTGACCTTAAACGTAAACACTATTCCTTTCACTGCGCCACTTCCTGTAGAACGTCCAAGTCCAACTTGCGATAATGAGTAGTCTTTGTTGAACTTCTTGGCTTCCGCATCGATTTGAGCGAGCAAACCCTTCTGCTCATCAGAGAGGTTGTCCATGTCAAGGTTCCAAATGGTGTTGCGTCCGTTGACGATGTAGTTGTCCCACGTTGCAATCACCTTTACGCTGTCATTCTCAGACATCAAACAAGTTTTGTCTTCTGCCAAGAAGAACTCCTGAAACGAAGTACCCTTTATGCTATTTCTGTGCTGCAAATAGAAGCCTGTCGGAGAGAACACGCAATTGATAGTAGAGGGAAACAACGGGTCATTGACACGTTCGCAATAAGTAACGATGCCGCCACGCAGATTCTTGAAGTAGAGCGTATCGGCGCCGCAGATTACATAATAGGATGTGACAGTGCTGTTGGTGATGTAATTTTTGAGAGTTTCCGTATCGGCGAGATAGTCCTCCCAAGGACGGTCGCATGGGACAAAACGTACGCCACCGAAGTGACGTTGGCCATGGAACAGGATATTATTACCTTCATAACCCTGGAAGATCAAGTTTTGGTCTCCGCCCATGCCTTCACCATCTTTAATAAGCGCCGAAGGAGCATTTGCAGGATCAACAGGATCAACGAAAACAGTCAAGATGTCGTTCCATGTGTTGAAAGCTAAAACGGGGCCTTCTTCTTTCAAAAGCTCATAAGTGCTCGTAAACTCAGTATAGTTTCCAGCCTTACCATCACGAAGGAAGCGGTGATTGCCTGCCATTGTTACCTTGCCATTTCCCGAGAATTTTCCAAAGAGATTAAATCCTTCGAAATCCAACTCGTCTGTTCCAGACACAAAGTACTGTATCACCCAACCGTTTTTCTCACCTTGGCTTTGCGCAACCAGGCGAGACTGTAACTGCTCGTTGAAATGCGTAACACGCAGAGAAGCACTCTCATCAAAGAGGTCGTCCTCTTCAAAACGAGTGCATCCAGCAAGTGAAATGGCAACCAATGCCACACACATTGTTATAAATCTTATATTCTTCTTCATCGTAATCTGACTTTGAGGTTATTTTAGTTCATAAATCGTGACTTCATTCTTAATGTAGTCATTGATCTTGTTCTGACGCTCACGCACTTCCTTGCGTATCTCGAATACGTGAAGTCCCCAATTCTCTGTGTACCACTGGGTAGCAATGTTTATCTTCTTAAGGATAGCGTTAATGCCTTCAATCTCATCTGCCGTTGTGTAAGAAACCCAAGGTAGGAAATCGTCCTTGAAAGATGTGAATGTACGGAAATCCTCGTACTTATACATAGGAACATAATTGCCGCTCTTAGCATTATAGACAGTTACCGTACTGCGATGAGCTGCTAAGACATAGCCTTCCTCTTCCTCGTATTCGTTGGTGTTCTCATTAAACACATGAGTCTGCTTCAAAAGCTTGAAGTTATTCCAAGGCTTCGTCGGGTCTTCGAAGTTTGTAATATCGAGAGAATCGATGAGAACCAGTACATCCTCCTTGTCGCCCTGACGCATACCCTTACAGCATGCATTGATGAGGCGATTCATCCAGCGGACATCGTTGTCGGTGATAATGCAAGACAATGTCTCGACGAAATCCTCATATGTAGCCGAAGAAGCATAGTGGGTAACAAAACCCATCTGATGTGTGGTTACGGAGTCGCGCTCATTCCAAGTCATAGGATCATACGAACTTGAAGTCACCTGCCCAAAAGCCACAGGATAGGCCTTTGTTTGGTGCAGAATATGAGAGAACTCATGGTGCATGGTGTGGAAATAGTTCTCATTGAGCACATCAACATCTTCTTCCGAATAAGGATTGAGAAGAGTATTGGTGGTCGGGTCAAGCTGAGGACATGCCGTCATCTCATTAATCTTGTATAGAGTAATCTTTACTCCACCAGCAGCTGTACCCAACACCTCTGTCTCCGTGCTTGGGTTGTAACCAGACGACCCAATGAAATGAAAAATGCGAGGACCATACTGCTTCATAAAACCTTCACCAGCATACTTAGTATATACATCATAGAACAAGTATCTGATGAAATGAGCCAAGAGCTGTGAACGTCCATAATCTGCAGGAGTCAACTGGAACTGCAGGTCGGAGGCTGTCAGGTCAAAGCGGTATTTCACATCAACATTATATGGAACTACAAAGTTGTCATAGAGCCACTTGTCAAATTCATAGGTTGCTTTTGTGGGATCAACAACAGGAACGCTTGTATCAAAGATAGAGTCCGTAAAGTCATCTTCCGTACGACATGAAGAGAATGACGTTACCACTACAACCAAACTCAATATATATAGTATCTTTTTCATTGTCTTCTTTCTTTATTCATTTATGCATCACTTAGTGGTCAACAACGTAGGTGACGTAGCATAGCCACTGCTTTGATTGAGTGATGGAACGGAACGGTCAGTGGAAGGATAGCCCGCCTTCACTACATTCTGCGGAATTTGCAAAACACGTCGTGGGTCATTCCACGTAAGAGAATCTTGATGAACCTCGTCTTCGGCAGGTCCTCTGTAAGCATGATGAATGCCAATGCCGTAGCGCTTGATATCAAACCAACGCATGCCCTCGAACATAGTCTCGATACGGCGGAAATGGAGGATGCAATGCAACACACGCATTTCGTCAGCAGCAAGCGTAGGCCATGTTGCACTCATATCCTGAGGATGCAGGTCGTCAACAAAAATGTTACTCGTATAGTCGCCTTTATACTTGTTATCGATACCAGCCTGATCAAGAGGCTTGTCTATCATCTTTGAACTTGTCCAATATCCTAGGTCTTGAATTGCACCTGCTCGATCACCCAAATAAAGTTTGGCCTCTGCACGGCAAAGCAAGGTTTCCTCTGCTGTTAAAGGCTGATAGAGGATGTGGACATAACCGATTCCGGCAATCTTGTCTGTATATTCGAAGTATTCATAAACGCGGAAAAGCCAGATGCCGTACTCCTGTTTGCCAAAGAGGAACAAGTTACCGGCATAAGCTGGTATATAACCCGTCCAGTTTGGGCCACCGCCATTGTATAGGAGGCCTACGGTGGAGGACACGTTGTAATCGCTGCTACCAGTGTTGATTGCAAAGCGACACGTGGAGAGCATGCGGTCCTGAAGTGAGTAAGTAGACTGGATGAGGAAGTTACAAGCAGCTTTCTCATCGTTGAAGTCATTGAGGCGTGTGTCCATCGTGTTGGTGTTGAGTGACGCCCACTTACGAAGCATGGAGGCGGGATTAGAGCCCAAAGCTGCATTGGCATATTTCAGACACTTCTGATAGTCACGCTTAAAGAGATAGAAACGTGCAGCAAAGGCGTTGGCTGCATTACGATTAAAGTGGTAGGCAGGAACCTGATACTTGGAATCATCAATAAGGTCGATGCCCTCCAAAATATCCTGTTCAATTAGGTTGTAAACCTCAGCAACACTTTTGCGATATTTGGTATCACTATAGTCCACAGATACTGTCTGTTCCACCTCACGTACGTATGGAATACCCCACTCATTAGCACTTTGGGCTTCATCCTTATATGCTTCGGCAAAGACATTGACAAGGACGAAGTGGAGATATGCACGCAATAAGTGAGCCTCGCCCCAAGAGTGGGCGAACTCAGGATCCCTGGCAGGGTCATTGCTCATTTCCTTCATAGCTTTTATCGCATGATTGGCAACGGCAATACCGGCATAATATGCTTCCCATACCTGGTAGGGAGTATCCTGCTCTCCTGTATTATAATTTGTAATATCTTTCCATTGATAGGCTTCTTCATGGAAAATGGAATATGCATCGTTGTGCGTGGCAGCCAGTACAACGTTGTTGTCCACGAAATTATCGCCACTGAGTTCACAGATGACAGCTGGTGTAGCCACAGGATAACCCGAAGTCAGGAACTTGCGAATCTTTTCTGCGGAATCGAGGTCAGTACGGTTGTCGGGAGCTTCATCAAGCGCAGTACAAGAACATACACTTATGATGCCGAGCAGGCAGATGACAAAAAGACTGTATATATTTCTGTTCATATCCTTCAATTTCTAATTCTGTTAATTAAAAACCTAAACGCACGGTAGCTGTAAACTGTTTGGAGATAGGAGCTGCCACACCGCCAGAGTTGATGAACTCGGGATCCTGACCGTTCAATTTCTTGTCGGCATATAGCAGACAGAGGTTTGTCGCAGCTACTTTTATAGAAGCCGTATTAATGAATGTCTTCTTGAGCCATCCCTCAGGAAGTGTATACGTGAGAGCCATTTCCTTCAAGCGGATAAAGTCGCCGTTCGCGATACGCTCTGTAGAATAGTTGTAGGCATTATACGCCGTACGCATTGTGGTGCTGCCGTAGCGGTCGACTTGGTTGCGAGAGGCGATAACGGGAATTTTCGTGACTGCTTCGTCGCCAGCCATCATCCAACGGTTCTTAAACTCGCGAGGCATAGCCGAGAGGTCACTGTACGCATAGGAGAAGACGGGATCAAGACGAACGACGTTGCCACCTGCATAGGTAAGGAAGAGGTCGAGCGAGATGGAACCCCAGTTCTTGCTCTTGTAGCTAAACGTGTTGTTGAAGGAGCCATAGAACGTCGGGTCGGACGGGCCCTCGTAGATGAGGAAGTCTTCCAGGTTCTCTGTCTCCTGGAAATTTACGTCGCCCACTGTTTTTTCCCCATACTCGTTATAAACCTGTGGCAGGCCTTCTGAGTTGAGTCCTGCAAACTGGTAGCTGAAGATAGAACGTACGGGATAGCCTTCGATGGCATAGCCAAGGCCTGTCACGAGGTCAACGGCACGACTATCCACCTCAAGAGACGTAATTCTATTCTTCGCTTTCGAGAAGATGAAGTCCGACATCCACTTGAAGCCAGCCTTGTCGATATTGACGGTAGAAAGACCAAGCTCAACGCCATGAGACTTCATGTCTGCCACGTTAGCATATTTGGCGATTTCACCGCCGGAACCCTGAGTGAAGATGCGGCCAATAAGGTCATAATTGTTTCGGCCGTAGATATCAAATGTCACAGCGATGCGATCTTTCAGGAAGCTCAAATCAACACCGAAGTTCCATTCGTGTTTCTTTTCGTATGTCAGTTCCGAGTTGCCGAGAGACGAGAGGTAAATCTGCGACTCGGCAGCAGAGGTAAAGGGACGCCACGTGTTTTGGGTATTGAAGATTGCCCCGGCATTAGTTACCCAAGAAGGACCTGTGTCGGCTGTCAACGAATAACTGCCACGGAACTTAACCTGTGAGAGCCAAGACCTGGTGCTTTCCATAAACTTCTCATTGGTAAGGTCGTATGAACCAGAGACGTTCCATGTAGGTAACCAACGGCTTTGACGACTCTTGCCAAGTCGGTTCGTGCCTTCATAGCGGAATGTTCCGTTCAAAGTGTAGCGCTGGTCGAAGTTATAGTTCACCTGACCATAATATGCCATAGTGTTTGTCAGTGTGAAAGATTCGCCGAAGTAGTCGGTGTTCTCCTCGTTCATCTGCTTCAGCCAGAGGTACGGGGTATAAGTGATGCCACCATTGTCGAACTGATAGCCCCAACCTGTCCAGTTCGTTGCAGTACGGCGAACGGAAGAATACTCGGCTCCAACCATACCATTGAGCGTATGAACATCGTTGAATACATTGTTATAACCTGCCATGAAGCGGAAGGTGTTAGAACGCATGTTATCGTCGTACTGATACTTTATACCGCCTTGAGGCAGAACGGATTCAGGGAGAGCCAACTCATCGTCTGGGTTGGTGTAGAGGAGGCTGTTGTTGTAGCGGATTGTAGAGTTGTCGTCCTCTGCATCCACGCCGGCACGATAGGCATTGGCCTGATTGGCTTTATCCATGACGTTGTGCTGACGACGTGTATGAGACAGACGGGAGGAGATCAGTCCGTTGAGGCGCACTGATTTGATGGGTTTGTACTCCAATTCGCCACGGAACATCAATTCCGTTACCTGGATATCATTGTAGTTATACTCCAATTCGTCGAAGATATTGAAGCCAGTGTAGAAGCGCGTATAATTGATGTTGGGATCAAGACAGCGGCTTGTGTTCATAGCGTAGCTGAAGGGGTTGATGTCGAAGTCACGCTTTACCTCACCCGTTACAACGTCGGTTGTACGGTTCAGCGAACCCGGAGCCTCCTGCTTACGGTAGCTGCCCTGAGCGGCAAGCTTAACGGCAAGCAGTTCTGCGCCTTTCTGACCTTTCAATATATCGTAAGAGGTATTACCGTTAAACGTATAACGGCTCACGCTGCTGCGGTTGACAAAGTGTCCCGGGTCACTGAGGACAGACATCGAGAAGTACGTCTGCGAACGATCTGTACCGCCAGAAACGCTGAGAGAGTGATTCATCTGCACATTGTTGGTGAACAGGAGGTCGAACCAGTCGGTGTTGCGGAACTCAGCTGCCTGAAGGTAAGCATTGCGGGCGGCCTCTGTGTTCTGGAGTCCGAAAGAGCCTGTCAACGGGTCGTAAGCACGCAACTGCTGGAACATATAGCCGTAGACACCGGTATTCTGGGCATTGACCATATTGTCGAGTTGCAGCCAGCCTTTGTCGTACATCTCCTTATAAACGCCCATCACTTCCTGCGAGTTCATAATGTTATAGTCGTTGTAGCTGGGCTTGAGACGGGTGGTGAACTCACCTGTGTAGTTCACGTTGGCACGACCTTTCGCACCTTTCTTGGTGGTAACGACAATCACGCCGCCCATAGCGCGGGCACCGTAAATGGAGGTTGCAGAACCGTCCTTCAAGATGGTGAAAGACTCAATATCATCGGAGTTCAGACCTGCAACAGCTGACGAAATCAATGTCTTCGCATCACCGGAAGCCAAATCATCGGCGCTCACGTCAACGTTGTCTTCGTAAATGACGCCATCCACCACCCAAAGGGGCTTAGAGTTACCATAGATGGACGTAGCACCGCGGACGCGAATCTTGGGCGAAGCACCGAAAGTGCCCGTAACGTTTGTCACTTGCACACCTGCGACACGCCCTTCCAGAGAACGGCTCACGTCGGCAAGACCAGAGAGCTTGATCTTCTCTGCATCAACTGTCGTAGCTGCACCAGTAAACAGGCGCTTGTCAATCTGTTGCTGACCGTTCACGATAACCTCCGTCATCTGCACGTCTTCACTTTGCAACATGATGCGCATACCATCCTTGGCCTTCACCTTCTCGGTGCGCATACCAATCATAGACACTACCAATACGGCGTTTGACTTGACCTCATTCAACGTGAATTTACCGTCAAGGTCCGTAATGGCTCTGTTCTGTGTACCTTCCACCAAAATATTTGCGCCCATCAAGGGTTCATTGTCGTCGGCGGAGAACACTGTTCCGGAAATTGTTGTCTGCGCCATTGCCAACCCGACAGACAGGAATAGCAACGCCGCGACAAGACTTAATTTTTTATATATAAACATCTCTAATTTGTTAATAATCGCTCTTAAATATATTAATAATGTGTAGTCGTATCCACGATAAGACAATTCGAGCGGCAAAGGTAATAACTTTTTTGGAATAATTAGCACATAATCACAGATATTTTATAAAAAATGATACTTTTTGCACAATTTTACCACCATTTGAGCATAAAAATGCAACAAAAGGACATTAAAAGCATCTCATATGGAAATTACAAACACCAAGTAGGAAGATTCAAACGCCGCACGCGGGGATTGCAAACGCCGCACGCGGAAATGACAAACGCCGCACGCGGGGATTGCAATCTCCGCACGCGGCGTTTTTAATGCCTCTGTTTTAAATCGGATTATGATTCCCTTTCAATCCATGCAAGTGTCTCACCACGATGCACATGGGAAGCTTTCTTGGCAGAGATGTCGACAAGCTTACCGCCGATGCCTGCGGGGACGGGGATGAATTCGCCCCAAGAGGCCTGCACATAGCAAAGGATGTCGCCCTCCTCGTACTTCTGTCCGATAGCAGGCTCAAGACAGGGAACACATTCGCTGCCGCCTTGGAATTCGTAGAACACCTGACCGTCGACAGGGCTGACCACGGCATCGGCTTTGGCATGCTTGAAGGCAGCAAGTTCTTCTGGCTTAATGGATTTGCTCAGCTTCGCTTCCTTAGCTTTCTGCAAGTCTGCCAGGAAATTCTTCTTCGCCTGACCGCTCTTGAAGTTACGGTACTGCTCTGGGTGCATAGCGAGCTCGAACAGTTCTTCGTCGTCCTGACCGCAGTCCCAGCCGTTCTCCTTCATCTCCTTACGGAAGTCGTCGAGCGCGTTGGGATAGAGCGTGTGCGGGTCGATATCGGTGAACTCTTTGCCCTTCTCTTTGGCGAGTGCGACAAGTTCTGGAGCAATCTCCCCGGGCACCTTGCCGCTCTTGCCGAGTATCATGCCCCACATAGCTTCGTCCATCATGACGAAGCGTCCCTTGCCTTGTTCGATGGTGAGCAGGTTCATGAGAGCAATGTTCTTGGTGTATTGGCTGAAAGGCGTTACCAATGGTGGATAGCCGACCATCGGCCATACGTGCTCTACCTCGTTGAAGAGGGCAACGAGCATATCGTCGGTGTTGAGTTCGGGCTCGCCTTTCTGCTTGCGCAGGTTGTTGATGACGCTCTGAATGCCACCAAGGTCAGCCATCATGCTGCCCATCATACCACCTGGCAGACCGCTGCCGAGCAGAAGGCTCGACATGTGCTTGTTGGCAGGATTGATGAAGTAGCCCAGCCAGTCGTCGATGAACTCCTGCGTGAGCGACCGGGCTTTCATGTAAGCCGACATGTTGATTTCGGGCACGTCGAATCCTTCGTTCTTCAGCATAGACTGCACGGAGATGATATCTGGATGCACCTTGCCCCAAGAGAGAGGCTCGATGGCAGTATCGATGATGTCGGCGCCATTGTTGCAGACCTCAAGGATGCTCGCCATTGAGAGACCCGGTCCGCTATGACCATGATACTGAATGATGATGTCGGGATGGTTCTTCTTTATCATGCCCGTAAGTTTGCCAAGCATAGCCGGCTGACCAATGCCTGCCATGTCCTTCAAACAGATTTCGGCGGCTCCTGCTTCAATCAGTTGATCCGCAATCGCCGAGTAATATTCGGCCGTATGAATGGGGCTAGTGGTGATACAGAGGGTGGCTTGAGGTATCATACCGCCTTCCTTCGCCCACTTGATGCTTGGAATGATGTTGCGCACATCGTTCAAGCCACAGAAGATGCGGGTGATGTCAGTTCCTTGCTTCTTCTTCACCTTGTACATAAGCTGGCGAACGTCGTCGGGCACGGGATACATGCGGAGAGCGTTGAGGCCGCGGTCGAGCATGTGAGTCTTGATACCTACTTCGTTGAAGGGTTTACAGAAGGCACGAACAGCCTCGTTGGGGTTCTCACCAGCCAGGAGGTTCACCTGCTCGAAAGCACCGCCATTGGTCTCCACACGGTCGAAACAACCCATCTCGATGATGACAGGCGCAATGCGTGCCAACTGATCCTTGCGCGGCTGGAACTTGCCGCTGCTCTGCCACATGTCTCTATATACGAGACTGAATCTTACTTTCTTCTTCATTATGTTTTCTTGAGAATATTGGGCGCAAAGTTACACAATAAATTTCACTTTGCGAACCATCAAAGCAAAAAACTTATCTTGTTTGCTCAATTTTAACACTGATGCCTTGACAAAGCACGCCAAGTGGCGGGTTTTCCTTTTCTATTGTTACACAGACCTTCAAGACCGACGGGCATTCCTCTAGAACAGAAGAAGCAATCCTGGCTGCAACATGTTCGAGAAGATTGGATGGCTTGCCCATCTCCCTTTTCGTAATGCTGACGAAGCGAGAATAATCTGCCGTACCTTCCAACTGGTCGTCCTTCCAGGCCGAAGCCTCCACTTCAACTTGTGCCGTGATGCTGACATAGAAGTCACCTCCCACGACGCGTTCCTGCGGATGGCAGCCGTGATAGGCATACACCTTGACGCGATTGACGCTTATCTCGACAATCCTTTTCATTCCTCTTCTTCTTCCAACGCCTGCTGTGCATCGGGCAAATACTTCTTCAGCACCCTTGCCACACCTGCCGTCCAGGAGTTCATCGTGTCGTTCTCAAGCTGCAATGAAGTAATGAGGCGAATGACGTGGTCGATAGGCATACGATAGCGAAGCACTCCACTGATGAGCTTTGCATAGTCCCAGTACTTCGGATTGAAGCGCTCGCTCAAGCCTTCGATAGTGGTCTTGTAGCCACGTTTGTTGACGAACTGGAAATCGTAGCGTTTCTGCCCTTCACGGTCGTAGTGCTTGATAATGAAGCCTTTCATCACGCTCTTCGGGATAGCGATGCCTTCATCATCATCCTGCAAGCCCGTAAATATCTCATAAGGCAAGCCGTCGAGCAAGCCGACAAAGGCCACCCATTTCTCTTTCTTGTTCTGGAAGCGAACAACGTCGCACTCCAAAACCTCGGGACGACGTTCCACAACAGAAGGAACGATGCCACCCGGCAGACCGCCTGACCTCAGGAACTTCTGCTGGGCAAGCGTGAGAAGCAGGGCATCGGACATTGCCTCGTTGTCCTTCTTCGTATAGCGAATGTCGGTAAAGACTTGCGCCAGCGTTTGCTTCTCGTTAATCTCAACGAAATGTTTGTTCACAGCAAGCGACTCGCGCTTCTTGTAGCAAGCGTCAATACGGTCGGACGTAAAGGGGCAGTATGTCTCCTGATGCACAATGGCCTGAAGCGGCAAACGGTCTGTCTGCCTTGGCTTCTCTGCAGGCCAACCCACGGTTAATGTAGCGACAGGAAAAACAAGTTCTGGCAAACCTAAAGTCGCGATAATGGCTTGCGGCTGATAAATGGTCGTGCCCAGGAAACAAATGCCAAGACCTTCCTCTTCTGCTAAGCAGCAGAATGTCTGCGTAAAGAGCAAAGCATCTGTTGCAGCATTTACGAAACTCAAGACATTGTCGTAACCCGGATTCGCCTCTCTCTGCAAGCACCAATCGGTCGTTCGACGGAAGTCGGCACATATGGTCAGCACAACAGGAGCCTGTGTCACCATTGGTTGGAAGAAATGTGCTGGAGCCAGCTCTTCCTTCATCTCTGCGGACCTCGTCACGACTACGCTGTAGAGTTGCAGGTTGCCCATGGTCTGCGTTCGCGAGGCTTCCTCTATTAACCGATTCAGCAGCTCGTCACTGACGGGCTGCTGAGTGTATTTGCGGATGGTTCTTCTCTGCTTGATGTTCATAGTGCCTTTCCTATTAGTTTCTCTTCCAGCTCTTCAAGATGCCGCTGCAGTTTCTTATCGATTTTCAGCCTCCCGTCTATGGCCTTTATGCCATGCAAGACGGTGGCGTGATCTCTGTTGCCAACGTAAATGCCTATCTTGCTTGCCGCCAGTTTCGTGTGTTTGTGAGCCAGGTACATGCTCAGCTGTCTAACCGTCACAATCTCTGCCTTGCGGCTCTTGCCGAAGATGTCTTCTTCTTTTACATTGAAGTGCTCGCAAGTCGTGGAGATGATTTGGTCGATGGTGACGTTCTTCTTCTCCACCCTGATGCGACCAGCCAAGATGCGCTGGGCAAAGTCGAGGTCAATTTCCTTGCCATAGACCACGGAATAAGCCAGCAGACTATGGATGATGCCCTCCAGCTCGCGGACGCTATTGTTGACGTTCGACGAGATATAGTCCAGCACGTCATCGGGAATGCTCAGTCCGTCGTGCTTCACAATACTGTGCAAGATGTTGCGGCGCAAAGCCTCTTCAGGTTTCTCCATCTCTGCCATCAGTCCGCTCTTGAAGCGTGTGATAAGCCTTTCCTCCATGCCTTGCAGCGAGACAGGCGGACGGTCACAAGTCATAATGATCTGCTTGCCGTTCTGACGCAAGTGATTGAAAACATGGAAGAAAGCATTCTGCGTACCAGCCATACCAATGAGCTCCTGCATATCGTCCATAATAAGCATGTCGATGCTCTGGTAGAAATGCATAAAGTCGTTGAAGACATTACGCTTACGGGCATCCGTGAATTGCACCATGAAGAGGTGTGCACTCAGGTAGAGGACACGCTTCTCGGGATGCAGTTCCTTGGTACGCAAGCCGATAGCATTCACCAGATGCGTCTTGCCCACACCGCTCGGGCCATAAATGAAGAGCGGGTTGAACGTCATCTGCTCCGGATGTTCGGCAATAGCTTGACCCACGCTTCGCGGCAGTTTATTACTTGTGCCTTCGATGAAGTTACTGAAGTTCTGATGCGGATTGAGCTGCGAGTCGAGATCTTCGGGCAAGCCTACAGCCTGTGCCAAAGTGGGCGACTGGTTTGCGGCAAAGCTGCTCGGAGCTACCTGTGGCATCACGTCGTTGTCACTCTCTTGCGTCACCGTCACATTGTCTGCGACCTCAACCTGATACGAGAGCGTAACATCGCTGCCGAAGAAGCGACTGATAGTAACGTGAATAAGACGGCGGAAATGCTCCTCCAGATATTCGAAGAAGAACTGGGACGGAATATACACCGCCAGCTCCTTCTTGGCAGCGTCGTAAGACTTGAGTCTCATCGGAGAGAACCAAGTCTGGAACTGCTGCTCGCTGACGTTGCCATGGAACATCTCCATGCAACGCTGCCACAATATCTGTTCGTTCTCAGTCACGTATGTATATATATTATATAATGTATAAGGAATGCCGACTTTCGTCCGCATCAAAACCCGTTCTATTTTTTAGGCGAATTCGAGTGCAAAGGTACTACAAAATCTTCAAATCGCCAAAATTTTTCGTTTGGCCCCAAAAGTGCTCAAATGCCTAACTTCTTGTAATTCAACAAACGGCACAAACAAAGCAAAATGTGCACACGATGTCCCTCTTGACTTTTTCTAACACACTGACACACAACGCCTTTCGCGTTTTACTTTTCAGTTATTCATTATTAACTCTTAATTATTAGCTCTTAATTATTAAATTGTTACTACATTCTTCCTCACCCGAAATCCGCTTCACACTATTTCGCAAAAATCTAAATAAAGACAAATTTCGCTTAAAGTTAAAAAACTTACTTTTTACCACAATAAAACGCCCCACATTTTCGTTTTTAATACAAAAAGCATTCAATCTTCAACTTTTAAACTTTTAACCCTTCCTACTTCTCAATTTCTCACCCTTCCACCCTCTGCCTATGGAACAAACATTACCCCTACCACTCTTTCAACCAAGCACAGCTGTTCTGGCAAAGATACGTCAGTTTGCCCGCACATATCGCCCGCAACCGTACATCAGCTTAGCGTTAGCATAGCCCGTAATTTGGAAGTTGAGATTTGAAATAATCCATTTTGAATACTCAATTTTGAATCATGAATTTATAAAATTTGAATTCACCATGCTTTCCCCCTCTTTGCTCGCTGCCAACTTCGCCAATCTCGAAGCCGAGATGGAGTGGTTCAACAAAAGTTCAGCCGACTGGCTCCACATCGACGTCATGGACGGCGTCTTCGTGCCCAACATCTCCTTCGGTTTTCCTGTTCTGAAACACGTGGCCCGCATCTGCCGCAAGCCGCTCGATGTGCACCTCATGATTGTGCAGCCCGAGAAGTTTGTCGACGAAGTCAAGGCACTCGGAGCCTATCTGATGAACGTCCACTACGAAGCCTGCACGCACCTGCACCGCGTCATCGGCCAGATACACGAAGCAGGCATGAAGGCTGGTGTCACGCTCAACCCCGCCACACCCGTTTCTGTCCTCGAGGACATCATCTGCGACGTTGATCTCGTCCTGCTCATGAGCGTCAATCCTGGTTTTGGTGGACAGAAGTTCATTCCTCACACCTTAGAGAAAGTCAAAGAGTTGCGCCAGTTGATAAGCCGCACAAGCAGCAAAGCTCTAATTGAAGTAGATGGAGGCGTCAACATGGAGACAGGCAAACAGTTGAAAGAAGCTGGAGCCGACGTCCTTGTAGCCGGCAACGCCATCTTCCGCGCCCCTGACCCAGCAAAAGCCTGCGAGGAACTGGCTAAGCTATAAAACTGGTGCTTCGTTAATGTAAGATAACAAAGGCGTGCTGATTGCACGCCCTTGTTTATGATTATGCGATGAGTCCGCTTACTGCCCTGCCATGATGGTCAGGATGGCTGTCACGTCGGCTATGTCGACCACTTCGTCGTCATTAACCCAATATTGCGGGTCGTTCACGCCGTTTGCCATAGCAGTCAGCACTGCTGTCACATCGGCAATATCGACAACTCCATCAAGGTTTACATCGCCACGAGGCGACTTGCCTATCACAATCCATTCGCCATCTATCGGACTGCCATCTGCATGCACCGGCTGATGCGTCTCGGCATTCCAGTAAGCGCCCTGAGGCTCTGTAAAGGTGTGGCTGTCTTCGAGGACTAGTGCATTCCAATCGTAGAGGCCTGCCCCAGATGATTTATGAGCTTTCACTATCGCATTGTCCTTTATGTACAGCGTGGAGTACCACTTGTCAACATACGTCTTGCGGTGATAGCCTGCTATGCCGCCTTCTGCCTCCACCGTCACATCGCCGCCGATGGTCAGGTCGCCAGTGGTCCCACTTTTGTAGATGCCGAGGTAGTCGGAGGTCGCAGTCAGTGTGCCTGTGCCGGTAATTGTCGTGTTGCCGGTGAGTGTCATAGCAGGTACATCGCTGATTTCCGACGTCACTGTCCAGTTGCAGCCAAGTTCCACGCGAAGGTTCTCAGCCTCGGAACGGAACGTGTTGTCGTTATAGTTTAAGGCAGCGAACAGTGGATAGGTCTTAAAGACAAGTGTGCCGTCGTCGGCTTCCGAGATGGTAAAAGCATCCTGGTTGAGAAGCGCTTTGATATAGAGCGGAGCTGTTGTACTTATCTGAAAATTGCCAAACCACAATGGATAGTACCGTCCTATCAGCAAGGCGCCTTGCAGAGGCTGACCGCCCATAAGTATTGTCTTCTGGGTGGCACTGAAACTGACTTGTGAGTCGTCTGCCCCCAGAGAACCGAAGGTGTAGGTGGTGTAAGACTTGAAGGTCAGACCTATGACGTTATACACTATTTGCGAGCCTGTGCTTATGCCGATGAGTGAGGCTTTTGGACCGAACTCGAGCTTTGATGTCGTGCCGTCGCCCATGAAGATGTAGGTGGAGTTGTTGTTTATCACAGTGTTCCTGTTGTAGAACTGCAGCGCCCCTTTGAAGTCGAATAGTCCTTTAACCGTCAGCTGGTCGTCATCATCGTTGTCAGTGAAATAGAGATAAGAAGAGCCACGGAAGAAAACAGAGCGGTTCAGCGTGCAGTTGCCATTGACGGATACCGTCAGGTTGTCTCTGGTGCAGTATATCGATCCGTATGATGTGTTTCCGTCGATGGTGGCATCGGTGAGAATGAGCACGGAGCCGTTGAACTTTGCTGTGCCCGAAGTGATGGGGATATTGTCTTTGTTCATGTCGGTCACTTCCACGCCACCGACCTTCAGACCGTAGGTTATCGTAGAAAGATATCCAGGCTTCGATGTGCCTTCGTCGAGGCGGGCATAGGTCTTGTCAACATACGAGGCGTTGTATGTCGTGCCCTGCATGCCGCGAATCTTCGTGGTGTTCTGGAACATGTAGGCACTGGACGTCACTTTCGCTGTGCTCCAGCCGCTGCCGATGTTGATAGTCGTAAGATTATTGCTCAGAAAGAACATATATGACATATCCGTCACGTTGCCGGTGTTGAATGTGCTCAGGTCGAGAACTGTCACAGCATCACAGTTGGAGAACATGAACTGCATGTCGGTCACCTTGGAAGTGTTGAAATATGTAAGAAAGTTTAAGGATGACAACACTGTACAACCAGAGAACATATAACTCATATTGGTGACATTGGATGTATAGAAGGTATAGCTCATCGAGATTTTCTTAAGGGCAGCGCAGTTCATGAACATACTGTTCATATCGGTAACCTTCGACGTGTTGAAGCTTGAGAGGTTGATGTTTGTCAGCTTTTTGCAGTCATCGAACATTTGGACCATATTCGTCACCTCGCTTGTGTTCAGATAGTCCATGCCTGTGATTGTGGTAAGGTTCGTACAGCCATTGAACCATCTGTATGTTGTCGTTGGACGTGCCTCTGCAAACGATGGGTCGAACACCACCTTGGTGACACTCGCACTTATGCCTTCGGTGTACCATCCTGGGTTAGTGGTGCCGCTATTCAAGTCATAAGTCTTACCCGCACGCGTAGAACTTAGGCCATCATAGTAGAATGTCAGCGTCGTGTTATTATCGGTGTAAAACGCATAGGCTTCCTGTGCTTTTACTGCCTGCACTCCTGCTAGGATGCAGAGGAGAAGGATTATTAACTTTTTCATAGTGGTTTGTTTTATGAGGTTTGACTTGCCATTGTTTTCATACCTTTCTCGCCACAAAGATACGGAAAAAACAAGAAAGAAGGATAAAGAACGAAGAAAATAAACTAATAATGGCAAATAAACTGCATCCCAGCTATTATGTTTCTCATAAAGTGTATCTCCTTTTTTCTTTTATTTTCTCTTCTTGTTCTCTTATTCTCCTTTTTTTCTTATCTTTGCAGTTGAAACACGTCAATTCTTCTGCATTATGATTGTCCAACACCCGATGCTATGGTGCGCCGTCGCTTTGATGGCGGGCACTGCCATTGGGCTGTACTTTCCCCTCCCCTACTATCTGCCGCTACTTATTCTGGCAGTCATTGCCTGCACCTTCACGAAGGAAACCCGTCATCTCCACGATGTCCTGACGCTTCTCGTATGGCTCTTACTGGGTTGCAGCAGGGCAGCTCTCGTTTCTGATTACGACACAAAATCCGCTTGGCAACAAAACATCGAAGGAAAGGCAAAGGCTGTGCAAAACGCTTTGATAAAGAGATTGGAGACATCGGGCGTGTCGCCCCAGACGCTTGCACTCACAGAAGCCTTGGTGGTTGGCAAGAAGGACGACCTGAGTCGCGAGACAAAACAAGCCTACCGGCAGGTCGGAGCGAGTCATTTGCTGGCCTTGAGCGGGATGCATCTCGGTATTATCTATGGCTTCCTATACATCATCTTCATCCATTGGTTCCGTTTTAGCCGGTGGCGTTGGCACGTACTACCTATCATATTATTATGTCTGTGGGGCTATGCCTTGGTGGCAGGAATGCCGGTTTCGCTGGTGAGGGCAGCCTTGATGCTCAGTATCTTCACCATCTTTTCCTTGATGGAATACGACACCGACCCTTTGCACCCCTTGGCTTTAAGTGCCATCATTATCCTGTTGATAGCGCCAACGGAACTGCTAAGCATCAGTTTCCAACTGTCGTTCGTTGCAGTCTTCTTCCTCTTGGCACTTTGGAGGCCAATATACGAGATGTTTCCCAAGATGCCTTGGCTGGTGAGGCTGTTCTGCGTGTCTTGTGTCGCAAGCTTCGGCACGATGCCTCTCGTTGCCTATTACTTCCACCAAGTGCCTCTGTTTGGTCCTGTGCTGAGCATCATCCTCATACCTCTGACCACGCTCATCATCTACCTGACAATTATCACAATACTTCTGCCTGTCGCACCGATGGCTTGGCTCTTGAACCACGTCGAAGCCTTACAACAGCGTATTATCGAGCTTTCAGGCGACATTCCCTTTGGACAACTGACCGATGTCTATCCCGACAAAATCCTTATCTCTATGATATACGGGGCGATGATAATAGCCATCATTCGTCTGCGGACAAGGGAAGACCAGTAGCAGCCTCTTCTTCTTTGGTTCGCTTCACTATATCGTACCTGTCCCAAAGTGTCGAGTCGAAACCTGCATTATCGACAGCACGGAGGATATTATCGCCTACGGCACCCGATGAAGCAGCAAGTCCGTCGTCCTGCACGTTGAATATTACCCCTTTGTACTTCATCTTCTCGTTGCCTCCCTCGAAAGCAAGATTGTTTACTGACGCAAAACCTTGAGAGTAGTCGTAGCTCATCTGAAAGCTGATGTCGGTGGGTTGCCTGTGCCAATTCACGTTCTGAAAAGCATTCTCCACCTTTCCCTCGAAGCGAAGCAAGCGAAGTGATTCGGCATCCACAAAGGCGGTTCCCACTATGTGACGTCTTTCTGACAAATACTCCTCACGCCATTTGGAGCGCTCCTTGTCGTTCAAACGGAACGTGATACGATACATTTTTTTACCCTCGCTGCCGAAAAGCGTCTCGACATCTACGTCATAGTATTTCCTTGTCGCAGAAAGATTATGGAGCGGCTTGATGGCTTTCTCCCAATAATCGCTCATGAAGGCAGACGGCCCAATTTCCGTTACCTTCTGTATATTGGTGAGCCTCAACTCCATACGACTGATGTTGCCTTCGTAGTTCAGGCCCGTCCGTCCGCTCAGCATCTCCTCTTCCCGAAGGTTTACTGCCGAGCGAGCTGTCATCAGGCTTTCTATCAAGTAGGAATCCTCTTCATTCTTCAACAATGTCCGCATGAAATAGCCCTGCCTGTCCTTCTTGTGTTTTGAGAAGTCTTGCTTGAGGTTGTTTATCACCTGCTTCAAGATGTCCAACTCATCAATGGGTACCACCTCAACTTCTTTCAGGGCCGAGCTGAAAGGCTTTAACTGGATGACCCGCGGCACTTCGGAGGCTTTTAACTTTAGCTTCTCAAAGCCCACGAAACTGAAAGTCAAAACGTCCTGATTGGAGACAGACAAACGATAATCGCCCTCGATGTTAGTCAACGCGCCCCTGCCCTTCTCCACATAAATGGCAGTATACGGCAAAGGCTCTCCCGTCTCGGCATCCACGACACGACCTTGCAGCACGAAGTCCTGCGCTTGCGCTCCTATCGAGCATAAGGTAATGAAAAACAGGACTATAAAGCAGGCTAAATGTCTCATGACGGATTATTTCTATAGTATCGTTCCTGCAATTATAACGCCCAAACAGGCGAATTGTAACAGGTCAACGCGTTAAATAATTATAAGAATTCAAAATAAATTGCCGGCATAACGTGTGTAAATTGTAAACTTAACGTGTTGTGTTGGCAAACTTAACGTGTTATGATTGCAAAGTTAGCGTGTTAAGTTTTGATTTTAACTGTGCCACGTTTCCTTCGCTTTAGTCGTTCGAGAGGTCGGCGAGCATTTGGCGATAGACAGAGAAGACTGTGCTCTTGCGGATGAAGCCCACGAAGATGCCTTCTTCATCCACGACGGGAAGCGTCCAGGCTCCTGTTCTGTCGAAGACGGAGACGACGACATCCATCGGATCATTCACGGAGAGCTTGGCTTCGGGCTGCTTCATGAGCTCCGACACAGCGAAGTTTCTGTACAGTTCTGTGCGGAAAACGAGGTGCCTGATATCGTCCAAATAAACGGCTCCGACGAATTGCATCTGCTTGTTGACGACGGGGAAGACGTGGTTCTTGCTGTTCGAGACTTGCGTGGCAACGTCGCCCAGATTCATGTCCGGGTAGAGGACGTGGTCGTAATGCTGTATGACGCTATCCATGCTCATGAGGGTCAGGATGCTCTTGTCCGTGTGGTGGGTCAGCAGTTCGCCTCTTTGCGCAAGCCTCATCGCATAAATGCTATGGGGCTCGAAATACTTGATTGTGAGGTACGAGCCTGTAGCCACTATCATGAGCGGCATGAAAAGTGCGTAACCTCCCGTCAGTTCGGCAATGAGGAAGATGCCTGTCAGGGGCGCGTGCATCACGCCGCTCATTAGTCCGCACATGCCCAACATGGCGAAGTTCCTTTCCGGAATGTCGATGCCCAGCACGTCGTACATGTTCCAAAGCCTGCAGAAAATGAAGCCACAGATGCAGCCCAGGAACAGACTAGGCGCGAAGATACCGCCACAGCCTCCGCCTCCGTTGGTCGCCGTAGAGGCAAACACCTTGAAGACGACTATAAGAAAGAGGTAGATGAGCAAGTGGTTCGAGCCATAGAAGAGCGACCTATCCATCGCAGTATCCCAGTCGGCTTGTCCGTTGCCGTTAAGCAAAAGGGTGATGAGGTCGTAACCTTCGCCGTAGAGTGACGGGAAGAGATAGATGAGCAGACTCAGCATGGCGGCTCCCAAAAGGAATTTCTTGTAGCGGCCCTGCAGCTTGCGGAAGATGCCTTCAAGGAAGTTCATGGTCCTCGTAAAGTAGAGCGCCACCAGTCCGCAAACGATGCCGAGGGCCAGATAGGCTGGGATGCGATTGACTGTGAAAGCGTCTTGCAGGTGGAACTCGAAGATGGGATTGGTGCCGGAAACGGCGAAAGTGAGGCCCACAGCCGTCACGCTTGTCACGAGCAACGGCAGAAGGCTCGTCATCGTCAAGTCCAGCATCAGCACTTCGAGCACAAAAACGAGGCCGGCTATCGGGGCTTTGAAGATGCCGGCAATGGCTCCGGCTGCTCCACAACCAACAAGGAGCATCATGTACTTGTTGCTCAAACGGCAAAGCTGACCGAGGCTGCTGCCTATCGCACTACCTGTCAAAACAATAGGTGCCTCCGCTCCGACACTGCCGCCAAAGCCAATCGTGATGGCAGAAGCTACCACGGAAGTCCAAGTATTATGGGGCTTGATGCGGCTTTGCTTGCGTGCGATAGCAAAGAGAATCTTGGTAACGCCGTGACCGATATCGTCCCTCACAATATACTTAACGAAGAGCATTGTCAGCCAAATGCCGATGACGGGATAGACGAGGTAGAGCCAGTTGGCTCCCGTCACGACGAACTCTTGCGTCAAGAGGTCTTCAATCTGTCCGATTATCCACTTCAAGAGCAGTCCTGCACAAGCTGTGAAGATACCAACCAGCAAGCTGATGAGCAAGACAAAGCTGCCCTCGGAGAAGTGTCTGCGGCGCCAACGTATAAGCCATGCTATGAAGTTACGACAATTCACCTTTCTCCTATTATCTACATTTCTTATTTCCTTATTATCCGTATCTGCCCGTCGAAACCAATCTTTATGATTTGGCTGGGCTTCGACTTGCTCGTATCATTCTGTCGAGACAGCATTACGAAGTCGACGCCTTGCTTTATCTCATCAGATATCTCAGCAAAGCAAGCCGGAGAAGGCTCGCCGCTGATGTTTGCACTGGTGCTGACGATGGCTTTCTGAAAACGATAGCAGAGCTCGTGGCTGATGTTCTCTTTGGTGACGCGAAGCCCCACACTACCATCCTCGGCAATGAGGCTTGGTGCAAGACCTGTGGCACCATCAAGGATGAGAGTCAGCGGCTTGTCGGCAAACTCTATCAAGTCCCATGCCACATCCGGCACGCCTCGGACATATCGCTGCATCCGGTTGGCACTATCGACAAGGCAAATCATCGCTTTACTGTCCTCGCGCCGCTTCAGTTGGAAGATTCTACGGACTGCTTCCTCATTGCTCGCGTCGCACCCAATCCCCCATATCGTGTCCGTCGGGTATAGGATGAGACCGCCCTGCCTTAACGTCTGCACGGCAGTCTGTATGTCTTCTGCAATTTGTTTCTGCGTCATGTCTCTGTCTTGTATTCGCGCCACAAAGATACAGCTTTTTTAATGATTACAGCCAGGAAAGGACACATTTATTAAATAAAAGTGAAGAAAAGCAGGAAGGAAGAAACGAATTATCTGCAAGAGTGATGCACATTCCCCAAAAACTTTATACCTTTGCCCACAAATTACAACAAACAGACAAGCATGGAATCACTACGTCATCTTTTCAGAATAGGTATCGGCCCGTCCAGTAGTCACACGATGGGGCCGCAGTCGGCTGCAAAAATATATGTAAAGCGGCATCCCGAGGCCACGAAGTTCGATGTCGTCCTCTATGGCTCGCTGGCAGCGACAGGCAAAGGACACATGACCGATGTTGCCATCCTTCGCGTCTTGGAGGAGCAAGGCTCGGCAGTCATCCACTGGGAGCCGCAGACACGCCTGCCCTTCCATCCCAATGCTATGCGCTTTGCCGTCCAAGAGGCCGATGGCAGCCTGAGCGACGAATGGGTGGTCTATAGCATTGGAGGCGGAGCACTCTCCGAAGGCCCCAACGACACAGTGGAATACAAGCATGTCTATCCGCTGACCACGATGGACGACATCATGCATTGGTGCAACGAGACGGGATGTTCCCTCTGGGAATATGTCGAACGGAACGAAGGTCCTGAGATATGGGATTATCTTGCGAAAGTGTGGCAGGTGATGTGCGAGAGCGTGGAGCGAGGCATCAACCACGAAGGCGTATTGCCAGGTCCGTTGGGTCTGCAGCGAAAGGCTCCTGTCTACTATACAAAAGCAAAGGGCTACAAGGCCAACCTGCAGAGCTCCGGACTTGTCTATGCCTATGCGCTGGCCGTCAGCGAAGAGAATGCTTCGGGCGGCATCATCGCCACAGCACCAACCTGCGGCTCGTGCGGCGTGCTGCCCGCCGTGCTCTACCATCTGGGGCATAACCACGCCTTTTCCGACGAACGCATATTGCATGCGCTGGCCACTGCGGGGCTTATCGGTAATCTGGCAAAGCACAATGCCAGCATCTCCGGTGCCGATGTGGGCTGTCAGGGCGAAGTGGGCGTAGCAAGCGCTATGGCTGCCGCCGCTGCCTGTCAGTTGTTCGGGGGCAGCGTGAATCAAATCGAGTATGCTGCCGAGATGGGACTCGAGCACCACTTGGGCATGACATGCGACCCTGTCTGTGGTCTCGTGCAGATTCCCTGCATCGAGCGCAACGCCTTTGCTGCTGCCAGAGCTTTGGATGCCAACTTCTATGCCTCCCTCTCCGACGGACGTCACCGTGTCTCATTCGACCGCGTCTTGCGTGTTATGAAACAAACAGGCCACGACCTTCCTTCGCTCTACAAAGAGACCTCAGAGGGAGGATTGGCTAAACTGTAAAGTTTCCCGCCTTAGAACTCGCTGGTGAAGTGGAAGCGGATGTGCTCGAAGTCTTGTTGAGCCATTTGCAGGACGTAGCCTGAGTCGGCAAGGAAGACGTCGCGGCCTTCCCTGTCGCGGGCCATGTACTGATGCTTGCGCTTCTTGAAGGCATCGAGTTCGGCTTCGTAACCCGGCATAGCTTCCACCCAGCAGGCTTTGTAGAGGCTGATTGGCTCCCAACGGCACTTGGCTCCGTATTCGTTCTCAAGGCGGTACTGGATGACTTCGAACTGAAGTTGTCCGACCGTTCCGATGACTTTGCGATTGTTGAACTGATTGATGAAGAGCTGTGCCACACCTTCGTCCATGAGCTGATTGATGCCTTTCTCCAGCTGCTTGGTCTTCATGGGGTCGGCATTCTCGATGTACTTGAACATCTCGGGCGAGAAGGAGGGCAAGCCACGGAAATGCAGGTCCTCGCCTTCCGTCAGCGTGTCGCCAATCTTGAAGATGCCGTTATCGGGCAAGCCTACAATGTCTCCGGGCCAAGCCTCATCTATAGTCTCCTTGCGCTGCGCCATGAATTGCGTGGGACTGGAGAAACGGAGCGTTTTGCCTTGACGGACATGCAGATAGGGTGCGTTGCGAACGAACTTGCCGGAGCAAACCTTGCAGAAAGCGATGCACGAGCGATGATTGGGGTCGATGTTGGCCGTTATCTTGAAGATGAAGCCCGTGAACTTCGGCTCGTCTGGGCTGACAGTTCGCTCCTCGGCTTTCGTTGGACGAGGATAAGGGGCGATACGAACAAAGCAATCCAACAGTTCCTGTACGCCGAAGTTGTTCAAGGCTGAGCCGAAGAAGACGGGGGCCACATCGGCATCGAGATAGGTCTGCACATCGAACTCAGGATAGACGCCATCCACCAGTTCGAGGTCTTCGCGAAGTTTTTCTGCATCGCGCTCCCCGACCCTTTCGTCGAGTTCCTGACTGTTGATATCGACCTCCACCTTCTCCGTCACCTTCTGTTTGTCGGGCGTGAAGAGGTTGAGGTTCTGCTCGTAGATGTTATAGACGCCCTTGAACTTGGCGCCCTGATTGATGGGCCACGAGAGAGGACGCACGCTAATCTGCAGCTCTTCCTCCAGTTCGTCGAGCAGGTCGAAGGGGTCTTTGCCTTCGCGGTCCATCTTGTTGATGAAGATGATGACGGGCGTCTTCCTCATGCGGCAGACTTCCATCAGTTTGCGTGTCTGAGCCTCAACGCCCTTGGCACTATCCACCACGATGATAGCGCTATCGACAGCTGTCAAGGTGCGGAATGTGTCCTCGGCAAAGTCCTGGTGACCTGGGGTATCGAGGATGTTGACCTTGTAGCCATCATAGTCGAACTCCATTACGGAGGTTGTTACCGAGATGCCACGTTGCTTCTCGATTTCCATCCAGTCGCTGGTCGCGGTCTTGCGTATCTTGTTGCTCTTCACGGCACCAGCCACCTGAATCTGTCCGCCGAAGAGGAGCAGTTTCTCAGTCAGCGTTGTCTTACCTGCATCGGGATGCGAGATAATGGCAAAGGTGCGACGACGCGTTATTTCCTGATTCACTCTACTATCTATCTATTATTTATTATCTATTAACTTAAGCAGTTCGCTTATCGGCTTCAAGGCGGCTTGGGTGCTTGCTGAGAGTTCCTTGCCTTGCATGCGGAGCAGCGTGGCTCCGTAGAGGGCATCAATGCAGTTCTCCATCTCATGCTTGTCCTTGTTGTTGCCTTGAGTGCGCAAAGCCACGATTTGCGGCAGAGCCTTGTAGTAGGCAGACTTGTACTCGTGCTCGTCGCTGTCGGCAAGGAGTTCCTTGTGGTGGTCTTCGAGGAGGTCGAGCGTGTTCTGCACGACACGAAGATGCCCCATTTGTTCCTTGCCTTCTTCCTTCATCATGCGTACCAGCGACTCGTACCATTCCTTTGCCTCCTTCATCTGCGCCTCGTCGTAACCAAAGCGCGGCAAGTACTCCTTCGCAATCCTTTCGGCATCAAGGCTATAAGCACGCACCAAGTCTTCCACCTGATACATATAGATAAGGTAGGCACTGACACTTTGGCTTCTGAGTTTCTTTGCGATAAACATATTACCTGAACAGCGTATAGAAGAGTCCAACCGTCGATGCCGCCATGACCAAGAGGCCAAGCAAGCGGTTCAGGAGGCTGATGGTACTCATGTCGAAACGCGAGCCAAGACGATTGAGCGCCGTCGTCAAGATGAGCCACCAGACTATTGCGCCACCTAACACACCTACATACCCGACAAGTTGCTCTACGGGATGCTCTGGCACGACAAACCCCACTCGAGCAAAAAGGGCGAGGAAGAGGAAGACAATCAGGGGATTGCTGACCGTAATGGCAAAGCCCGTGAAGGCATTGTGCCAAAGCGTGCCTCGCTTTCCTGTTGGCTTATGAGGCTCAGCAGGTTTCGTGTAGTAGGTATAGGCTCCGAAGCAGAACAGCAGAATGCTGCCCAGTATCTTGAGATAGAAGATTGTAGTGGGCTTTTCGATGAAATCCATCACGAGGCTCATGCCCAAACCCGTCATCACGGCATAGATAAGGTCACTCACAGCAGCTCCACAGCCCGTAGCAAAGCCGTACCAACGCCCTTTGTTGAGGGTGCGCTGAACAGTCAGCACCCCGACTGGCCCCATCGGTGCACTTGCCACTACTCCCACCACCATGCCTCTTACAGCAAGGTCGAGGGCATTCACAGATTCAATCCACATCATTTCGGGCGCAAATTTACAAAGAAATTAAGAAATAAGGAAAAAAACTCTAAACTCTAAACTCTAAACTCTAAACTTTTTTATATCTTTGTGCAGAAACTATGCGTTTTTCGTTCCCTCGCGACTCAAAACACGCAACTCTGCACTATAAACAGACTATAAACTCTAAACAATAAACAATAACCTATTTCATTATGGACAAAGTAAAACCTTACGTGATTGGTGTGGACCTGGGTGGTACCAACACCGCATTCGGAGTCGTTAACGCTCGTGGCGAGGTCGTTGCAGAGGACAGCATCAAGACGCAGCAGTACAAGACCGCCGAGGCCTTCGTAGAGGCTGGCGTAGCCTGCATGAAGCCTCTGCTTGCCCAGATTGGCGGAGCCGACCAAGTGCAGGGCATGGGCATCGGCGCTCCCAACGGTAACTACTACAACGGCACCATCGAGTTCGCTCCCAATCTGCCTTGGGCTCACGAGGGCATCATTCCTCTGGCCGACATGTTCAACAAGGCAACTGGCATTCCCGTGAAGCTCACCAACGACGCCAACGCCGCAGCAATGGGCGAGATGGCTTATGGCGCAGCTCGTGGCATGAAGAACTTCATCGTCATCACCCTCGGAACAGGTGTGGGCAGCGGTATCGTCGTGAACGGACAGATTGTCTATGGTAGCGACGGCTTTGCTGGCGAGCTCGGTCACGTCATCATGGACCGCACAGAGAAAGGTCGCAGCTGTGGTTGCGGCAGAACAGGTTGCCTGGAGGCTTACTGCTCAGCAACTGGTGTAGCCCGCACTGCTCGTGAGATTCTTTCAAGCACCAAGCGCCCCTCTCTGCTTCGTGACAAACCATTGGAAGAGATTGAGTCTCTCGACGTCAGCATCGCAGCAGGTAAGGGCGACAAGGTGGCCAACGAAATCTTCCAGTTCACCGGCAAGATGCTGGGCGAGGCTTGTGCCGATTTCGCAGCCTTCTCCAGCCCCGAAGCCTTCATCTTCTTTGGTGGATTGTGCAAGGCAGGCGACCTCATCATGAAGCCCATCGAAGAGGCCTACAACAAAGCCGTGCTCAAGATTTTCCAGGGCAAGGCTAAGTTCCTCGTATCCGGCCTGATGAACGCCAACGCCGCCGTCCTCGGTGCCAGCGCCCTGGGTTGGGAAGAATAACCCCTCGCCCGACAATTAACGGCTTACTTAGCAGGTTAATAGCTTAATAGAAAGAGCCCTCGCCAAAAGCGGGGGCTTTATTAGTAAGTAAATGAATTAAGGCTTCATCATCCGAGGTGGTCAAAATTTTTGACTACCTCTGTCTATCTGTTTCCCTGTATTAGTTATAGTGTAGAAAACTAAAAACGACAATAAAAGAATATTTTTTATTATAATGTGTGTAATATGATTAAAAAGTAATATATTTGCATTCGCATCATCAATGATGTAAACATATTTGCTCAATTGCCTAAGAAATCACCACTCTAAGATAAGAGAGCAAGTTCACATACAATTAGAGCCGCCCCCTATATAGGGCGTAGGCTAAACCATATTGTATGTGGGTTTGTGGTGAACCTCTTAGGCGTATGGCAAGAGTCCTGCGCCTTTTCTTTTTGAATCGTGCGTAGGCTAAATGGGAAGTATTAGTTTTTGTTTAAACATAGAGCCGATGGGTAATGGCATATAAGCTCCCACCTACTGCGATGAAGAAAACAAATATATTTTTCTTGTTCTTATTGTTCTCGACCATGTCATACGGTCAGTACATAACAGTAGAAGAACTCAATAAAACAATAGAAAAAGACATCAAGTCAAAATCATCGGACTACAATTCAATGGCGAATGCAATAATGAAAGAATTACCATTAGATAATAATGGCGGCCTTACATATGTTAGCATTGTCGAAACTCCAGAGAAAACAAAAGACCAACTTTACATCATTCTTAATGCATGGTTTCTACAGAATTTTGATGGAAAAGGTATCCTAATAAATGATAAGGAAATGGGATGTTTAATGGCAAAGGAGAAATTCCGCAAAGTATCTGCAAATGGGGCTTTAACCTCCTCGAACACAAATTATGAGGTTGATATAGAACCTTCTATTCGAACGGACATTAAGAAAGGAAAAATCCGCATTACGTGTAATGTCCCTTGTTATGAGTTGCGTGATATAACAAGTAAAGTATGGGGTAGGCAGGCTTTCAAAAAAGATAAATCTAGAAGCCTTGCTTTTTCTGAAAGTTATCCATATAACTCCAAAGGATTTGAAAAGAAGATGATGTCAAAAGCATTGGTTTTCACCCATTATTACACAGCATTAGTTGTAGCAGACATGGAAAGAGCTGTTAAAAACGGAGTAATAGGCAACGAAGCTGATGACGACTGGTAAACTTCTTTTCACTTCATCATCCCCTCAACCTCTTGTAGGATTGAGGGGATTTTTCTGCCTTTGCGAACAAAGGAAAGCCGTTAACCGCTCCCATGTTATTGCCGTTTATGGCTAAGTGATAGTTTTATAGCGTCTCATAAAGATAGAGGCTCCGCAAGAAAGTATTTGACTTGCGGGGTCTTTTTTTTTGCACATACTACTTGCTTTTGTGCAATAACACGTGGAAATAATGGGAAAAGTTGGAAAAAACATTTTTTTTAATTGTCTCATTATGTATAGGTTATGGAAGGAAATTTGAGAAATTTTTTATTTGAGTGTTTTATAATTCGTAGATAAAATATTGTTTTGCAACAGATTACGAAATGACTTTTGTACTTAATTAAGTTCTACATTGTTCATTGTGGACAAATGCCTTACTTTGCACCGTCAAAGTTTTTTTAATGTAATAAAGTTATGGTTCAAAGTAAAGTAAATGAGCGTTTCAGCATCTTTCCCTGCGGATGGTGGAACGAAGCGAAGCAGGAGGCTTGTCCGCAGCAGCGGCCACAGCAGACACAGACCATCGATTGGGTCTATGAGTATATAATATCGGAACGCGCGCGTAAGCCGACTGAGGAGTTGCGGGCGATGTTGCCTACGGCTACGAAAGAGCAGTGTGGAAAATTCAAGGTGCTCAATTTCGAGTACGCCACATTCTCGGGTATCTTCTCCTACCGCAACGCAAATTGTTTGGGGGCGCGTTCGCCCTACATCTGCCTCGACATCGATGGCTTGGGTTCGGGGGGCGAGGCGCGTGACGTACAACACGCGCTATGTGCGGACAAGTATGTGGAGACGGAGTTGTGTTTCGTCTCGCCATCGGGTAATGGTGTGAAGTGGGTGGTGCGCTTGCCGGAGGCCGTGGAGGGTATGTGTTTCCGCGACCAATGGTACGAGATGCGCAATCACCTTGCCTTCAACTACGGCCTCGTGGCCGACCCCGCGTGTAAGGACGTCACGCGTGCGTGCTTCCTGCCTTGGGACAATGAATGTTTCATTAACAGTAAATATAATATTTAACTTATCTAAAAATTTTAATTTATGTTTAGTAACAATTATTTAAAAGACCTTGAGCATTTACAGCTCGTGGCTGGTCGAATCAGCGAGGCTGGTATCGACATCACTAGTGACTACAATGACTGGTTGGATGTGACCTTTGCTTGCGCTTCGCTCGGTGAGGCGGCGCGGGAACCCTACCACATCATCTGCAGTCAATATCCGAACTATCGTCGCGAAGAATGTGATGAGAAGTTCAACCACTGCGTTCGTACAGGGCGCGGCAACATTACAATCGCCACCTTTATGCAAATTGCAAAGGACCATGGTATCGATGTTTCACTCCCTCGTGGGCGACGCCCTTTGAGCGAAGAACAGCGCAAGGCGGAACACGCCGCGTGATGAATGAAGTGAAAGACTATTTGCGAAAGAACCGCAAATGGCGACACAACACGCTGACGGGTAAAGTAGAGTACAGCGAGAACGGCGGTAGTTGGAAGGAAGTCGATGACCGCTTCATCGACACCATCCTTACGAGACTTCGTGAACAAGGGCTTCCCGTCAAGGACAATGTTCTGCGTTCACTTGTCAACAGCGAAGATTTCGCGCCCGACTTTGCGCCACACCTTGAGTGGCTCAAGTCGCTCCCCGCGTGGAACCCCGAGACTGACCCCGACTACATCCACGACTTCTTCTTTGAACACATGGAGTTCGGACCGATGGCTGACCCAGAACTCTACGACCTTGTGTTCCATCGTTGGCTCGTAGCCGTAGTGGCTTTGTGGCGTGGAGAAATCGATGCCAATCCTATTATGCCCACCTTTTGTGGTTCGCAACAAATAGGCAAGTCGTTTCTGGCTTCCCATTTATTACCTCCTTGTTTACAAACCTATCAGACGGCTATAAGTCCCAACGACCCCATCAACAAGGACACCCTATTGACACTCTCCGAAGTCCTGTTGGTCATCTTCGATGAGATAGCCATCAACAGCGACTCGAAAAGCAACACAATGAAGTTCCTCCTTACGTCGGGACAAATCAATCTTCGTGACGCTTACGGCCATTATCGCAAGTCACGACCGAGAATGGCATCCGTCATCGCCACGACGAACTACCATCAGTTCATACGTGAAACGGAAGGCAACCGCCGATACATCGGCATCGACCTCGTTGGGACAAGGAATATCTACACCCATCCGCTCAACTACGAAGGCGCCTATTCTCAGGCTGTATATCTCCTCGAACACGGCTACGAACCAAAACCGACCTACGAGGAAAGTCAGAGGATAAGCGAGTACAATCGTCAGTACCTCTCGCCCAACGATTGCGAGGAAGCCCTCCTTACCTTCGTCCGACGTCCAAAAGAAGACGAAAAAGCAGAAGCCTTCACCTCGGGCGACCTCTTGAGGGAACTCAACTACCGAGGCTTCCAAGGCCGAGGATTCAACACCGTCAACATCGGCAAAGCCATGAAGTCACTTGGTTTCGAAGCGCGTAGAATCAACGGCTACAACAAGTACTCCGTCGTCTTGGCTGACCCCATTCGTCAACAAATGGAACGACAAAAAGACGCCATTGTAGAGTAGCACTTTACTACCCAGGTAGGGGGAAGGAGTGGAAGATGGTTCTTAGGAGACAAGAAAATAAATCCCTAATACATTATATATTTCAGCCAGGTGAATTAGGCATTTGTTTCATTACTTTCTACAAAATTATCTCCACCTTCCCCATTTTCTCCCCCTTCGAAAACTTTCAATTTCGTGTGAAAATAATTGCCAATTTACTTGCGTAATTCAGGAAAATGTCGTATCTTTGTAACGTGAAAGATGAGGACAGACGAGGCACTGCTAAAATGCAAATTTAACACGTCGAGGTGCGCAACTCGGTACGTAAAATGAGCAAACGGCAAGCTGAATCTAAACCCTCTCTTCGGGATAACTAACAAAATTTAAAACACTTTTGCACCCGCTAACCCCTCCGCGGAATACAAAACCTCCCCTTGAGGGGGAGGATGGAGGGGGCTGATATGATTAACTACAGTATTTGCATTATGAGCGCGAAGCCAGGCATCAAGAAGGCCGACATCAGCGCACAGACGGGCGGTACCAAGGCTTACGGTTCCGCACAGGCCAACGCCAAGCTGACCTACGACCAGTTCGTCCAGCACATGGCCGACCACAACACCCCCTTCTCCAAGGGCACCATCAGTGGCGTCCTTACCGACATGATTCGTTGCCTCCGCGAGCAACTCCTCGCCGGCAATGTCGTCAATCTGGGTGAACTCGGAAGCTTCCGCGTAGAACTCAGCTGCGAAGGCGCAGAGACCACCGAGGACTTCAGCGCAGCCAACATCAAGGCCGTGAATGTCTGCTGGGCCCCCGGCAAGGACTTCAAGAACCTCCGCGAAGATGCCGAGTTCCAGCTTGTTCCCAGTCGCAAGATGCAGGGCGATGCCATCGAGGTCATCAAGAACACGGACACTATTCAGGGGCTCGAGTAGACCCACCCCCAACCCCGACATTCCTCAAGGGGGAGGAAGGGAGAGGACAAAAAAGAGAGAGGATACCATGCGTGGTACCCTCTCTCTGTGTATTGAGCTGACGTTCGGTTTAGAGCTCAGCGAAGTACTTAATGGTGCGAACCATCTGGCTTGTGTAGCTGTTCTCGTTGTCGTACCAGCTAACTACCTGTACGAGGCTGTTGCCGTCTTCCATCTTGCTTACCATGGTCTGGTTAGCGTCGAAGAGGCTGCCGAACTTCATGCCGATGATGTCGCTGCTGACGAGCTTCTCCTCGGTGTAGCCGAAGCTCTCGTTTGTAGCGGCCTTCATGGCTGCGTTGATACCCTCAACAGTTACGTCACCCTTAACGACTGCGTGCAGGATGGTGGTAGAACCTGTGGGAGTGGGAACGCGCTGAGCGGCGCCGATGAGCTTGCCGTTCAGTTCGGGAATGACGAGACCGATAGCCTTGGCAGCACCTGTGCTGTTGGGAACGATGTTCTGAGCACCGGCACGAGCGCGCTGCAGGTCACCCTTGCGCTGAGGACCGTCGAGAATCATCTGGTCGCCAGTGTAAGCGTGTACGGTTGTCATGATGCCGCTCTGGATGGGAGCGTAGTCGTTGAGAGCCTTCGTCATGGGAGCGAGGCAGTTTGTGGTGCAAGAAGCTGCGCTGATAACGGTGTCAGCGGGAGTCAGGGTCTTGTGGTTTACGTTGAAGACGATGGTGGGGAGGTCGTTGCCTGCGGGAGCAGAGATGACAACCTTCTTGGCACCAGCCTGGATGTGAGCAGAAGCCTTCTCCTTGCTTGTGTAGAAACCTGTGCACTCGAGAACTACGTCAACGCCAATCTTGCCCCAAGGAAGCTCAGCTGCATTAGGAATTGCGTAGATGATGATTTCCTTACCGTCAACGATGATAGAGTTGTCAGTAGCCTCAACGGTGTGCTTGTTCTCGCCGAACTTGCCGCAGAAACCGCCCTGAGCGGTGTCGTACTTGAGGAGGTGAGCCAGCATCTTGGGGCTGGTCAGGTCGTTGATTGCTACTACTTCATAACCTTCAGCCTCGAACATCTGACGGAAAGCGAGGCGACCGATACGGCCGAAACCGTTGATTGCAACTTTTACGTTTGCCATTTTCTTAATCTTTAATAGGGTTTATAATAAATTTGAAATTTGAATTTGTCAATTTTGAATTACGCCCTTGTGCATCTCATCCGCAATTGCAGTAATGCGCTGACTTGCATGCTGCTATAATTAATGCCAAAAGCAGGCAAAATAGTACAGAAATGATACTTTTCTTCACTTGTTTTTCTTTTTGCGCTGCAAAATTACAAAAAAAATATGAACCAGGAGCAATGAATTATAAATTATTTTGTATCTTTGTGCAGATTTCAATGTCGATATTACAATTTGCAATAAAAATATCTTTAAACTTTTAAACCCTTAAACTCTTAAACTTTTAATCACTATGTCATTTATTCAAGATTTCAAAGCGTTCGCGCTTAAAGGTAATGTGATGGACATGGCTGTCGGCGTTATCATCGGCGGTGCATTCGGTAAGATTGTCAGCAGTCTGGTGGACGATGTGCTGATGCCCCTCATCGGCATGGCAACTGGCAACATCGACTTTGCAAACCTCGCTTATCAGATTGGTGAAGGCGAAGGAGCTGCTGTGCTCAAGTATGGCCAGTTCATTCAGAACGTTGTGGACTTCCTCATCATCGCTCTCTGTATCTTCTTCATGGTGAAGGGCATCGCTGCCTTGAACCGCAAGAAGGAAGAAGAGCCCGCTCCTGCTCCTGCTCCAGAACCAAGCGCAGAAGAGAAGCTGCTCACCGAGATTCGCGACTTGCTGAAGAAGTAAAAACAACTGAAGAACTAAAAACGAAGAACGAAGAGTGAAGAGTGAGGAATCAAAGTAACCATCGGGAGACGAGGGTTATTCTTATTCTTCACTCTTCACTTTTCACTTATTACCAGGTAAAAAGATGACGAAAAGACTTGCCGCCCTCATATTGCTGACATCGTTGGGCATCGGTATCTATGCCCAGACGTCTGGCATCAATCAGCTTTACAGACTCGTCAAAGACACTTACGAGACGAAGGCCGACTCCATGACCAATGCCTTCATCGAGTCGTTTATGATAAAGAGCAAGGGTTATTTCAATGTTAGCTATAACCATTACGCCGACAACGCATATTGGACGCAAGCGCATGCAATGGATGTTGTCGTCTACAACTATGAGCGGCATAAGGGCATCGACGGTGAACTGGCCAATCGATACCTCACATACATCAAGCGTTGGTACAAGAACAAGGCCAACAACTATTCAGGTGCGCCAGCGGCTACATCCACGACTCCCAACACCACCTCGGGGTATAAGATGTTTGAGAACCCCTACACCGACGACATGTGCTGGATAACACTTACTCTTCTGCACATCGGCGAGGCTACGGGCACTGCCGCCTATAGCACCATAGCCAGGCAGGTCTTCGACAACTACATCATCAAGCGAGCCAAAGAGGACGAAGAGACTGGCGGACTTTGGCTTCCCTGGTCCACACATTCAGGAAAAGACGGCCCGAATGCCTGCACACAATCGCCTGCAACCCTCATTGCCGCTAAGCTCTATCAGAAGTATGGCACCGAGAAGTATCTGGAGTATGCCAAGAAACTCTACAAATACACCGCCAAGAACATCGTCAAGAGCGACGGCCGCGTCGAGGAACCGCCTCTGACCTATACCCAAGGCACGTTCGGCGAGGCCTGCCGCATCCTCTATCACATAACGGACGAGAACTCTTCCATCAAGAACAAGTACAAGACGCTGGCCTATACATATATTAATTATGCTTTTACCAGCGACCGCTGCACAAGCGGTGGCAACATCCTGCGCAGTGAAGGCTCAAGCGGCGACCAAAGCATCTTCAAAGCCGTGCTCATCCCCTATGCCGTCAACTATGTGCTCGACGAAAGCATGACGGCAAGCAACCGCAAGACCATCTTCAACTACATCCTGACGAACACGAAAGTGATGTGGAATAACCTCAACCTCGACCGCTATCCTATCGTCTTCTGCAACTACGACTGGCGCTCTCCCTATACCGGCGCCGACAGCGATGCCTCGATGGGAGCAATGTGCAGCGGCACGTCCCTGATGGAAAACACGGCTCGCATGTGCCGCGCCATCGTGGACCGCTACGAGCTCGGTTCCCTGCTTACTGCATGCAACAAATTCGTCGTCAACCCGGAAGACGAAGAACTGGACGTATTCGTCGCCTTCAACACAGCCAAGCAGGCGGCTGCAGAGATACTCGACAACCCCGGCAACTACAAGACCCATCAGTTCCGCCAAGCCATCGAAACGCTCCAGGCAGCCTATCAAGCCGTACAAGACTTTGCAACAGGCATTGCCGCAATCCAAAGCTCTGAATCCAAGATTCAAAATGATGTCTATGACCTGAGCGGACGCAAAGTCGCAACTGGGAAGCAAGGCTCGGCGAAAGCCGACTTGCCTCGCGGTATATATGTAATAGGTGGGCGCAAAGTCATGATAAAGTAAGCAAAAAGCGACTTAACGGGAAAAAAACAGCGTAAAGACGAAAATTTTTCTCTTTTCACTTTTCACTTTTCACTTTTTGTTGTATCTTTGCACCGCAATTCGGCAAAAGAAGTCTGTTTACACCCAAACAGTAAATCGCAAATCGTCAAATTGCAAATAGTGTTGGTGCCTTGGATGAGTGGCTTAGTCAACGGTCTGCAAAACCGTCTACAGCAGTTCGAATCTGCTAGGCACCTCCACCCGAAAAGAATCCCGTAACGGCTTGCCGCTGCGGGATTTGCTTTTTGTTCACACATGAAGTTTGTCATCTCAACTTTTCTAACGGCATTTTTTCAATTTCCTATTTCCTATTTTCAATTAATTATCGTACCTTTGCACGGCAAAACCAATAACAATTAACTCTTTCGCACCTATGAAGAAAAACCTCGAAACCATCTGCATCCACGGCGGATGGAAGCCCAAGAAAGGCGAACCGCAACAACTTCCCATTTATCAGAGCACAACTTTCCGCTATGAGACAAGCGACCAGATGGCTCGTCTGTTCGACCTTAAGGATGCCGGATACTTCTATACCCGTCTTGCAAATCCCACGAACGACGCTGTTGCACAGAAGATTGCTGCCCTGGAAGGTGGTGTCGGAGCTGTGCTGACGAGCAGCGGACAGGCTGCAAACTTCTATGCCATCTTCAATATCTGTCAGGCTGGCGACCACTTCATAACTGCCAACACCATTTATGGCGGCACGTTCAATCTCTTCGGCGTGACGCTCAAGAAGCTGGGCATAGAGTGCACCTTCATAGATCCCGATTGGGACGACGAGCGCATCGAAGCAGCTTTCCGTCCGAACACAAAGTGCTTCTTCGGCGAAACCATCTCCAATCCCGGCTGCAATGTCTTCGACATCGAACGCTTCGCCAAAATGGCTCACAAACATGGTGTGCCTCTCATCGTGGATAACACCTTCGCCACACCCATCAACTGCCGTCCCTTCGAGTGGGGTTGCGACATCGTGACGCATTCGACGACGAAGTACATGGACGGCCACGCAACACAGGTTGGCGGCGTTGTAGTCGATAGCGGCAACTTCGATTGGGACAAATATGCAGACAAGTTTCCCGGCCTTTGCACGCCCGACGAGTCCTATCATGGCTTGACTTATACAAAGGCTTTCGGCAAGATGGCTTTCACCACGAAGCTTGTCGCCCAGTTGATGCGCGACTTGGGCAGCATTCCTTCACCCCAGAACGCTTTCCTGCTCAATCTTGGCCTTGAGACGCTTCATCTTCGCATGCCCCGTCATTGCGAGAACGCGCAGAAGGTTGCCGAGTGGCTCGAGAAGAATCCCAAGGTGGGATGGGTGAACTATGCAGGTCTGCCCTCGAACAAGTACTATGCTTTGGCGCAGAAATACATGCCAAAGGGCACTTGCGGCGTGATTGCTTTCGGTCTGAAAGGCACGAAAGAAGAGGCTATCCGCTTCATGGACAACCTCGACTTCATAAGCATCGTGACACATGTTGCCGATGCACGAACCTGCGTTCTGCACCCGGCAAGCCATACCCACAGACAACTCAGCGACGAGCAACTCAGGGAAGCCGGCATCGCTCCCGACCTGGTTCGCCTGAGCGTCGGCATCGAGAACATCGACGACATCATTGCCGACCTCGAACAGGCTATGGCGAAGATGTAATTAGGTTAAATAGTCTTAATTGTTATTGCCGTTTGGCAAAGATTATATATCTTTGTCATGCCTTAAAGCACAAAACGGTGAATAACAAGCTATACTATCTGCTTTCAGCGGTCTTGCTGACATTGCTTTCCTGTAGAAGTCAGTACATGGTGAGAGGCTCTTCTAACGTAGACGACCTCGAGGGCCAAGTACTGACCTTGAAGGTTTATGTCGATGGCGAGATGAAAAGCATCGACTCGACACGCGTCGTGCATGGTCGCTTCGACTTTGGCGGCAGCATGGACTCCACAATGCTTGCCAACGTCTTCCTCGGCAACTTGAGTCTGATGCCTATCGTTCTTGAAGAAGGCGAAGTGAAGCTTAACATCAGCGAGACACAGCAGACAGCAACCGGCACGCCTCTCAACGACTCGCTTTCGGGCTTCATACAAAAGAAGACACAACTCGACGCACGTATGGCTGAGCTTCCGCACCTCGAAGCACAAATGATTATGGACGGCACGGACCACAACGAGATTATATACGAGCTCGGCAAGCAGTCGAGAGAGCTCTCCGCAGAAAACGACGAGCTCATTTCACGCTTCATACGCGCGAATTATAATAATGTATTAGGGCCAGGCATCTTCATGATACTAACCAGCAGCCTGCCCTACCCCATCCTCACACCACAACTCGAAGAAATCATTACGAACGCGCCGTCATACTTCCTCGGACATCCCTATGTCAAGGAGTACATCAAGAGAGCAAAGGAATACGAAGAAAAATCGAAGGGGTACTGATACCATGAAGATTCTTTACCGACTTTATCAGCTCTTTATTGCCTTGCCATTTGTCATTCTGGCGACAGCCCTGACAGCCATCGTCACTATCATTGGTTGCACCTTCGGAAAGGCAAGGACGTGGGGCTACTATCCTGCAATGGCATGGAGCCGCTTCATGTGCTGGGGAATGCTCTTGCCTGTAAAAGTCGAGGGACAAGAGCTGTTGGACAAGAAACAATCATACGTCTTCGTGGCAAACCACCAAGGCCCCTACGACATCTTCCTTGTTTACGGCTACCTCGGTCGGAACTTCAAATGGATGATGAAGAAGTCTCTGCGGAACATCCCTCTCGTAGGAAAAGCTTGCGAGAGTGCGGGCCACATCTTTGTTGACAAAAGTGGGCCGAAAGCCATTCATAAGACATACGAGCAAGGCAGAGCCGTCCTGAAGCATGGCGTCTCGCTTGTGGTCTTTCCCGAAGGTGCGAGAACCTTTACAGGACATATGGCGAAGTTCCGCCGAGGCGCTTTCCAACTTGCAGATGAACTGCAATTGCCCGTTGTTCCTATCACGATAGACGGCAGCTTCGATGTCCTGCCTCGTCAGAAAGGCATTAACTTCCTCACCTGGCACCCCTTAAGGCTCGTCATTCATGCACCCATTCCGCCTTCGAGTCAAGGACCGGAGGATGTGCAAAAGACCCTTGAACAGAGCTATGAAGCCATCATGCGAGACCTTCCCACTTGCTATCAAGGCTTCGAGGCCAATCCCGACCAGTAGACTGTAGAAGAAGACAGAAGAAAATAAAGAAGATAAAGGGAGACAGAGGAAGACTGAACGAGACAAAGCACGGATAAGGTCGTGTGCAATTGGCAATTTACTCGTGTGTCGTTGGCAATTTACTCGTGTGTCGTTGGCCAACTACTAATGGAAAGTTTTCCGACGGCTTGTGGACGGTCGTGCAGTTTCCCTGATGAAACCACCAAAATCCGAATAAAAAGAACGGCGGAAAGGCCGATGCCCATTGGGGGCGTCGGCCTTTCCTGTTTCTCTTCGTTGCTGTTTCCGGGAAACATCCGGAACTCTCCGCCAGGAACCGTGGAGGCACAGGCTTACGTGCGCTCCTCCTGCAAATTCGGGCCTGCTACTGCAATTTGTTTCTCTAACGCTTTGACAATTCGGAGGAAATTAGTACATTTGCGCGCGAAAACAACTTAAATAAAGATTTAAATCACATACACAACCATAAAAAACATTAAAAACAACACAAATGAACAGACAGTATTTTGCTAATTTGGCCCTGATGCTCGGTGCTGCCATCGTGGCGACGTCGTGCGGCCCAGAGATGCCGAAGGAAATTCCATCATCGTTCGAAACCATGACAGTGGAGAAGTCGGACATCCAGCTTCCCTATAAGTTCAGCGCCAGGATGGTTGGTCAGAACGACGTTACGATCACTCCCCAGGTCAGCGGCCAACTGATGAAGATCTGCGTGGCTGAAGGCCAGCTGGTCAAGAAGGGGCAGACGCTCTTCGTCATCGACTCGCGCAACGCTCAGCTCGAACTGGAGGCTGCACAGGCCAACCTGCAAGCTGCCAAGGCTCAGGAGAACTCTGCCAAGCTGGAGTACGAGTCGAACAAAAACCTGTTCGACAAGAACATCGTGAGCAGCTACATGCTCTCGGCAAGCGAGAACTCCTACAAGCAGGCCACGGCAGCCGTGGCTCAGGCACAGGCAGCCGTGAATCGCGCCAAAGTGGACCTTGGCTTCTGCACAATCACAGCTCCCGTGTCGGGCATCACCGGCGAGATACCCGTCCGCACGGGCGACCAAGTGTCGCCTCTCACCCCACTGACCATCGTGAGCGGCAACACTACAATGTATGCCGAATTCTCCGTGACGGAAGCCATCATCGAGACAATGGTGCAGGAAGGAGTAAAGGCCAATGAGGTGAACAAATACATCGCCGACCTGCCCGAAGCCACCTTCGTGATGAAGAATGGCACGGAATATCCCCACAAAGGGCGCGTGGTGAGCCTGACAGGTGTGGTGGATGCCGCCACTGGCTCCCTCACGAGCAAGGTGTCCTTCCCCAACCCCGAAGGGCATCTCTACTCCGGCATACAGGGCACCATCGTCATGCCCTTTGAAGAGAAAGGCGTAATCGTCATCCCCCAGTACGCCGTGGTGCGCCTGCAGGACAAGTCGCTCGTCTACAAGGTCCTGCCCGACAGCACAGCCACAGCAGTTGACGTGACGACGGAGGACACCGGCAACGGCAAGGACTTCATCGTGAAGAGCGGACTTGGCGCAGGCGACAAAATTGTCACCACCGGTGCCAACAACGTGACGGAGGGACAAAAAGTGCTGTTCTGACACTATCGCAACATCGTAATAACGTCATAACGTAATCACGAAGATAACATGAAGAACAATATATTCATTGACAAATACGTGATGGCGTGTGCCATCTCGATTGTAATCGCACTGGTGGGCTACATCTCGATGAGCACACTGCCAGTGGAGCAATACCCCGACATCGCACCGCCAACCGTGCAGATTTCCACCGGCTACAGCGGTGCCGACGAGAACACCGTCATGAAGTCCGTCATCCAGCCTCTGGAGGAAGCCATCAACGGTGTGACCGACATGACGTACATGACCTCGAAAGCCTCGTCCAACGGTGAAGTCGAAATCAACGTCTACTTCAAGCAAGGCACCGACCCCGACATGGCTGCCGTGAACGTGCAGAACCGTGTGACGCGTTCGCAAGCCCTGCTGCCAGCCGACGTAAACAAGGTGGGCGTGAAGGTGGAGAAACGTCAGAACAACATTCTGCAAATTTTCGCCGTGAGAAGTGCCGACGGCAAGTACGACGAGGACTTTGTCTCAAACTATGTGGACATCAATATCAAACCTCGCCTGATGCGTATCTCCGGCGTGGGCAACGTGCTGAGCCTCGGCAACACCTATGCCCTGCGCATCTGGCTCAAGCCCGACGTGATGGCTCAGTATGGCCTGACGCCCAACGATGTCTTCGCTGCCATCGGCAGTCAGAGCTTCGTCTCGGCCGTAGGTTCTCTGGGCGAACAGTCGGAGAACTCCTATCAGTACTCCATGCAGTACAAGGGAACACTGAAGACCATCGAAGAGTTCAACAACATCGTGCTGCGCACAAGTGGCGGCGGCATGCTGCAACTGAGCGACGTGGCTGAGGTGCAGATTGGCGCCATGAGCTATAACTTCACGTCGAACATCATGGACAAGCCCGGCGCCCTCTTCATGGTGTTTGCCGCGCCAGGCGCCAACGCCACAAAGGTGAACGCCGGCATCAGCAAGATGTTTGAGGAAGCCAAGCAGACGATGCCTGCAGGACTGGAGTTCGTGACGCTGATGACCAGCGACGACTTCCTCTTCGCTGCCTTCCACAATGTCATCGAGACACTCGTCATCGCCATCATCCTCGTCATCCTCGTGGTGTTCTTCTTCTTGCAGAACTTCAAGGCCACCATCATACCTTCCATCTCAATCATCGTGTCCCTGCTGGGCACTTTTGCCATAGTAAAGATGGCCGGCTTCTCGCTCAACATCCTGACGCTCTTCGCCCTCGTGCTCGCCATCGGCACAGTCGTGGACGATGCCATCGTGGTGGTGGAAGCTGTCATGGCAAAGATGGAGAACGGCATCAGCGATGCACGCGAAGCCACACGTCAGGCCATGAACGAAGTGTCGGTAGCCGTCGTGTCCTGCACATTGGTCTTCATGGCAGTGTTCATTCCCGTGATGTTCATGCCGGGCACGTCGGGCACATTCTTCACTCAGTTCGGTGTGACGATAGCCTCGTCCGTCGGCCTGTCGTGCATATCGGCCCTGACGCTTTGCCCTGCCCTCTGCGCCATCATGATGCGTGTGACGGAAGGAGAGAAGGAAGGCAAGAGCCTGACCTACTACACATAAGAAAGCCTACGAAGTCAGCTACAACGCCATATATAATAAGTATAGCAAGAGCGTGCAGAAGTTCATCAAGCGCCCCGTGCTGGCATGGGGCTTGCTGGCTGCTGCCGGCGCGCTGCTGGTGTTCTTCATGAAGAGCCTGCCATCGGGCCTCGTCCCTCAGGAAGACCAAGGTGTGTTCCTTGTTGAAGTGCGTGCACCGGAAGGAACCACGCTGAAGCAGACACGCGAGATGGTGAAGAAGGTGGAGGAGAAAGTAAGGAAGATTCCCGAACTGGAAAGTTTCTCGGTGACCTGTGGCTACGGCATGTACTCGGGTGCAGGCTCTAACTATGCCACGATGGTTGTGCGCCTGAAGAACTGGGACGAACGTCCGGGCTTGGAGCATTACGTCACCCTCGTCAGGTATCGTTTCTACTTCGATTGCCAAGACCTCAAGAACTTGGTGGTAGCACCCTTTGAGATGCCTCAGATTCCCGGCTACGGAACAAGTAATGACATCACGCTGGTCGTAGAAGATCCCACTGACGGTAACCTCTCGGAGTTTGCAAAGCAGACGGAACACTTCCTGGCCAAGTTGTCCGAACGTCCGGAGATTGCCACGGCCATGTCAACCTATTCTGAACGCTTCCCGAAGTATCAAGTCGATGTCGATGCAACCCAATGCAGCCGTGCCGGCGTGTCGCCAGAAGAGGTGCTCAACACCCTGGGCGCTTTCTGCGGCGGTGCATATATCGGCAACTTCAACCAATTCGGCAAGGTTTACCGCATCATGGCAGCAGCGTCGCCCGAGTATCGTCTCGACCCGCAGTCGCTTCACAACATCTTCATGCAGGTGAAGGACGGAAAGATGGCTCCCATCTCTCAGTTTGTCTCGCTGAAGGAGATTGTCGGCCCTGCCAACATCGAGCACTTCAACTTGCTTCAGAGCATCACCTGCTATGTAACTCCCGGCGGAGGCTACACCGAGGGCGACGCCCACAAAGTCATTGCCGAGGTGTTCAAGCAAGAGATGCCAAGCACAGCCACATTTGAATACAGCGGAATGTCGCGCGAGGTGGAGGAAGCAGCAGGCTCCAATGCCACAGCTCTCATTTATGTCATCTGCGCCATCCTCATCTATCTCATCCTCGCCTCACTCTATAATTCTTGGTTCACACCGTGGGCCGTGCTGTTCAGTGTGCCGTTCGGCCTGATGGGCGCTTTCGTGTTTGCCTACATCGGCTACAAGAATGAGATTCCCGGCATGGACAACAACATCTATCTGCAGACGGGTGTCATCATGTTGATAGGCTTGCTGGCGAAGACAGCCATCCTGATTACAGAGTTTGCTTCTGAGCGTCGTGCACAAGGCATGAGCATTATGGATGCCGCCTTCGAGGCCTGCAAGGAACGTCTGCGCCCCATCCTGATGACGGTGCTGACGATGATTATCGGCATGATACCCCTTGTGATAGAAGGCGGTGCAGGTGCTAACGGCAACCGCGCCCTTGCCCTTGGCGTCATCGGCGGCATGAGCATCGGCACTATTGCTTTGCTCTTCGTGGTACCAGCCTTCTTCATCGTGTTCCAAAAACTGCACGAGAAGTTCCAAGGGAAGGAAGTTACCTGTAACGACTCGTTATAACGAAAGAACGTAACATCGAAAGAAAGATATGATTAAGAAGAATATCATCATTGTTGCAGCCGTGAGTCTGATGCTCACAAGTTGCGGCTTATATAAGAAATACGAACAGCAGACTGAAATCCCGGCTGACGTCATTGGCATACAAGGGGCGGCATCTACAGAGGCAATGCTCCCGTGGCGCGAGTTCTTCACCGACCCGCTTTTGCAAAAACTCATAGAGCAAGTGCTGGCTAACAATACCGACTTGGCTTCTGCCCGCATTGCCGTGGAGCAAAGTGAAGCTTCGCTGAAAGCTGCCAAACTCGCCTACCTGCCTTCCTTTAGCTTTGCTCCTCAGGGAACAATATCAAGTTTCGACTATAGTAAGGCCGCCAAGACATACAGCTTGCCTTTGCAAATGAACTGGGAAGTGGAGTCATTTGGCGCCGTCACCAACAGGAAGCGCGCGGCAAATGCAGTACTTCTGCAGACACAATGCTACGAGAATATCGTTCGCTCGAATCTTGTCAGTGCCATCAGTCAACAATATAGTTTGTTGCAAGTGCTTGACAGGCAACTGGAGATTCTTATCCAAACAGATAGCCTTTGGAGCACTTCGCTTGACATTCAAAGGTCACTTTGGGAGAACGGCAAGTCATATTCTACCGCTGTCAACCAGATGGAAGCATCCTGGCTTGATGTCAAGACACAGATTGTTGATACGCGCCGTAACATCCAAAGTGTGGAGAACGCCATCTGTCGTCTGCTTGCTGTTTCACCCCAGCACATAGAACGCAGCAAGTGGGGTCAATACGCTCTCTCGCAAAAGCTACAAAACGGAGTCTCTGCCAGTCTGCTGGAAAACCGTCCAGACATACGCATGGCTAACCATGTCATGGAAGAGGCTTTCTATAACACGCAAGTCGCTCGCGCTGCCTTCTTCCCTACAATTACGCTGTCAGGATTAGTTGGCTGGACAAACAATGGCGGCGGTGCCATCATGAATCCAGGAAGTCTCCTTCTCAATGCCGTCGGGCAACTGACACAGCCCATCTTCCAACAGGGGAAACTGAAGGCAAACCTCAAAATAGCCAAGTTGACTCAAGAAGACATGAAACTCGACTACGTTCAGACCGTTATCGATGCCGGCAACGAGGTGAATGAAGCCCTTGCGGACTATCAATCCACCGTCGAAAAGCACGAGTACTACCATCGTCAGGTTAGTGTCTTGCACGAGGCTTTCAAAGGTACTCACGAACTAATGGACAATGGCAAGGCCAGTTATCTGGAAGTTCTCACAGCACAAGAGTCTCTGCTTCGTGCGCAGCTCAGCGAGGCAATGAATATGTACTCCGCATCTGAAGCACTCATCGCTCTCTACATTGCCTTAGGGGGCGGAGCAAAGTAAATCCTCCGACTATCTTACAGAGAATACTCACAAACAAGCCGCCTCGGGTTATTCGACCTGAGGCGGTTTGTCGTCCATATGCCCATTTTAACTTACAAACCTGCACTTTTTCACTTACTTATTACATTAATACGGAGAATAATTTGTATCTTTGCGCAAGTTAAATGGTATATCGTAAATCTTTTAATCGTAAATAACTGCTGTGACGTTGAAAGATACTTCCTTCGTTGACTTGATGCTCAACCGCGTGTACAACGTGCTGCTCGTCGCCAATCCCTACGATGCCTTCATGCTGGAGGACGACGGTCGAGTGGATGAGAAGATATTCTCGGAATACGCAAAGTTGGGACTTCGCTTCCCACCTAGATTCCTCCAAGTACATAGCCGAGAGGAAGCCGAACAGACGATGGCCGGAGGTCAAGTGAACCTCGTCATCGTGATGCCTGCTGCTGAAGACAACTCGGTCTTCGACATCGCGCGGGAAATCAAGCAAGATTACCCGACGACGCCTATCGTGGTGCTCACGCCTTTCAGTCACGGCATTACGAAGCGTATGCAGAACGAAGACCTGAGCGTCTTCGAGTACGTCTTCTGCTGGCTGGGAAACACGGAACTGCTGCTCTCCATCATCAAGCTGATGGAAGACCGCATGAACCTGGAACACGACATACGGTCGGCAGGCGTGCAGATGTTGCTGGTCGTAGAGGACAGCATCCGCTTCTATTCCAGCATACTGCCTGCCCTCTATAAGTTCGTCCTTGAGCAGAGCCTTGCCTTCGCCACAGAAGCCCTCAATACGAGCCTCGAGATGCTGCGAATGCGTGGCCGACCGAAGATAGTCCTTGCCCGCAACTACGAAGAAGCATGGGAGCTCTACAACCAATTTGCAGACAACACTCTGGGCGTCATCAGCGACTGCCGATTCCCGCTCAAAGCAGGAGGAGAGAAGGACGAAGAGGCTGGCTTCAAGCTGCTCAGCGCCATCCGTGCAAGAGACCCTTACGTGCCCCTTATCCTCGATTCGAGCGAAACAGAGAATGCCCAACTTGCCAAGGAATGCCATGCCAGCTTCATCGACAAGAACTCGAAGAAGATTGATGTGGACCTCCGCGACCACCTGCGCGACTACTTCGGCTTCGGCGACTTCATCTTCCGCGACCCCGACACGATGGAAGAGGTGGCACGGCTCCACAACCTGAAGGACCTGCAAAACAACATCATGACGCTGCCCACGCGAAGCCTGCTCTACCACATCAGCCACAATAACGTGAGCCGTTGGCTCGCCAGCCGTGCCCTCTTCCCCATCTCGGAGTTCCTGAAGGGCATCACGTGGGAGAGCCTGCAAGACGTCGATGCACACCGCGCCATCATCCTCGACGCCATCGTGGCCTACCGAAGGATGAAGAACCAGGGCGTCGTAGCAGTCTTCCAGCGCGAGCGTTTCGACCAATACAGCAACTTTGCCCGTATCGGAGAAGGCAGCCTGGGCGGCAAAGGACGCGGCCTCGCCTTCATCGACCATCTGCTCGGACGGCACACCGACCTCAATGAGAAGGAAGGTGTGGCGGTCTGTATCCCCAAGACCGTCGTGCTCTGCACCGACATCTTCGACGAGTTTATGGACACCAACGACCTCTATCAGTTGGCACTCAGCGACATTCCCGACGAGGAAATCCTGCAGCACTTCCTTCGTGCACGACTGCCGATGCGACTGGTGGGCGACATGGAAGCCTTCCTCGACGTCGTGGCAGGGCCTATCGCGATACGTTCCTCCAGCCTGCTCGAGGACTCGCACTACCAGCCCTTTGCAGGCGTTTACAGTACCTATATGATTCCTGCGGCTCACGACCGCTACGAGCGTCTATCGATGCTTTCAGAAGCGATTAAGGCCGTTTATGCCAGCGTGTTCTACCAAAGCAGCAAGGACTACATGACGGCAACGAGCAATGTCATCGACCAAGAGAAGATGGCCGTCATCATCCAAGAGGTGGTGGGTGAGGAGCACAACGGCCGCTTCTATCCTGTTATCAGCGGTGTGGCACGAAGCATCAACTATTATCCCATCGGCGACGAGAAGGCCGAGGAGGGAACCGTCTCGCTGGCAATGGGCCTCGGCAAATATATTGTGGACGGAGGCACAAGCCTTCGTGTCTGTCCTGCCCACCCACATCAGGTCTTGCAGATGAGCGAGATGGAGATTGCATTACGCGACACCCAGACCTACTTCCTTGCCCTTCGTGCCCTCAGCTCAACAGAAGCTGGCGAGATATGCACAAACGATGGCTTCAACCTTATCAAGGTACCCGTTCGAGAGGCCGAGAAGGACGGCACGCTTCAATGGATATGCAGCACTTACGACCCCGTTGACCAATGCATCTATGATGGATTCTATGAGGGCCGGAACCGCAAGATCATCTCCTTCTCGGGTGTCTTGCAGAACGACATCTTCCCGTTGCCTGAACTGATGCGAAAAGTCTTGCAGTACGGACAGGACGAGATGAAGCGACCAGTCGAGATTGAGTTTGCCGTCAACCTTCATGCCGACCGCACCGGCGAGTTCTGCCTCTTACAGATACGACCGATGGTGGACAACCGAATGGAACTCGACGAAGACCTCACCATGATTGCCGACGAAGACTGTCTCTTGAGGTCTCATTCTGCAATAGGTCACGGCATCTACACAGACATAAAAGACATCGTTTACGTCAAGACCGAGGGCTACACGCCCAGCAACAATCCTGCAATTGCTGAAGAGATAGAGCGCATCAACCGCCTGTTCCTGCAAGACGCCAATGCTTCTTATCTCCTCATCGGTCCAGGTCGTTGGGGAAGCAGCGACCCTTGGCTGGGCATTCCTGTGAAGTGGTCGCATATCAGTGCCGCGCAAATCATTGTAGAAGCTGGTCTCGACAGCTTTCAAGTCGACCCAAGTCAAGGCACCCACTTCTTCCAGAACCTGACATCTCTTGGCGTTTGCTACCTTACCATCAATGCCTTCCGAGGCGATGGCATCTATCGGCAAAAGGTGCTCGACAAGTTGCCTGCCGTACAGGAGACAGAGCACGTTCGTCATGTTCGCCTCGAAGCGCCTTTAACCATTAAAGTCGATGGCTGCAAAAAAGAGGCCGTCGTGCAAGCTCTATAACAGCTAACCTTAAAAATGGAATTTTTCAATACATTAAGTGACCTCCTTTGGACCTACATCGTCATCACGATGCTTGTAGGTTGTGCTCTCTATTTTACATGGAACCTTCGTGCCGCACAGTTCACGATGCTTCCAACAATGCTCAAGAACCTTTTCAGGCCAAGCGACCAACCTCTTGAGAGCATTGGCAATCGCAAGATTTCGTCCTTCCAAGCCTTTGCCATAAGCCTTTCCAGTCGAGTCGGGACAGGCAACCTTGCAGGCGTGGCAAGCGCTATCTTCATTGGCGGACCTGGTGCTGTCTTCTGGATGTGGGTAATGGCTTTGCTTGGAGCCGCAACTGCTTTCATGGAAGCCACTTTGGCTCAGCTCTTCAAGCGACACGGGAAAGACAGCTTCTACGGCGGACCTGCTTATTACATGAAATACGGCTTGAAGCAACCCTGGATGGGCGTGCTCTTTGCCTGCCTCATCATCTACGGCTTCGGACTCTCGAACCAAATCGTGCAGAGCAACACGCTATGCGATGCGCTGAGCAATTCTTTCCACGTCCCCATGCAGTACGTGGCTGGCGGACTGGCTTTGCTGACGCTTGCCATCATCTTCGGAGGCATCCACCGCATCGCCCGCTTCTGCGCGATGATTGTGCCCTTCATGGCCCTCGGCTACATCGTGCTGGCGCTCTACATCCTTGTTGCTAACATCACTGAGATACCTGCCATGCTGAGCCTCATCGTGCGGAGTGCTTTCGGATGGGAGCAGGCTGCAGGTGGCGCGGTGGGCATCGCCGTGATGCAGGGCGTGAAGCGCGGCCTCTTCTCGAACGAGGCTGGTGAGGGCAGCGCGCCCAATGCTGCAGCCACAGCCACCATACCGCATCCCGTCTATCAGGGCCTGCTGCAGAGCCTCGGCGTCTTTGCCGACACACTCGTCATCTGCACCTGCACCGCCTTCATCATCCTGCTGAGCGGCCTCTATGCGGATGGCAGCGACGGCATCATCCTCACCGGTCACGCCATGGAGCACCACCTGGGCAGTTTCGGCGGATGGTTCCTCTTGGCAGCCATCTTCCTGTTTGCCTACTCCACCATCATCGCCAACTATTTCTACGGCGAGACGAACGTGCGCTACATCTGCGACAAGCCCTGGGCCATTACCCTGTTCCGCTGCATGAGCGGCGTGGTGGTGCTCATGGGCGGTTTCATGTCGCTGCAGCAGGCATGGAGCATCGTGGACCTCGCAATGGCGTTGATGACCATCACCAATCTCATTGCCGTCCTTTTGCTGAGCCGCTATGCCTTCCGTCTCCTTAAAGACTTCAAGGAGCAACGGAAGCAAGGCAAGGAGCCAGTCTTCAACCCCGACCTCTTCCCCGAAGCCGACCTCGAAGGATGGAAATGAAGCAAAGCATTGTCGCCATTCTGCTTGTCCTTGTTGCATTCGTTTCGTACGCTCAAGACAAATACGTCTTTCCCGAAGACGTCAAGCCACTCATCCTGACGCGATGGGGGCAGCACCATCCCTTCAATCTGCTTTGCCCAAAGACGGAAAGCACAAAAGGCGAAGCCACAAACATGCTGGCCGGCTGCGGACCTGTGGCAATGGCGCAAATGGTGAACTACCATCGCTATCCCTCCACGAGCCCCGACGGAACATACGAATACGAATGGGACCTGATGTTCCCAACGTTGACGGCTGTCCTGCGGAAAGAAGAGATAGTGGCTGTTGCCAAGCTCATCAGCGACTGTGGCGTGTCGTCGCTTACCGAATACGGTGCAGAGGCAAGCGGGACTTCACTTTCGCGAATGATGGGAGCGCTGAAGCGACTCTTCCATTACAGCAACGATATGAGCATCTACGAACGCAGCCAGTTCGCCACACCCGAGCGCGACAGCCTATTCCGTCAGCTTATCTTTTCGGAGCTGAAGGCAGGCAGACCGGTTTTCTATCGCGGCTACAACGAGAAGGAGAAAGACGGGCACCTCTTCATCATCGATGGTTGCAAGAAGCAGAAAGTGCACGTCAACATGGGTTGGGCAGGGAACCGCGACGGTTACTACGACCTCGACGACCTGTCGGGCTACAGCCAGCAGCAATGGCTCCTTGTCGATGTAGCAGACAGCAACTACCATGCTTTGGCGAAGGACATTGCGATGAACGAACCTGGAACGCTTGCGGATGCTCTCTCAAGACAAGAGCTTCTGACTACTCGCCACTTAAAGCTGAGCGGCAAGATGGACGAGCGTGACTTCTCCACCCTTCGCGAGATGCTTCGGACTGGCCTATTGCGCACCATAGACATGGAGGAGATTGAGCTGGAAACGTTGCCGGATTCGGCATTCTACGAGTGCACCTACCTCTCTCATTTCGTGGCGCCTCGCACTTTGCAGCGAACAGGAGATGCGGCTTTCGGGCGTTGCCGGAACCTCAACTACGTCGTCTTCCACGAAGGGCTGAAGGCTGTGAGCAATGCAGCCTTCAGCGGTTGCACAAACCTGCTTGCCGTAAAACTACCCGAGACCGTGACCTACATCGGCTACAACGCCTTCACCTCCTGCCAAGCCCTGCTCAGCGTGCAACTGCCTGAGGGTGTGGAGCGCATCGGAAACTACGCCTTCTCCTATTGCAACCACCTGTATTCCATTAGCTTACCAAAGACCTTAAGCCGCTTCGGCAACGAAGTCTTCAAGAACTGCGACCGCCTGACGCACATCCGCCTCAGTCCGGACAACCCACACTTCACCTTGGGCGAGCAGAAAGACCTCGTGCCACGCAATCCCAGAGTGTCCCAGTAAATATCACTTTGCAAGGAGATTGCCGGTTTCCCTTTCTTTCTGTCACATTTTAAAACGGCGAAAAAGGGCGTGAAACACGTCGAATATGCCAATGTCGCACAGGGCGATGACAAACGCCGCATGCGGAGATTGCAATTTCCGCGTGCGGCGTTTTATTTTTCGCCTGCGGAATTTCATGATATAAAACGTCCAAAAACAGCTCCGGAAACGCATATATGCAAGTCACTCCACTGCATATTCGTCTTTTTCGACTGTATGTATGCATCGCAATATGCTCTGTTTCAGGAAAAAGCCCGCTACGGACGCATATTTCCTCCGAGGCAGGAAAGAGCCACCGGCGACGTTTCACGCGCTCCTGCAAAGGCAGCCATTTTTACGCATGTAAGCAAAAAGACATTTCTTTTGACAAACTGATAATTGGACAATTCGGCATGTTCCCTCGTGAAAAAGACTCATTTTCAGTTTTCAGCTCTCCGTTTTCAATTATTCTTTGTATCCTTGTCGGTGAAAACGAGCAACCTATTGCATCGGGCTTCCTGCGTTTTCATCTCTTAAAGGTTATGTTCAGCCTCAAAACTATGCTTTCATTTCTTTCTGCCAAACAATCCCGCACTTTATTTTGTATTGTCCTCGCTTTTTTGTACCTTTGCAAAGGAAATAGCAAATTGTAAATAGTAAAATGGCAAACAGAGTTGATTGCTTTATCCCTTGGCAGAGCGACGAACAGGTCAAGGGGACGCTGGACGAGCTGCTGGCTGACGAGAACGTGAAAGAGGTGAACTTCCTGCGAGAAGAGGGCATTGGCAGCACCAAGACGATACGCTTCATCGCAGAAACAGCGACAGCTCCATATACTTTATTATATTGTAAGTACGACGCCCTGCAGCTCGGCTATCATGCCTTGACACGACTCCTCACAATTGCTGAGGACAGCCAAGCACTGATGCTCTTCTCCGACCATTACACGCTTACCCCCAACGGGGAGCGTCGTTCGATGCCGCTGATCAGCTGCCAGCTCGGCTCTGTCCGCGATGACTTCCAGATGGGCTCGGTGCTGCTCTTCCGAACGGAGGTGCTGAAGGAGTATGTCGCGCAGGAGAACCTGCACAACTATCAGTTCGCTGCCCTCTATGACCTCAGGCTCTTCATCAGCCGCAAGCAACTGCCACTGCACATCGACGAGTTCCTCTATACCGAAGTAGAACGCGACACCAGGCTGAGCGGGCAGAAGCAGTTCGACTATGTCGACCCGCGCAACCGCAGCCGGCAAATCGAAATGGAACGGGCCTGCACACGGCATCTACGTGCCTTGAACGCCTATCTGCATGGTGACGAATACGACGAAATCAACCTCTCGGAAGGCGAGTTTGCAGTCGAGGCCTCCGTCATCATCCCTGTCCGCAACCGAGAGCGCACCATCCGCGACGCCATTCGTAGTGTCTTGGAACAGGAAACCACCTTCCCATTCAACCTTATCGTCGTTGATAATGGCTCGGCAGACGGCACAACGGAAGCCATCGACGAGTTCTCCGCCGACGAACGCGTCATACACATCATCCCCGACCGCAACGACCTCGGCATTGGCGGCTGCTGGAACATGGCTGTGCATCATCCACAGGTGGGACGCTTCGTGGTGCAGCTCGACAGCGACGACCTCTACTCTTCGCCACAAACATTGCAGCGAATGGTGGATGCTTTCTATGCTGAAGATGCAGCGATGGTGATAGGCTCGTACAGAATGTGCGACTTCCAACTGAACACTCTTCCGCCTGGCCTCATCGACCATCGCGAGTGGACGCTCCAGAATGGTCGCAACAATGCTCTGCGCATCAACGGCCTGGGCGCTCCTCGTGCCTTCTTCACGCCCGTCTTGAGAGAGTTGCAGATACCCAACACCAGCTATGGAGAGGACTATGCCCTCGGTCTCATGATAAGCCGCCGCTACCGCATCGGACGCATCTACGACGAGGTGTATCTCTGCCGTCGTTGGGAAGGCAACAGCGATGCCGCCCTCAGCCAGGACAAGATCAACAAGAACAACACCTACAAGGACCACCTGCGCACCCTCGAGATTAAGGCTCGTCAGCAACTCAACCTGCTCTGGCAACATAAAGTGACAGAGGAGGAGATTGAAGCCTTCTTCCAAAAGGAACTGCAAGATTGGCCTGAAGCTGCCGAACGATATAAGGCATTGGAGGAAGGCGTGCAGACAAAGGAACTGCCCCTTGGCGAGACGATGATGGCTGCTCAATGGAACCCCGCCCGAATCGTCTCTACGGGAGCCGCTATAGACAAGAAGACAATCAGCGAACGCCCTTGCTTCCTCTGCGACAACAACCGACCGAAGGAGCAGCACAAGCTGATGACGGAGAAGCACTACCAGATTCTCGTCAACCCCTACCCCATCCTGCCTCAGCACTTTACTATCCCTATGCGACGACACACGCCTCAGAGCATCTACAGCTCGTTCGGCACGCTTCGTAAGATGGCATGGGACATGCCGAAGCACATCGTCTTCTACAACGGCCCGCTCTGTGGCGCGTCGTGTCCTGACCATATGCATCTGCAGGCAGGAAGTCGCGGCATCGTTCCCTTGGAGCGCGACTGGACGATGTACGAGAAGGGACTCAGGAAGCTCTATCCTTTGACGGGCGAGCAGATGGCTTCAATGGAAGAAGCGGGCAACGTGGGCAATCGTCCGGGCCTTTATCTCTTGGAAGGTTACGCTTGCCCCGTCTTCGTCATTCGCAGCCTCCCGACTGAAAGCGACAGCCTGCTCTGCCAGCGTGTCTATAAGGCTCTGCCAGTGATAGGCGACGAGACAGAGCCTCGCTTGAACATCGTCTGCTGGCGCCAGGAAGGCACTTCAAGTCGGCCTGACGAGATTGTGACGCTTATCTTCCCTCGCAGCAAGCATCGTCCCGATTGCTATTATGCTGAAAACAAGAAGCAGTTGCTGATAAGTCCAGGAGCACTCGACATGTGCGGCCTCTTCATTACACCTCGCCAACAAGACTTCGAGGCGCTGACGGCAGAGAAAGCTGCAAGCATCCTCAAGGAAGTGACGCTAAGCGAAGAAGAGCTGAAACCCATCATAGCACAACTGACTGACAAACCTGAGGAATCTGTCATAGAAGAGGAACGGAAGGATGATATGCAAGCCATCAATCAGCACGTTTCTGTCGGCATCATGAAGGATACAGCCATCCGCTTCTGCATGAACAGTCCTTATCAAGCCAAAGGCACAGAGGTGACAGGCGAGCAAATAGCAGAATACACCGAGGGCGGCATCCGTTGGAAGGACAATGTCTATCAGGAACTGACGTTCCGTCCTCAGGAAGATGCCGCGTCCTTCACCCTTCATGGCGTCACCATCGGGCAGAAGTTCCACTGGGAGCGACAGGAATCACAGACCTTCAGCGGCATCCTCAAGCTTGTTGTTGACGAGGACAAGATTGTGGCAATCAACATCCTTCCCGTCGAGGATTACCTGACGAGCGTCATCAGCAGCGAGATGAAGAGCAGTTGTTCGCTCGAGTTTCTGAAGGCTGCCGCCGTCATCAGCCGCAGTTGGCTCTATGCCCAGATGCAGCGTCGTCAGGAAAGAGCCGGGCAGCCAGCACCGTTCTTCACGTTCGTCAAGGGCGAAGGCGAAAGCATCCGTTGGTACGACAGGGAGGACCACACCATCTTCGACGTCTGTGCCGACGACCACTGCCAGCGCTATCAAGGCATCACGAGGGCAAGCAATCCGCAGGTTGCGGAAGCCGTGAATGCCACACGAGGGCAGGTTCTGATGTACCACGGAAAGGTTTGCGACACGCGCTTCGGCAAGTGTTGTGGCGGACAGACCAACGAGTATCAGTACTGTTGGGAGAACATCGAGGTGCCTTACCTGCGTTCCGTCAAAGATCCCTACTGCAATACAAACGACACCCAGATACTTAGACAGGTCCTCAACGACTACGACCTCGAGACGCACGACTTCTATGAATGGACGGAAGAGCTGTCGCAGGAAGAAATCCACGAACGCATCACGAGCCATTTGAAGATGGATCTGGGACCGATTCTCAACTTAGAAATAGTGGAGAAGGGACCAGGCGGACACATCAGCAAGCTGCGTATCGTAGGCAAGGACAAGGCTTTCATCATCGGCAAGGAACTTGAGATTCGCCGATTGCTCAGCACCTCAACCCTGAAGAGCAGCGCCTTTACCGTCGAGACGAAGAATGTCAGAGGTGGTGTTCCACAGCGGTTTGTCCTTCACGGACGTGGTTGGGGACACGGCGTAGGCCTTTGCCAAATCGGTGCTGCCGTGATGGGCGAGCAAGGTTACAGCTACAAAAAAATCTTGAAGCACTATTATACTGACGTGCAAATCAAGCGCCTTTCATAAACAATGACACTCTACGTCTTCAACCCTGAGAATGATATGGCGCTTGCCGACGGGCATCCGGGCTACACGCCACCTGTCCAGATTCAGCAGATGCGGCGTGAGCTTTGGTGGCTTCCGCAGTGGTGGGCTGAAGACGAGGACATCGTTTGGAACGGCGAGGAGCGGCTCAATCTGTCTGACGACACTAGAATCTTGCCTTGGGGATGGAGTCCGGCACTCTGCCATCAACTCAAACAGGCAGGCGTTCAGGAGTCGCTTTTGCCTTCCCAGAAGGAGTTGGAACTTCTGAGACAACTTTCCCACAGACAAACTGCCGTGTCTCTTTTGCAGGAACTTCGAGGCGAATTACCTCTCGACGGACACCTTGCCGGCAAATCCGCCCTGTGTCGGAACATCAAGGAGGCAGAGGAAACGGCAAACGCGTATGGCGAAGCTTTGCTGAAATCCCCGTGGAGCAGCAGCGGAAGGGGTTTGATGAAGACGGACAATCCACAATGGAAGGCTTGGGCCAGCCGCATTCTGAAGGCACAGGGAAGTGTTGTTGTGGAGCAGTTCCTGCATAAAGTGACCGACTTTGCCCTTGAGTTCTGGCTCGATGGAAAGGGCGGAGTTGAATATCGAGGCTTGTCCCTCTTCTACACCAACGAGCGAGGAGCGTACTTGGGGAATTGGGTGGCACCCGAAGAACAGAAGCTTGCTTGGCTGGCTCAGTACATTCCTTTGCAATATCTCCAAGAGATACGGACTTGGTGGACAGCGCGTCTGAGCCGTTTCGACTACGCTGGTCCGGTCGGAATCGACATGATGTTGGCACAGAAAGGCATTTGTCCCTGCATAGAAGTCAATTGGCGTTGGACGATGGGACTCGTCTCCTGCCTCGTTGCAGAACAGGGTCGCTACGGCCGCATGGTGGTGGAGTACATCTACGGGCACTATTCTGCCGAAGTCGAGGCGTTTAGCTGAGAAAAAGACTGCCCGTTAAGTCGATCAACTTAACACGTTGTAATTGCAAACACACCACGTCGTGTTTGCTAACTTAACACGTTAAGTTAAATTATTCTCCGCTTCATTGCTCTTTATTGTCAATTTCTTCGTATCTTTGCACACACATATAAATAAGGTATGAACAGAAGAGAATTCCTGAGGCGCAGTACCGCCCTTGCTGGAGCAGCCTATTTAGGTTCGCCAGCCCTCGCTGAGACGATTGCCACTTTGGGCAATCCCAACCTCGTAATCGGCATTGTGAGCGACATACATCTGCGTGGTGCAGACACAGCCGAGACGTTCGTCCACACCCTGGAATACTTCCGTAGTCTGAAGGTGGACGGCGTCATCATTGCCGGCGACATGGCCGACCAAGGACTTCTTCCCCAGCTGCAAGTGGTGGCGGATGCTTGGTTCCAAGTCTTTCCGAACAATAAAGGCATCGACGGAAAAGAGACGGTTCAGCTCTTCATCTACGGCAACCACGACATGGAGGCCTATACCTGGGGCGGAACCATCAGCAGCGTCGGGGCAGAGACGGCGCAAGCGCAAGGCATCGGACGACAGGCTGCGGCTGCTTGGAAACAATGTTTCAAGGAGGACTACCAGCCCATCTGGATGAAAACCATCAAGGGCTATCACTTCATCGGCGCGCATTGGGAGAACCAGAACCACATCTCGGGACTTGCCGACTTCCTTCAGGAGCACAACTCCGAGCTGACTGCCGACGGAAAACCCTTCTTTTACATTCAGCATCCACACCCCAAAGATACCTGCAACTGCGCGTGGGCATGGGGCAGAGACGACGGAACGGTGACACGATTGCTCAGCAATTATCCCAATGCCATCGCGTTCTCAGGCCACTCGCACTCGCCTCTCGACGACGACCGCGACCTTTGGCAAGGCGCTTTCACCAGCATTGGAACCTCGTCGCTCAAGTATCTCTACCCGATGCCGGCACGTGAAAACACCTATCAAGACGACTGGTCGGCGCAACCGCCCTCGCAGATGGCGAAGATGAACCCACAGGACGGCCGTCAGGGAATGGTGATGCGCGTCTATGATTCGGCTATCACGTTCGAGAAGAGAGAGTTTGTCTATGACGAACCCATCGGCGATACTTGGTATCTGCCCTGGCCCATCTCGGCAACACAACCACTCTCGTTCGAGAATCGCGCCAAGACGGCTGCCATTCCGCAATTCCCTGCAGGCACAAAGGTTACCGTTACCGGAGGCTCTGGCGCCGACCGTTATGGCGTTTCGCAGAAGCAGGTCACAGTTCACTTCCCTACTGTTCTGAAGAAGAACACCGGCGTGCGTGCCTTCGACTACGAGGTGCAGGTGGAGTACGACTGGCTCGACGTTCGCCACGTCACCGCTACGAAGCGCGTCTTCTCGCCTAAGTGCTACCTCGGCGAGAACAAGGAAGAGGGCGAAGTCGTCTGCGTCTTCGGCGAGAGCGAACTGCCCAAAGACTTCGCTTACCGCTTTGCCGTGCGTCCATGCAACTGCTTCGGCGCCAAAGGAGACCCCATCTATTCGGACTGGGTGGACAGCACCATCGCCTCCTACATCTCGACCCTCTCGCTCGACAAACAGTTCTACAAGGTAAACGAAAGCATTCAGGCAAGCTTCAGCGGCGTTCCTGTCGGCACAGAAGCATGGCTCGGCATCTACGCCAAAGGCAAAACCCCAGGCACGAGCGACACATCGGCAACCTACGCATATACTGAAGTGGCAGCAGGCACGTTGAGCCTTAGACTAACGGAACCCGGCGAATACTTTGCCGTGCTATTCCAGGACGGAGGCTACACAGAGTGCTCGCCTCGTATTCCTCTCTTTGTCACTTCAAGGGCATACAACCCCGAGAACTTCTCCATGCAGACCGACAAACCCGTCTATAACGTGGGCGACGCCATCGTCATAACACTTGCGAATGCTCCCAACATCAATAAAGACTGGGTGGGCATCTACCAAGCAGGGCTCATGCCAAAGGACGTAATCTGCCCCACTTGGCTTTATAGCAACAAGGTTAACGGCACACTCACACTCAACGTAAGCGGCACAAGGAACTGGACAGCGCCCTTGCCCGAAGGCGACTACTTCGTGGGATACTTCATGGCGGACGGCTACGAGGAGCCTTTCCCACGCCAGTATTTCACCATCAAAAGCAAGAGCGATGACGATAGCGTTTCCGCTCCCTCCGAAGAGAGAGAAGGCAACCACCTCATCTACCGCCTCGACGGCAAACGCACCGCAAGTATGCAAGAGCCGGGCCTCTATATCAAGGATGGAAAGAAGATACTAGTTAATACATAATACAAGATAAGACATGAACAACGTTGAATCAATCTTTGCAGCTAAGCTGCTCGGCGTAAAAGCCATCAAGCTCCAGCCAAGCAATCCCTTCACGTGGGCAAGCGGCTGGAAAAGTCCTTTCTATTGCGACAACCGCAAGACGCTCTCCTTTCCCGACCTGCGCACCTTCGTCAAGGTGGAGCTGACGCGCCTCGTCATGGAGCAGTTCCCCGAGGCAGAAGGCGTGGCAGGCGTTGCCACAGGAGCCATTGCACAAGGCGCTTTGGTGGCCGACGCCCTCTCTCTTCCCTTTGCATATGTCCGCAGCAAGCCTAAAGACCATGGAATGGAGAACCTCATCGAAGGCGAACTCAACAAGGGTATGAAGGTTGTGGTGGTCGAGGACCTCATCAGCACAGGCGGCAGCAGTCTCAAGGCCGTCGAGGCGCTCAGGAATGCAGGCTGTGAGGTAGTGGGTATGGTAGCGTCCTACACTTACGGTTTCCCCGTTGCAGAAGAAGCCTTCAAGGCAGCTGGCGTCAAGCTCCTCACCCTCACCAACTACGAGGCAGTCGTGGCTGAAGCCTTAAAGACAGGCTACATAAAAGAAAATGACATAGAGACCCTTAACCTTTGGCGCAAAGACCCAGCAAATTGGAAGTCATGACAGAATACAAAAGCGAAGTAAAGAAGATATACGCTCCCATCGGACGCGTCTATGAGCGATTGGCAGACCTCAATAACCTGGCTGTCATTCAGCAAGGGCTCGATAATCCTGAAGCGATGGAGCGCATTAAGCAGCAGGCAGGCGATAAGGTTTCGTCTGAGCAGCTGGAGCAAGTTGTCGAGAAGTTGCGCTCGTTGCAGTTCGACACAGATTCTGTCTCGGGCCAGACACCAGTAGGCACAGCCACTCTGCGCATCATAGAGCGCGAGCCGGAAAAGACCATCAAGTTCGTTGCTGAGGGTATGCCCGTGGCCGCAAACATGTGGATTCAGTTGCTTCCGCAAAGCGAGAATGAGTGTGCCATGCGTCTTACCGTCAAAGCCGACCTGAACTTCTTCATCCGCCAAATGGTTGGCAAAAAACTCGAGCAAGGCGTTGATGGTCTCGCACAAATGTTAGCAAGTTTACCATATTAATACTCTCACAATGGCAAAGCTTTGGGACAAAGGATATGAGGTGACGGCGGAGATAGAGCGCTTCACCGTCGGACGTGACCGCGAGATGGACATGTATTTGGCTGAGGCCGACGTGCTTGGCTCGATGGCACACATCACAATGCTCGAGAGCATTGGGCTTCTCAAGAAAGATGAACTGCAGACGTTGCTTGCAGAACTGCGAAACATCCTTGCAGACATTAGAGCAGGGAAGTTCGTCATCGAGGAAGGCATCGAGGACGTTCACTCGCAGGTTGAGCTGATGCTGACGCGCCGATTGGGTGATGTCGGCAAGAAGATACATTCCGGTCGCAGCCGCAACGACCAAGTACTGGTGGACCTCAAACTATTCATCCGCAAGCAATTGCGGCTTGTGGCAGAGGACGTGAGGTGTCTCTTCACTGAGTTGCAAAGCCAGAGCGAGCGCTACAAAGACGTACTGATGCCAGGCTACACGCATCTTCAAGTGGCGATGCCCAGCAGCTTCGGCCTTTGGCTTGGTGCTTACGCCGAGAGCCTCGCGGATGATCTCGTCTTCCTGCAGGCTGCCTATCGCATCACCAACCGCAACCCGCTTGGCTCGGCCGCTGGCTATGGCTCGTCGTTCCCTTTGAACCGCACGATGACGACAGAACTTCTTGGCTTCGACTCCCTTGACTATAACGTCGTTTATGCCCAGATGGGGCGCGGCAAGACTGAGCGCAACGTCGCCTTCGCTCTTGCAGGAATAGCAGGAACCGTCAGCAAGCTTGCCTTCGATGCCTGCCTCTTCAACAGCCAGAACTTCGGTTTCATCAAGTTGCCGAAGGAGTGCACAACCGGCTCCAGCATCATGCCGCACAAGAAGAACCCTGATGTCTTCGAGCTGACTCGCGCCAAGTGCAACAAGCTTCAAGCTCTGCCTCAACAGATTACGCTCATTATGAACAACCTGCCGAGCGGTTACTTCCGCGACCTGCAAATCATCAAGGAAGTCTTCCTGCCTGCTTTTCAGGAGCTGAGGGACTGCTTGCAGATGGCAACCTACATCATCGCAAGGCTCGAAGTGAACTCTCACATCCTCAACGACCCTCGCTACGACCTGATGTTCTCCGTAGAGGAGGTGAACCGCCTGGCCAGCGAGGGCATGCCTTTCCGCGATGCCTACAAGAAGGTCGGGCTCGACATCGAGGCCGGGAAGTTCGTTCCCAAAAAGGAAGTCCACCACACGCACGAGGGCAGCATCGGCAATCTGTGCACGAAGGAGATAGCCGCCATCTTCGAGCAGACATGGAAAAATTTCCACTTCGAAAGAGCTGAAGAAGCAGAAAGGAAATTGGGGGGGTAAAAACGCCGCACGCGGAAATTGCAATCCCCGCACGCGGCGTTGGTCATCCCCGCACGCGGCGTTTTAAATTCCCCTTAAGGGAGAGTAGTGGATCTCCACTTGGCGTCGGACTATACAATATCAAAAACAAGAGATGAAAAGACTATACAATCATATACTGGTCACAATAAGTTGCCTGCTGCTTGCCTGCTGCAAGAACGGCGAGGTGAGCAACAAGTACTGCAACTTGCCGGCGCGACTCAACGTCGAGAACGTCCTGCAGGCTCCCGTACTCTACACTTGTTGCGAGAGCATGGGCGAGTTCTGCTCCATCACGAGCGACGGACAGCGGTTCATCTTCACCGATGCCTCGAACCATACATCTGCCATCAACATCGTCGGACTCGTCGGCTATAGCGGTTACACGCTTGGTTTGAGCGGCTACATCGTAGGTCGCCTCACCATTCCCGAGATGGGTGAAGAAGTCGCAAAAGTGGTCTGTTACGACCGTGCCTGTTCCAACTGCTATCAGAACTACAACATCACAAAGCCCTTAGTGCTTCGCACTGGCGGCTATGCCAAATGCAACAGTTGCGGACGCACCTACAACCTCAACGACATTGGCAACATCTCCGACGGTCCCGCAGGTCGTCCGCTCTACCGTTATCGCGTCAGTTACCTCGGACAGACACTTCTCATCTACAACGGCTGAAGCCTCCGCCTCAACTCCTTTACCACTAAGACATCGGCTGGCAGCCATTCCACGCTGTCCAGTTCGTCTGTCGTGAGCCACCTTGCCGCCTCATGCTCATTGAGGTGCAACGTCTCCGAAAGCAGCGAGCAGAAAAAGCAATGCATCGTCAGATGAATGTCTGGGTAATCATATTCCACAGTGCAAAGGAACTCATCCACCGAGACGTCAGCTTGCAACTCCTCCTTTATTTCCCGTCTGAGAGCCTCTTCGCGCGTCTCGCCCAACTCCATCTTACCACCTGGGAACTCCCACCAGTCCTTCCATGCACCATACCCGCGCTGCGACGCAAATATGCAACCATCCTTTCTGATAACCGCTGCCACAACCTCAATTCGCTTCATAATGTCTCTCAAAAACGTCCGTTATATTTGTTAGAAAATAAGGCAGCAGTCAGCTAAAGTGGACTTTTCTTGTCATGCAGAATATATGGAATTGTCCATCCCTCAACCCCCAATGCACGGTATTCTCCATTTATATAATAAACTTTCCATGGATGATAAGCCTTTAGTGCCTCTGCTATCTCTGTGGCAAGTTGTGGGTTGGCATCAGGCATTACTACCTGCACATCACATTCCACAAGATTCCCCTTCTTGTCAACACGAGCACGTTTAACTCTAAAGATCAATCGTTTCACATGGGCCAGTTCAGGATAGCGCTCAATATGTAGAGGGAGTATTTTATGCAGCATTTCTTGGGCTCCATACTGTTCTAGTTTGTCGAAGGCGAATCCATCATTGACGAAATTGTGATATGTATTCATTTCTATCACTTCACCATGATTTATATTCAGAATCGTTTCTTCTTCATAGTTGCGTTCATATCCCGTGTGCTGGTAGTAGATGACCTTACCTTTTGCCACCCGAATCTTGCCTGATACCCAACTGGCAGCTATTCGGTTACCTGCGATATATCTGTTGAAGATGCGATATAGAGTCATAGACGGGATGCTTTCGCCCGTTACTGCCTTTGCTTTTGGGTCATAAGCTTCACACCTGACACTATCCAGATAGAGCTTACCATTGTTAATGCTCCAATAAGCGGTAAAGCCATCCCAATTGGATGTGACAATAGGCCGGTTTGATGGCAGTTCGTCTTTTAGAGTATGATATAACGTGGAGTCAAGGCAGATAGGTTTCCCCAACAACTCCAATCTTTCGCCATTGATATAAATGACATCTCCTTCTTGCCCTGTTGCATAAGCTGTTAAAGCAAGGAACATCAATAGTGCGCATAATAATTGTCTCATAATACTGCGATATTCCGGTTTGTCAAGTACAAATTTACGAAAAAACGAGCAAACTTCAAATCATCCTCGCGCTTTTATTTGTTTGCTTGCTTAATTAGGTCTTTGAAGTAAACCTTCACTCCCCAAATGCTCCCGCATAGACGAGAATTTGAGCGAAACAAAATAAAATTAAAAACATTCGTCACTCGTCAGGTTATGGGGATAACGTTAAGGGCATCAACTATATAGAACATGATGAGCGACGAGTAAAATGCAATACAAATTGAAAACGCTCTGCACTCCATAAAATATCACTTAAACCACCGCGACTCAGCTTTCAAATGTCACATGTGAGAAACCAAACATCACGTGTGATGTTGGTCAACTTAACACGTTAAGTTTGCAAACACTCCATGTTAAAATGCCAAACACTCCATGTTAAAATGCCAAACATTCCACACTGTGTTTAACAACGCCACCCACCTATTGTACCGTCAACTTGGCGAAGCGGAGCATGAGGACTTTTGTGCCGGCATTCTCGAAGACGACGGCGGCTTTGGCATCAATGCCCGTGCCTTCCAATGCCTGAACAATGCCCCTGCCAAAACGCTCGTGTACGACGGTGGTGCCAACCTTTAGCTCAGGTATCTCAGACAATTCGGAATTTCGGGAAGCAGGTCGGGATGGTGGAACAAAACTTCCTGTGTTTTGCGGACGTAGGGGCTTTATCCGTTGCTCGATGCGAGGGACGGCATTTTGAATTTTATTCTGCTCATTAATAGAGCGCCTTAATGTTAAAGCATCCGAGACTTTTGACTTTTGAATTGTCGAGCTTTCGCCTCGACCATAGTACTGCTGCGGTATCTCCTTGATGAAGCGGCTGGGGCGCATGTACTCTATCTTGCCATAACGGAAGCGCGACTTGGCGTAGGTGATGACGACTTGACGCTCGGCTCTGGTCAGGGCGACATAAAACAAGCGACGCTCTTCTTCAAGGGCTCGGGGCGACTCTTCCGACATCTCGCTGGGAAACAGCCCTTCCTCCAAACCTGCTATGAAGACGACGGGGAACTCGAGACCTTTGGCTGTGTGTATGGTCATCATGTTGACGCAGTCGGCATCTTTCTCCAATTTGTTGCGATCGAGGTCGGTGGCGAGGCTCGCCATTTGCAGGTAGTCAGTGAGTTGAATACCAAGACCTAGCTCTCGGTTGTCTTGCACAAAAACGGCGATTCCATCGAGCATTTCCTGCAGATTCTCCTGTTTCGAGATATCGTCGGGGTCGTGTCCGCTGAAGTAGTAGTCGTGCAGTCCACTCTTTTTTTCGATTTGCAGAGTGAGGGTGTGGGCATCATCTGTAGCGGCACTTTCGTGGAAGGACATAATCATGTCGGCGAAGTCCTTCAACTTCTTGAGGGTTCCTGCATTGAGGTCGGGACAAGTGCCAGCCGTGAGGACTTCCCAAACGGGTTTGTCTTCGGCTCTTGCAGCAAGGAAGAGTTTGCCAATGGTGGTGTCGCCAATACCTCTGGAAGGCTTGTTGATAATGCGTCGGAGCGATTCCTCATCATAAGGATTGGCGGTGAGGCGAAGGTAGCAAAGCAGATCCTTGATTTCTTCGCGCTGATAGAACGACATGCCAGCAAAAATGTGGTAGGGCACGCGGCCGTATAGGAAACTGTCTTCGATTTTGCGGCTCTGGGCGTTGGTGCGGTAGAGCACGGCGATGCCTTTGTAGGGAATGCCAGCTCGATGAGCTCGCTGCACTTCGCGAAGAATGATGTTGGCTTCGTCGGTGTCACTATAGGCTGAAAGGAGCGAGATGGGGTTGCCCACTTCCTTTTCGCTATATACATGCTTCTGTATCTGTTCGCGGTTGCCCTGAATGAGACTACCAGCGGCATTGACGATGGTTTGAGTGGAGCGGTAGTTGCGTTCGAGCTTGAAGAGGCGAGCATCGGGATAGTTCTCGCGAAAGTGGAGGATGTTGTCGATGTCCGCCCCCCGGAAACTGTAGATGCTCTGTGCATCGTCGCCCACGACACAAACACGCTGCCGCTGGTCGGTGAGGAGGCGGATGATCTGATGCTGAGCAAAATTGGTATCTTGATACTCATCGACGAGGACGAAATGGAAGCGCTCCTGCCAATGTGCTGCCACTTCGGGATTGTGCTTGCAAATGAGCCACATATTAAGCAGCAGGTCGTCGAAGTCCATGGCGTTGGCTTGCTTCAAGCGTTCCTCATAGCGGTTGTAGATTTCAGGCATCAGTGTGCGGTGGTAGAAAGCATCGCTCTCACGATACTCGCGAACAGAAGTGTAACCAGAAGGAAGAATGAGTCGGTTCTTGGCAGCTGAGATGCGGTTTTGGACGGCACTGGGCTTATAGACTTTCTCGTCAAGCGTCATCTCCTTGATGATGAGTTTGATAAGACTCAGGCTGTCGTTGGTGTCATAGATGGTGTAGTTCTGGTCATAGCCCAATCGGTGGCCTTCTTGTCGGAGTATCTTGGCAAAGATGCTATGGAATGTGCCCATCCAAAGAGAAGCGGCTTTCTCGGGCGAAACGAGTGTGGCAATGCGCTCTCGCATCTCGTTGGCGGCCTTGTTGGTGAAGGTCAGGGCAAGGATATTCCAGGGCTGCATTCCTTGCTCCAAAAGGTAGGCTATCTTGTAGGTCAGGACACGCGTCTTGCCACTGCCCGCCCCTGCTATGACAAGGGAAGGAGCATCGATGCAAAGCACAGCTTCACGCTGGCTAGGATTGAGGTCTTCGAGATTCAACTTTAACTATGAACTATAAACTCATATATTGAATACATTGCCAACAGAACGAAACGACGATGGCAAAGGGTATGGCTAGTGAATGGCTACGGATGCCGTGAGTGAGCATCTCCCACCAAGGCTCGCGCTTCGAGTGTCCGTAGCAAAGACAGAACACGATGAACGAGAACCAACCGAGGAAGAGCAATCCATCGAGCAAAGGACTGCCGGCAAGACCGCCCGTTATGCTGAGCAAAGGACTATCGGGAGCAATGGCAGCGAAGATAATGGTAAGGAAGACGACGGCATAGACGGCTGTGTAACGCCAAAAGCATGGGTCACGAAAGGTCTTCCCGAGCGGTAAAAGAGTCTTCTTTATCACGCCTTGCATCATCAAACAACAAAGAGCAAACATCACCAATCTGCTATGAAGGCAATCGCTTGTATGACGGAAGAGCCAACGCAGTCCTTCGTCGTCAAGAATGCTTCTGCAAGGCACTCCCAACGCCGACAAAACCCACGAAACGAACGGCAGTAAAGCCGCCACGATAAGGGCTATGACGAAGGCTCTTTCCTTATTGTTCATCGGCAACAAGGTTTTCTGGGTCGATGATATGCAACTGGATGGCTCGAACAACGAGACGAACGGCATTGACACCACTCCTCTCTCGCTCTGAAAAGAGACGGTTAGTGAGGTCAACCTGTCGCTTTTCAAGGCTCTTGGTGCTGAAAGGCATTTGTCGCAAGCCTGCTATCATGTCCTTCGTGTAACCAAGGGCAAGATGACGCAGGAAACGCTCGTCGTACTCGTCTATCTCGTACTCGACAAAGGCATCGACAGCAGCCTGTTCCTTACAAACGTTTTTGCGGAAACGCGCCATAACTTTCTCGAGGAAAGGCTCGTTGAAAACAAGGTGACGGCCATGCATGACTTGCATCACATCGTCTCTCTGCAGGAGGTTTCCCGTCTTGAGGATGATGCCGTCGGCTCCAGCACTGAGCACTTCCACCCAAAGGCGTTCGTTGAGGATTTCACCGGTAAAAACAAGGATTTTCATGTCGGCATAGCGTGTTCGGAGTTGTCGGCAAATATCCACACCAACGGTTGTGCTGCCACCAAGTCCGAGGTCGAGCAGAACAAGGTCGGGCACTGCTTCACGCATCAACTTCCAGAAGTCTGCCTCACCTTGCGCAGTTCCGATGATTTCTGCTTCCGGCACTTCGGATTGCAGGATTTGCTGGGTGCCTTTGAGTTCCAGCTTGTCGTCCTCTACGATGATTACTTTGAATTTTTCCATATCGTTTAGGTTTATGATTTCGTGGGTATTTGTGCTGTCAAGAGCGAGAAGAAGATTCTGTAGCCCTGCTCCGTGTTCTCTGCTTCGAGTCGAAGACCTGGATGACCACAAGCGGCATCGCATTCACGAAGTATCTGACGCATAACTAGATACTCAAGTCGTTCTGTCTGAGGCGAGAAGAGATCGCTAAGCTGCTCTGGTGTAAACTTCTGTCCTTTAACATTACATATTATATATGTCATGCTGTCGTGTTCCTCAACACAAAGTGTTGCGTTTGCCGACACAACAGCAAGCATTTGGCCAAGCAAAAGCCTGAGTAGCATCTCGTCGCCAAGCACTTGGAGATTTGTTTCCTGACAATCAATTTCATGCGTCTTTGAGATAAAAGTGAAGAGGTCGGCAACAGAAACAGATTGCATGCGCAAAAGGCTTTGGTCGGTCTGACGCTGAGCTTGCTCATAAAGCAACATATAGATGTGGCGGTAGTAAGTCACGAGGTCAAGCAGGTTGTGATTCGTCTCGACATCAATGCCGTTTTGCTGCATATCGTCCGCCATTTGCTTGATGCGAGATGGGAAATACATCGTTTCGTGCTTGATGGTGCTAAGCGAGTTATCAAGTATCTGATTCATCACATACAAGCGGTCGTGCTCAAAGCGCTGCTTATGTGTCTTTTCCTCAAAATCTTCGATGGAATCGCTTATTTTTTGCAATCTAGCCAAACCAGGAGTAAACTTCTGTCGCATTTCTTGAACGGCTTTCTTCAAGCCAGGTTGCTCAATGTTTTGTGCCACTACCTGCAACTCGGCGTCATAGGTTTCAGCATTTTGGGGGAAAGTCTGAAGCAAAGAACTTAGCCGCTGATAGAGGTCGTCCATCGAAGCACGATGACGCAAACGATGGCGCAGCACTACCATATAGAACAAGGTAAGGGAAGCGATAAGCAGCAGGACTATCAAGACATATAGGACGCGAGAATCAGCGTTCATCTTTTCAAGTTGCTGACAATCGGAAGCAAGCGAGCAGTCGGTGCTGAAAAGACGATGCAAACGAACGCACTCAGCATTGCTTTGCCGATAAGCTTCCCAATCTCCAAGAGCCTGAGCCGCAATGGCTTGCTCGTTATAAAGAGAGACAAGCAACGATGTATCAATGGGCTCCTCAACTATATTTATTGCATTTTCTGCATACAACCAAGCATCGGCATAACGTCCTTGCAGATTGGCATTGTAGGTAGAATCGAAGAGCTCGTAGCAATGTTGTGGCAATGCTTGAGCAAAGAGGTTGAACGCCAAAAGGAAGAGCAAAGGAAACACTCTCGGCAAGCGGAACCAGAAACGACTGCCTTTTCCTTCTTCACTCTCTACGCCAAAATCACAGACATTGAAAAGTGACGAGAGTTTCTTATAGCTGCCTATGATGCCCTTGCAATTCATGATGCCAAAGCCGAAACCCTTACTTGCGTTCTTCGTACCAATACAATTGGGGTCATAAACCTTGCTATCGCACAAAGTTTGAACGTCTTCCTTCGGCAAACCAACACCAGTATCAGACACGCTTATCTCGACGAAATCGTCGATGGAATGGGCAAAAATCGTCACTTTACCACCAGCTGGTGTAAACTTTCGGGCATTATCAACAAGCGTATTGACCATGAAGAGCGTCAGGGCTTTGTCGGCTTTGACATGAAGGTCAGTATCAGGCACTTCGAGGATGAGTTGTTGCTGAGCAAAGGCATATTGCTGCATGGAAATGACACCAAAGATGTCGCTAAGAGGGAAGCGTGTCACTTGAAGACTGAGCCTTCCCCGTTGCATTTGAATCCACGAAGTGAGTCGGTCGTTAACAGTCATCATGCCAGAACACAATTCCTGAATATAAGAAAGGTGCTCTGTGCTATTTTCGCCCATTTCATCGAGTTTCTTTACCTCAGCAATAACGCGGTCAAGGTAAGGAATGATGGCATAGACGACCGACAACTTGGTGCGTTGAAGGATGTGTCGTTCTTGTTGGCTGTTGATGCGCTGCTGCATCACCTCACACTCTTCCCTACTCTCTTCCAAATGCTCTTCGCTGTCCCGTAAAAGAGCTTGAAGTTTTTGTTCCGCTTGCCGACAATCTGCACTGGAACTTATCTTACGAACCCTTTGCTCATAAGAGCGCGAACGATTGTTGAGTTGACGATAGTATATGGCGGCAAGAACTGCAACGACGATAGTTAGCAACAGAAGGAAGAAGAACTGTATCTGTTCGCTGTGAGCCTCTTGTTTTAGCAAAGCCTTTCGGCTGTCAAGTTCCTTGTTTTGTCGGGACTCGTCAAGCAAGTCAAGATATGTATTACGATGAATGTCAGCCTGTTGCTTATCATCAAGCGCACTATAGGCAAGACTTAGATTCTCATGAATGCCTGCCAACCAAGGGGTCACTTGATAGGGCGAACGTCTGTGATTAGAGGCGAGACGCAAAGCAGAACGAAAATTCTCGAGAGCCTTGTCATATTGTTCCGCAGAGAAGTAAACCTCGCCCAAAGTTCGCAAAGCACAAGCCGTTTGGAACAGGTCATGATACTGCTTGAAGAGGTAAACCGAATGGCGTGCCATGGAAGCAGCGAATTGATATCGAGGAGAAAGTGTATTATCAGCTTGCCACGACAGATGTTCTCCAAAGAGATAGCTGTAGGCATCAATGCGTTGCTGCTTAACCCAAGTAGCTCGAAGCGAGTCGGCAACCATGGCAGAAAGCGACTGCAAGGCATTTGCCTCGAAGTAAGTGAAGTGATTCGCCTTTGCCAAAGTATAGACACGAAAGAGATGATTGAACTCAGCGATGGTCACTTCTTCGGGTGTTCCGTCTACGAGTCCGCCGCTACCCATCATATAATGATAGTAGAGCCATTGCGTAGTATCTGTTTCAAGATTGACATATTGAGCAGCCTCTTGTATCTCTCTTCTGGCCGCGCTGTCCTGACCAAGATAATAATAATAGGTTGAAGCCACGATGTGCGACTCGGTCAAGGCATAATGGAGGCGATGTTTCTGACGTACTGTAAGGCTCGACTCCTCAGAAAGAATGCGATGAAGGCGCTTTTGGGCACGGAGGCGGGCATCGAAGAATGACTTGCCATTCCCTATCCTCTGCATCACCTTCATTGTAAGCACGTCGGAACAAAGCAGTTCCAGCTGATTACGACTGAAGCCATAAACATGTTTCAGGAGATGAAGAGCCTGGTCATAACGCATTTGCTGATAAGCAGCATAAGCCATATTATTGAGGGCTTCTGCCTTATCATCAGAGTTTGCGGAAGAACTGGAATAAGCCTCTTTAGCAGCTTTCAGCGAAGCAGAGACATCAGTATATCGAAGACGGTAAGCCAAATCGTTGCCATCCATAGCTTCAGAACGCTTTTCATCGACCGAAGAACAAGCAATGAAAAGGGGAATTATGGCTAAAACGACAACTCGGACATTCATCTGATTAAAGTTAGAGGGTGGTATGTTTTGCCTCAGATGAGGTCGAAAGACTTCTTGGGAATCCAACCAACTTTACCGTCTGCAATGCTCACTTCACACCATTCTTTGAGGCTGCTATCCAAGATTTCGACCTTCGAACCTTCGTGCAAAACAAAGAGGTCGTTGCCATTATCAGCTGGAGTACTCTTTACGGTTACGGCTGGAGAGATGATGATGCCACTTGTATGAGTTTGCTTGAAGTTCCGTTGTTGTAGGGCACAAACGTTGGAAAGAATGCAGACGAGCAAGAGCAAAACTGCCGATGAAAAGGCACATTTTCGGGCGAATATGCTATCAGAAGCCCAGAAGAGGAGCAACAAAACGAGCATAAAGACAAAGCTCAGCAAGGCGATGATGGTCCAAGTGCGAAGGCTGAACCAATTCGTCATTGCTCGGAAGTAGGTAAACAGGATGAATTCATGCTGCGGAATTATCTTGTCGATTGTCTTCGTTCGAGTCATTTCGAGGTTAGTCAGGATGTCCTTGTCGCTCGGTTCGAGTTTCAAAGCACGTTCGAACCAAAGGACACTATGCGCCATATCATCGAGACGATAATAGGCACAACCAAGGTTGTAGCACACATCGGAAGTGGCATTCTGCTTTGCTAACGTGCCATAAAGCTTGACTGCTGTTTCGTAATCGGCTCGAGCATAAGCACTGTCGGCTTGAATCTTCATCTCCGCAAGGTCGGCAGCATGTGCCAACAGAGAGACAAGAGCAAGGGAAAGAACAAAAATATACCGTTTCATCGCGAAAATTCAACTTTTAACCTTTTAAATTTTTCAACTTTTCACTTTTTTATCGAGGCATTCATTTGGGTAATCACATCTGAAGCCTGCTGATAAATCTTCTCTTTTGCCATATTAGGATCGCTGGTCGGAGCATAGCGTGCGAACTCGCAATCGCTCAAAACGGCAATGAAAGAATCGACAACATTCTGTTCCACACCGCGTTCCGTAAGCTTGCTGATGACATTTTCCTTATTGAGTTCGTTGGTCGGCAAGGACAACTTATCGCCTGCATAACCCAGCAATGCACGCATCACTTCGTCGTAGAAAGCCGCATCGTCCTTTGTGTGCAGGAGTTTCGAAGCTTGTTTGAGGCGTCGAGATGCCACTTTACCAGCCTTCTTGCCCTTAACGCTCCAAGAGTTCGGATTGAGTTTCTGCTGGCGTCTCAACCAGAGGAAAGCAGCCACGAAGGCAGCGAAGAGGAGCAGATAAGTAAGCCAATACGATGGTGTCCCAAAGAAGTCTTCCTTTTCTTCGCTCTTCAACTCGCCCATCTTGATGAAGCGAATGTCGTTGCTCAGCACGTTAAGATCCTCTTGTTCGCGAGTGTAAGCAACAGGCTGACCTTTTGCTTTAGCAACAGCGAGGTGGAAGGAGTCAGTTCGAACCGTATTGTATCGAGCCTGTTCAGGGTCGAAATAGCAGAATTCAACTGGTGGAATCGAGAATTTTCCGCCGTGACGAGGCACAACAACATAGTCGTAAACGATGTTTCCCTTAGCACCCGTTGCCGTATTCGTCGTTTTGTTGTTCTCTTTTGGATCGTATATCTCAAAGTCCTGAGGGAAGTTAATCTTCGGGGCCTTCATGAGTTTCATGTTGCCCTGACCTGAGACGACGAGTCGAAGGGTTGCAGCGTCGTTGGCATTCACTTGGTCGGGAGTCAAAGTGGCAGACACCGTGAACTTGCCTACGGCACCCGAGAAGTTGTCGGGCTTCGGGCTTGGAAGGGGCAAAACCTCAATCTCAACGGGTGATGTCTTGATTTCTTTGCGCACCATCTGCGAGAGACTTCCACCGCCAAAAAAGATGTCGAAGGGGTCCATCGAGTGGTTCTGCACCTCGACTTGCGTGTCGAAGGTGATGCTGGGAATCGTTATCTTGCCCGTCTTTTGCGGGAAGATGACGTATTGCTTCCAGACTGCTGTGCCGTAGTTCCTGCCATTAACGCGCTCGTACTTGAGCGACATTTGAGCGGCTCGGTCGAGTTCTTGGACGTGACAACCGTCTATCTGAGGCATTTCGCCAGAGATTTGCTGGATATTCACCAAGGTATAGAGCTTGTAAGTCAGCATCACGGCTTCCTGCTCGTAGATTTTCTTTCGGCTGGCAGTAACGGTCATATAGAGCTCGTTACCGCTTATCTGACCTGGGTTAGCAGTGCTTTGTTGCTGACGTTGCTGGCGAGGATTGGTGTTTTGTTGTTGAGTGGAAGGTTGCTGGCTTTGTTGCTGACTTGCGGGCAACACTTCGATATTGGCAGTTCCGCTCTTGACGGACTTTCCATCGGCCTTAATCGTTGCAGCAGGCACCTTGAGCGTTCCCTCCGTAGTGGGCACGACGGTATAGGTGAAGGTTGTGGAACTGCTCTGAGTCGTGCGGCCATTTGTCATCGAGAAACTGCTCGAACGACTGGTGCTGGGACCATAAAGGACATTGAAACCCTCGAAGTTTCCGACCTGGAAGTCTTCGATGTCCTGCGTGTTGGCCACATAACTGATGCGGATTCGCTGCCCTACTTCGGCTTGAGAGGGTGCTTGAACCTTGAGTGTAACTTGCGGAAAGACAGGACTTAACGCAAGAAGTAGGAGTGTGAATATCGTATAAAGTCTTTTCATCTTATGGTGTCTGTTTCAACTTAACGTGCCGAGTTGGTGAACTTAACGTGCCGAGTTGGTGAACTTAACGTGCCGAGTTGACAAACTTAACGTGCCGAATTGGGCAACTTCACTGCAGTAGTTTAGAACCGTCACGTTTTACCATTGTTTTTGCAACTGTTTTTGCTGACGTTTTTGCTGTGCTTTCTGTATTTTTTCTTGAGTAGCTTTCTCGTCTTGCATAGCGGCATTCAGCATCTGTTCGGCATTCTCGCGACTCATCTGGTCTTGCTGAGGTTGTTGTTGCTGCTCGTCTTTCTTATCTTGTTTCTGTTGTTGCTGTTGTTGTTCTTGCTCTTTCTTTTCGTCCTGTCCCTTGTCGTCCTTCTGCTGGTCCTGATTGTCCTGACCTCCCTGATTCTTCTTAAGTTGGAAGAGACTCAAGGCGTAGTTGTAGCGCGTCTCATTGTTCGTCGGGTCGTTTCGCAGGGAGTTCCTGTAGCAGGCTACAGCTTTGTCGAACTGCTTGGCACTTTGCAGGACAACTCCCATATTGTGATATATCTGAGCCAGACGCATCTTGTCCTTCTCCAATCGGGCCGCCGTCTCGTACTCCTTCATGGCGTCCTCGGCCTTGTTCTGATAGAGGAGAGCGTTTCCGAGGTTGAAGTGCGAGATGGGATTCGTGTTGTCCCTCTCGATGGCCTTCTGATATTCGACCTGAGCCTTGTCGTAAACGCTGTCGCGCATCAGGCGATTGCCGCGGCGGATATAGTCTCTGTCGGTCTGCGAGAAAGCAGCAAGACTGAAGAACAAAAGGCAAATGGTTGAAACAGAGCGTCCTCTGTGGAAGAGATTGCTGAGCCAAGTCGATTTGCTTTCCCTTTCGAGGAGGAAGACGTCGAGCAGCAAAAGCAGGATGCCGATGAGGACGAAGCCTTGGAACTGTTCGTCGTACTCGCTGTAGATCTGGCTCTCCATCTTGGCTTTAGCCAGTCGATCCACCTGTTCCGACAGCTTCTTCTGAGCCGAACTACTGTTGTCGACATAGATGTAGGAACCTCCTCCAGCCGTCGCTATCTCGCGACACATCTCCTCGCTCAACCTCGAAACGACCGTGTTGCCCTCGTCGTCGATGATGTATTGTCCTGTGCCTGGGATGGGAATGGGTGCTCCTCCAGGATTTCCGATACCCAAAACATAGACGCGAATGCCTTTGGCTGCGGCTTGCTTTGCTGCCTCAACACCTTTGGCCTCGTTGTCCTCACCATCCGTTATCACGAAGATGGCTCTGGAGATGTCTTCCTGCTGAGTGAAGCTACGCATCGAGAGGTTGATGGCTTCCGCAATGTCTGTGCCCTGAACGCTAATCATGGAAGGCGAAATGGTCTCGAGGAACATCTTGGCACTCACGTAATCGCTGGTGATGGGCAACTGTACGAAGGCCTGGCCGGCAAAGACTATCAGGCCGATCTTGTCGTCCCTCATGCCGTCCACCATGTTGCTGACCATCATCTTCGCCTTTTCCAAACGGTTGGGTTTCACGTCCTCGGCAAGCATGGAGTTGCTGACGTCGAGCGCGATAATTGCCTCAATGCCTGTGCGTTCACGTGTGTCGAGGCGAGTTCCGAACTGCGGACGGGCCAAAGCGACGATGAAGGATGCAAGGGCAAGCATCGTAATCCAGAACTTCACCTCAGGCCTCCAACGCGAGACACCCAGAAAGAGTTGCTTGGTCAACTCAGGGTCGCCGAAGCGTTTAACCTGCCTTTTCTTCTTGTATATAATATAATAATGTATAGCTGCTAGTGCTACGAGCACTAACAACAAGTATAAGTATTGTGGACTTGCAAAGCGAAACATCGTGTATATCTGCGATTTAACGATTTACTATTTATTCCAGCAAGAGGCAGAGGACGCTAGCAAGCAGGAACATGCCGTAGGCTTCGTAGCGCTTGGAGTACTGCCGGACGTTCATCTTGGTCTTCTCCAACTTGTCGATTTCCTGATAGACTTCGTGCAACTTCTGGTTGTTCGTGGCACGATAGAACTCGCCGTCTGTCTTTCGGGCTATCGTGGCGAGCGTCTTGGTGTCGATCTCCACAGGGACGTTGACGTATTCTATGCGTCCGCCCACGGGCCAAGGATAGGGGGCCGTGCCGTTTGTGCCGACGCCGATGGTATAGACGCGTATGCCGAAGCTCTTCGCGATGTCGGCCGCCGTGTTGGGGCTTATCTGTCCGCAGTTGTTAGTGCCGTCCGTAAGCAGAATGATGACCTTGCTCTTCGCCTTACTATCCTTGAGTCGGGACAGTGCATTCGCAAGTCCCATGCCTATTGCAGTACCGTCGTCAATGAGGCCTCGCTGTGCCATATCGACCTTCATGCCGTTCAGCAAGTTCAGGAGAACCGCGTGGTCAACGGTCATGGGGCATTGCGTGTAAGCCTCTCCGGCAAAAAGCGTGAGGCCGATGTTATCGTCAGGACGACCGTTGATGAACTCGAGGGCAACATTCTTGGCTGCCTCTATGCGGTTGGGCTTCAGGTCTTCTGCCAGCATACTCGTACTGACGTCCATACAAAGCATGATGTCTATGCCTTCGGTATGCTTGCTGCTCCAACTATTCGACGTTTGAGGTCGAGCCAAAGCAATCACGGCAAGTGTGTAGCAGGCAAGCCTCAAGAGAAGCGGCAAATGCAGCAAACGCTGCCTGAGGCTCTTGGGAGCTTTGAACATAGCCTCTGTACTGCTGACTCGAATCGAAGGTGTCGAAGTCTTGTACCTAAACCAATACCATATTATATAAGGTATTGCAAGTAGCAACAGAAGCAGATATAGCGGGTTTTCAAATGTCATAGTTCAGTCTTTTACATTAGCAGGTCTGCCGAGCGCCATATTATCCAAGCCAGCAAAGCGACGGAGAGGACGCCCAGAACTATCATTGCGACACGCATCATCTTTACTTGCGTGAGTCGTTTCTGGTCGGTCTCCTTGATGATTTCAGGTTCCGGCTTAGCGTTCGGATCAGGTTCTATCTTCGTCTGATTCACGTATTCTACGGCAGCAACAAGGTTTGCGTCGTTCTCGTTGATGAGTGTGCTCCACTTGGCAAACTTGACGAGGTCGGCGGTGCGGAATATCTCGCGCAGTTCGTCGAGTGCTTCCTCGTTGTTCTCCGAGATGAGTCGTTCGATGATTTCGCTCGACGTCATCTCCATCGCATTGAATCCGTAGCGGTCGCGGATGTAGTTCCTGAGGGTATCGGTCAGCAGGGTGTAGTATTCCTTGCTGTCTTCCTCGGCCCACTTCCGCTCGCTCTTGATGCGCTCTATCTCGTCCATTGCGACTTGATGAGGTGGAAGTTTCTTCTTCCGACGGATGAAGCGAACGATGGGTTTGCCGTGCTTGACGTGATACCAGAGGTATGCGATGCAAGCCAGCATCAGCAGAAACAGGAAGCTTCCAAGCACGACCATTCGCCACTCCTCCCAAAGGAAGGGCAGCTCCATAATGTCGTTTGGCGGGAAGAACTGGTCGAGGTGGAGTGTATCGACATCGACTGTATAGACTTTCAGCGCGAGGCTCTTCGACTCGTAGCGTGTGGTATCAACCATCACCTGCATAGGCGGCAGGTAGTAGAACGCGCTGTCCCACGCCGTGATGGTGTAGGCTTGGCTGACCGTCATGCGTTTGCCGTCGTTGAGGATAGCTGTATCGAGCTTGCCGATCTCCACAACTTCGATGTCGGGAATGAGTTCCTGTCCCTTCTTGATGTCGGGCATCCGTAGCTTCTGCTTCGTGTCGAGAGTGACAGAAAGCGTGAGGTCTGTCTGCTGACCAATGAAGAGCTGAAGCGAATCGAGCTTCACATCGACCTGCACTTGCGCCTTGGCACCAGCAAATAATACACACAATACTGTAAATAATAATTGTCGTTTCACGCTCATAACTACTTTCGATTTGCAAAAAGCCCTCTTAACACACTCACATAGTCTTGGTCGGTTCGGACGCTAACGGCATCGACCTGACTGCGGCTGAAGGTGTCCTTGAGTCGCATCGACTGCTGCTTCCACCACTTTGCCTGCGCATCACGAACAGCCTTACTGCTTGTATCAATCACCTGCTCCTGTCCCGTCTCAGCATCGTGAACCTTCAGGAGACCGATATTGGGTAGCTCGGCCACACGCTTGTCATAGACCTGAATGGCCACGACGTCGTGCTTGTGGGCTGCGATGGAGAGGGGTTGCAGGAAGGAATGCTGGTCGAGGAAGTCGCTCAGCACGAAGGCGATGCAGCGCCTCTTGATGGCTCTCGTCATGTACTCGAGGGCGAAAGCGATGTTCGTCTGTTGACTCTCGGGCTTGTAGTCGAGGAGTTCGCGGATGATATAGAGGATGTGCTTGCGGCCTTTCTTGGGTGGGATGAACTTCTCAATCCTGTCGGAGAAGAAGATGACGCCGATCTTGTCGTTGTTCTGAATGGCAGAGAAGGCGAGCGTGGCCGCAATCTCGGTCACCATGTCGCGCTTGAACTGCTTGACGGAACCGAAGTCGAGGCTGCCGCTGACGTCAACCAGCAGCATGACCGTCAGCTCGCGTTCTTCCTCGAAGACTTTGACGTAAGGCTTTCCGAAGCGAGCCGTCACGTTCCATTCGATGTCGCGAATGTCATCGCCGTACTGGTACTCGCGCACCTCGGAGAAAGTCATGCCGCGTCCCTTGAAGGCAGAGTGGTACTCGCCCGCAAAGATATTGCTGCTCAGGCCACGAGTCTTAATCTCGATTTGCCTGACCTTCTTTAGTATTTCGGAAGTCTCCACGTTTAAGGCACTTCAACTTTGTTCACAATCTTGCTGATGATTTCCTCGCTGACCACGTTGTTTGCCTCTGCCTCGTAGGTGAGACCGATGCGGTGACGGAGCACGTCGTGAGCCACGCTGCGGACATCTTCGGGGATAACATAGCCGCGTCTCTTGATGAAGGCAAACGCACGGGCTGCCAGAGCCAGGTTGATGCTGGCACGCGGGGAGCCGCCAAACTCGATGTAGTCCTTTATCTCCTTCAGGCCGTACTTCTCGGGATAGCGCGTGCAGAACACGATGTCGGCGATGTACTGCTCGATCTTCTCGTCGAGATACACTTGGCGAACGATGTCGCGAGCCTTCATGATTTCGTCCGTACCCATCACAGGCTTCACTTCCTGCTGCTCGCCCTTAATCTGCTGACGGATGATGAGCTTCTCTTCGTCGAGCTTCGGATAGTCGATGACCACCTTGAGCATGAAGCGGTCCACCTGTGCCTCGGGCAGCGGATAGGTGCCTTCCTGCTCGATAGGGTTCTGCGTAGCAAGCACGAGGAAAGGCTTCGGCAGCTTGAAGGTATTCTTGCCGATGGTGACCTGACGCTCCTGCATAGCTTCGAGCAGAGCGCTCTGCACCTTAGCTGGAGCACGGTTAATTTCGTCGGCCAGCACGAAGTTGGCGAAGACAGGACCTTGCTCTACAAGGAACTTTTCGTCCTTCTGACTATAGATCATCGTGCCGATGACGTCGGCGGGGAGCAAGTCGGGCGTAAACTGGATACGGCTGAACTTGGAGTCCACCAGCTGAGCCAGCGTCTTGATAGCCATCGTCTTAGCCAGTCCCGGCACACCTTCCAAGAGGATATGCCCGTCGCTCAGCAGTCCGATAAGCAGGGACTCGATGAGGTGCTTCTGCCCCACAATCACTTGATTCATGCCCGTCACGAGGTTCGTAACGAAGCCACTTTGTCTCTCGATGCGTTCATTAAGTTCGCGAATGTCGATTGATTCTGCCATAATAATTAATAATGTATTATTCTTTTTCGGGCGCAAAATTACTGCTTTCTGTCCGAACTGCCAAACCAGAAATGATAAATAAAGTTATAGCGATGTTTAATTCTGTTAAAATAGTAGGCGAGCCAGACTTCATCCCCCCAAAAACCGACGCCATCTTGAGTTTTACAAAATGACAGAATAACAGCGAATTTGCTTACACAGCCATTTTCTGAAAAACGCACAGAATCGCCCGAAACGTCTCAAGCCATACTTTACCTCATTTTTTGCAAGAAAATGTCTCAAAACGCTTTCGCCTGAAACAGAGGATGTTACAAAGCACAATTTTTCAGCCGAATAGCCACATTGTCAACTCCGCTTAGCAAAACCGGCCATTCTTCCCTGTTTTTGCACACTTTTCGACGTATCGAATCTCCTATTTCCCGCAGGCGAAAAATCAAATGCCGCGTGCGACGTTAGCAATTTCCGCGTGCGGCGTTTGAAATCGCCCCCTGTCGTGTTATCCGATTCAGCGTTTTTCGCTCATTATTTCGCCGTTTTTCACAGTGTGCAAAAACAGCAAAAAGAAAGCGAAATCGGCAAACAGCTTTCCATTTGCCAATTCCGCTTTTATGATTTTACTGCACTTTTCTGCCAAATAAAGAATGCGGCAGAAGCACTGCTTATTCTATCTTTTCGAGTTCTGGCAGCTTGATTTCCTCTCCGACGGGAACATTGTCGGGGTCTGGGAAGGCGTTGTGCACGATGATGTAAGGAGCAATGTCCTTATCGCCATACTCCTGAATGGCTATGCGAGTAACGAAGTCACCAGGCTTCATGACGTACGTCTTGCGAGTTCCGACTATCTTGTACTCGCCTCCGGGCACTTGAGCGTACTCTACCCCAGGCTCAGGAGTTTTCTCCACAGGCGTCTCAACCTGCGGCTCAACAGGCTCTGGAGCAGGCTTGTTAGTGTTCAAAGAGCGAGCGATGAAGTAACCCACAACGCAAAGCAGCAGGACGCCCAATATCCAAGCCGCAATCTTCGCATAGGAACGGGTGGGCTTCTTTTTTACTGGCGGCGGTCCGTAGAGCAAAGGCCTTTGGTCAATGGGTTCACGGGCAAGTTGCTGAACAGGGGCGCTTTCCGCTTCCGACTCTGGCTCAGCCTTTGCCTCAGATACGACAACAGGCTCTGGAGTTGGCTCGGGAACCACGACTGAATCGGGCTCTGCCTTTACTTCGGGCTCAGGAATAGCTTCTTCCTTGGGCTCCTCCTTTACTTCCGGAACCGGCTCTGGAGTTGAGACGAATGCCTGAACAGGGGTCTCTTCGGGAGAAGGGGCTGGAATCTTTTCCATCTCCTCGATGCTCGTACCCTCATTGATGACGACAGTCTGGAAGTCGGCAAAGGGCTTGTTGATGAGGTCCTTGAGGGCGTTCTCAGGCGTGAAGCTGAGCTTCGAATGGCCTGGGATGACGATACGTTCGCCCGAGTTGATGTTGACGCTCTCGCGGTCTAGGACCTCGATGAGCTTGAAGGTGCCTAAGCCCTTTATCTTGACCATCTTATCGGCAGTCACGTTCTCGATGATGGCGTCGAAAAACGTCTTGAGGAACGCTTCAGCATCCTTCTGCGGCAGGTTCCTCTTCTGTGCCAACGTCTTGGCAAGCTGCTGGAGATTAATCTTGGTTGCCATAGTCTTACTTCACTTTAGATTTTAAGGAAGTGTTGGGTTTGAAGTTCACCGTCATCTTTGGCGGCACAAGCAAACGCTGTTTGGTAGTAGGGTTGACCAGCACACGCTCCAACTTCTTCTTGACTTCGAAGGCGCCAAAGCCAGGGATGGCAACTGTGTTCTCCTCGGTTAGCTCACTGATGATAGCAGACACGGTTGCACTCACCAACGAGCCGACCTCCTTACTGCCTAACTTGGTGCGAGCGGCCAAGTCCGTGATAAATTCCTTATTGTTCATATCTTGTAAGTTTTAGTTGTGTTTAGCTTCTTCATAATCTCTATGCCCTATTCAACTTTCGCAAAAAGGTCGAATTCATCGGCAGAACTGATGTTTACGGCATAGAAAAAGCCTGGCCGAAGGTCAGATGATTCGCTCTTCTTGATGAGCACTTCTGGGTCAACCTCAGGCGAATCGTACTCTGTGCGACCAATGAAATAATCACCTTCCTCGCGGTCAATGATAACCTTCATGGTCCGCCCCACTTTGCGTGCCTGAACATCTTCGCTTATTTGTTGCTGGACGCGCATCAACTTACTGAGACGCACCTGCTTCACTTCTTCGGGGACATCGTCCTTATAATGCTCTGCGGCGTACGTCCCTTCCTCTTCGCTATAGGCAAAGGCACCCATTCGCTCGAACTTCGCCCACTTCACGAAGTCGATGAGCTCCTGAAAGTCCTCGTCTGTCTCGCCGGGGAAGCCCACCATGAGTGTCGTGCGAAGGTGAATGCCGGGCACTTCCTTGCGGATTTTCTCGATGAAATCGTAGGTTTCTTGCTTTGTGATGTGCCTTCGCATAGCCGAAAGTTGGTTGTCGCTGATGTGCTGCAGGGCAATATCGAGGTACTTGCAGACATTCTCGTGACGCTTCATCACCTCCAAGAGTTCCCAAGGAAAATGGGCAGGATAGCCATAGTGAAGCCTTATCCACTCCACACCAGGCACTTCGGCGATGCGGTCGATGAGCGGGGCTATCATCTGCTTGCCGTAGAGGTCGGTGCCGTAGCCCGTTAGCTCCTGGGCGATGACCTGAAACTCCTTCACTCCCTTTGCCACCAAACCTTCCACTTCAGCCACGATTTCTTCGATGGAATGGGACTTTTGCTTGCCTGTAATGATGGGAATGGCGCAATAAGCACAATGCCGATTGCAGCCCTCGCTTATCTTCAGGTAGGCATAGTGCGAAGGCGTTGTGAGATGTCGTTCATTAGATGCTTCCTTGTGATAAGTTCCATTCAAGTCTGTGATAATTAGCTCCCAATCGAACTTCCCATAGAAGCGGTCCACCTCAGGCAGTTCCTGCTTCAGCTCTTCGAAGTAACGCTGCGACAGGCAGCCCATCACGATGAGCTGCTTGATCTTACCTTGCGCCTTTCGCTGCGCAAGTTCAAGTATCATGTTGATGCTTTCCTCCTTCGCATCGCCGATGAAACCGCAGGTATTTACGATGGCTATCTCTCCTTCTGGTTCTTCAGCATCATGCGTCACTTCAAATCCGTTTAGTTCCAACTGACGGATGAGTTTCTCGCTGTCAACAAGATTCTTGCTGCAACCAAGCGTAATTATGTCTATCGTGCGAGGCTTCATTTCTTGAAGAGCGAATCGACGAACTCTCTACGATTGAAGGGCTGCAAGTCTTCTGCCCGTTCACCTAAACCAATATAACGAACAGGTATCTTGAACTGGTCGCTGATGCCGATGACTACGCCACCTTTGGCACTTCCGTCGAGCTTCGTGATGGCCATACTTGTGACCTCCGTCGCCGAAGTGAACTGCTTGGCTTGCTCGAAGGCATTCTGGCCGGTACTGCCATCGAGGACGAGCATAACATCGTGTGGCGCATCAGGCATGAGCTTCTGCATCACGCGTTTAATCTTCGAGAGTTCGTCCATGAGGCCTTTCTTGTTGTGCAGACGGCCTGCAGTATCGATGAGCACAACGTCTGCGCCATTTGCAATCGCGCTGTTCAAAGTATCGAAAGCCACGCTGGCAGGGTCGCTGCCCATCTTCTGTTTCACAACAGGCACCCCTACCCTTTCGGCCCAGATGCATATCTGCTCGACTGCAGCGGCGCGGAACGTATCAGCTGCTCCAAGCACGACTTTCAAGCCGGCTTCCTTGAACTGATAGGCAAGTTTACCTATTGTTGTCGTCTTGCCCACGCCATTCACGCCCACAACAAGGATGACATAAGGCCGCTTGTCGGCAGGAATCTGAAAACCTTCAGTATCGTCTGTGTTGTTTTCAGTGAGCAATTGTGCGATTTCATCGCGAAGAATGTTGTTCAGCTCGCCGGTCGTGACGTACTTGTCTCGCTCCACTCGAGCCTCGATGCGCTTGATGATATTGAGGGTCGTATCCACGCCTACATCACTCGTAACAAGGACTTCCTCCAGGTTGTCAAGCACCTCGTCATCCACCTTAGACTTGCCTGCGACGGCACGCGTCAGTTTGCCGAAGAAACTTTCCTTCGTCTTCTCAAGCCCCTGGTCGAGCGTTTCCTTCTTCTCTTTGCTAAAGAAATTAAAGAATCCCATGTCTTTCTTTGCTTAGTTATTTCGGGGACAAAGATAGCAAAAAAAGCCCAATCCATCGCAAAAATCACCGAAATTTTAGTATTTATTAAGTAATGTTAGGCAGCAAAAAAAGCTCCTCTGCCTCACGACGAAGGAGCTATGTGAAAACGTAACGTGGGATAATCGCAAACTTAACGTGTTACGATTGCAAACTTAACGTGTTATGTTGGTAAACTTAACGTGTCATGTTGGGAAGTTACTGTAGTCGGAACGTGACAGGCAGGCTGAAGATGCTGCGAACGGGATTGCCGTCCTCGTCCTTTCCAGGTTCCCACTTGGGCATCAGTTCCAGCACACGTTTGGCCTCTTCGAAGAGCAGGTCGCCAAGGTCTTGCCCTGCCTTAAGTTGCTCCGGGCTGTCGGGATGTTCCTGTTTGTAGGACGTTACTTCCACCTCCGAGAGTGTCTTTCCTGCTCCACGAACCTTCTCAATATGTGTGATGCTGCCGTCCTTCTCAATAACAAACCGGACTATAACACGACCCTGCACGCCGAACTCCTGGCAAAGCTTGGGATAACGCATGTTCTCGGAAAGGAACTTGAAGATTTCTGCGTCCCCTCCAGGGAACTTTGCCCTCTCCTTCACCACATTATAGATGGTGTCGTTATTGTTTAAGACTTCCTTATCGTTGAGCATTATCTTAGAGACGCTCTTGCCGCCCACTGTGATATTGCCGTCGCCATCCATCTCAGCTCCGGGCAGCTTCTTGACGAGGTCCTTGAGAACAGGGTCATTAGTTCCTGTCTGCTTGTTATAGACAACGTTCTGACTCTCAGGTTCCTTCGTTTCTTTCTTGGTCGCAATTACGATGACGCCGTTGGCACCCTTGTCGCCCCACACTTTGGTGGCTTCATCTTTCTTAAGCACGGCAATGCTCTCGATGTCCTCCACATTGATATTCAGCAGTTTGGTGAGTTGCTCCTCGTGCATCCTTTTGAAGTTGACGTCCTTCATATCCTCAGGGACTTCAATGATTTTGCCGTCGAGGACAAACAGGGGCTGTTCATCGGTGTCCTGCTGCTTCACCTCTTCCGAAGTGACATTCTCTGTAGAACTCTGTGCAATGTCTTTTTGAACGGCAGACCCATTTTCCTGCTCAAGGACTTGCAAGTTAGCGGAATTCTCCGTACCTTTGCCCTCGAGTTTAGTCACTGTCTCCTCGATAGGAGCGACGAACTTAGGCGTTGCGAAGGCCGAAAGCGCCAACGCAGCGACCGGGATGACATAGAGCGCCTTGCTCCGCATCCACGGATTTGATTTTGACTTCTTCATCATAGTGATACGTTTTTTAGTTAAACTATGGTTAAAGCTGTTGGCGAAAGCGTAGGAACCGGAGCCAACGGCTTTTCTTATGAGCAATAACTGATAACCTTGTGCCGAAACGCCCTGCTCGAGGACGAAGTTGTCGGCCTCGTATTCGTGCGCAGGCTGATGCCCAGCACATAACAGAGCGGATTCCACCATTGAAGCATCTGCACGAGGGTGAGCAGCACGACGTCCCACGAGTGGCGGCCCTGAATGTGTCCCATCTCGTGCAAGACAATCTCGCGGCCTGCCTCGTCGTAATCCTTCTCGTTAATCACGATGTTCCGCATCCAACTGAACGGCGCCACATCGCCCGAATGGCAGTAGATGCGGACACCCTGCTCGTCGTTGTGCCAAAGCACGCCCTGCCTCAGGCCGAACTGCAGGCGGGCAACCTGCCAAAGCCTCATCATGAGCAACGCCACCATACCTATTATATATATGAGACTGACGAGGAAGAAGACGCTGAAACGCGAGGTCCCCTGACTTGCCGCACCCTCTGCCAGGACTTGCACCTCGGGCAAGACATGAACGGGAATGCCTAGTTCAAGCATCTGCAACTGAGCTGCTTGCACGACAGGCTGGTGGTCGAGCGACATCCAAGGAATGTTGCAGAGCGGCAAGACGAGCGACAGCAGCAAGATACTCAGCAGCACCATGCGGTTGAAGCGGAAGAAACTCTCTCGCCTAAGCATCAGCATGTAGGGCAAGTACAGCAGAGTCAACACGATAGCCGACTTGATGGAATATAAAAGGACAGCGGACATCATAGCATTCTCCATTTAATCATTTACCATTTAGCATTTATCACTTCTGTTCGACGAGTGCGAGGAGTTCCTTGACCTCTTCCGGCGAAAGGTTCTCTTCTTTAACGAAATAGTTGAGCATGGACTTTACGCTGCCACCGAAGAAGTTCTGCTTTACCTCCTGCATCGTTCGCCGAGTATATTCAGCCCTCGAAACGAGCGGCACATATCTGTGCGTCTTGCCCTGACCATCCACTTTGTGGAAGTCGAGCCAGCCCTTCTCGTAAAGCACTTTCAAGTAGGTCGCAATCGTTGTATAAGCAGGCTTTGGCTCATTGTAATGTTCAAGAACATCCCACGCACAGGCTGCTCCATCGATGTCCCAAATGATGTTCATCACCTCGAACTCAACCTTTGTCAGTGTGTTGTCGTTGCGTTTCATATCTTATTATTTTACAAATTGACAATTGAACAATTAAACAATTTGGAGGTTTCCGAGAGCAAAGTAACAGAGAAATGCTGAATCTCGCAATGTTTAGATATTGGAAAGTTTCGATATTGGCTGCTTTTTAACGTTTATTCGTAGTTATTGAACGCTTATTCGTAGTTATTGGGGACATAAAGCCACAAGTCGCATTGCATCGGGCTTCTGTAGGTGTTACTCCTATTCACACACGATGAAACTCGACTTCGCGAGCGACGTTCATTATATATTCATGTATGTATAATTATAGATACATGTATGTATAATTAAATGTACATGTATGTATAACGAACACGACGTGCGACGTTGAGAGACTCCCAACGTCAGACATACAATTTTCAAACGTCGAGCCATCATTTTTTTGCTTTCGAGTTTCGTTTTTCACGTAAAATTCGTATTTTTGCAAGCAGAAACACAGGAACTAAAACACTACTATTATGAAAAAGTCATTTCTCCTTCTTTGTCTCTTCTGCGGTTTGCTTTCGTCTATGCAAGCACAGGAGCTGGTGTGGAAAGCTGGCGAGGCATTGATTACCGACGCTTCCCAGATTACGGGCACACCGCCTGAGAACTCCCAGTTCACGGTGGCCAATCTCATCCGACCCGAGAGTGATGGCGTAGGAACCAACCAGTACATCTACCACACGGCATGGTCGGGCTCGAACATGATCGGGCCTAACGAAGACCCCTTCCTGCAGTTCCACCTGGGCGAGGCAAAGCAGCACATCATCTTCTCGATGATTGGTTCGGCCTGGCAGGCTACGTACGACACGCCGACGGAAGTCGTCATCATGGCCGCCAACCTGCCTGGCACGTGGACACAGGTGGCGCACCTCACGAACATGCAAGACGACTTCACGTCCTTCACGCCCGAACGCTACGAGTCGCCCCACATCGACCTCGGAGCAGAATATACCGACGTGAAGTTCCTCGTCAAGAAAACCTACGCCAATCGCCGTCAGTCGGCCGGCGGCTTGCTACTTTCGCTGGGTCGCTTCCAAATCTTTGAGGCATACGAGGGCGAGCCGGATCCCATCGACCCGTCTGCCAACATCAACCTGCTCTTCATAGGCAACAGCATCACCTACGGCGCGACGCTCAGCAACCCACCTGTGCAAGCGCCACCAGTCCTTTGCCGTGCTCTCGTTGAACAAGCCACAGGGGTGACGACGAACGTTTACAACGGCGGACACTCCGGCATTACTACCTTCGGCTATCTGCCTGGCAGGGACGACTTTAGCCGTATCCTTAGCAACGCCAAAGCACTGAGAAAAGCGAACGGCGGACGCATCTATATCTCCATCATGCTTGGCACGAACGACAGCGCTTGTACGGGTACGGAGGGCGCTCCCGTCGCTCCCGACACCTACGCCGAAAACATGAAGACCATCATCAACAAACTTATCGAGCAGATACCCGACTGCAAAATCGTCCTCAACTATCCAATCTGGTACAGCCCAAGCACATACAACGGCGCGAAGTACCTGCAGGAAGGCCTCGACCGCCTTCACAGCTACTATCCCGTGCTCGACGCACTCGTGGCTCAATACGAGCAGGTATATGCGGGTAATAAAGGCGTCTGGGAGTACTTCGAGAACAATTTCGCGCTCTTCACCAGGGAGAGCGGCAACGCGGGCTATTTCTATCTGCATCCCAACCTGACAGGTGCCACCCGCCTGGCCGAGATATGGGCTAAGAGCCTCCTGCAACTCATTGAGGCTGACGGCATAGAGGTGAAGAACCCTCTGCCCGAGTGGAACACCTTCAAGCCTACGAACGACAAGAAGTACAGCATGAGAACCCCGCGCGGCGAGATGGGCACAAAGGACGGCAAGATGACGAGTACCGTGCTGACCAGCATCGGCGCGACAAAGGGCGAGTTTGCTTTCATCACGCACGAGGGAAAGACTTATCTCTACAGCGTCGACGACCATTCGTTCATGTACCGTGACCCCGTATCCTTTCAGGACGACTGGAGCAACATCGTCTGCTCCAACGAGTACCTGCAGCCCATCAAGGTGAACTACACGGGCACGCCCTCCGACTTTCCTTATTATATCACGATGGACGGCTACGTCTTCAACAGCGCCGACATCACGCAAACAGGCATCTGCGCCAATACTTGGACACCCCACGACACAGGCAACCAGACGGCCATCACCGAGGAAGGCGACTTCGACCCGAGCGAGGCACTTGAAATCCTGGCAAACTATGTGGAGAAGCAACCCACGGTCTATGAGGTGCAGCTCCCCACAGGCGCTACGCTCAAGCTCTTCTGCGCAGACGAGGAGAAAGCCAACGGCAAGGCAGTCATCATCTGTCCTGGCGGCGGATATGCCTATATTGCAGGCGGCTACGAAGGCTCCGACTGGGCCCCTTTTTACCTTGACCTCGGTTTTACAGTCGCTGTGCTGACCTACAATCTTCCCCACGGCAATCCCGAGGTGCCGCTGAACGACGGTCGCGCTGCCCTCAAGTATCTTCGCGACAACGCCGAGGAGTTGCGGATAAATCCCCATCGCATCGGCGTGATGGGCTTCAGCGCCGGCGGACACCTCGCCAGCACCATCGCAACGCATCTCACGGGCAGCGAACTGCCTGCCTTTCAGATACTGTTCTATCCCGTCATCACAATGGACAGCCGATACACACACGAGGGTTCCAGGGAGAACCTCTTGGGAAGCAACCCCAGCAGCGAACTCGTGGACCTCTACAGCAACGAGCTGCAAGTCACCTCTGAAACGCCGCCATGCTACCTCTGCTGGGCCACCAACGACAACACAGTAAAGCCCATCAACAGCACAAAGTACAGGTCGGCTCTGAAGAAAGCAGAGGTCGACGTCACCGCCAAGACATTCTCGTCAGGCGGTCACGGTTTCGGCTTCAGCACAAGCTTTGCCTTCCACAACGCAATGGTGATACACTTGACGGATTGGCTCGAAGGGCTCGACGGAATCCTGACGGGAATCGATGAGCTGAAAGACTCTGACCAGAAAGACCTTAACGCCTACAATCTCTCCGGTCAGCGCGTCAACGAACACTTCAAGGGCATCGTCATCAAAGGCGGCAAGAAGATTCTCGTCCGCTAATCATCACCTACGCTCCACCAACTCAACAGGACCGAGAAGTCCTGAGGGACGAAGTTCGGCCTTATCGGAAGGGCCATTGATAACCCAAGTCTTGCGTTGCTCTTTTGGTTGGCGGGCATCATAGACAAGGCGATTGTGCCAAGTACTTGTGACTTGGACGCTCAAACGATTGCCTCCTTTCCTAACGAAATGAGTGATATCGGTTGCATAAGGTTCAGCCCAAAGTGTGTCCGTGACGTGTCCATTCACACTTACCACAGCTATCTCCTCAACCTTTCCCAAGTTCAAAAGAAGTTCTCGTTTAGGTTTGTGGTCAAGCTGGAACGTAGTCTCGTAGGTAGCAGTACCAGAAAAGGCTTTGCCCTCATCACTTAGAGGCAAGTCTTTCCAAGGCTTCAGTTCGTTAAGAGAAAGCGGTGCCTCGATGCCCCATCCCTGCGGGAATGTAATGACCCAAGAGCTCGCAACAGGCTGTCGTTCTGCCAGTTGACTCTTTTCCTTTGTCTTTTGTCCATCATGTCTGAACACGACAAAGAGCATCTCGCCACGACTCAAATTGAGGTCAAGGCTGGCATATTCGCCGTCTTGTTGGGAGGCAATAGGCGTGATCTTGCCGTTCATCGGGTTCCACAACTCGGCCCGACCATTCTGGCGGAAGGCGAGATTGCCGCTAAAAGCCTGTTCCTGTTTCGGGCAAATCATGTACCAATCGGATCCCTCGTCTTGCCGGTGAAGCCAAAGAATATCTCCCTTCACATCGGGTTTAAGGTCGAGTCGTTGCAGAGCATCGGACAAGGAAGTGCCTTGGATGACGTTCCCGCTTTCGAACAACTGCCTATTTGCTTTAAGGAAACGCGAAGCTTGCTGACGGTCGGCAGAAAGAGTGGCTATGTCTGTCGGCTCATCAGCCACCAAATGTCCGCCTTGCGCCACAAACTGACAAAGACGTTCCAACGTTTCCGGCAGGAGTCGTCCGCGCTTGGGAATCCACAACAAATCGTAACTGATGCCCTCTGGCGTCACCCACTTGCCGTCTTTTATGCTGATACGATGAAGCAGGGCATCGGTGTTGCAGTAATCGTACTTGAAACCTTCAGGGAAAGGCGTGTACTGGTCGGGCTTCTGCTCGGTCTCGTCGCCAAGATACCAAAGGACACTGCTTACTGGGCGCCCACGTTCGAGCATGAAGGCGCAACGGGCAAGATAGGTGTTGAAGTGCTTAATATAGGGCCACCATGTCTGTCCTCTCAAGAAAGGCGTGCCAATGCCACTGCCAAAAGAAGTACCAGGGAAATAGCGATCGGGGTCTGGGTTATGTGTATAGGTATGGAAGATGGTGTGTGTGACGCCTTCGACCATATTCTGATTAGCGACCTCGCGAAGCATGCTGAGATGTTCGTCCCACGTCAGCACGAACGAAGTGAAGGATTCCGCGCTGACTCTTGGCTTGCCGTACATGCGAGCCGCTGAAGCCGTTGGTCGAATGGGCTTGTAGTTGTGGTTGGCAAGGAAGTTGCCGAAAGGCTGCCAATACTCAGTCATGGGCACATCGGCATACTTATAGTATTCCATCGGACCAGCGGGAAAGATGTCGCCGGCTGCTGTCTCGTAGCTTGCCGTCATGCCTTTTTCGCGAGCCAAGCGAGTCATGTGTCCGTAGAAGTTTTGCGTAAAGAGCTCGTGGATGGTGCGTCGCCAGTCAGCAAGGAACTGGCTGGTCTGCTCTCTGTCGTCTACGACCCATCCGAAGAGAGCTGGCATCCAAGTGGTCAGGTCGTAATGGCGACGTGTCTGGAACTCTTCCTTCATGTATCGTGTCCACGTCTGCGAGACACATTCCCAGCTGTCCATCAGCATATTGTTGAGCAAGCCCTTTAGAGGTCCATCGACCAATCGGCCGATATAACTATTGAACTGATATGTGACAAAAGCTGTATCGAGCTTATTGACTTCCCAACCCGTCGCTTCCTTCGGGGCAGGACCGTTCTGTCGGCCTGTATTGACGTGTCCTATGCGCAGGATGGTCCACCGTCCTTGAGGTGCTGTCCAATGCAGTTGACCTAGAGCATTCATCCGATTCGAAAGGTCGAGGACACTGGCTCTACGGATGAAGCCCGCACTTTCCTTTTGGGACGACTCCTCATCAAAGAGCGTCAAGGGCAGCAGAGAACGCGAAGTCCAGGCCGCTTCCATTTCCCAATTGTGGCCTCGAACAGCAGAAAGGAAACGCATACGACGGATGTGCATGTTGTGGAGGTTTGTGATTTCAACCTGATAAAACCTGCCGCCCCTTGTCTGCTGCCCGTTATCCGCTATCTGACGAAGCGCAAAGGTCATGCCCACATCTGAATCTTGCCAATTGGCAGCAGGGAAGTCCGAGTCGAGAAGTACTTGTCCGTTGGCAACAATGCGCACATGAATGTCGGGCTGCACGCCAAAGTCGTGGTTGAAGTTATCGATGGGATTAAACTCCACCGAACGAGGCATCTCTTCACCCTTGAGCTTGAGGCTGAAGCGGTAAGGCTTGTCTGGTTGCGTGGCAGGCATCACGAAGTCCTTTCCCTCCTTTAGCAGCTTCTCCCATTCCTGTTGATGGTCGTCAGCACGAACCTCTTCCACTTCCAAATGGCGGTTATTGTCGCCTTTTGGTGTGGGGAAGGCAAGCACACAAACGTCCCGCCAATCGCGCCAATCCTCTTTTGCATCGATGGGCAGCAAGACATCAATCTCTTTGCCGCCCTCAACATCTGTTCGCGTAAAAGCAAGATGGCGCATTGCCTGCTCTGGTTTAATCCAGGGTCCTCCGCTCATCGCCCATCCTGGGCAAGTCTGTAAGCTGAATCGCATGCCCAGTCGATGAGCCTCGCTGGCTGTGTGGCGAACCAGGTCTTCCCATTTGGGCGTCAGACACTCTATCGGTTCCTGGGTGCCGGGCCACACGTCATCGCTCATACGACCGTGAAAGAGTTGGATGCCCTGAATGCCCGACTGAGCGATTGACTCAAGGTCGCGCGTTATGCCTTCTCGGCTCACGTTTCCGTTGACAAAATGGAACCACGTCTCGGGATAAAAGATGCGGTCAGGATGGAGGAATGTCTTCTGGTCTGCTTTGCCGAAAGGACGGTGCAGAAGCGCGCTGTCGGGCACAGCAGGATACATTCGGCTTTCTCCGCGAAGGAGCTGTGCCTGAGCTATGCCAGCCAAGAGAAGTAAAAGTGGAATAGCTTTCATAAAAGCGTGCCATTCTGTCGTTTTCGTGAGCAATCCGCTACGGACGCTTTGTCTGCAAAGGTCGATACTGTATACCCATCGCATCGAGGCGCTTCAGGTGTGCTTGCAAGCGAGGGAAGAAGTCGTCCCAGTTCTGGTCTTTGCGAGGCGTCCAAGCTTTCTCGGCAAGCGCCAAGGCACGCGGGAAGACCATCCATTGCATGCGGGCTTCCGTGGGAATGCGCTCGCACCATATATTCGCCTGCATACCCTTGATGAGCTTCAGTTGCTCGGCTGTCAGGTCAACGGGCACGATGTCGCCGTCGTAGATGTGGCGCAACGTGTTGTCGTCCTGCGCGTAATCAAAGTAAAGGAAAGTGAAGGGGCAAAGCACGACCTCGTTGCCCATTGCCGTTGCCTTTTGTGTCACGTCGGGATGGTCGCCGCGCCACCAATGCACGGTCGCCGTTTTTGACAGCCCGCCCTCGAGTATCTCGTCCCAGCCGAGGATGCGCTTGCCGTGAGCGTTGAAGTACTTCTCCATCTTCTTGGTGAACCAAGCCTGCAGTTCGCTGACGTCCTTCAAGCCTTCGCTCTCGATGCGCTTCTGGCACTCGCTGCACTCCGACCAGCGACGGCGGTTCACTTCATCGCCACCGATGCTCACATACTCGTAGGGGAAGAGCTGGAAGACCTCGTCATAAACCTTTTCTGCGAACTCGATGGTCGAGTTGCGGCCAAGGCATAGCGGCTCCCGACCGTCTTGTGTGCAACTCAGCCAACGGTAGCACCAGCAAGCCGAGCCGTTGTGTCCGGGCATATCAATCTCGGGAATCACGTCAATACCACGAACGGCAGCGTACTGGATGACATCGCGAATCTCGTCCTGCGTATAGTAACCGCCGTAGAGTTCACCGAAGCCCTCGACTTCCTTGATGAACTTCCAAGGGATGAGCATCGCAGGATTGTTCTCCTTTGCAGCTCGGTCGAGGCACTGGCGGTCGTGGCTATTGAAGCGACGCCAAGCCATCGAATCGCCCGTCAGCTCGGGATAAGCCTTTACCTCCATGCGGAAGCCCTCGTTGTCCGACAAGTGCCAATGGAACTTATTGAGCTTATAGAGCGCCATATGGTCGAGCAAACGCTTCGTCTCTTCAACAGAGAAGAAGTGACGAACGGGGTCGAGCATCAGGCCTCGCCAATGGAAATTCGGGGCGTCCTTAATAGTGACAGAAGGTATTCCCCAATAGAATTCATGAAAGCCTCCGAACAAACAAAGGTTCAGCCTACATTCAATAGGCATTAATTGCCTCAGCGTCGCAATGCCATTGATGATGCCACGATAGCTGTGAGCAGTGATGAGAACGCCTTTCTTGTCGCTGACAAACTCATAGCTCTCGTCGTTTTCGTCGGGAAGGACAAGGCTGAGCTGAACCTTGCCTTTGCCAAGCTTTGTCTTGAAGTTGAAGCCCGTCTCATTTTCCAGCATATCTTGCAGATAAATGGCTGCAGGTTGGAGGCTCGCATCGCTGTAACCGATGGTGAAGCCCTTTGTGAACACGAACTCGCCCTCTTTCTCTTCGACCGACATGGGTTTCGGAATGATGTTGACGGCAGCCATTGCCGAGCAGAGACACAGGAGCAGACAGCTCACGCATAATGCGATTCTCTTTTTCATAATAATAGAAGTTGTTTCGGCTTTTCAGTCGCAAAGTTACAAAATATTATTGATAATTGAATATTAAATATTGGAAAATGAGGACTGGAAAGCAAAATTTCATCTCATCCTGCACGCTGAATTGCCCGACGAAATAAGTGGCGAAACACGGCTCGACAAGAGGTGTTGCCCAACACAACAGGTCGTGTTACCCAACTCGGCGTTATGAGTTGATTATAGATACATGTATGTATAATTAAATGTACATGTATGTATAATTATAGATACATGTATGTATAACGAACTCGGCGTGTGAAGTTTGGCAACACGACCGGTCGGACTCGATATGGGCGCCTGCAGAATCATACAAAAACTGCTGTCACATCTCGCGACGCGACAGCAGTGGGGTACCCAAATTACACATTCAATGAATAGCGCACCAATGGCGTTCTATATATTATAACGCACTATCCATCGATTTGTAACAGGTTTGGATGATATTTTTTACTTTATCTGTATTATTTTCTATTTCATCTGCTGCAGCAGTCTGACGAGGTCGTCGAGGTCGCGGGCATCGACTTTAATGTCGAGCATGTTGCCGTCGCGGTCGAAGAGCTTGTACGTCGGGAAGGCACGGACATCAAGGTGACGCTCGATGGCGCTCTGCTGCTCGGACGGCAGATTGTAGTGTGCCACGTTGTCTCCGCTGACGTTGTACTCCTTGATGACGTTCTCCCACGACTCCTGAGGGCTGCGGTTGGCAAGGTAGAGGTAAGCGATGTCGAACTCTTTCAACCGGTCATACTCCTCCTGACTATGGGAGAGTGCCTCCTTGCAGGGGCCGCACCAAGTGCCCCAGACGTCGAGCAGCACGAACTTTCCCTTGTAGGGTTCCAGGAGCTTCCGCAGCAAAGCCTCGCCTTCGGAGAGGTCCTTCACGTCGTCCGACGACTTGAGCACGAGCTTGTCGAACTCGCGGTTGGCCAGTGCGACGTAGTAATCGTTCTTCTTCTCAATCATCTCGATGGCGGTGGGGTTGCCTATCATCATCTTCAAAGAGTCGAGCACGCGCTCGGGCAGCGGCACGCGCTCGTGTTCGAGCTCTTCATAAACCTGCTGCGCGAACCAGATGCTCTTCAGGAACGGCTTGGCACCAAGGGAGTCGAGGCTGTGCTCCTGGTACTTCATCTTGTAGAGGAGTGCCTTCTCATGCATGAACTTCTGCGCCTTCGGGCTGTTAAGAATCTTACCAGCAGCCTCTATAAGATCTGTATGCTTTGCGTTCTCTTCATCGACAATGCGCTGTTTCTCCTCCATCGTAGAAGCCTGATTTATTGCTTCCATCGCTGTTTTCTTCCACTCCTTCAAACGGTTCAGTACCTCACGTTCCTCGTCGTTCTCGACTATCTCGCTGATGTAATCGGTCAGTTTCAAGCCATACGTGTTGTTGTGTCGCCCGATGGCATCGTCGAGATAATCGCGCAGGAAGCCGCTCGTCTCGCGGTGCAGGGTCAAGGGCGACTCGAGTTTTGTCCAGAAAGTCTTGTAGGCATATTGGCATGCAGCTTCAGGAAGCTGGAACCTTTCGGCGTTGAAGCGAGCCTGGCCGAAGCAGAATGCCTGCTGCCAAAGCGTGTTGCCCCGGCGATATTGCCTGTAGCGATTGGAGAGCGAGGGATGTTCCTCGAATAGACGCTCCTGCTTTGCGAACTGAGTTTGCAACAGGCTGTCGGTAGAGGCGATGTATCTGTCGAAATCTTTATCCTCGCGAGCCATGCTTACTGTCTGCCAATCGACGGGATACTTGAAGAGCTCGTTCTGCAGTCGGCAGTCGTCGCCCATGAAGTAGCGGCGTCCCTCCTTGAAGTCGTAGAGCAGGAAGTAGGTCTTCCCTGGCTCGAGCATCGTCCGCATGAAGCAGCGCGACCAGTCGCAGAAGAACCCTGTACTGTTCAGCAGCGGAAAGCTGACCTTGAAGCGTCCTTGCTCGTCGAGGTCGGCATAGACTGATTCCTCGTCGCCCGTAAAGAGGTTTTGATAGGCGAACTCGAAGGTCTTCTCGCCCTTGTACTTGTCCGGCATGTCCTTTATCCACCCGACGACCGTCACCGTGTCTGCTTTGTAATCGGTATCCACGAAGTCCGTACGCGTGTCCTTCTGCGGGTAGTCGGGCATGAAGCGGCTGGTTATCATGCTGTATGAAGCCTTCTGGTCGCCTATCTGTATGGTGCGCTTGCCCTTCTTGTCCTTGCCTACAATGACGCGAAGCTCGCGGACCCCCTCTAACTCCCCCTTAAAGGGGGAGAACAAAGACTCCCTCCCTTTAAGGGAGGGCAGGGGTGGGTCTGCCTCCAGCAGCATTTCGGCCTCGCCAGTCTTCTGGTTGATGTCAAGCTTCTTGTAACGCCAGAACCGGCAATCATATATGGCTTGGTCCTCGAGGAAGGCAATCTTCCAGTCGCCCTTCTCGTCGCACCAATAGGAAGGCAGTAGTTGCCGCCAGCGTTCCTCCACAGGCTTGATGCCCGTGATGGACCATGCGCCGCTGAAGTCTCCCTCGGTAAAGTCGAACGACTTGGTCGATAGGGGCAGCGGCTTGAAGTGGAGCACGACGTCGCTTGTGCCGTCGGGACCCGTCTGCTGGTGCGTGTCGAGCTGTATGCCGTCGGCAGACGTGATGGCATATTGCTTTCCGTCGGCCTTCAGATAAGAGCCGCTGGCGAACTGGAACCAATAGTCATCGTAGTCCGACCGCTGGCTGACTGTCATATAGACGAGCGTCTCGTTCTCCTTCAGCTCGACCTTCGTGATGTCGAGAGCCAAATTGAAGAAGCCGTCGCCGTAGCTTGTACTGAACTCCGTAGTGGGCTGCTCCCACACGATTTGCTTTCCCTGTGCCGTCCCTGCCGCTGTAACAAGAGCAAGCAGGGCGATAATGACTGTTCTGTTCATCTTATGTTTCCGTTTTATCTATTTCGCTCTCTTTACCGCTTCACCGCGTGTCCGAAGCGGCTGTGGAGCCATTGGAAGGGCATGTAGAGCACGGGCACGACGAAGAGCAGCGCGATGGTGCCGACGAGCATACCGCCTGCGCAGCCCACGCCGAGCGATATGTTGCCGTTGGCCCCCACGCCGTGCGCGAAGACGAGAGGCAACATGCCGAATATCATGGTGAGCGACGTCATCAGGATTGGGCGCAGACGAACCCTGGCGGCACTCATCGCGGCCATCGTGATGCTCATACCCTTGCGGTGTCGCTCCGTGGCGTACTCGGTCAGCAGAATGGCTGTCTTGGCCAAGAGGCCGATGAGCATGATGAGTCCCGTCTGCATGTAGATGTTGTTCTCCAAGCCCCACATCCGCGAGAAAAGGAAGCTGCCGAGCAGTCCGAACGGCACGCTCAGGATGACGGCAAGGGGGATGAAGAGGCTCTCATAGAGCGCACACAGTATAAGGTATATGAAGAGGACGCAGATGACGAAGATGATGGCGGTGGTGTTGCCGAGCGACGCTTCCTCGCGCGACATGCCGCCGAACTCGTAGCCATAGCCCTCGGGAAGCACTTTGGCTGCCGTGCGGCGGATGGCTTCCAGCGTCTGTCCGCTGCTGTAACCGTCGGCAGTCTGTCCCATGACGGCGATGCTGCTGAAGAGGTTGAAGCGGTTCAGGCCCTCGCTGCCATAGACGCGCTCCATCGAGATGTACTGCGTGATGGGAATCATCTGCCCGCTCTCACTGCGGACACGCATGTTGGAGAGCGATTTCTCGTCGAGACGGAACTCGGGCGACGCTTGCACGATGACGCGATAAAGCTTTGTGAAGCGCGTCAGGTTGCTGCTGTAGGTGCCGCCCACATAGCCCGAAAGCACCTTCAGCACAGCGTTCGGCGTCACGCCATCGCGCTTGCAACGGGCAGCATCTACTTCCACGCGATACTGCGGATACTTTGTGTCGAAGGTGGTAAACGCGCGGGAGATGGCGGGTTCCTGGTTCAGGGAGTCGATGAGAACGCGTGTGATGCGCATCAGGTCCTCGATCTTGCCGCCCTTTCGGTCTTGCACGTGAAGCTCGAAGCCACTTGTCGCGCCATAACCCGATATCATGGGACGGGTGCTGACACGTATCTGAGCCTGCGTGATGTCTGCAGTCCGGCGGTAGATTTCATCTATCACGGAGTTGATGTCGTCGCCTTTCGCCTTGCGTTCATCCCAGTTCTTAAGGCGGATATTGAACGAGCCGGCAGACGACGACTGGTCGAACGTCGAGCCGCGCCCAATGGTCATGTTGTAGAGGCGGAACTGCGGGATGTCCTTGATGCGACGTTCCACCTCGCGGGTTATCTTACCTGTCACGGCCATGCTCGTGCCTGGAGCGCATTGGACGTTGACGTTGATGGAGCCCATGTCCTCGTTTGGAACGAAGCCTGTCTTAGTTGTCTTGAGCATGTAGGCCAGCAAGAAGCAGACCGCCACAACGGATACCCAGGGCAGCCAGCGGTTGTGGAAGATGCGCAGGACGCCCCTCTGGTACTTGACGACAACGCGATGGAAGCCGACGTTGAACGCCTCGTGGAAGCGCGCCGAGAAGCTCGTGTCGCCCTCTCGACGGGGTCGGAGCATCAGGGCACAAAGAGCGGGAGAGAGCGTCATCGCATTGATGGTGGAGATGATAACGGCTATCGCCATCGTCACACCAAACTGGGTGTAGAAGACGCCCGTGGTGCCGCTCACGAAACAAACGGGGATGAAGACGCTCATGAAGACGATGGTGGTCGTGATGAGGGCAGAGGTGAGGCCTTTCATCGCATCGACAGAGGCAAGATAAGGCGACTTGTAGCCCTCGTCGAACTTCGCTTGGACGGCCTCCACCACGACGATGGCGTCGTCCACCACCGTGCCGATTACCAAGACGAGGGCAAAGAGCGTCAGCAGGTTAAGGCTAAAGCCAATGAAGTAAAGCACGGCGAAGGTGCCTATCAGACTGACCACGATGGCGAGCGACGGGATGAACGTGCTCTTGAGGTCTTGCAGGAAGATATAGACGACAAGCACCACGAGCACGATGGCCTCGAGAAGCGTGCGCACGACATTGTGGATGCTGGCGTCGAGAAAGTCCTTTGTGCTCATCACATCCACGAGTTCCATGCCCGGGGGCAGCTCTTTCTTTATCTCGATGGCCGTCTTGTCGATGAGCTTTATTATCTCGTTCGCGTTCGAACCGGGCGTCTGGGCAATCATGCAGTTAGCGCCCGCGTGGCCGTTTGTGCTGTTCTGGAAGGTGTAGTTCTGTATGCCGAGCTCCACGCGAGCCACGTCTTTGAGCCTCAGCACGCTGCCGTCGGGAAGCGACTTCACTACCATGTTCTCGTAGTTTCGCTCTTCTTCATAGCGCCCCCGATACTTCAAGACGTACTGGAAGGTATTGTCGGCGTCGGCGCCCAGCGTGCCTGTCGGGGCCTCGATGTTCTGCTCGGCAAGCACATTATCTATGTCGGAAGGCATGAGACCATACGAAGCCATCTTGAGCGGGTCGAGCCAGATGCGCATACTATAGCTTGCACCCCAGACGTTCACCTCGCCCACGCCAGGCACTCTGGAGAGGCGCGGCTCGATGTTTATCTTCATGTAGTTGGTCAAGAAATCAGTATCGTAGGCATCCGTCGGGCTATAGAGCGAGAGACTCTTGATGTTGCTCGTCTGACGCTTGCGTACCGTCACGCCGCTCCTGGTGACGTCCGCCGGCAGTTGTCCCTGCGTAGATGCCACGCGGTTCTGCACGTTCACCATCGCCATGTCAGCATCCGTGCCCTGCTTGAAAAAGATGCTGATGTTGCCGGAACCTGTGTTGGAGGCCGAGGAGGTCATATACATCATGTTCTCCACGCCGTTGAGACTCTCTTCGAGAGGAATGATGACGCTCTTCTGGACGGTTTCCGCGTTCGCACCAGTATAGTTGGCACGCACACTGACCGTCGGCGGAGCAATCTCCGGGAACTGCTCGATGGGCAGGTTCAAAAGGCCAATCAGCCCCAGCACAACAATGAAGACTGAGATTACGCCCGATAATATCGGCCTATCTATAAATACTTTCGGTGACATTAATCGTCAATGTTCAATGGTCAATGTTCAATGGATAAACCTTCTTTTAGCAAGCCGGCGCCTTCTGCGATGATGATGTCGCCCTCTTTCAAGCCGCTTTCCACGATGTAGGTCTTGCCGTCGTCGAGCGGCGCAACCTCAATTTCCGTCTGACGCGTCTTGCCATCAACGACACTATAAACAAAGACTTTGTTCTGCAACTCGAAGGTCGCGGTCTGGGGAATCACGATGACTCCCTCTCTGACGGTAGAGACGACGACCGTTCCTGTGCCGCCATTACGAAGCAAGTGGTCTCTATTCTGGAAGACGGCACGCAGAGAGACGGCTCCCGTGTTGGCATCCACGATGCCGCTCACCGCATCTACCCTACCCTTCTGACCGTATTCCGTGCCGTTGCTCAAGAGGAGCGAGACGTCGGGCATCTGCTTCATGAAGGCATCCAGACTGCCGTACTGAAGGGTTAGATCTGTAACTTCGCGCTCGCTCAGGCTGAAGTAAACCCACATCTCGCTGTCGTCGCAGACCGATATCAAAGGCTCCGCGATGTTGCTGCTCACCAAAGCTCCGACGTGATAGGGTATCATACCGGCCACACCGCTGAGCGGACTCTTCACAACTGTGTAGCTAAGACTGTTGCGGGCATTCGTCACCCCGGCCTGTGCTTGCGCTACTTGTGCCTGAGCCGACAGGAGTGCCTGCTGAGCGGTCTGCAGTTCGAAGTCGCTGATGACCTGCTGGTCGCGCAACTGCTTCTTGCTGTCGTAGTTGAGCTGTGCCGTCGCCTCTGCCGCTTTGGCCGATTTGAGCGAGGCCTCGGCCGTGTTGAGTGCTGCTTGATAAGGCACTTGGTCGATGATGAAGAGCGCTTGTCCCTTCTGTACCTTCTGCCCTTCTGCGGTCAGTATCTTCGTGATGAGACCGCTCACCTGCGGCCTGATCTCCACAATCTCCTTGCCTTTCATGGTGGCGCTATACTGCGTCTTGACCGTCTGGCTGGAGCATTCCACCTTCATCGTCTTGTAGATCTGAGCCGCTTTCTCTTCCTTCTTCTCCTTGCAGGAAACGAGCATAAAAGAAAACAACAAGAGAGCGTAAACAATTCTTTTCACCATAATAATATGCACAAATGACCTTGCAAATATAAGAATTTATTCTGAATTACGATGCGGCACAAGGCAAAAATATTAAGTCCACCAAAGGAAAAACCCCGACTAGCTTCTCAGCTGGTCGAGGAATGAAAAGAAAATTACCTAAAACTTAATTGAGAAAAATACTTGTTGCTGGTGTTGCCGCTTACTTCTTCTTCATTTGCATTAGCAGGTCGCGTGCCTTCTCGAAGTACTTGCGGTCTGCCGCATTCTTGGCTACTTCAATTAAAGCGTCAATGTCGGCCATTACCTTCTCCCACTTCTCTGTAGATTCGGGACGTCTGAAGGCACCATACTTGACGCCCATCTTGCAAAGGTCATAGATGGAGATTGCTGTAACTTCCGTCGTGTTGTTTCCCCAGTAAAAGTCCTTCAAGCTGTTGAAGTTGCGGATGAAAGCGTCGTCGTTCGTCATCTCATTGAAGAACGGATTTATTGGGTTGGAAGGGATGCCCATGCCTATAATGGTGGTCGTCTGTGCCGAAGGTATCTTGGCGTACGTCACGATGTATCGGGCGAAGACATTTCCCTTGTGGTCTTCCTTCCATTCGAGGGCATATGCGTAGCGATGCGTCTTGGTGGTGTCGGCAGCATCAAGTATGTTGACGTTGATGTAGTTGCCGTATTGTTCGCCAATAGTGACGTAGCGACTCGGGTCTTCACCTATCATCAAGTTCCGCTTGCCTTGATTCTGCGGGTTTCCCGTCGATAAAGTGTTGACGCCGTAACAGTTCGGATTGTTGGTTCCGTTTGCCTCGAAGGCTTTAATCATTTCGTCGAGCATGGAACGTTGTTTCTTTGGAAGCGTGAAGGTCATGATGTCGCAGCGCCACTTCAAGGGCGTTCCCTCCTTCGTTATGTCGCGTTCCTGACCAAGACTCTTGCTGACTTCCACCTTGTTGTCAATGGTTTGAGAGATGAGACTACTCATCCAGGACTCAATGTCCTGCGCTACGACCTTTTGTGCGGAAGCGTTTAAACTGACGAGCATCAAGCTCGCGAGGATTAAGTTCTTCATATTATATAAGGTATTAAGTGTTTAGAATGAAATGATTTGATGTGATGTCTCGAGTTCTCTGCCCTCAAGTGTGGCGATGTATGCCCGCAGAGGTTCGGTCTGCTCATGCATCTCGTAGGCAACTTGCAAGACTTCCTCGGCGAGGTAGATATCCACGAGCGCCTGCTTTTCTGGCGAGATGACAGGTTCTTCCTCAAGTTGCTCCTCTGCCCTTTCCGATGAAGGTGGAGAGACTTCCTGTTCCGCATCTAAAGACACAAGCAAAGGTTCCTCGGAACTTGACACGTCAAGTTGCTCAACTTCACGTGTGTAATTGCCCAACTTAACGTGTTGTTTTGCCCGATTTCTCACGTGATGTTTTTCATCCCCCTGTGCCAAGTTCTTCGACTCGACATTTGTCGGCTCTGGCCGAGGCGCTTCGTGTGTTTCTATCTGTTGAGTCACGACGGGCTGTTCCTTTGGCCTGTTCTGGTAAAGGAAGAAACCAACAAGCAGGACTGCGGCTATCGAAGAGATGTACAGTAAAGTACGACCTACAAGATTTCTCCTGTCGTGGCGAGGAACTTCTCTGTCCGGCAAACTGCTCATGATGCGTTCCGTCAGGTCGTCCGAATCATCGATGACGGGCTGCTGGCCTTTGAGCCGCTCCAGTATTTCGTCGGTCTTATTCATATCCTAATGCTATTAAACGTTTGCGTATCGTTTGTCGAGCCACATACAGGTTGCTCTTCACCTGCTTGGCATCCATTCCTGTTATCTGTTCAACTTCTGATGAAGAGAGTTCTTCGAGATGGCAGAGGGTGAACACAAGCCGTTGCTTCGTACTGAGTTCCGCGGCAAGCATCCTCACGATGGCCACCCATTCGCGGTTTTCTATGACCCGCCCTTCCGAACTACTGGAGGCAAATTGTCGCAACATCGACTCGTCTTCAGCCAAGGGGACAAGTTGCTTCATGCCCTTGAGCCTGTCTAAGCATAGACGTGTGGCAATGGTGTAGAGCCACGTAATGAATGGCCGTCCCGGTTCGTAGCTGTCGAGGTTCTGCCAAACGCGAATGAACGTTTCCTGCACGATGTCCTTTGACTCCTCTTCATCACAGAGCATCTTCAATGCTAACGAGAACACCAAACGCTGGTAACTTTGCACCACCCAACGAAACGCCGCTTTGTCGCCACGCTGGCATCGTTTCAAAATCTCGCTCTCGAGTTGTTGTGTTCTCTTGCTCATCTAACCATTATACGACGGAAATCGATAAAAGTCAAAAAAGTTGAAGCATTTCCACAAAAAACAACCAATGCGGAGAGTCCCCGCATTGGTTTATGAGAAAGAGGTCGGATGGTTTCCAACGCTTTTGTCTGCCTCTATCTTACTTCAACTTCGAAGTGATGATATTGATGCTGAATGGCGCGACGTCGAAGGTAAGGCGACGACCTTCGTCTAAGGTCGTGACTTTTGCCGGACGCGGCACAATGTTGTTGGGATACTGCATGGTGTTCTCGTCGTCTCCCGTCATGCCTGCCAACCTTACCATCTCTGCTTTTACAGCCGAGCCGCCAGAGAGTTCGATGCTGCCCTTCGTGCCTGTGTCGCAGAGGTTCACAATCTTTGTGTAGAGCGTACCCGTCTTCTCGTCGAGCGTCGAGTTGGCATAAACGCCGTGCAACAGGCTGTTTTTCTTCTTGCCCTTATACACTTGTTTCCCATCGACCATGGCCGTGATGTCCTCACCATCCACATCAAGTTGGATGTCGTACCACTTGCCTACATCATAATGGTCGTTTCGCGCGCCATCGAGCGTATTGCGGCTACCAGTCATAGTTGTCTCGACAGAGGTTCTCGTGTTGCCCCAACCGCCGAGGTTCAACCAGTCGAAGTTCTTCTCGTCCACGTAGTTGAAGACAATCATGAAGGCTTCTGCACCACCATCTTTACGCGCCTGAACCTTGAAGGTATAGCGTTTGGCTTTCATCCTATCTGGAGAGATGTGCATACTCTCTTCAGCATTACTTGTCTGCCGCAAAGTGCCGCCTTCAGCGCTCCAATTGCCCTGATACTCAGGCTTCGTGTTGCCCGACGTCCAGTTCTTCATGTCGGAGAGCTGTACCTCATCTCCCTCAATCAAGAGTTGCGGATTGCGATAAGTGGCTTGCGTCTTCCATGTAGCCACACCGACACCAAAAGGAATCATATTTTCCACCTTTCTTTCCGGGATGTTCCACTGCAAGTCGCTCTTCACGAGACGGTTGCCGATGTGTGTCGGGAAGAGTTGCTGCACCCAATAGCTCGGCGTACCGAACGACTGACTGCTGTTGAACCTGATCATGTCAGGACGCCACTGGATGCCGTTCTCGTTGACAAAGATGGGCGCATAGCTGCTCATGCGGACAATGTCGGCGTTGTTCTCCATGCCCAACATGAAGACAGCCTCGCCCATGGCAGCATTCAAATTGCCAGTCGTACCATAACCTTGCGTGACAGCATACTCGCCAGGATAGATGATGGGACCTTTCCTGTCGTAATTGTCAAAGCGGTTGTACTGACCGACAAACCATGCCGGATTGCGATAGTAATGCTCGTCGAGGATATCAACGGGATTGTTGTTGCGCCACTTGGGATGGTCCGTTCCCCACGATTCCACGTTGCCGATGCATTGGACCTCGGGGAAGCGGGCCTTGATAGCGTCGTAGAACATACGGAAACGCTCGGGATAGTGGTCACTTTGGTCCGAGTTGTCGTCCATGTGATAGTTGTAGTTTTCGTTACCAATCTCGATATAAGCGATGTTGAAGGGTTCTGGATGACCGTTCTCGGCGCGCATCTTGCCGTAATGACTCGTGACTGGGCCGTTGGCGTACTCAAGGGCACCGAGGCACTCGTCAATCCACGGCTGCAGCTCATTCAGTGGTGTGCAACCACCATGCCAAATGCCGATGTTCACCACATAGAGCGGCTTCGCTCCGAGGTCCTCGGCAAGTTGCAGAAATTCATGGAAGCCAAGGCCGTCCGTCGTGGGATAACCCCAGTTGGCATTCATGTGACCCGGACGTCTTTCTATCGGGCCAACAGTCCTTTCCCAATGATAGGCATTCTCAGGCTTATGGTTGCCCTCCACATAGCAACCGCCAGGGAAGCGCATGAAAGCAGGATGAAGGGCCTCGAGCTTCTCGGCCAAATCGATGCGGCAGCCATTCTCGCGGCCTTTGTAGGTTGGTGGGAAGAGACTCACCACATCAAGAAGGACGCTACAGGGGTTTTGGAAGGTAAGGTGGAAGACGGCCTGAGGGTCGCTCTCAGTGGCTACGATGTTAGCCTCCACCTTCTGCCAGCCCTTACGGAACTTGACGTCGATGGCGGTGGCACCGAGTGTGTGGTCGCTCTTGGTGGCAAGGCGGGCGAGTACAGAGCCGGGCTTGCCGTGAAGAACCTTAATCCAGAACGACAGTTTATACTGCGTCCCTGTCACTACGTTGATGCCCCAATATCCGGGATTGCTAATGCCGGCACCGGGGATGGGGCTTTTGACCAACAGGGCATGACCTTGCTTCTCGTTGAGGAGGTCGTCGCTGACGAGACTGATTTCGCTCCTCTCTGCCTTCCAATGTTCGGGCTTCTCGGCATCATACTCAAAGGAGCGGTTCCTGATGAGCTCAGCATAGAGGCCGCCATCGGAAGCATAGTTGATGTCTTCATAAAAGATGCCATAGAGCGTGGGGCTGATTTCGATGCCCTTTTGCGCCACATCTACCTTGATATTTACCTGGGCTTGCAAGTTCACGAAGGCAAAGGCCAGCAGACAGAGGACGAATTTTTTTTTCATTTTCATGGGGTGTTGTTTTAGTTGTTTCCACTGCAAATATACGATTATTTTCTTAAAAACAAAGCATGAAAGGCGAAAGAAAATCTATTTCTCCATATTATTATTCACGAGCGAATGTGCCTGCTGCATCACCACGGCTGGCACTTTGCCTCCATTTCACCAAGAATCTCATCCGAATTAGGCAGTTACAATGATTGAACGTTCATGTATGTTCAATTGAATCATCATAATAGTTCAATTGAACAGTCATGATGATTCAACGAACCAAGCGTGCCGAGTCGAGCAAAGGAACGAATGACATCCAGTTCCAAAAGATGTTAAAATAGGTGGCTCAGCAAGTCGAAGTGTCGGATTTTATTCGTACCTTTGCCGGCGAAAGGACAAACAGAATGATTCTACTCTCAGAAGTTAAAATGGAAGTAAAAGAGGAAGTAAACTCGCTCCGCTCGTGGAAGTTATAAAAGGACAATACCATATAGACAGACAATTAATAAAAATGATTAAAGAAATGATGATGCTGTTGTTTCTGCTGCTACCGTTGCTGGCCCTCGCGTATGTCTGCTGGCATGTCTGGCTGTTGCTCCCCCTCTCGTGGGGTTGGAGAACTGTCATTATCCTGTTGATGGTGGGTGCGTTCGCCATGCTCTTCGCCAGCATCTTTCGTGCGACGGACCGCTTGCCGATGCCTTTGGCGACAGCAGTTTACGAGGTGGGGACGTCGAGCATCATCGTCTTGCTCTACCTCACGATGCTCTTCGTCGTGCTCGACATCGCGAGGTTCCTGCATCTGCTGCCTGCCGCGTGGCTGCGCGACAACTGGTGGACCGCCGGCTGCATCGTGCTCTTCCTCCTCGGGCTTTTCGTTTACGGCAACCTCCACTACCGCCACAAGTACCGGCAGGAAATAACGATTCGCTCGACGAAGGTAACGAAGCCCGTCAAGTTGGTGTTGATGAGCGACCTGCACCTCGGCTATCACAACCGCCGGAAGGAGTTCGCGCGGTGGGTTGGCCTTATTAATAATGAGCAACCCGACGTGGTGCTCATAGCTGGAGACATCATCGACGGCAGCATGCGACCACTTCGCGACGAGCGGATGCACGAGGAGTTCCGTCGGCTTCAGGCGCCTGTCTTTGCCTGTCTGGGCAATCACGAATACTTCAGCGGCGAGCCAGAAGCACAAAGGTTCTACAGAGATGCCGATATCTGCCTGCTGCAGGACACGACGACGCAACTGGGCGACCTCTGCATCATGGGGCGCGACGACCGCATGAACCTCCGCCGTCGTCTGCTCAAGGACCTCGTCGCGTCGGCCGACAAGAGCAAATATCTCATCCTCCTCGACCACCAGCCTTACCACTTGGAACAGGCCGAGCGCGAAGGCATCGACTTTCAATTCAGCGGCCACACCCATCATGGGCAGGTCTGGCCCGTCTCCTGGATAACCGACGCGATGTATGAATGCGCCTTCGGCACCTACCAACGCGGCGCGACAAACTACTACGTCAGCAGCGGCATAGGCATCTGGGGCGGCAAGTTCCGCATCGGCACCCGTTCGGAATACCTCGTCCTGACGATTGAGCCAGAGTAGAAAAATGCCAATGTGGCTGGGATAAAATCGTCAGGAACACCGATGGGAGAGGACCTAAAATGAAGAGGGAGAACTTTCCCCAGACTGCAATAATACTTATAAAGTAGCCTCAATCATAAAAAGACTCTAAGGAGCCAAGGAGCCAAAGGAGAAAGCCTCCTGTACTCCATTACTCCTTAGAGTCAAATCTGCGGTCAATGATTGTGACTTCGAGGGTTACTTCTTGTATGAGGTCAGCACATAAAATGTGTTGGGATTGTTCGGCTGAGGGACTTAATTCTGCTCCGCGCATTAAAAGCGCGCCTTGATGATAGATCATTCAAGAACGCGGACGGGGCGAACGCTTTGACCGTAGACGCGGTGGCTGAAGTGCCAGTCGAAGTAGCCCGAGCCGAAGCACAAGTAGTACTCGCCGGGGGGTCTGCTCGTGTTGAGCGAACGCGACCAGTAGAGGCCGTAGCTGCCTGCGCCGTAGAGACTCGTGTCGTCGCGGTAGCCCGCTGCGGGCAGGAAAATGGAGTTTCCGTTGCTCTTGCTCGTTATCTTGCGGCCATTAACGCCGTTCTCCTGCGTCCATTCTGTCGTGGTGTTGCTGCTGCTGCACAGCTCTTCGATTTGGGCGATGCCCAGCTTGCTGTCGTCCATATAGACGAGGTTCGGCTTGCGTCGTCGGACGAAGTTGAGCGACTCGTTGTAGGCGATGCGGCAGAGCCAAGTGCTGAGCGTCGCCTTCTTTGGGTCGAAGGTCATGATGCCTCGCAATGCCTTGACAAAAACATCCTGATAGACTTCCTCCGCATCCTCGCGGCCAGGCACGATGCGCTGCACCATGCGGAACACCGTCGGACCGTACTCCGCGAAGAGTCGACCCAAGGCTGCCGGTTTCTGCCTGCGCAGGTCATTGATGAGGTTGTCTGTCTGTGTCTTCATTCGCGTGCCTCTCTACTTCTATATACACACAAAAAGAGAAAACATTGCATCAAGTCAGCAACTTTTTCTACAAAGGTACAAAAAAATCGTAAATGTTGCATGTATCGGCAACATTTAAAAGGGACTATACCCTAGAATCATTCTTCAATATTATCTTAAGATAATATTGACCATAGACTCCGGGGGGTACAGTCTGTGTTTTTTGTTGCGTAACTATGCAACATTTAACATTCTACCCATCACACACTGTCAAAAGACACCCATCGTCACCCCCGAAAATCACACATTTCTCTGCGCAAAATGAACTTTTTCTGCGCGAAATCACACTTTTCCGCGTGAAAATCACAAAACATCACACTAGATGATCGCCATCGTCACACTATACGTTTGCAATCATCACTAGCCATATTGCAAGTCTTTGTGTATGAGCGGACTATGATGCCTGCACTGACTAATTGTCTTTTAAGAAATTCAGAACCTCATGGTGGCTTCGCACAGCCAAGCAGTCAGGTCATCTCTTCTTCTGCCGCGATTCGGGATTATCATGGTCGACTGCTCATCTCGAACTCCACCGTCACGTCGCCGTCGAAGAGGTCCTTGCCGCTTATCGTCCAGCCCTTCCACTTGCGACCATTCACGCGGAGGCTCTTCACGTAGCAGCACTCGCGGCTGGCAGCGGGAGCCAGGATGCGCAGGGTGCCGTGGGCGTGGCGCAATTCCAAGTGACGGAAGAGTGGAGTGCCGATGGCATACTGGTCGTTGCCGTGCTGTAGGGTGAAGAATCCCATGGCGCTCTGGATGAACCAGGCCGACATCTGACCCGTGTCGTCGTTG
>CACYYM010000005.1 GCA_902778625.1 uncultured Bacteroidales bacterium
CTGCAAATTTAAGCCTTTTTCATAGGACAAGCAAGTAATTTTACTCCCAACTACTCCCAAATCACTAAAAACTTTCATAAGTTGGGAGCACTTGGGAGTAAATTTGTTTGGAAGAACAGCAGGAAAAAGCTAATTTTGCACCAGAAACATTAAAAAGTTATGCTACTATGAAAAAGGCAATTTTATTATTATCCGCGTTAATGCTGTTGACGACAGCACAAAATGTCGTTAAGGCTCAAGATCTGACATTATCTGATGTCCAAAATAGTGGCTGCTTGAGAGACAGCGAGTATGGAAGAAGACGGGCAAATGAGACTGAAGAAAGACGAACGATGATCCTGCTTAAGGAAGGCAACATCTTGACGGTTCAGTTGTTTAACTTTGAAGCCACGTGTGAGACTGAGGATTTTATTATTACACCCAAAGTAAATAATGGTGATCCTTGTTTTGTGTCAATTAACGTAGATTACATCGATAGTGACGCGGATTGTATTTGTCCATACAATATATCGTTCACGCTGCATGACCTTGAACCAAATTGTTTCTTCTTCTCATGTTGGTGGTACAATGGACTGGTTAATCTGACGGAAGGTGAGCCTTTGGTGCTGGAAGACATCAAGGAGGATATCAGCATAGATGGCACGATTTATACCTTGGATAAGGTGGCGCATACTGCAAAACTGATAAGAAAGGAAGCTGGGGAAAGTGAAGTGAATATACCGTCTGAACTGAATTATGAGGGACAGAAGTACACTGTGACTGGCATTGGTAGTTATGTGTTTCATAGTAATGCGGCATTGACCTCTATTACCATTCCTGGTAGCATTACTTACATTGGCGAAGCAGCATTCTATGATTGCAGCAACCTAAGGGAGGTCTGTTGCCAAGCAGATGATGTTCCCGGCACAGGCAGCTGGGTGTTTGATAATACCCCCATCGCCTCTGCAACTCTTCATGTTCCGGCAGGTTCAATAGAAAAATACAAAACAACTTCGCCTTGGAGCGGCTTCGGCAACATCGTGGCACTGCCAATAGAGATTAACGAGGCCACTTTCCCAGACGAGAACTTTCGCAACTGGGTGCTAAGTAAGGACTATGGTGAAGACGGGGTGCTGACCGAGGAGGAGATATCAGACGTTACAAGTATTGACGTGATGTATAAAGGTATTCAGAGCCTAAAAGGCATCGAGTTCTTCACCTCACTGACAGACCTGAACTGCTATACGAACCAACTAACTGCGCTGGATTTGTCAAATAATACCGCACTTACTACTCTGTATTGCACCACCAACCAATTGACAACTCTCGATGTATCAAAATGTATCAACTTGACACATTTAGAATGCAATGGTAATCAGTTGACAGAACTTGACGTATCAAATAATACCGCTTTGAACGAACTGCATTGTTCGGGAAACAAGTTGACAGAACTTGACGTATCAAAAAATATAGAGCTGACCAATCTGAATTGTCACGAAAACCAGCTTACGGAGCTAGACGTGTCGAAGAATTCTACACTAAAAAGAATCTGGTGTTCCGAGAACCTATTGACTTCGCTTGATGTCTCTGGGTGTGCATTGTTAGAGAGTTTAAAATGCATTAGAAACAGACTGACGATGCTTAAAGTGTCAGGATGCCCTGAACTATGGGAAATTTTCTGTCACAACAATCAAATCAAGGGTGAGGCAATGGATGAATTTATAGACGGTCTGCCTGTAATACCCGAAGGCTGGGGGCACTTGTGTATTGTTAATACTGAAAACGAGCAGAATGTGATGACCAAGGCACAGGTTGCGGCAGCAAAGGCTAAAGGCTGGAATCCACGCTATAGATTTGGTGCATTCGGTACACCAGAATACGCAGACTACGAAGGCAGCGATGAACCTGTAATCTTTACCGCAGGTCAGATGGCGACGATTATATTGCCAGCAGCACCAGACGCAAGCAAGGGGAAGTACTACAGGCTCGACAGAGCAGAGGCTGGTCAGATTATCTTCGAACAGGAGTTGCAGCCTCGCGCGCACGTTCCTTATATTATTGTGCCGGACGAGGACTTTAGCATCGACATCAATGCCTTGGACTTGCAGGGCTGCTATCGTGATACGGTTTCCGTCGATGACGTTTCCTTCATCGGTTCTTTCGTCAGCGAGGCTTTCGATTACCAGGATGGCTTCTACATCGACATTATCGACACGACGCCTGATTGCAGATTCGACGAATCTTGTGTCATAGGAGCCTTGCGAGCCTATTTGCTCGTTCGTTGGGACGACCCATACAATCAAGGCGGCACAAAAGTTCCTCCATTAGAGAAGCTGGAGGTTGTGCTGCGCGACTATGGCACCTCTATCGGAGAAATTAAAAATGAACAATTAAAAATTAAAAATGATGTCTTTGACCTCAGCGGGCGTAAAATCGTAAATGGTCAATTGCAAAGGGGTATTTATATAGAAAATGGGCAGAAGAAGATTGCAAAATAAAAAACACTAACTTTGCAACCAGAAACACATAAAAACGAATTGTATCATGAAAACTATTAATTTCTCAAAAAAGATAGCTATTGTCTTTTCTTTGTTAATATCCTGCCTTCATGGTATAGGACAAGAAACAGATCCTCTCATGAGTAATTTTTTTATTTATGCGACTGGGGCAACGGGCAAGGCTGGTAGCACAGCCGAGCTTACCCTGAACATGTATAACAGTGAGCCAATCTGTGCTTGGACATGTAACCTCGTCCTGCCCGAAGGTGTCACTTTTCAAAGCGTTGCTCTTATCAAGGATCGCCAGCCAGAGGGTTATGAAGCAGAACCTGTCGCAACTTGTCAAGAGGACGGCTCCGTTACCATCACCTGTGAAGGGACAAAAGAAATTGGTTTGACTGGGACTGATGGCGCGATAGCTTCTGTTATGGTGGAAATTGCTGATACAATCACTTCTGGCAGGCACATCGTAGGAGTACGGGATGCTTTTTTCGTCGTAGTGGATGAATTGGGCTTCTATGAAAAAGCTTATACTGAGTTCAAATGGTTCATTAAGGGAAACGATCTTCCTCTTGTAGAAGAGGGTAAGGTGTGGAGTTATAAGAGAAGTCGTCTAATCGCGCCAACAGACGTCCAAGCAGAGTGGAATGAGATATATAGTCTGGAAGGCGATACTGTGATAGACTCTCGAAGGTGTATGAAGCTTTATGTTACAAGCGACAATCCATCCGAATCTCATGACCATTCTTATTTGGGGGCAATGTATGAAGAAGGAGAATGCGTCTATTACATTGCATCGGGTAGCACTACGCACTCGCTCCTGTATGACTTTTCCTGCGAACCAGGAAATATTGTTAAAGTGAACCAATTCGAACTGGCTATCAATGAAAGAAAGATTGTCAAATATCGAGGCAAATACTTGACGGTTATTGACTGGAGTCCTATCGAAGAAGGAGAAGAAACGTTTTATCATAATATCTGGATTGAAGGTATCGGTAGTCCATTAGACCTTCTGAACGACACACCTATCTGGTATGACGGTTGTCCGTATAAAGAGTTAGTGACATGTAAGCTGAATGGCCAAGTCATCTATGACAAAAACGATTTCGAAGCATCGGCACAGCCTGTACCTAAAGAAGAGACCAGCCAAGAGCTCTTCCCAGAGGGAACAAAGTGGATAGAAATTCGTCTTGATACTTTGGAGCATAATTCATGGTATTCAAAGATTGATGGCGAATGGGTGCCGAACTTTGAAACGATAGAATACAATGTGGAGGGGAAGTTTATATTAAATTGGAATAGTCAGGATAATTATACCTATAGGTATGGTATACATACCAATAGTCCTGATTGGTCTGATTCCCCTGCATTTATGATATACGAAGATAAGTCAGGGGATGACACAAATATCAGCGCGGCAGTTCCGTCTTATGGTGAAAATGGTTTTATTCGTGGCGAAGTATATCAATTTAACTGGTATGTTGGTAAAAAGCTGTATTATCAGGAAACAATTGGCGTAGATGATATGCCTTTACCAGATGGCGCAGCTATGCCAAACGTGTCGTCTTTTGAAGGTGAATTCCCTGTCGGAGCTATACATGAGTTTGGTACCATAGAAGAAATAAAGGAAGGAGATTTCGGAGGTGTAAGGCCATTGGAATATGTTGATTTGAATGGCGTTCGTATCATTCATGGAATAGGTGTTACAGAATGGAATGATGGTGAATGTCTTTTCGGACCGGCGAATCTTTACAATAATTCTTTCTATTTCAAAGGAACACCACCAGAACGCCATTATCGTTCTATGCTTGTTCACTTCGAGCGAAACGGCGAAGTGCTTTATGACGTTTGGCCTCGGAAGGGGAGCGCGGTTGAGGTTGCTTTCGATGGCGTGAACTATTTCCTGAACCTAAAGACTCATGAAGCTATTATTATTCCCGGTAACAATTGCTCTGGCGAATTGGACATCTCTTCAGAAGTTAATTACAATGATGAGACGTTTGTCGTGAAAGGTATATTCGTGCATTCATTTTATGGAAACACTGAACTGACAAAGGTAAGGATACCCAAGACCATTGAGACAATTGAGCATACTTATCCCTGGGATCCTGATGATGAAAACCCGCCAACAGGGATGATAGATCCCATTTACATGAACCCTTTCTGGGGATGTTCCGCTCTTGAATCGATAGAAGTTGACGAAGAGAACTCAAGCTTTAAATCTGTTGATGGTGTACTCTTTAGCCAAGATGGAGTTTGGCATTATTATTATAAAACAAATAGTTATTCCGGGACTGCGCTATTTTGTTATCCTGAAGGAGCTAAGCAAGAATCCTATTCTATTCCAGAAGGCGTTGAATGGATTGGCGGGGATGCTTTTTATCATAATTCGCACCTATCTTCACTGACGCTACCTAACAGCATGAATTACATATGTGATGAGGCATTCTATGGTTGTAGCAACCTGAGGGATGTCTATTGCTATGCAGAGAATGTCCCTATCACGGAGGGATATGCGTTTGAAGATACCCCCATTGCTTCTGCCACGCTTCATGTGCCGGCCGGTTCTATAGAAGAGTACAAAGCCACTTCGCCGTGGAGCGGCTTCGGCAACATCGTTCCAATAGAAGAACCCCACCAGCCCTTGTCGTTCCTTGAAGGCAATCCGATATGGGTATATAAGTATGAACATATACCCATGGATGCAGTATTGGAGGATGACGGTTGGAACTCCATATGGTGTTGGCTTGACACTGGCGACCGACTCTTTACTTACTATTTCCTTGGCGACAAAAAGGAGATAGAAGGCAGGGTTTATACAATGATGGGTGAAGTCACAAGCAATGGCGAAGAAGAGTTAACAGTCAGTCGTTGGCTTCCTGTCCGCGAAGAGAATGGTATTGTTTATGCCATCACGGATTCTTTGCCTGGACTTATTGAGTATGACTATCTTGAGCCACCTTATTTGCAACAGGGAAATGAAAGTGTACTCTACAATTTTAGTGCCGAGATAGGAGAGAAATTGTATCCTCGAAATGAAGGTACCACTGTAAAATCCTTTGGCACGTATCAGTTGATGGATGGAACAGAATGTCGTGTGCTGAAAACAACAGATGGAGCTTTTGATTTGTATGAGAAACTGGGATACTTGCATGATCAGCTGTATTATGGTGTAATGGATCCACCCTCCGAGATTGTTTATCCTATAGCTGCAGATGTACATGTTAAACACCTCAACGCATATTACCAAGACAAAGTTATGCTCTTCAAAGCACCTGACGCTCCAGAAGGTTTATTCGTGAACGACACATGTTGGACACGTGAGGATGCTGAAGCATACGCCGTTGCATATAAAGCAGACCCATATCATGAAAAAGTAATGTCATTTATCCGACAACTGCAAGGAGTTGCCGAGCCTATAACCTTTACCGCAGGTCAGGTGGCGACGATTATATTGCCTATAGAGCCGGAGGCAGGGAAGGGAAAGTATTATAGGCTTGACAGGGTTGAGGATGGTAAGATTATCTTCGAGCAGGAACTTCATCCTCAGGCGCATATCCCTTACATTATTGTGCCGGACGAGGACTTTAGCATCGACCTCAGCACTTTGGACTTGGCAGGCTGCTATCGTGATACGGTTTCCGTTGATGACGTTTCCTTCATTCGACGAGTCTTGTGTCATCGGAGCCTTGCGAGCCTATTTGCTTGTTCGTTGGGACGACCCATACAATCAAGGCGGCACAAAAGTTCCTCCATTAGAGAAGCTGGAGGTTGTGCTTCATGACAATGGCACAGGCATTAACAACATTAACATTAAAGATTACGGCTACATATACGACCTGCAAGGCCGTAAGATTGCGAAGCCCCAAAAGGGCATCAACATCAATCGCTATTCGGATGGCACGACAAGGAAGGTTTTAGTAAAGTAGAAACTTCTATAAACGAAAAAGAGGCGACAGGAAACTGCCGCCTTATTTTATCCCGACAAACATAGTTCTTATAGTTTCACTGCTTTTCCTGTCTTGGCGCTGCGGATGGCGGCTTCGAGGATTTGGACGACGAGGACGTTGTTCTGCAAGGCTGAGAGGTCGGAGGGCTGCTCTTCTATCTCGCCTCTGACGAGGGCTTTCAGGTAACGATACGAGTCATCATAAGGCGCTGGAAGTCTGGGCGCGTTGAACTCCCTGCCTTGCTTGCCGTCAACAAGGAGCTGCATCCGGTTCCCGTTCTTTTGATAAGCATATCCTCGCGAGCCATAGACGTACATATCCTTCCTGTTCATCGGCCAGCACCACGAACCCATGACCTGCACGGTGCAGTCTTCGTACTCGAGCAGAATCGTGGCATCGTCATCCACCTTCGGATAAACCTCTGGTTTGTTCTGCTGCAGGACGGCATAGACGCTCTTTGGCTTCTCGCCATTCAACAGCCAAGTGGCAAGGTTGACACCATAGCAGCCGAAGTCAATCACGGCACCGCCGCCGTTCTCCTTCGGGTCGGTCAGCCACGAGAGGAACATCCTGTCGCAACCAATCTCCTTTGGTCCTTGATGTCCGTCATAGACGTCGATGCGATGGACTTTGCCAAGCTGTCCGCGCTCCACAAGACCTTTGAGATGATGGTTCGTGTTGTACCACGTCGTCTCGTAGTTCGTCATGATTTTTATGCCGTGTTTCTTGGCGAGTTCCTGCATGCGGAGCGCCTGCTTGTAGGTCGTGGCGAGCGGCTTCTCCACCATGACATGGATGCCGCGCTTGGCACAGGCTTCCACTGTCACGCTATGATGCAGGATGCTTCCGTAATCGACCACCACTTCGGGCTTTTCCTTGTCGAGCATCTCGTCGACAGAGGCATAGAACTTCTCCTTTGGTAGACGGCCGACGAGATTGTTGTGGGCGCGGAAGTTGTCGTTCTCTTCAGCCACACCAACAATGACGAAGTCGCCACGATTCATGGCATTAATGAGGTTCCAAAGGTGTCCGTGAGCCACTCCCGACACACCAACTCGAAGGGGGCTATCACTCTTCTGGGCCATGACGCAAACAGACATCAACAGGCTCAACAGTAAAGCAAGTTTCTTCATATGATTTGAATTTTGAATTTAGTCATTTTGAATTACCCGCTTGGGGTTAGAAGTCCTTTCCCACGAACTCTGCCTCCTTGCTTATCGCTCCCTCTTTTGCTTTTGCTGAGGGTTGGCGGAAGTGGTAGGAGACGCTGAAGACGATGTTGGGGTAGGTGGGGCGCACCCATGTCTCGCTGCTCAAAAGCGTTGAGGTGCGGAGGCTGTGGTAGCGAGCCGTATGGAAGATGTCGTGGGCGACAAGTCCCAGCTGCAGTTTGCCCTTGAGCAACGACTGGCGTGCTGCGAGGTCGAAATAGACGTAGGCTGTTTCCCAACCTTGTGTGAGATGGTGTCCACTCACGAAGTGTCCGTCGAACTGGAGAGCCGTGTTCTTTGCAAGGCGGAAGTTGTTGATCCATCCCACCGTGCCTGTCGTGTTGTGTGTACTGGTGCAGCCTTCGTACTTGGCCCGGAAGTTGTGGAGCGACAGGTCGCCGTTCATTGTGAGTTGCCACCATCGGGTGGGCTTCGTCGTGACTTGCAGCTCCAGACCTTTTCGCCATCCATTGCCGGCATTGATAATGCTGTCGAGTGTTACACCAGCATCATAAGCACGGCGTACATAATCGACAACTCCGGTTCGGCGCCTTGCATAGAAGGTTGCCGTCACTTGTGTCTGACCGAACATTTTGCGCCAAGCGAGCTCCATCGAGTGAATGTATTCCGACTTCAAGTCAGGGTTGCCGATGATGCGCGTGTGGTAGTCCTCGTAGGTGATGTAGGGTTCGAGTTTCCAGATGCCTGGGCGGTTCGTCCGTCGCGAATATCCGAGCGTGAAGGTTCCTGCCTTGTTGGTCGTATAAGCGAGGTGAGCCGAGGGATAGAGCTCGGTGTACTTCTTGTAGCGACTCGTGATGGTAGGCAAGTCCATCTCGTCGAGGAGGTGGTCGATGCGGAGGCCTGCGTCGAATTGCAAGGGGCCGATGCGGTCGTTCACCTGTGCGTATTCGCTATGCGTCTGGCGGCGATAGTAGAAAGGCGCATAGAGGTCGTCTTGCCAAACGAAGTTCTGCGAGGGCAGGTCCCAGTAGCAGATGCGATAGTCGCCGTGCTCGCTGTAGGTTGTGTACTGATAGCCGAGCTCGAGTGTGCCGGTCGGGCGGTAATGGAGCTTATAGGAGAGAGCACCGTCGCAGTCCCAATGATGCTCTGTCTCATAGCCTCGCGTACCTTCCTGACGTGCTCCATTGAGGTCGAACATGTTGCTCTCGGTGTATTCTTCCGAGAAGCGGTCGTAGCGGAAACGGTTGGAGATGTTGATTTCGTCGCCCCGTTCGTTGAGCTTCCAGGTGTAGTCAATAGCCGTTTGGAACAGCTTCTTCGTCAACTTATAGCGGTCGTGACTGTCGAGGACATCGTTGATAGAAGGCAGACTGCCAGTTGAGGTGCTTGTGTTATAAGTCATGTCGCCGCCTCTCGGATTGATGGTTCTGCCGCCTTGCAGGTCGATGCCCAAGCGATGCCAGCCGTCGTTGAACTCATATCCGCCTTGTCCGATGTAGGTGCGGAAGTCTCGGAAACGTGTGCCGTCGGCAAAGGAGGTCACCGTCGTGCCTTTGGCCGAGGTGGTCTTCTCTTGCTGGAACTGGCTTTTGTTGTGGATGTCGGAGCCTTGTCCGCCCACATATATATTATGGTGCCCTGTTCGGTAATTGATTTTCGTGTCGAGGGAAAGCGTGCCCCAAGTGGAAGCAGTGCCGTTCAGGGCAATGTCCCAACCATCCGTCTCGCTGCGCTTGGTGACGATATTGATGATGCCGACGTCGCCCTCCGTCTTGTATTTTGCTGATGGGGTAGTGAGTATCTCGATGTCCCGTATGCTGGCTGCCCCGATCATCTGCAAGGCTTCAGTGCCTGAGAGTGGCGAAGGTTTGCCGTCCACATAGACGAGAAACTCCTGACTGCCGCGATAGGAGAGGCTCCCATCTGCATCCACAACGACTCCCGGCACAGCTCGTAGCACATCGAAGGCTGTTCCGCCCTGAGCCGTAAGCACCTGCGAGGCATCTATCTTTTGCCTGTCGAGGCGATAGGAAATGCGTTGCCGCTGTCCGTTGATGCTCACTTCCCGCATCATCGTTGTGTCGGCACGCTCTGTCTGTTGCTGTGCATGGAGACCTGTCGCAGCAAAGAAAGCGAGACAAAGCAGCAAAGTCGGCTTGAAGTGTGCCATAATGAAAGGAATCTTTACCTTAAACGATGCAAATGTAATGTTTTTTTCCTTAATATCAAAGAAAAAAAGCGTGTTTTTCTAATTGTCTGATAATCAGTGTGGCACATGGGGCATGAAAACGCCGCCTGCGGGGATTGCAATTTCCGCGTGCGGCGATGACGATTTCCGCGTGCGGCGTTTGCCATTTCCGCACGCGGAAAATATTTTATGGTCAGCGAGAAATTATTATTTGTCAAGTTGCTTCCGTTTAGAAGAAATTCCGTATATTTGCAGAAAAAACGTGAGGATATGAAACAAAACCACCCATTTCATCGAGTTTTTTTGCTCGTCTTGTTTACTATGACTTGTGCTGCCACTTCCTCTTATGCGCAGCCTTATCCCTATCAGAATCCGAACCTCAGTCCTAAGGAGCGAGCCCTCGACCTCTGCAGCAGGTTGACGTTGAACGAGAAGGTCGGCCTGATGATGAACTTCTCGCAACCCGTCGAACGCCTTGATGTGCCTGTCTTCCAATGGTGGAGCGAGGCGCTGCATGGCGTGGGCCGTAACGGTAAGACCACCGTCTTTCCTATTACGATGGCAATGGCTGCGACGTTCGACACCGTGCTTGTGGAAAAGATTTTCACGGCGACAAGCGATGAGGCGCGCGTCAAGCACAACCAGGCACACCGCCTTGGAACACAGCGAGAAATGTATCACGGCTTGTCTTTTTGGACACCGAACATCAACATTTTCCGCGACCCGCGATGGGGCAGAGGACAGGAGACATATGGAGAAGACCCGTACCTCACGGCCGTCATGGGCAAGAGCGTCGTGCGAGGCCTGCAAGGGCCTGCGGATGCTCGCTACCAGAAGTTACTCGCTTGCGCCAAGCATTATGCTGTTCACAGCGGTCCCGAGTGGAGCCGTCACCGTTTTAATGCGGAGAACATCAAGCTCAGAGATCTCCACGAGACGTACCTCTATGCCTTCCGTGCCTTGGTGAAAGAGGCGAAGGTGGCTGAGGTGATGTGCGCCTACAACCGCTTCGAGGGCAAACCCTGCTGCGGCAGCGACCGCCTCTTGCAGCAGATACTGCGCGACGAATGGGGCTTCGACGGCTTAGTAACCAGCGACTGCGGTGCCATCGACGACTTCTGGAAAGACTACGGACACCATTACAGCCAAAACAAGACCGAGGCAACCAGCCAGGCGGTCATTGCCGGGACTGACGTCGAATGCGGCAGCAGCTACGGTAGCCTCGTGGATGGCGTGAAGGAAGGGCGCATCAAGGAGGAGACCATAGACAGGAGCCTCGTCCGTCTGCTTGAGGCACGTTTCCGTCTTGGCGACTTCGACGACCCCGAACTCAATCCCTGGAACAAAATTCCCGACAGCCGTCTTTGCTGCAAGGAACACGCTGACCTCGCTCTCGAAGCAGCTCGCAAGAGCATCGTCCTCTTGAGAAACGAAAAGAACCTGTTGCCGCTTGCAGAAAGCACCGAAGGGCTCTTCATCATGGGGCCCAATGCAACGGACGAGGAAATGATGTGGGGCAACTACAACGGCTTTCCGCTTCACACCATCACGCTGGCAGAAGGCATCAAGGCCATCAATCCATCAGCGACTTTAATACCTTGGAAACGCGATGTTCAGCAGCAGGTGGAGGCCGCGAAGGACGCCAAAACGGTCGTCTTCTGCGGTGGTATCTCACCACGTCTTGAGGGAGAAGAGATGAATGTCGACGAGCCGGGCTTCAAGGGCGGCGACCGCACCATGATAGAACTGCCGCAGTATCAGCGCGACATCCTCGCTGCGCTGCACAAGGCAGGCAAGCGTGTCATCCTTGCTCTCTGCTCAGGCAGTGCGATAGGGCTTGTTCCGGAACAACAATCGACAGACGCCATCCTGCAAGTTTGGTACGGAGGTCAGGCAGGCGGACAGGCTGTGGCAGAGGTGCTCTTCGGCCGCGTCAATCCAAGCGGTAAGCTGCCTGTGACGTTCTATCGCAACGTGGACCAGCTGCCCGATTTCGAGGACTACAACATGGAAGGGCATACCTACCGCTTCTTCCGTGGCGAGCCGCTCTATCCCTTCGGCTACGGTCTCAGTTACAGCAAGTTCATCTATGGCAAGCCGCGTTTCGCAGACGGCAAGTTGACGCTCTCCGTCAGCAATAAGAGCAAGCGGGACGGCACGGAGACGGTGCTTGTATATATTAATAAGGTAGGCGACACAGACGGTCCCATCCGCACGCTGCGTGCCTTCCAGCGCGTCGATGTTGCCGCAGGAAGCACTCAGAACGTCAGCATCCCCTTGCCCGACTCGGCTTTCGAATGGTGGGACGTGAAGTCGAACGCCATGAGAATCCTGCCAGGAGAGTACATCATTCAGGTTGGCAACCAACGCCTGCGTATAAACAGAAAGTAAGATAATATGAACAAAACCCTTTTAACTTCAGTCCTTATGTGTGCTGTCATAGCACTGCCAGCCCGTTCGCAGTGCATCCCTCGTGATGAGAAAGTAGAGGCGCAGGTCGAGGCCTTGCTCTCCAAGATGTCCCTCAGCGACAAGGTAGGGCAGATGTGTGAACTCGCCATCGACAAGGTGGTGCAGAACCCGATGGCAGGTAACGCCTCGCAAACGCTGGCCGGCGGATTGCTTTCGGCAGACGCGGTCAATGATGTCTTCGGCAAGTACAGGGTGGGCTCCATATTGAATGTCCCGTTTGGCACTGCCCAGACGCCCGAGAAATGGGCCGACATCATCCGTGCTCTCAACCAAGCATCGTTGGAGCAATGTGGTGTGCCGCAAATCTACGGCGTCGACCAGATACATGGCGCCAGCTATACTTGGGGCGCGACGCTCTTTCCGCAGGAAGTGGGACAAGGCTCCAGCTTCAACCCCGCCATTCCCCGCCGCATCGGAGAGATAACGGCGTACGAGACCCGAGCCTGCCTCATCCCCTGGGTCTATTCGCCTGTGATGGACATTGCGCGTTCGCCGCTCTGGCCCCGTGTATGGGAAAGCTTTGGCGAGGACGTCCTGCTGAACGGCATCATGGCTTCTGAACTGACGCGCGGCCTGCAGGGCGACAACCCGAACAGCGTGGGGATGCAGAACGTGGCGGCTTGCCTGAAGCACTACATGGCGTACGGCGCGGCTGTGAGCGGCAAGGACCGCACGCCGTCGAGCGTCACCTATCGCGACATGATGGAGAAGTATTTCCAGCCCTTCCGCATGTGTTGCGAGGCAGGAGCGCTCAGCCTGATGGTCAACTCGGCCAACAACAACGGCGTGCCCTTCCATGCGAATCACCGCTTGCTCACAGAGTGGTTGAAGGAAGGCCTTGACTGGGACGGCATGATTGTGACGGACTGGGCGGACATCGACAACATCTGGCGCCGCGATCACGTTGCCGCCACAAAGAAAGACGCCATTGCGCTCGCCATCAATGCGGGTATCGACATGACGATGGACCCCTATTCCACGGACTTCTGCGACCTGCTCATCGAGCTCGTGAACGAGGGCAGAGTGCCGATGTCGCGCATCGACGACGCCGTTCGACGCATCCTCCGACTGAAGATTCGCATCGGTCTGATGGATTGCTCGACTTGGGACATCCCTTATGGAACCCCAGAAAAGGGAAAGGCGAAGAAGGGCAAGAAGGCTCCAAAGACCTTGTCTGCGATGTATCCCGACTTCGGAAGCGACCGCTTTGCTCAAGAGGCGACGAGCATGGCAGAAGAGTGCATGGTGCTTCTTAAGAACGAGCAACAGGTATTGCCGCTCAGGAAAGGCGCCAAGTTGTTTGTCTGCGGCCCCAACGCCAACTCGTTCCGCACGATGAATGGGGGCTGGACGTACACCTGGCAAGGCAACCAGACCGACGAGATTGCCACGAAGATTGGCAAATACAGGACTTTCCTGGGAGCACTCGAAGCGAAGTTCGGCAAGGAGAATGTCACGTTCAGCGAGATGGTTCGCTATGATGCGCGGAACTTCAACCTCGACCATAAGGTGCAGGACGGCCAGCAAGGCGATAATGCTCTCAAAGCCAAGATAGCAGCCGCCGACGTCATCGTGGCCTTTGTCGGCGAGAACTCCTATACCGAGACGCCCGGCAACATCGACGACCTCACGCTCTCGCCCAACCAACAGGACATGGTGCGGTCGCTGGCAAGCTACGGCAAACCCATTGTGCTCGTATTGAATGAGGGCCGACCCCGCATTGTGAGCGGGATTGAGCCCCTGGCGAAGGCAGTGGTCCACACCTTCCTGCCCGGCAATTACGGCGGCGATGCTTTGGCCAATCTGCTCGCCGGAGAAGCCAACTTCTCAGGCCGCATGCCCTACACCTACCCGAAGCATCACGGCTCGTTCATCACCTACGACTGCAAGCCCTGCGAGTATGTAGAGACGATGGCCGGCGCGTACAACTACGATGCCAACACTACGGTGCAATGGACCTTTGGCTCCGGCATCTCTTATTCCGAGGTGAAGTATGCCAACCTGCGCGTCGAGACACCAAAAGCGGCAGGCAAGGTGAAGCCCGGCAAAGGCTTCTCTCCCCGCTCGGCGGCTGGCACGAAGTACGACGGTGACCTTCGCTTTAGCGTAGATGTCACGAATCAATCGGACAGGAAGGTCAAGGAACCGGTTCTCTTGTTTGTGTCCGACCTCGTTGCCTCGCTGACGCCCGATGTGAAACGGCTGCGTGCCTTTACTAAGGTGGAACTTGAGGCTCACGAGACAAAGACGGTGACGCTCACGGTTCAGCCTTCCGACCTCGCCTTCGTGAACGAGGACATGGAGTGGGTTCTCGAGCCAGGCCAGTTCAGGGCGGCCGTCGGAAACCAGCGCGTCGAGTTCAGCATTGAATAAGACAACGTGTCGAGTTGCCAAACACAACGTGCTGTGTTTGCAATTTCAACGTGCTGTGTTTGCAATTTCGACGTGTCGAGTTTGTCAACTTAACGTGTGATGATTTTAATCCCCGCAGGCGGCGTTTTAATTTCCGCGTGCGGGGATTGGCATTTCCGCGTGCGGGGATTGCAATCTCCGCGTGCGGCGTTTATGGATATAAAAGAACAACCCGGGGCTACCGCTGAAATAAAATATTCCAGAAATGCCACCGGATTGCTACCACCCTCGTTGCGGGAGCACGACTCGAACGTGCGACCTCCAGGTTATGAGCCTGACGAGCTACCAACTGCTCTACCCCGCGATATTTGTTGTTTGCGGCTGCAAAGGTAAGACGAAAATCCCAATCTGCCAAATTATTTATGTAAAAAAGTGTGCCCAAAAGTGCCTTATGGCACAAAATAACACTTTTTGTGCATTTTTCTCACCTGAAAATTGCACAAATCAAATAAAATGTGCTATCTTTGCAAGCGAAATGGCAGTAGTAAAGACACGTATCAAACTTGTAGATGTGGCTCGTCAGCTGTTCGCAAAGAACGGTCTGGAGAATACCACGATGAACGACATTGCTCAAGCCTCGGGCAAGGGTCGGCGCACCCTCTATACTTATTTCAAGAGTAAGGAGGAGATCTACTGGGCAGTTATTGAGGGCGAGCTGGAGCGAATCAACGAGAAGATGAACGATGTGGCGTCGTTCCCGATGGAGCCTGAGGACAAGCTCGTCGAAGTTATCTACACGCATCTCAACATGATTAAGGAAGCCGTTCAGCGTAACGGCAACCTGCGGGCAGAGTTCTTCCGCAACATCATCATGGTCGAAAAAGTGCGCAAAAACTTCGACCGCAGCGAGCAAAGGCTCTTCGCTTCCATCATGGCAGAAGGCGTCCAGCTGGGTCGCTTCGAAATCGACAGCATTCCGCTCTGCTCCGACATCATGCATTATTGTGTCAAAGGGCTTGAGATTCCCTACATCTACGGTCGCCTGGCAGACGGCATGCCTCAGGGCATGAGTCGCGGCATCGTGCAGAAACTTATCCATAAAGCGCTGAGCCGACAGGAGAAGCACATCAGCCAGTACTTATAAAGGAATAAAGAAATTAGAAACAATATGGGATTATTAGAAGGAAAGACCGCACTCATCACGGGTGCAGCAAGAGGCATCGGTAAGGCGATTGCCTTGAAGTTCGCCTCCGAAGGCGCTAACATAGCATTCACAGACCTCGTTCTAAACGACGAGATGGCTGCCGGACTCGAAGCCACACGCAAGGAAATCGAAGCAGTCGGCGTTGTTTGCAAGGCTTATGCAGGCAATGCTGCCGACTTCGCAGCGACCGAAGAGGTTGTGCAGAAGATAAAGGAAGACTTCGGCACCATCGATATCCTCGTCAACAACGCTGGCATCACGAAGGACGGACTCATGCTCCGTATGACCGAACAGCAGTGGGATGCCGTCATCAACGTCAACCTGAAGAGCACCTTCAACTTCACTCATGCTTGCGTGCCAGTAATGATGCGTCAGCGTGGCGGCAGCATCATCAACATGGCAAGCGTGGTTGGTGTTCACGGTAATGCTGGTCAGGCAAACTACGCAGCCTCGAAGGCCGGCATGATAGCCCTCGCCAAGAGCATCGCTCAGGAGATGGGCCCAAAGGGAATCCGCGCAAATGCCATCGCTCCAGGCTTTATTGAAACAGCCATGACGGCACAGCTCAGCGAAGAGATTCGCGAGGAATGGAAGAAGAAGATACCTCTTCGTCGAGGCGGTCAGGTTGACGATATTGCCAACGTAGCCACGTTCCTCGCCAGCGACATGAGCAGCTACGTAAGCGGCCAGGTCATCCAAGTGGATGGCGGCATGAATATGTGATGACCGTCTTATACGAAGATAATCATCTAATAGCCGTAGCAAAGAAAGCAGGGGACATCGTTCAGGGAGACAAGACTGGCGATGTCCCTTTGTCAGATAAAGTGAAGGCTTACCTGAAGGACAAGTACCAGAAGCCCGGTAACGTCTATCTCGGTGTGGTCCACAGGTTGGACCGTCCCGTCAGCGGCATCGTCCTCTTTGCCAAAACAAGCAAGGCTCTGCCGCGACTCAACAGGATGTTTGCCGAGCACGAGGCTGTCAGGAAGACTTATCTTGCCATTGTCGCAAACAAACCTCCGCAGTTGGAAGGTACGCTTACGCATTGGCTGACGAGAAACGAGAAACAGAACACGGCCAGAGCCTACGACCGAGAAGTGCCAAACAGCAAGAAAGCCGTGCTCGATTATCGTGTTGTTGCACAGTCGGAACGCTACATCTTGCTTGAAATTACGTTGCATACCGGTCGCCACCATCAGATACGCTGTCAGCTTGCAAAGATAGGCTGTCCCATCAAAGGCGACTTGAAGTATGGTGCGCCACGCAGCAATCCCGACGGCAGCATTAGCCTCCATGCCTGGCGACTCTCGCTTGAGCATCCCGTCTCGCACGTTCCTGTTGACATCGAAGCGCCTTTGCCCGACGAAAAACTTTGGCAAATCCTTGCAAGTGAACGGAGAAAACTGTAAGTTTGTGGCGTGAAGAGCGTGATGAGAGATGAAAAGTGAGGCAAAAAAGCTAACACATTATATATAATAGCGTAAGAGAAAACAAAACAAAGAATAAAGAGCCATGAAGAAGAAAACATTAATTGCGGCCTTGCTGCTGGTGGTGGCAGGCGTGCAGAGTGCTTTGGCACAGAGAGTAGTGATTCATCTTTCGGACAATCACAAGGTGAGGTACAGTTTGGCGAGAGTTGACAGCATCAGCTTCGAGGAGCTTGAAGTGGGCGACTACGACTTCGTCGATATGGGCTTGCCTTCAGGCACGCTTTGGGCTGACCATAATGTCGGCGCAGATAATCCTGAAGAGAACGGCGCACACTATGCATGGGGCGAGACAGAACCAAAGGATGAATACAGCTGGGCGACTTACAAGTATTGCAACGGAACTTATGACACATTGACCAAATACTGCATACATAGCGGCTATGGTCCTGTTGATAACATTACAGAGCTTGAGGCAGAGGATGATGCAGCTTCTGCAAACTGGGGCAATGGCTGGCAAACGCCGAGCTACCCTCAGTTGAACGAGCTGCTCTGCGGTGCTTATACCTTAATAGAATATACAACGCAGAAAGGCATTAATGGACTGAAAGTGACAAGTAAGGCTAACGGCAACACACTCTTCTTCCCTGCTGCTGGCTATTACGATGGCACAGAACTTCAGCAGGCAGGTGTCCTCGGCTGGTATATGTCACGTACACTCTTCAAATATAGCTCTACTTACTCGGAGGATATGTACTTCTCACCTTCATCTACATCTCTTGGAACTGCACAAACGACCTATGTGGGTCGTTATTGGGGCAAGTCTGTTCGTCCTGTCCGCTATCAAGACGATCCTTATGATGATTGGAAGGTTACAAAGATCATTGTAAAGAAGGGTGTTTCTTCGTCAGGCGATAAAGATGTTATTCTTGCGCCAGGCGAAACAGAGGAACTAGTAGCATCCGTATATCCTGAATATGCAAAGAACAGAGCCGTAACTTGGGAGAGCAGCGACGAGGCTGTGGCTACTGTTACAAGCGATGGTCTTGTTACGGCAGTTGGCATTGGCGTTTGCTCGATTATTGTTCGTGCAACTGACGGCAGCGGTGTGACGGGCGAATGTGAGGTGACGGTTATCGATCCTCATCCTTATGTTGACCTCGGCTTGCCAAGCGGAACGCTTTGGGCAACGATGAACATCGGCGCAGAGAGTCCTGAACAGTACGGCACATACTTTGCTTGGGGCGAGACATCGCAGAAGACTAACTACAGCTACGATGCATATACCTCTATCGATGTTGCTGAACTGCCAGCCAATAAGGATGCCGCAACCGTCAACTGGGGCGAGCTGTGGCAGATGCCTTGCATAGAACAGATACGGGAACTGGTTGACGAAGATGGTCTCTATGTTACAAAGCTGTGGACGACACAGAACGGCGTCAACGGTTGGAAGATAACAAGCAAGTCGAACGGCAACAGCATCTTCCTTCCTGCCGCAGGTTTGTTCTGGGAAGGGGCCATGACCGGTAAAGGCGAGAGGGGCGGCTATTGGGGGCGCACCCTCGACATGGATAGCTATGCTTGGTGCATATACTTCAATTCCGGCTACTGTGGCTATAATAGTATGAGTGGTGCGACAGGCATGACCGTTCGTCCTGTTCGTGTTCAGGAAGAACCTTATACCTGGCCAGTCCTTCGCCTTGAGCTGCCTGCAACACTTGAAATCAACGAAGGCGAAAGTGCATACCTCTCACCCTTAATCATTCCTAATTATGCCCATTACGATGACATTGTCTTGGAAAGCAGCGATGAGAGTGTGGCAACAGTCAGTGGTTATGAAGTGACAGGCGTTGGTTCCGGCACTTGCACCATTACTTGTCGCCTCACAAATGACAGCAGCATCTATGCCGAGTGCCAGGTAACGGTAACAAGTGCGTTTGTTGACCTTGCTTTGCCAAGCGGAACGCTTTGGGCAAAGTGCAATGTAGGTGCAAGCACGCCAGAAGAGTATGGCGATTATTTTGCTTGGGGCGAGACAACACCGAAGACAGAGTTCGGTTGGGGCAATTATGCGCACAGCAATGCTTCAGGCACTAAGATGCTCAAGTATTGTTCGCTTAGCTCATTCGGCACGGTTGATAACCTGTCAGAACTCGAGGCAGAGGACGATGCGGCTACAGCAAACCCGGCTTGGGGCGAAGAATGGCAAACGCCAAGCTATGAGCAAATGTCCGAACTGTTTAACGATGCGAACACGACAAGAGCGTTCACGACACAGAACGGCGTGAACGGCTTGCTGATAACAAGCGTCCACAATAGCAGAAAAATCTTCCTGCCGGCAGCAGGTCAATACACCTCTGATTCTGTTAGTGGTGCTTCAGTATCAGGTTGCTATTGGTCGCGTACGGTTGGAGAAGAGGACAGTTGTTGGGGCGCAGTATGCGTGTCGTTCAACTCGGAGGAAAACAAGTTGGACTTCCGTGAACGCCGTTGGGGACAAAGCGTCCGTCCAGTAAGGAAATAGGGAAAGAATAAGAAATTAAGACAATACGAAAAGGTGGCGGGTTTGCTTGGTGCAGGCCTGCCACCATGTTTTGTGCATGTGCATTTGTGCAACCTCCTATATATAGAAGATGCACGAACGCACAAAACATAACGTGGCTAAAATGCAAATTCGGCGTGCTAAGTTTGACAACATAACGTGCCTAATTCTCCAACTAAGCATGTCGCGTTTTTCGACGTCTTCTTTTAGAAAAAAAGAAGAATGCTTTGTTGTATGGCAAGAAAAGCGTAAATTTGCAGCGTGAAACGCGCGCTGAAATACATCTTCAGGACACTTCTGGCGCTGGTATTGCTTGTTGTGATGCTTGCCGCCAGCCTTTATCTGCCTCCTGTTCAAAGGTGGGCAGTGAACCGCCTTACTGCCTATATCGAAGAGAAAACAGGCCTCGAGGTGTCCATCGGTAGCGTGCATTTGTCTCCTCTCCTCGACCTCAAGCTTGGACAGGTACATGTTGCGAAGCCACCTACTGATATCTTAAATGTAGAGGGTGCACTCGTTGACCTCGACCTTACACGCTTGCTGACTGGACATGTTGGCGTAGAAGCTATCGAACTCTCTGATGGTAGTATCAACACAACTGAGTGGATAGAGTCGCTCGCCATGGATGGCAGCATCGGCAAACTCAAGATTGTTGCCGACGACATTGACTTGAGGAAGAAGAAAGTAAACGTGAAGGATGTCACGCTCGACGGCTGTGTGCTCGACATGAAGCTTCGCGAGGCTGCCGAGGAAGACACGACAGAGAGCGAGCCGCTGGATTGGCAGATTGATGTCGAGAAGCTCAGCATCAATCAAAGCAAGATAGCATTGAAACTGCCGAACGATGCGATGCGCGTTAAAGCCAGTATTCGTCAGGCAAGTCTTGATAGCGGTGACATCAGCTTGAGCAAGGGAATTTATCACGTCGGCAAGGTTAGGCTTGATGCGGAGAGTTTGGAGTATGACATTCCGGGCTCTAATCCTGTCAAGGGCTTCGATGTCAATCATCTTGCTTTCCGCGATATGAAGCTCGACCTCGAGAAGTTGTCTTTCAATCAGAACACATCGGCTCTCAATGGTCAATTAAAGAAACTTGCCTTCAAGGAGAAGAGTGGCTTCAAACTCGACAACCTTGCCGTCAACCTTGCCCTCGATGCAAAGCATCTCACGGCGCGAGGTCTCGATCTGAAGACACCAAACAGTTCTGCCAGCGGCAACATTGACTTCGATTGGAACGCATTCTCGCCAAAGGAGCGTGGACAAATGAAAGCAGACTTGCAGGCTTCCATAGGGCATAAGGATGTCCTTTGCCTTGCTGAGGCTTACATGCCGAAGGACCTCGCCAAGTGTTATCCGTCGCAGCCTTTGAACATCGACCTCGTGGCAAACGGCAACATCGACGACCTCTCGCTGCAGACTTGCAATGTGCTGATGCCGAGCGTCATTGACATACGCACCACAGGCTCCGTGCAGAACCTCACCGACAGTGCTCGCATCGGGGCTGACCTGAAGTGGGACATCATAACGATGGACCTTCGCTGCGTCAATCGCTACCTCGGCTTGACGGACGTTCGCTTCCCCAAGATGACCATACATGCCGACACCAGGCTTCGCGATGCGTCGAAGCTCACGGCTGACGCCTTGCTCCAAGAGGGCAGGGGACGGGCACACGTTGTCGGCGACATAGACCTGAACGCGATGGCTTATCAAGGCACTGCCCGCATAGCTAACCTCAACCTGCATGACTTCCTGCCCAAGGACTCGCTGTATGCCGTGACCGCCAACGCCAAGTTCTCGGGCAGAGGCACAGACTTCCTTAGTCCAAAGACGACGCTCCATACCCAAGCAGACATCACGCATCTGGGTTATGCGTCGTGGGATTTTGACAACATCAAGGCAGACTGCAAGTTGGAGAAGGGCAAGGCGATGGTCGAGATGCACAGCAATAATGACCTGCTTGCGATGCAAGGTTGCATCAATGCCTCCATCACGGACAGAAAGTTGCAGGCGGCCGACTTCAACGTTGACCTTAGTCATATCGACCTTTACGCCTTGCATTTGGCGAAGAAGCCGCTCAAGGCCAGCATGGTCATGCATCTCGATGGTGCTTCAGACTTTAAGCAGACGCACAACTTGAAGGCACGCGTCGAGGCTGTCGAACTCACTACGGCCGACAGCATCGTCCATCCGCTCGATCTTACGCTCGATGCCAATCTGACGCCCGAACTCATCGAAGCAAAAGCATTTGCCGGCGACCTCAGCCTTGCTGTCTCGTCCGACCAAGGACTCGACTCGTTGCTGGCGCGCATCGAAAACTTCACGGGAGAGCTGACGAGAGAGATGGACAGCCTTCGCATCAAGCAAGATACGCTTCGCACGCTTCTGCCGCATCTCAAGATGGAGCTGACGTGCGGGCAGAAGAACCCGATAGGCAACATCCTCCGCCATGCCACAGGCTACAGCTTCCGTGACCTCTCCTTGAACCTTGTGGCATCGCCCGAGGAAGGCTTGAAGGGCAATGGCCACATGCATGGTCTCAACACGGGCGCCATTTTGCTCGACAGTATTTACTGGAACATCAAACAAGAGGAAACAGGCCTCGCCCTCGATGCCCGTGTGGCGAACGGACCGAAGAACAGCATTGTCACCTTCATGTCGCAGCTCCATGCTTCTTTGACAGAGACGGGAGCCAACACACATCTCGCCTTCTTCGATGCCAAAGGACAAAAGAGCGTGGACTTCGGCTTGGCGATCGACCTGCTTGCCGACGGCTTCCGTGCCCACTTCACACCGCTCAACCCAATTATCGCGTACCGCAACTTTACGCTCAACGAGGACAACTTCGTCACTCTGACCAACAGCGGACACCTCAATGCTCTCGTTGACCTCTTGGCCGACGACGGCACAGGCTTGAAGCTTTATACGACGCCCAACGACGAGGCTCAGCAGGATGTTTCCCTTAGCGTGAACCACTTCAATGTGGGCGAGCTGACGCAAGTCATTCCTTTCATGCCCGACATCAGCGGCTTCCTGCATGGCGATTTCCACTACATGCAAGCCGACAGCACGACCACCGTTTCGGCGGAAATGCTCGTGAAGCAGATGGCATACAACGGTGTCGGGCTCGGCGACATCGGTCTGAACGGCGTTTATTTCCCAAATGCCGATGCCTCGCATTATGTTGACGGCATCGTCACGCTCAACGGCGAAGAGGTGCTTTTGGTGAACGGCAGATATCATGAGGAGAAAGGGAAGGGAATGATAGACGGCGAGACATCCTTCCAGAAGCTGCCCTTTGCGTTCCTCAATGCCTTCATGCCTGACGGGCCATTTGCTTTGAGCGGCTATGCTTGGGGCGACTTCAAACTGACGGGCTTCACCGACAACCCCATCCTGAACGGCGAGCTGAAGACCGAATCCTTGCATATCGACGCGGACAGCTACAACGTCAACCTGCAAATTCCCGACCACACGATAACCGTCAAGAACAGCCGCATCGACCTCAACCGCATCGAGGCATATGCGGCAGGCAAGACGCCGCTTGTGCTCGACGGCAACATCGACTTCAGCGACCTTGACCGCGTGCTGCTCGATGTGAACGTTCGTGCCGACAATTACCAACTTATCAATGCGCCGAAGCGTCAGGGCTCATTGGCTTATGGTAAGGTTTTCGTCAACCTTGGCGGAAGGCTTTGGGGCACAGCCAACGACCTCCGGATGCGCGGAAAACTCGACGTGCTGGGCAGTACCGACGTGAGCTGTGTCCTGACCGATACGCCATTGACCGTCGACGACCAGCTCTCGGACATTGTCACCTTTGTTGATTTCAACGACACGATTGCCACGGAAGCCATCGACGTGAAGCGCCAGAGCATAGACATGCAGATGAATGTCAACATTGCCGAGACCGCGCAGATTCACTGCTTCTTGAGCGACATGGGCAACGACTATATCGACCTGCAGGGTGGGGGTGAGATGACGTTGACCTACGACCTCCAGAACGACATGCAGCTTTGGGGACGCTATACCATCAACAAGGGCGTGATGCGCTACTCGCTGATGGCTATCCCCTTGAACGACTTCCAGATAGCGCAAGGCAGCTACGTCGAGTTCCAGGGCAAGGTGACCAATCCTCGTCTTCACATCAATGCAAGCGAACGCGTACGCTCAACAGTAACGGAGAACAGCGTGCCGCGCAACGTCACTTTCGACGTAGGACTTGCCATCAGCCGGACGCTCGACGACATGGGGCTCGAGTTCACGCTGGAGGCTCCCGAAGACCTGACTGTGCAGAACCAGCTCTCTTCGATGACGGCCGAGGAGCGCGGACGTGTGGCAGTCACCATGCTTGTCACGGGCATGTACGTTACCGACGATGCCGAGACGAACGGCGGCTACAACTATGCAAACACGCTCAACGCCTACCTGCAGAGCGCCATCAACGAAATTGCAGGCAAGGCGCTCAGCACCGTCGACGTCAACTTCGGCATCCAGAGCGGCACATCCGAGGCAGGCACGAACACCACCGACTACAGTTTCAGCTTCGCGAAACGTTTCTGGGGCAACCGCATCAGCGTCATTATCGGCGGAAAGGTCAGCTCGGGACGCGATGCAGTTAACAACGGGCAGACCATCATCGACAATATCGCCATCGAATATCGTCTCGACAAGTCTGGGTCGCGCTACGTTAACCTCTTCTACGATAATAACTACGAGTCGCTGCTCGAGGGACAAGTGACGAAGATGGGTGGCGGCATCGTCTTGAGAAAAAAATCCGACAAGCTGGGCGAGCTCTTCATCTTCAAGAAAAACAAGGAGCAGCAGCCGCCTGCCATGAAGCCCGAGGAAGTGAAACCAGAAGAACAGGAAAAGGGAAATGAATAGGTATCGAGTGGAAATGTTAAAATCCCCGCGTGCGGCGATGGCAATCCCCGCGTGCGGCGATGGCAATCCCCGCGTGCGGCGTTTGCAATCTCCGCGTGCGGCGTTTGGAATCGCCCTGTATGTGGTGCTCTGTTTGCTCGCTTCGGGATGCTCCATTACGAACAATCTGCCGAAAGGTGAAAAGCTCTATCGTGGCATCAAGAGCATTGACTACGACAAGGGGCCGACTCGGGAGAAGATGGCGGAACAGGAGGGCGTCATCACAGCCCTTGCCGATGCCTACAACACCGTTGAGGGCTTGCTGACGGGCGATGCGTCGGTTCTGCAATCGGACGACATGAGCGATAAAGCCGTTCGCGACAGTCTTCGCCATGCTTCGCAGAAAGACCAGGAGGCTTATGAAGCGACAAAGGAAGAGGTCGAGGCAGTGCTCTCCTATGCTCCCAATGGTGCCCTTATGGGCAGCAGCTTCGTGACGCATCCTTTCCCTATTAAGCTCTTGATTTATAACAAGTATGCTGGTAGCAAGCACCGCTTTGGCAAGTGGATGTTCAACCACTTCGCTGCCTCGCCCGTGCTCATCAGCAATGTCAATCCGCGCTTGAGGGCAACCGTCGCTAAAAACACCCTTCGCTCTCGCGGCTATTTCCGTGCGCAAACGTCGTTCGAGACTATTCCCGATCCGCGCGACACCCTGAAGGAGCGCGTTCGCTACAATATCCATCCGGGTCCCGTCTATCACCTCGACAGCATAGCCTATCTGAATTTCCCGGAACAGGCAGACAGCATTATCAGTAACATAGATGTCCCGTCCGCACTTCATCGTGGAGACCCCTTCAGCGTCGTCAGCCTCGAAGCAGAACGTACCCGAATTGTCACCGCTTTGCGAGAGCAAGGTTACTACTACCAGCGGAACGAGCACATCACTTTCCGTGCCGATACCCTGCAGACGCCGATGCTCGTTAAGCTGCAGGTTCAGCCCTCGCCAACCGCTCCGCCAGAAGCGATGAAGCCTTATAATATAGGTAGCACGCGCGTAAACATATATAAATATGGCGACCGGCATATAGTGGATAGCATGACGATGCGTGGTGGCTACTCCTTCGGCTACAGCCGACCCGTCAAGTTCAAAGAGCGTGAGCCGGGAAGCAAGAAGATGCCAAAAGCCTTGAAGGGACAGGCACCCCTGCTGAAGCCTCGTGCCATTTGGCGCTCCATGCTCTTCCGCAAAGGCGACCTCTACAAGCAATCCTTGGGCGAGCTCATGCAGGAAGGCCTTGCCTCGACAAACGTCTTCTCCTCCCTGCGCATCAATTATGTGCCAAGAGAACGGTCGATAGCCGATAGCTTGTCGTCCGACGTCAAAGAAGGCGACACGCTCGACATTGTTGTCAATGCTACGCTCGACAAGCCTTACGATGCCGAGTTCCAAGGCAACCTCACGGGCAAGACAGGCGGCCAGATAGGTCCTGGTGCCAGTTTCTCCTTCTCGAAACGCAACGCCTTCCGAGCTGCCGAGACTCTGACGCTCAAGCTCTGGGGCTCGTATGAATGGCAGACAGGCGCAAACGTTGTGGGCAAGAGCTCGCTGCTCAATAGCTACGAATGGGGCTTAAGCGGTTCGCTATCCTATCCGCGCTTCCGCTTCTTTGGTAGTGTGGGGCGCAGGCTTGGCCGAAAGTTTGTCTCCACGACAGCCATCGACCTGCAGGCACGCTGGCAGAACCGAGCTGGCTTCTTCGGCAGAGTCTCTTGGAGCGCAGGCGTCAACTACACCCTGCAGCATAAGCGAAATATCAAACACGAGTTCTCACCGCTCACCATAACCTACGACCAGCTACTGCACAGCACAGAGCGCTTCGACTCCATCGTCAACGCCAACCCCGCTCTGTATGTCTCGATGCGCGACCAGTTCGTGCCCAGTATGTCGTACACCTTCTCGTGGGCAGGCACGCCAAAGCATCCCTCTGCCCTTACCGTCTCGTTCAAAGAGGCTTCGGCGCTTGTGTCGAGCATCTACGCCATCGCTGGCAAGCCATACAGCGAAGAGGGCAAGCGGCTCCTTGATGTGCCTTTCGCGCAGTTTGTCAAGACAACCGTTCAATACACCCGTCAGTTCCCGCTCACGAAGCGAAGCCTTATTGCCACGCGAGCTTTTGGTGGCATCGTGTATAGCTATGGCAACGCAAAGGCAGCACCCTACAGCGAACTCTTTTCCGTGGGCGGTGCCAATAGCATACGCGCTTTCGGCATGCGAACAATCGGCCCTGGTTCGTATCATCCCGAGACGTCGCAATATTCGTACATCGACCAGATGGGCGACCTGAAGCTCGAGGTAAACGCCGAATATCGTTTCCCTATCATCGGCAAACTGAATGGCGCTGCGTTCCTCGATGCTGGAAACGTCTGGCTGCTGCGCAATAGCGAAAACCAGCCGGGCGGTAAGTTCACTTTCAAGAACTTAGGAAAAGAGATAGCTCTCGGCACAGGTGTCGGGCTACGCTACGACCTCGATTTCCTCGTCATCCGCTTCGACCTCGGCATCGGTATCCATGCACCTTACGACACCGGCAAACGCGGCTACTACAATATGCCTAAGTTCGGCAAGTCGCTCGGCTATCACTTCGCCATCGGCTATCCTTTCTGATTGTTAGGTAAAGAAATTAATTAGGCGTGGCTAGTTGCCCAACTAACCACGCCTAATTTTCCAACTAGCCATACCTAATTTGGCAATTAGCTGTGCCAGAATTCCCAGCTTGCAATGGCTTGGAGGTGAAGCATCTCCAGACCGTTCTTTACTATAGCGTCCTGTGCCCTACCTTTTTGCATGAAGAGCGTCTCCTCGGGATTGTAAACGAGGTCATATAAGAGATGCTTCGGCGTGAGGAGTTCGTAGGGAATGTTGGGCGCTTCACCTGTCTTTGGGAACATCCCGACGGGCGAGCAGTTTACGATGACCATGTACTGCTGCATCACTTCGGCAGTCAAATCGGAATAGGTAAGCATGCCCTCGCGGGGTGTACGGCTGACGTAAGTCCATTCTATCCCTAATCGCGTTAGGCCGACACGAATGGCTCGGCTGGCACCGCCTGTGCCCAAGATGAGGGCTTTCTTGTGCCAAGGCTGCAAGAGCGGCTTGATGCTTTCAGTGAAGCCGATGATGTCGCTGTTAAAGCCTTTCAGCTTGCCGTCGCGAACACGAATGACGTTGACGGCCCCAATCTCTTTTGCTTCGTCGCTCAACTCGTCGAGAAGCGGAATGACTGCCTGCTTGTGAGGCAGCGTGACGTTGAGGCCTCGCAGTTCCGGATTGTCGCGAATAACGTCGAGGAGCATCGAGGCATCGGGAATCTCGAAGTTGACGTACTCGGCATCAATGCCTTCACGGGCAAACTTTTCCGTGAAGAACCCTCGGCTGAAGCTGTGTCCCAAAGGGAAACCTATGAGTCCGTATTTGTCCATCGTGTAATATGTTTAAGCAAAGGAAGAGTAGGAAAGTGTGTGTTCACTTAACTATAATCTTTAAGTACCTGCATCCGTGTGCAGGGATAGTGCAGTTGAGCTCGTCGGCTGAGAGATTCTTTTGTCGCCAGAGGTCACGGACGGAGCCAGGTTCCTTTCTGTCCTTCTCCTCGGAGGAGGTTGGAAGGAGGTTGATGAGTGCCTTCATGTCAACTTGCCGGTCGCTGTCGCCCACGTTGAAGATGCCTGCGGCGACAGTTCCGTCAGCCAGCGGACGACTCCATACCTCGATGTCGCCTTCCTTCAGTACGCGGTCAGCCTGCTTGCCGAGGATGTCCTGATTGATGGCATTCACCTCGTTGTTGCAGAGCAGGTTTAGCGTGAAGTCGTCCATCTGTGCGATGTCGCAGCCGATGAGCATATTCGAGGCAAGAAGCGTCCAGAGCGTGATGTGCGTGTACTGCTCGTCTGGCGTCAGGCGTGTCTCGCGCAACTCTCTGCCCCAGCCCACTTTGCCGACGACCAGCATGTCGGGGTCGTTCCAGTGTCCGACAGAAGAATACTGTGCCTTCCCTGCCTGCTGACGGAAACCGACATCGCGTATCGACGCCCAGGTGTCGTCAATGTCCTGTGCTGTGCGCCAGCTGTTGCCGTCGCAATAAATGCCCCACAGATAGACCTGCGTCCCTCCCAGCGGACCAAGACTGTAGAAGATGTCGCGAGGCTGCTCGCGCACGAACTTCTGCATCAGCAGATATGGACGCAGACAACTGGCAAAGCCCCAGTCGTTATCCTTCTCGCGTACTCGCTCGTAGCTGCACCAGTCGTATTTCAGATAATCTACGCCCCACTCGTTCCATACCTCGGCATCCTGCTTCTCGTGGCCCAAGCTGCCCAGATAGCCGCCACAGGTCTTGTCGCCGGGCGACGAGTAGATGCCGAACTTCAATCCGCGCTCATGGAGCCAGTCAATCATCCCTTTCATCGAGGGGAACTTTCCGTTGGCTTCTATTGTGCCATCGGGGTTGCGGCTTTCTGCTTCCCATCCGTCGTCGATGTTGATGTAGTTATAACCAAAGTCGGCAAGACCCTTGTCGATGAGTGCCTGCGTGGAGGAAATCACCTTCTCCTGCGAGACGCTCAGCCCCCAGCAGTTCCATGAGTTCCATCCCATGGGCGGAGTCTGACCTATCATGTGCTCGCCCACTTTCAGGGTGAACACTTGCGATGCCTTTCCCTGAGCATTCTCTGCTGTTATGGTGAACGACAGGACACATGGCTTGTCGACTCTTCCGCTCAATGCACCTTCGTCCGAGAGCTGGAGGCCTGTTGGCAGGTCGTCGCAAGTGAACTTCATTGGCTTTTCACCCGACACAGGAAAGCGGTAGATGACAGGTGAACCGGGACTGACACCATACACAGGAGCGCCATTGAAGCGAGGTGTGGCTGGAGTCGGAGGCGTAAGTATGTATTTCAGCTGCTTGCTCTCGCTCAGGACCTTTCCCGTCTCCTTGTCGGTATAAGAAGCAGTGAGCAAACACATCTTATGCTTGTCGTAGGGAAGGGAGAAGCGTGCCGGTTTGTTTCGCTTGATGGAAAGTTTCTTGCTCAGGGACTTTACCTTTGCTCCTGTCTCGCGGTCGGTGAGTGTGACGTCAAGTGTTCCGCTGGCAGTCGAGGCGTAGGCACTGCTGATTTCAATATCGCAGTGCGACTGTCCGTTGTTCTCCTCGGTCAGTCGCATGGCAAGTCCTTCGGCTGCATTGGGGCAACGCAATGTCAGGGGTCGCCAGAACAAGCCGCCCGACCCGCCACGGTTATAGACGCGGACTGCTATCACGTTGTCTGCATCCCAGCGTATCACGCCCGACTTGATATCCACAGGATAGTCGCGAACGACATCAACGCCACAGAGGTAGCCGGAAGGGTCTGTCGGCATACGACCTGTGCTGCCAATCAGTTTGCCGTTCAGGTAGCATTCGTCCACATCGTCAGCCTTGGGCATGTGAAGAACGACGACATTCTGCTGGTCTGCACCAACGAGCAGGCTTTTGGGGATGGTCACATGAATGCGATACCAGCCGTATGCGTTGTTGTTGCGAGGGAAGCCTTGCTTGTCCCATTGCTTCGTGATGTCAATCTCGCTCCAAGAGGCATCGTCCACATCAGGCTTGGCCCAACTCATGTCGTCACCTTGCCGGTAGAGAGCCTTGCTGACGCTTACCTCCTGTGCTTGAGCACATAGTCCCCAAATGCAGCACAGTACGATTATAGTCCAGTTGTCCTTCATAATATATGTATATATGTTTATTTCTTGGCCAAGTACATTGTGCTGATGCCGAAGGTGAAGCGGCGCCACTCGACTTCTGCGAAGCCTGCTCTGTGCAGGATGCTTTCCATCTCTTCTGCCTGCGGGAAGGCTTCCATCGATGCAGGCAGATAGGTGTAGGCGCTGTTGTCGTGGCTGACGAGGCGTCCGATGAGCGGCATCACGACGTGAGCGTAAACCCAGAACAGCTGCTTCATCGGGAAACGCGGCGGCGGCGTGAGTTCCACGATGAGAAGGTGTCCGCCAGGGCGCAGGACGCGTCGCATCTCCCGCAGTCCCTTGTCGAGGTCCTGAAAGTTGCGCACGCCATAAGCAGACGTCACGGCATCGAACGAACCGTCGGGGAAAGAGAGATTCAGGCAGTCTTCATGCTCAAAGGAAATCATGTCCTGCAGCCCTTCTTGCTTGACTTTCTCCCTACCGACGCTCATCATACCTTCGGAGATGTCTGCCCCCGTGATGTGGCGGGGCTGGATGCGTCGGGCCATGAGCAAGGCGAAGTCGCCCGTCCCTGTAGCAATGTCGAGGATTTCCTGCGGCTTGTGCTTGCCAAGAGCATCAACGGCCTTGCGTCGCCAACGACGGTCTATGCCGAGCGACATCAAGTGGTTCAGCTTGTCGTAGGTCGGTGCGATGCGGTCGAACATCTGCCGCACACCCTGCTTGAACTTCTTGCCCACGATGTGTTCGTAGAGTTCGATGTAGCGGTCGGCCACACTCTGAGCGTATTCATCGGTAATCTCAGGCATGACCTGTCCGGGCTGATTCATGAAGTTGTGTTCGATGAGCCACTGCCGCACGAACTCCTTCGAAAGCTGCTTCTGGGGCTCGCCCTTAGCGAACTTCTCTTCGTAGCCGTCAGCATAGAAGTAGCGGCTGCTGTCGGGCGTGTGAATCTCGTCAATGAGGATGACTTTTCCGTCACGCTTGCCGAACTCATACTTCGTGTCAACCAGGATGAGGCCCTTAGCGGCAGCAATCTCTGTGCCGCGTTGGAAGAGGGCACGCGTGTATTTCACCATCGTTTCCCAATCTTCCTTGCTGACCAGTCCCTGCTTGATGATTTCCTCGGCGGAGATGTTCTCGTCGTGACCTTCCTCAGCCTTTGTGGTCGGCGTAATGATGGGTTCGGGGAACTTCTGGTTCTCCTTCATGCCTTCCGGAAGCTTCACGCCGCAGAGTTCACGGCAGCCTGCTTTGTACTCGCGCCATGCTGAGCCAGTCAGGTAGCCGCGGATAATCATCTCTACCCGGAAGCCTTCTGCCTTCAGGCCTACAGTCACCATCGGGTCAGGCGTAGCCAGTTTCCAGTTGGGAACGATGTCGGCTGTGGCGTCGAGGAACGATGCGGCAATCTGGTTGAGCACCTGTCCCTTGAAGGGAATGCCTTTTGGGAGGATGACGTCGAAGGCCGAAATGCGGTCCGTAGCGACCATCACCATGAGGTCATCGTTGATGTTATAGACATCACGCACTTTTCCGTGATACACACTCACCTGCCCGGGCAGGTTGAAGTCAGTTCTTGTCAATGCTTTCATCTTCTTTCTGTTGTATTTTTTGTTGTGATTCGTAAGCTTCCACGATGCGCGTCACGAGTTTGTGTCGCACTATATCCTTCTTTGTGAGCTCGATGAAACCGATGCCTTTGATGTCTTTCAGGAGGCCGAGCGCCTCGATGAGTCCGGAGCGGACACTGTGGGGGAGGTCAATCTGGGTAGTGTCTCCCGTCACAATCATCTTGGTGTTCATGCCCATGCGGGTCAGGAACATCTTCAACTGAGCACTCGTAGTGTTCTGCGCTTCGTCGAGGATGACGACGGCGTCGCTCAGCGTGCGGCCTCTCATAAAAGCAAGCGGAGCAATCTGAATAATGTTCTGTTCCATCATCTCGCGCAGTTTCTGAGTCGGAATCATGTCCTCCAACGCATCATACAGCGGCTGAAGATAGGGATCAATCTTCTCTTTCATGTCGCCAGGCAGGAAGCCAAGTTTCTCGCCAGCCTCTACTGCGGGGCGCGACAAGACGATTCGCCTTATCTCTTTATTCTTGAGAGCTCGAACGGCGAGGGCAATGCTTGTGTAGGTCTTACCTGACCCCGCAGGCCCGACAGCAAAGACGAGGTCGTTCTCCTGATAGGCTTTGACGAGCAACTGCTGGTTGGTCGTTCGGGCACAAATCGGGCGGCCTGTCACACTATAGACAATCACGCCTTCAACGCCCTCACGCTCCGAGCGTTCGCCTCGCGTGATGTGGAGGAGTTCTTCCTCGGTCAGACTGTTGTACTTGAGGATGTGTTTCTGCAGTTTCTGCACGATTTCCTCGAAGGCACACATCTCCAACTCGTCGCCCATAACGTGGATGACGTTGCCTCGAGCCACGATGCGGAGTTTCGGATAAAGTGCCTTGAGCATCTGCATATTAGTGTTCTTCACACCATACAGAAGGAGCGGGTCGATGTCCTCGATAAGGATATGTTTTTCTATCATTCGCCAGTATTTTAATGCAAAAGTAATAAACTATTTTGAGATTTCCTCGATTTTGTGTACTTTTGTACGTCAAAAGTATGAGAAGACTCAAGAAAAAGATATTTTTAGGCCTTTTCGGAGGCACAGTTTTGCTGCTTGGAGCGGTAAGGCTGGCATTTCCTGAAGTGGCACGACCCAAGGGAAGTGAAGAAACTCAGCCTGTCGAGTCGTCCAACTTAACACGTCAAAATGATCAACTTAACGTGTCGAATTCATCAACTCAGCACGTTAAAAATTCAGAGCAGCCTAAGGGCGTGGAACTGAAGAGCTTGGCTCAAGACCCTGAAGACCGTGTGAAGTGGCATCCTGTCCGCAGTGTTTATTCCTATGCAGCCTGCTTCCCGGACGTGCAGGATGTGCAAATCGTGGCTGCAAGGAAGTGGGGCGTCAGTCCTGTTCGCGATAGGGAAGAGGCGGAACAGCGAAGGAAAGAACTCGTTTATGTGGGTGCCAATCCGCTCTATACCATTGACAAAGGCATGACTCACAGCATTCCCTACCTAGTTCCGCGAGCCGCTCATCTGCTTTCGACGATAGGTCGCAACTATCTCGACAGCCTCTACATAAAAGGCATCCCTTTGCACAAAATCATCGTGTCGAGCGTCTTGAGGACGGAAGACGATGTGGCCCGACTGACACAGCGCAATGGAAACGCTTCCGAGCAGAGCTGCCATCGCTTCGGCACCACGTTCGACATCTGCTACAACCGTTATACAACGGTCTCTCCGCCAAACGGTCCCGAGCGTCGAGCCGTGCAAAACGACACCCTGAAATGGGTGCTGAGCGAAGTGTTGCGTGATATCCGCGAGCAAGAGCTGTGCTACATCAAGTACGAAGTCAAGCAGGGATGCTTCCATATTACTGTCAGATAGTTAAAAAAAGTTACGGACGTTCCCATCGATTAAACTTTCCGACGCCTCCCTCGGTCAAAAGGGTGTGACAAGAACATAAGTAACATAACTAAATTAACCAAAATGAAAAAGACAATTATCGTGGCAGTTCTGGCTCTTTTGAGCAGTACCGCCGTCAGCGCTCAAGAGCGTATGAGTGCAGAACAACGTGAGAAAGCAATCGCCGAACGCATCGGAAGCGCAGCAGATCGCATGGCTAAGGACTTCGACCTGAAGGACGATGCAAAGAAGTCGTTTGTGGAAACCTACACAGCCTACCAGAAGGAAATGTTCGCAACCAATCAAAACCAAGGTCAACGCCTTGAGCAAAATGGTCGCGACGGCGAGAAGAAAGAACTGACGAAGGAAGATGCAGAAGCAAGAATCAAGCAGAACTTCGAACGCCAAGAGCAGCAGATTGCTACGATGCAGAAGCGCCTGGAGGTTCAGAAGAAGTATGTCGAGGAGTTCGGCAAGGTGCTCACTCCTCAGCAAGTGCTGAAGGTGCTCAACCCGCAGCGCGGACAGGGCAATCGCGACCAGATGCGTCGTAATGGCGATGGCAATAACGAGCGTCGCGGCAACTTCGAAGGCGGTCCGCGTGGTGGCGGCTTCGGCGGCGGCAATCGTGGTGGCGGCTTTGGCGGCCCTGGCGGCGGCTTCTAAGACACGTAAAAAACAAGGAAAGTAAAAGAAAAAAGTCCAAAGTCTTGCCGCTTTGGACTTTTTTTTGTAGTTTTGCAAGCAAAACTAACTAAAACATAAACAATGGGAAGAGTATTGATTATAGGAGCTGGTGGCGTTGCTACCGTTGCAGCTCACAAGGTGTGTCAGAATGCTGACATCTTCAGTGAAGTCATGATAGCCAGTCGCACAGAGAAGAAGTGCATTGCTCTGGCAGAAGTTCTTAACAAGAAGTATGGTACGAAGGTCAAGACGGCGCAGGTCGATGCCGACAGCGTGGGGCAACTTATCAGCTTGTTTGAAAGCTACAAGCCCGACATCGTGATGAACCTCGCCCTGCCTTATCAGGACCTTACCATCATGGAAGCCTGTCTGCAAACGGGTTGCAACTATCTCGACACCGCCAATTATGAGCCGAAGGACGAGGCGCATTTCGAGTATTCCTGGCAGTGGGCGTATCGCGAGCGCTTTGAGAAAGCCGGACTCTGCGCCATTCTCGGCTGTGGCTTCGACCCGGGTGTGACGAGCATCTTCACGGCTTACGCGGCCAAACATCACTTTGATGAGATTCAGTATCTCGACATCGTGGACTGCAACGCAGGCAACCATCACAAAGCTTTCGCTACGAACTTCAACCCCGAAATCAACATCAGGGAAATCACGCAGAAGGGTCTCTACTGGGAGAACGGCAAGTATATCGAGACCGAACCGATGGAGATACATAAGCCCCTGACCTATCCTGGCATCGGGCCTAAGGAGAGTTACCTCCTCCATCACGAGGAAATCGAGTCGCTCGTCATAAACTACCCGACCATCAAGCGTGCGCGCTTCTGGATGACGTTCGGGCAGCAGTATCTCACGTACCTCGACGTCATTCAGAACATTGGCATGAGCCGCATCGACGAGGTGGAGTATAAGGCTCCCAAAGCCGACGGCAGCGGCGAGGCAGTCGTCAAGATTGTTCCCCTGCAGTTCCTCAAGGCCGTGCTGCCCAATCCGCAGGACCTCGGCGAGAACTACGACGGCGAGACCAGCATAGGCTGTCGCATACGCGGACTCAGGGGAGGCGACGAGCATACATATTATATATATAATAACTGCTCGCATCAGGCTGCATACGAGGAGACGGGCATGCAAGGCGTCAGCTACACCACCGGCGTGCCTGCCATGATAGGCGCGATGATGTTCCTCAAGGGACTCTGGAGCAAGCCCGGCGTGCATAACGTTGAGGAGTTCGATCCCGACCCATTCATGGAGCAGCTCAACACGCAGGGCCTGCCTTGGCACGAGATTCACGACGGCGACCTTGAACTTTAAGACCTTCGAAAACTGCTCTATGAAACGCTTAATACTTGTATTAGCCACATTATCCTGTGGAACTCTCCTTTGGTCACAAGAGATAAAGGTTGAGTTCTTTACACCTGGCATCGTGCATGTCGTGAAGTCGCCGAACGGCACACAGCCAAAGAGTCTTGTCGTGACGGCAAAACCCGAGCAGGTGGCTGTCGTAAGGAAAAGCAATACGTGGAAGAGCAAAGAGCTGACTGTTAAGTTGAATCCAACAACGAAATGCCTGACCTTTCTGACATCGAACGGAAAGCTCCTGCTTCAGGAAGCAGATGCTGACATCGGGAAAGGCGTACGCCAAGTGTTCAAGCTCGACAAGGACGAGGCAATCTACGGCTTAGGCACTATCCAGAACGGCAAGATGAACCGTCGCGGCGAGCACAAGCGCATGGAGCAATCGAACACCGAAGACTTCCAAAGCGTCGTTCAAAGCATCAAAGGATGGGGCATCTACTGGGACAACTACTCGCCCACGCAGTTCGACGACGACGAGAACGGCATGGCATTGACATCCGAGGCGGGCGACGCCATCGACTACTACTTTATGTACGGCGGCTCTGCCGATGGTGTCATTGCCCAGATAAGGCATCTGACTGGCGACGTCCCCATGTTCCCCTTGTGGACTTACGGCTTTTGGCAGAGCAAGGAGCGCTACAAGACGGCCAACGAGACGCTGGGCATCGTGCAACAGTACCGCAAGCTGGGCGTGCCCCTCGACGGCATCATCCAGGATTGGCAGTACTGGGGCTCGAACTATCTCTGGAATGCGATGGACTTCTTGGCTGAGGAGTTCGCCAACGGCAAACAGATGATAGATGATGTCCACAAACTTGGTGCGCACTTCATGATAAGCGTGTGGGCAAGTTTCGGCCCGATGACTAAAGCTTACCGTGAGCTGGAAGAGAAAGGCCTGCTCTTCGACTTCGAGACTTGGCCGCAGAGTGGCCTCACCTTTTGGCCGCCGCGCAAGGACTATCCCTCTGGCGTTCGGGTCTATGACGCATTCAGCCCTGAAGCTCGCGCCATTTATTGGAAGTATTTGAAAACGCTCTTCGATTATGGCACGGATGCCTGGTGGATGGACTCAACTGACCCTGACTGTTTTGACGGTTCGCCAGAAACGTATGCTCACAAGGCGGGGCAGGACGGCGGCACGTGGCGTTCGCTTCGCAATGCCTTCCCTTTAGAGACAGTTCGAGGCGTCTATCAGGCACAACGCAATGTCTCGTCGGACAAGCGCGTGTTCATTATGACACGAAGCAGCTTTGCCGGTCAGCAGCATTACGGTTCGAATATGTGGAGCGGCGACGTCACTTCCTCTTGGGACATGCTTCGCAAGCAAGTGCCAGCAGGCTTGAGCTTCTCGTTGACGGGCAACCCCAACTTTAACACCGACATCGGCGGCTTCTTCTGCGGCGCTTATAATACGCGAGGTCCGGCTTCGGCTCCACGAAACCCGCAGTATCAGGAATTATATGTCCGATGGATGCAATACGGTCTCTTCTGCCCAGTCTTCCGCAGTCACGGTGCCGACGCACCGCGTGAGATATGGCATTTTGGCAAACAGGGCGAGCCGGTCTATGATGCCATCGAGGCAACGATTCGCTTGCGCTACAGGCTCTTGCCTTATTTGTACAGCACAGCTTGGCAGGTGACAACTGGCAATGAGAGCTACCTGCGTCCTTTGTTCAGCGATTTCGCACAAGACCGCAATGTGTGGGACATGACGGACGAGTTTATGTTTGGTCGCAGCATCCTGGCTGCTCCTGTCCTCGACCCGCAATATACAGAGGAGAAGGTCGTCCGTGGCGAAGTGAATGCAGTGGATTGGACAGCGACCAAGACGGCTCAGAAGTATCTGCCGAAGGGTGTCGCTTGGTACGACTTTTGGACAGGCAAGCGCTATACTGGCGGACAGACGTTGAACGTGAAGACGCCGCTGAACCGCGTTCCGATGTTTGTTCGCGCCGGCAGCATCGTGCCTATGGGGCCCGTTATGCAATACGTTGGCGAAAAGACGTGGGACAACCTCGAACTGCGCATCTATCCTGGAGCCGATGTCACCTTCACGCTTTATGAAGACGAAGGCGACAACTACAACTACGAGAAGGGCGCATACACTACCATCCTTATCCGTTGGTCGGAGCGCGCAAAAACACTGACGATAAGCGAACGTAAAGGCAGCTATCCAGGCATGCTTCAAAAGCGACAATTTACGGTCGTCACTCCCGATGGCAGCTGTCAGGACGTCGAATATACCGGGCAGGAGTTGAAGATAAAGCTTTCCCATTCTGCCCATTAACCTAATTAAGCCTATAAAACCCATTAAAAACAATACGATTATGGCAAAGAAAGAAAACGAAACAGCTGCCTCTGGGCAGCAGAACGAGAAGCTGAAAGCGCTACAGGCGGCTATGGCGAAGATAGAGAAGGACTTCGGCAAAGGCTCTATCATGAAGCTTGGCGAAGAGAGAATCGACAACATACAAGTCATTCCCACCGGTTCCATTGCGCTGGACTATGCACTCGGTGTGGGCGGCTACCCAAGAGGGCGTATCGTGGAGATATACGGCCCTGAGTCGTCAGGCAAGACGACACTCGCCATTCATGCAATAGCAGAGGCTCAGAAGCAAGGTGGCATTGCTGCTTTCATCGATGCGGAACACGCTTTCGACCGCTTCTATGCAGCCAACCTTGGCGTTAACGTCGATGAACTACTCATTTCCCAGCCCGACAACGGAGAGCAGGCTCTTGATATTGCCGACCAGCTGATTCGCAGCGCGGCGGTAGACATCATTGTCATCGACTCTGTGGCTGCTTTGACTCCAAAAGCAGAGCTCGAGGGTGATATGGGCGACAACAAGGTCGGTTTGCAGGCTCGTCTGATGAGTCAAGCGCTGCGTAAGTTGACTGCGACTATCAACAAGACAAACACCACCTGTATCTTCATCAACCAGCTGCGCGAGAAGATTGGCGTCATGTTTGGCAACCCCGAGACGACTACCGGCGGCAACGCCCTAAAGTTTTACTCTTCTGTTCGCCTTGACATCCGCAAGTCGCAAAGCATTAAAGATGGCGACACCGTCATCGGTAACGAAGTGAAAGTCAAAGTGGTAAAGAATAAGGTGGCACCTCCCTTCCGTCGAGCCGAGTTCGAAATCATGTACGGCGAGGGCATCTGCCGCGTCGGAGAAGTCGTGGATTTAGGTGTCAACTTTGGCATCCTTGAAAAGAGCGGCTCGTGGTACAGCTACAATGGCAGCAAGCTCGGTCAGGGCAAGGAAGCTACGAAGGGTGTCCTCCGCGACAACCCTGAGCTTCAGGACGAAATCACGGCCAAGATTTACGAGGCGATGAAGGCAGGAAAAGCTTAGTCTGCGGACAAGAAAACAGATAAAAAGACAAGGGGCGGCACATCGGTCATGGCGGTGTGCCGTTTCTTTTATGTAGCGACGTCCTGAAACGGCACGTGTGATGTTAGCCAACATCAAGTGTGATATTAGCTAACTTCATGTGTGATGTTTGACGACTTCACGTGTGATGTTTTTTCACTTTCCGGCACAAAGCCGTCGAGAAAGCCTGTCGGTTTGCCAAAAAATCGCTATCTTTGTACGATTTTTTACCTTTGGGGTTAGCTTTTTCTGCCTTTGAGGGGTATTATAGGTAAAGGAGTGATGGAACGCGAGACCGTAAAGAGGCTGTTCATGCAGCATTACGCACGGATGCAGAGGGTGGCGCGCACCCTGCTCTACGACGTGCAGGAGAGCGAGGATGTCTGTCAGGACATCTTCGAAAGCCTGCTTCGTGGCGAGAGCGATACCTGATGACGAGCGTCCGGAACCGTTGCCTGAAGCGGCTCAGGCATGAGAGCGTAACAAAAGCCAGCCCCCTCCCAACCTCCCCCGAGGGGGAGGAGAGCGGGGACGACAGGCTGGATGACATCGTGGAGTTCGTCGTCAGTCATCTTTCGGAACGCGAGCAGCGCATCTTCAACCTGCGTTTCGCGGAAGGTTGCAGCTACGAGGAGATTGCCGCGGCCGAGGGCATCAGCAAGGTTGCCGTGTGGAAACACCTCTCGCACGCCATCACGGAAGTCAAGAAACACTTTAACCCCAGAAGCTTATGAAACGTTTAGACGATAAGCACCTGCTGATTGACATGCAGGAACATCCTGAGAACTACTCCGACGAGCAGCTTGAAAGGATGATGGCTGAGCTGGATAAGGAGCCGGATACAGAAGCTGCGTGGCAGAAGACCCTCTCTAACTCTCCCTTAAAGGGAGAGGACTCCCTCCCTTTAAGGGAGGGCTGGGGTGGGTCTTTCTTCCGCAGGATTGCGGCGGTCTTCACTGCCATCGCCTTCCTCGGCATCATGTCGCTGGCCGGTTATCGTGCCTTCTTCTATAAGACGACAACGGACAACAGACCGCAGACAACCGACACGACGGCCGTCAAGACTGAGCGCTTCTACGTCGATGTGCAGGATGGCGACACCATCTTCCGCTTCGAGAACATCCGCCTGGACAGCATCCTCGCCGTAGTCAGCAGGCATTACGAGCGTCAGGTCGTCTGGGGAGACAAGGACCTGGCACGTCTGCGCTTCTACATCACCTGCCGTACCTCGCACACGCTCAGAGAGTTTGTGGAGATGATGAACATGTTCGACGGCCTCCGCATCACGCAGGACCTCGACATCCTCTACGTTGAATCTGACGAGAAGAAGGAGGGCGCGAAATGAAAAGGGCAGTCTTATACCTTATTATATATATAGGTTTCGGCCTGAGCCTCTCGGCGCGCGACCTGACGTTCCGTGGAGAATCGCTCGCCTACGCACTCGCCACTCTGCGCGACATGCAGACGGAATACACCATCAACTTCATCGCGAACGACCTCGAGACCCTTCCCGTCCACGCCAGCCTCAATGGTCTCTCGATGATGGACGCTATCAAAAGACTCTGTCAGGGACAGCCCGTCAAGGTGAAGATAAAGGATAAGCAGGTCTTTGTGCAGTACGACCGCAGCTACAAGCCACGCACCATCCGGCTCTCCGGCACGGTCTGCGATGCCCGGACGCGCGAGTTACTGATGGACGCGAAGGTGGAACTCCTGGCCGAGGACAGCACGCTCATCGACTCGGTGCGTGCCAGGCAGTCCACCTTCTACTACGACGATAGCGGCCGCCAAGTGGACTTCGACACGCCGCGCTACAACATAGAGGTGCCCGCTCTGCCCCGCCACTACATCTTCCGCATTTCGATGGACGACTATCGGACCGTTTGCTTCGACTACGTCGTGGACCGTGTGGGCCGACGGGAAACGTGGCGCAACGTCGCGCCCTTCTATCTGCACAAGGTTTCGAAGACCCTCCAGGAGGTGACCGTCAAGGCATCTCGCGTCCGATTCTACTTCAGGGGCGACACCATCGTGTACGATGCCAGCCAGTTCCAGCTGGCGGAAGGCTCGATGCTCGACGCCTTGCTCCGTCAGTTGCCGGGCGTCGAGCTCAAGAGCGACGGGCGCATCTACCACAACGGCAAGTTCGTGGACGACCTCTTGCTGAACGGCAAGGACCTCTTCAAAGGCAGTCGGAAGCTCATGCTCGAGAACCTGCCGGCCTACACGGTGAAGGACGTGGCCGTCTATGACAAGCAGACGGAGGAGAATGAATGGCTCGGGCGGACCGACGAGAGCAGTCAGCACCACGTCATCGACGTGCGGCTGAAGCGTGAATACATGGTCGGCTGGATAGCAAACATCGAGGCCGGAGCGGGACTTCGGCAGGACAAGACGCCCTACCTGGTACGCCTCTTCGCCATGCGAAGCGACGAGCGGTCGAACATACGCTTCTTTGCCAAAGCCAACAACCTGAACGACGAAGGCTCGTTCGACATGGTCTGGGGCGACGGATGGCAGCCCGACAGGTCCGGCAAGCTGAGCCGCAACGAGATGGCCCGCGTGGATGTCAATCTGATGTCGGACGACAAGAAGCACGATTACTTTGTCTATGTCGAGGCGCATCACGCGAAGGAATGGCAGGACACACGCACCACGACGCAGACCTTCCTGCCCGACGGCGACACCTACGACTACGGGTTCGGCAACATGAAGAACGAAGAGTGGGACGTCTCGACGTGGCACCGCTTCATCTATAAAGGCAATCGACTGCGGACACAGGCAACGGCAGATGCCCGCTACCGCTACTTCCGGAACGCCTCCGGCAGCACATCTGCCCTCTTCTCTGCGCCCGTGGAGGTCAGCCACCAGTTGCTCGACGACCTCTTCTCCCCGACATCTTCACGCCCCAACCTGCGCGACACGCTCATCAACCGACAGCTCCGCGAGAGCAAAGGCACGGGGCACGACATCGAGGCAAACGCCGGCCTGTTCGAGACAAAGAAGATAAAGGGCACGGGCGACTTCCTGAACTTCGGCATAAACGCCAGCTACAAGGAGAACGCAAGGCAGGAGTTCAGCCGACAGCAGACCCTCTCTAACTCCAAGACCCTCTCTAACTCCCCCTTAAAGGGGGAGGACTCCTCCCTCCCTTTAAAGGAGGGTTGGGGAGGGTCTCCTGCTTCTCTGTTCCGCCACCAGTTTGTCGACGCCCCGCCTCGCAGCAAGTTCGAACTCAATCCCTTCGTTCAATATACATTCTCCCTTGGCGAACACTACCGCCAATTGCTGCTTGGCTACAGCTTTAACCACAGCAATCGGCGCGAGCAGGAGAGCATCTACCGGCTCGACCGCCTGCCGAATGCCGACTCAAGCTTCTCTAAACCCATCGACTTGCTGCCCAGCGTGACCGAATATCAGCAGGTCTTCGACCGCGCGAACAGTCATTTGGCGCATTACATCGACAATACAAGCGACATTTGGGCCGACTTCAAGTACGGCTTGGGGCAGAAAGAGTGGGGGCAGTTCTACCTTGATTTCAGGATAGATGCCACGCTGAATGCGCAGCGACATGCCTACGAGCGAGGCGCCATCGACACCCTTCTCCACCGCTTCAGCCCGACGTTCGAGTTCAAGACAAAGCCCTGGTTGAGGACCAAGGACGGGCATCATGCCGGACTCGAAGTGCGGGTGAGGAGCGAGGCACCCGAGCTTCTGAACGAGGCAGGCATCGTCGATGACACAGACCCCATGAACATCCGCATCGGCAACCCTGACCTTCGATACGCCATCCGCACCGACGCGGTCCTCGACGGCAATCTGTATTCGATGAACAAGCGTATGCACAACCGCATCGACCTCAGCTATGGCTTCACGCACAACGCGATAGGCATGGGCCAGATCTACGACCGCGCGACCGGCCGCCGCACGTTCTGCCCAACGAACGTCAACGGCAACTGGGACGCTTCGGCCAAGCACACCATCAACTACAGCTTTGGTGACGGCAAGAAACACAGCGCCAGCATGGTCACGCAGTTCAGTTATAGGAACAGCGTGGACCTGATGGGTGACAACGGACAACAGACAACAGACAACGGTCAATTGCCCATAAACAAGTCTGTTGTCCGCACAGCTAGCCTTTCTTTCTCGCCCAAAGTGAGTCTTTCGCTGGGCAAACATACCCTCGGCTTCTCGTCGGATGTGGCGTGGAACCGCTATACGAGCGACCGCTCGACGTTCCAGAACATCAACGCCTGGCAGTATCGCATCGGCGCGGATGCTATTGTACATCTTCCCTGGAAATTCGACCTCACTACCGACCTCACGCTCTATGGTCGAACGGGTTATGCCGACGCGAGCCTCAACACCAACGACGTCGTCTGGAACGCTCGTCTGGCCCGTGCGCTCTTCAAGGGCAAGTGGGTCGTCATGCTTGATGGCTTCGACATCCTCGGGCAGTTGAGTAATGTCACGCGCACAATCAATGCACAAGGCCGCACAGAGACTTACACCAATGTTCTGCCGCGATACGGCCTCCTGCACGTCATCTACAAGTTCCAAAAACAGCCGAAGAAGAAATGAAGATTGCCGTTCTGACGTATTTGCAATCCATCCCGAACTGGCAAAGAAAAAGCCCGAGAAGTCTCGGGCTTTATGCTGTGAAAGAGAGTCTTTCTGTTACTTGGCGTAGGCGATGGAGCGTGTTTCTCGGATGACCGTTATCTTGACCTGTCCGGGATACGTCATTTCGTTCTGAATCTTGGTGGCAATCTCGCTGCTCAGCAACTCAGTCTGCTTGTCGTCAATCTTGTCGGCACCGACGATGACGCGCAACTCGCGACCTGCCTGAATGGCATACGTCTTGACCACACCCGGGTGGCTCATGGCGATGTCTTCCAAGTCCTTGAGACGCTTGATGTAAGCCTCTACAATCTCGCGACGGGCACCGGGACGGGCACCGCTGATGGCGTCGCACGCCTGCACGATGGGAGCAATCAGCGTTGTCATCTCCATCTCATCGTGGTGTGCGCCGATGGCGTTGCAGATCTCAGGTTTTTCCTTGTACTTCTCGGCCAACTTGGCGCCATAGAGAGCGTGTGGCAGATCGGGCTCCTCGTCGGGCACCTTGCCGATGTCGTGCAACAGTCCGGCGCGCTTTGCTTTCTTCGGATTGAGACCGAGTTCGCTTGCCATAACGGCACAGAGATTGGCAGTTTCGCGAGCGTGCTGCAGGAGGTTCTGGCCGTAACTGCTACGATATTTCATCTTGCCTACGATGCGAACCAGCTCAGGATGCAAGCCGTGTACGCCCAGGTCGATAGTTGTGCGCTTGCCCACCTCGAGAATCTCCTCGTCGATCTGCTTCTTTACCTTTGCTACCACTTCCTCGATGCGAGCAGGGTGTATGCGGCCGTCGGATACAAGCTGGTGCAGAGCCAGGCGGCAAACCTCGCGTCGGATGGGGTCGAAAGCACTGATGACGATGGCTTCGGGGGTGTCGTCGACGACAATCTCGACGCCGGTAGCCGCCTCGAGGGCTCGGATGTTGCGGCCCTCGCGACCGATGATGCGTCCCTTCACCTCGTCGTTGTCGATGTGGAACACCGTGACGGAGTTCTCGACTGCTGTCTCGGTAGCGACGCGTTGGATGCTCTGGATGATGATGCGCTTGGCTTCCTTGGTTGCCGTCATGCGTGCATCGTCCATAATATCGTTGATGTATGCGGCGGCGTTCGTCTTGGCTTCGTCCTTAAGGGATTCGATGAGACGCTCGCGAGCCTCTTCAACGCTGAGGCCTGAGATCTCCTCGAGTTTCGTTCGCTCCTGATTGATGAGGTCAGAGAAGCGAGCGTTGACTTCCTCTTCCTTTTTCTCGAGAAGCGCCTGCTGTGTCTCCATACGCTGACGCTGTGCATCGGCTTCCTGCTTGCGGCGTGTCAATTCGTCCTGTTTCTGGTTGAGCTGCATCTCACGTTGCTTGATGCGGTTTTCGCTCTGCTGTATCTGCTGATTGTGCTGGCGCACCTCCTTCTCAAGCTCGGTGCGCTTGCTCAGGAACTTCTCTTTTACCTCAAGCAGCTTTTTTTGCTTGATGACTTCTGCCTCCTTCTCGGCTGTCTCGCGGGCCTCTTCGGCAAGAGCCTTCCTTTTTGCAGGCACAATGACGAAGTACCAAATCCCAACAAGGGCAAAGAACAATACGATAGCAACCAGAAGGGCAACTATGATATCAATTGTCATGAATAATAAAATGGTTAGATAAATGTTAATATTCGGGGTCACTTAATCTCACTTCTTGATGAGTGCGGCCTCGACTTCCGAAAGCAGCGGGCGGAGAGCCTGCAGGATGGGCTCTGAATCGTTGACGGTCTCCTGACGTTTGCTCTGCACGGCAATGTCGAGGATTGTCATCAACAAATACATCTCGGAACTTTGTCCGGGATAGCTACTTGTATAGAAGTTGAACCTCTCCTTGATAAGTTTTTCAGCCTGACGATAGACATATTCTTCGTCACGCTTGATGGTCATGGGTAAAGTCCACGAACCGAATCGGAGAGTTATTGAAAGGGTGTCATCCATAACGTGTTATTCTGTTACTTTAAGCATGGAGATGCACCGGTCAATATCGCGCACCATCGTTCTTATACGGCCGCGCATGTCTTTGATATCGTTGTCGGCCATATCGATGTATTTCGCCATCTTAAGACGGCTGTATTGTTGTTTGAGTTCTTCGTTCTGAGCCTGAAGCTTCAGTATTTCATCATCTTTCTCGCCGAGTTGCTTGCGCAGTTTATCCTGCTCTTCCTGCAATTGTCCCTGTTGCAGGATGAGCTGTCTGACACGCGTCTCAAGCTGTTTGATGAGGTCTTTCAGTTCCTGATTCATGACGAATTAACTCATTTTGCGGGCAAAGATAATACTTTTTTTCTTATTATGCAAGTTTATTGCTCACTATTTTTCTTTGGCTCCTTCTTTGCAAGCATCACAATGGTGTGTACGTATTCCGTCATCCACTGTTCTGAATAGCCAAGCACTGCTTGGTATTTGCGGACAGCGACGCAGGCTCGGCGCACGCCTTCGTCTTTCCAATCGTTCTTCGTAAGTACCTGATGGACCTGCTTTGCAGTCATCTCGCGAAGGGCTCCTTTGAAGAAACTGGGCAGTCGCATTTTCCATTGCATAAGGTTGCCCATCAGCATCATAAGGTCCTGGCTGAAGCCTTGGAATTGGACGAGGTAGCTCTGGGCATCCTGTATTTTGCGGCAGTGCTTGCGGATGCTGGCGTCAATCTCTGTGAAGAACGAATCGCTGACACCATAAATGCTTTGCATGAGCTTGCGGCAGTGCTTCTTCTCGGCAATACCAAGCTTGTTGTTGATGGTCGCCACATGGTATGTCTGCTTGAAGATGCGCAGGTCGGGCAACGCACTGAGGTTGTTGATGCCGATCTGCGCTGCCATCACAGCCTGATAGTACACGCGGATGAGGAGCATGAAGTCCTCCATACCGCCTGCCTTTGTCTGAGAATTGTCTTTGTTCTTGCCAAAAAGTTTGCTGAATATAGACATGATGTTTAATTACAATTTAACTATTTACGATTTGCGAAGTTCATATTATATATAATCAATGGTCTTAGCTCTCGATTTGCTTAGCAGAGTGCCGAGACGCTGCAGCATTATACGCACGTCGAGCCAGAAGCCCCAATTCCCGTAGTACCAGGCGTCTGCCTTCGTGCTGCCTTGTGTCTGCGACGGAAGGTGATAGTTCGTGATGCCCGCCTTGATGTGATTGTCGGAAACGAATAGTTGTCTCATTTCGCGGCGATACTCAGGGTATTGTTCCGGTCGCATCATCTGTGAACCCACAATTGTCATGCTGCCCCACAGCACGCAGAGGAATTGCGGCAAGAGTTCCAGACCAGTATGTGTGAGGAACTTGCCGAAGGGAAAGTACCCGGGATCATTGATGCCTTCGAGGAAGGAAGGTGCTGCCTCGTAGTGCCGTGTGCGGAAGGTCAGGCAAAGGAAGGTTTTGCCGTTCATGCCGCACATATGTCTCGCCGTGAAGACGGGACCTCGGCTCTGCCGCTTGATGCTGATGTATGCAATGAGGGCAAAGACGGGGAAGACTGTGAGAAGAACGATGAGGCTCAGCACAATGTCCATGAGACGCTTGATAGTTCTGTTGAAGAAGCTTTGCAGGGGAGGTTTTGCAGCCGAGAGGACGTTGGTGTTGCCACGGAGCTCGCTCTCCATCGCTTGGTTCATTGCCATGACGGGCTGCGGAAGGATGTGAAGCACGATGCCTTGCTTGCGACACGTGTGTGCAACGTCTTCATACTCTTTTGCCGACAATACGGATGGTGCACAATAGACGCTCTCTGTCGAGGGGTGTTCTAAGAGATACGCTTCAAGCTGTTGTGCCGTCTGTTCTTCGAGGCGAGCCAGTTTCAAACCGTACGTATTTTTTTGCAAGGCTTGCTGCTGCCAGGCAGTCTCTTCGTCGCAGAGGATAACGCCGTGCTCGCTGTGACGAATCGAATAGTGTATGAACCATCGGTTAAGGATGAGACGTTCGATGGTCAGAGCGACACAGAAAAGAATCCATGCTGGCAGCAGGAAGTAGTGTTCGCGTGGAATGGCAGCGGAAAGAATGCCGACAGCCAAGGCCGTCTTCATGGCCTGAGCCACTACCTCGTCGCGGCGGGCGGTACGGCTGAAGGTGACATTGGGGATGAAGCGTACGGCGATGATGAGCAGCACAAGGCCAATCCCGATGCGCAGCAGCCAATCGCGATATCCGCAGTCTGCGGAAGATGCAGCCGCCTGCAGGCAAATTGCCCAAATGAGCGCTTCAATCAAAAGTGTAATGCTGTCGCGTAGCCAATGCCGTTTCATGCGCCCAACCGATATGTTTGCTTTGCTTTTGTTCATTGTTCCTGACGGAGAGAGATGCATCGCATGCACATACATCGTATGCAAAGTTACAACATTTTATGCGATAAATGGCAAGGAATAACATAGAAATCGTCGAGAAAGATAATTTTTCGCGCAATTCCTTTAACTTTATTACAATTATTCGTATATTTGCACGCTGATTGGTTAATAACGCAATTAAACAATTAATCTTTTGCTATATGGCAGAATACGTTTCTAACGAAGAATTACAGAAAGAAGAAGAGTCCGGTGGTATTTCTCTCTCCGCGATATGGACTATCATCGTGCTTAACTGGCAGTGGATACTGCTTTGCGTTTTTATTGCCCTTTGTTTGGCTTTTTGCTATCTGCGTTACACGAGACCGGTATATACTTCAGCGATGAAGGTGCTGATTAAGGACGACGAAGGTAAACGCTGGTCAAGAGGCGGACAGATGAACCTGGAAGAGATGGGTATCATCTCGAATAGTAATGGTTTTGATAACGAACTTGAGATTCTGACGAGTACCAATGTGAACAGTCGCGTGGTGAAGTCGCTGAAACTCTATGTCAACTATGCCATTCAGGGTCGCTTGAAGAAGATGGAGATGTACCAGAATAATCCCATCATTGTCGATATGCCCCAACATCAGCTTTCGGTGTTGAAGACGCCCATCGAGCTGGAGATGACCAGATCGGACAAGGGCTTGCATGTTTCCGGCAAGGTGAGAATGGCGGGGCAGGAAGACCTAGTTACTTTCGAGCACGACGTCAAGAAGTTGCCAGGCAGCATCAACACGCCTATGGGCGTCATTATCTTCCAGCAGAACCCGGGAACGAAATGGAAAGACGAGAAGCTGTATGCTACGATTCTCCCCATTGAGACTGCTGCCCGCATATATAGGAGCAAACTCTCTGCGGGAGCCACCAGCAAGTTCACCACTGTGGCACAAGTCTCCTTTACGGATACGCAGGTGGGGCGTTCGCTCGACTATTTGAATGAACTCCTCAAGTGCTACAACGACGATGCCAATGAGGATAAGAACGAGGTGGCAATGAAGACGGGCGACTTCATCAAGGCTCGTATCGACGATATTCGTGGTGAGCTTGACGTTACGGAAGGCGATTTGGAGCAGTACAAGAAGAGCAACGCCCTTATCAACCTGACCAATGATGCCACGACGGCTCTCTCGAGCACGACTGAGTACCAGAAGAAGCAGGTTGAGTTTGAGACACAACTCAACCTCATCAATGCGCTGGTCAACTATGTGAACAATCCTGCCAACGCGATGCAGGTCATCCCGGCTAACCTTGGCCTTGCAGACGCCAACCTCAACGGACTCATCAGCAAGTACAACGACGGTGTGCTTCAGCGCAATCGTTTGCTCAAGTCGTCGGGCGAGGACAATGCCGTCGTTCAGCGCATCACGGCTCAGCTCGAAGAGATGTGGCCGTCAATCAAAATGAGCCTCGATGCCATCCGCAGCGACGTGATGACGCAGAAGGCTGGTGCTGACAGGCAATACAGCATGTACAGCAGCCGCATCAGCAGCACGCCGACGCAGGAGCGTGCTCTCACCAATCTGGACCGCCAGCGCGAGATCAAGGCAAACCTTTACCTGATGCTTCTGCAGAAGCGTGAGGAGAACTATATCTCTCTTGCCAGCACTGCAGCCAAGGCACGCATCATCGACTCGCCCCAGTACAGGGGACAGGTTGCTCCAAAGTCCAACATCATCTGGCTCATTGCCTTGCTGCTCGGTCTTGGCTTGCCAATAGCCTTCTTCTATTTGAGGGATTTGCTCCGCTACCGCATCCAAGGACGCGAGGACGTGGAAAAGCTGACGAAGATAAGTATTCTGGCAGACATCCCATTGGCTGGCAAGTTGGTGGATGGCGAGAAGGCGCTTGTGGTTCGCGAGAACACGAACGACTCGATGGAAGAGGCGTTCCGAGGCTTGCGCACCAATCTGCGCTTCATCCTCGAGTCGGGCGAGAAAGTTATCCTTTGCACCAGTTGTATTCCTGGTGAGGGCAAGACGTTCGTCTGCACCAACTTGGCGATGTCTCTGGCGCTGATGGGCAAGAAAGTCATTGTCGTCGGTCTCGATATCCGTAAGCCCAGACTCGTAAAACTCTTTGGTATACCCGCCGACAAGAAGGGCATTACGACCTTCCTCTCTGGCAGTGACCAGACATACGAGGCTCTTGAGCAGCAGATTGTACACGGTGTGGCGAACAAGAACCTCGACGTGCTGCCCGCTGGCATCATTCCGCCAAACCCGGGCGAGCTCATTTCGCGCGAGCAGCTCGACAAGGCCATTGAGCTCCTCAAGGAACACTACGACTACGTCCTGCTCGACACACCGCCCATTGGACTCGTCAGCGATACGCTCTCCATCGGTCGTGTTGCCGACATGAGCCTCTTCGTATGTCGCGCCGACTACAGCCCGCGTTCGAACTTCGACCTCATCAACAGTCTTAAGAATGAGGAGAAACTGCCGAAGGTCAACCTCGTGCTCAATGCCATTGATATGCGTAAGAAGAAGTACGGCTACTACTATGGCTACGGCAAGTATGGCAAGTACGGTGAATACGGCAAGTATGGCTATGGTTACGGCCGTTACGGTCATTATGGTATCTACGGTCAGTATGGTGCTCATCAGAGCAAAGAGCATACAGAGAAATAACGAAATCTGAAACTCCCAATAGGGGGAAATAAAACGCCGCACGCGGGGATTGCAATCTCCGCGTGCGACGTTGGTCATCTCCGCGTGCGGCGTTTTAATTTCCGCATGCGGCGTTTTTTGACCCCCTTAGAGGCCAGCACTGATATAGTAGCGCGGACCGGCCAGGAAATAGTTCATGTATGCTTCGGCTCGCATGACGGCAGTGGCGAGGTCGTCGCCCTTTGCCAGATGCGTCGCAATGGCGCTTGCCAAAGTGTCGCCGGTACCATTGCGGTCGTCGAGCACCAGTTTCTTCTTCGGATGCGGCGTGAGCGTCTCGGTTGTTACGTCGTAGAGATAATCTACGAGATACTTGCCCTCTTCCACACTTTTCACCAACACACTGCATCCCCACCCGGCAAGCTTCTTCAGGTCAGCCTCGGGGTCCGTTATCGCCTGCCCCAGCAGGAACTCTGCTTCGCGAACGTTTGGCGTGATGAGTGTGGCGAGTGGAAACAACTCATTCTTGTAAGCCGCAATCGCTTCGTCGCTGACCAACTGCTCGCCGGCAAAATTCACGATGACCGGGTCGATGAGGATGGGCTGCCGGTTGTAGCGTCGCAACACACCGGCTACGGCGCGTATAATCTCCTCCGTCGGCAGGATGCCCGTCTTGATGCAATCTGCACCGACAGTGCTTAGGAACGATTCCGCCTGCGAGACAATTAAGTCCGTCGGCAAGTGGTGAATGCCCTTGATTCGGTTTACGTCTTCGTCCACAATACATGTCAGCGCCGCCGCCGCCCAGCCCTCGCAGCGAGTTATCGCTTTGATGTCCGCCTGAACGCCCGCACTGCCCAAAGGTTCGCTCCCAGCAATGAGAAAAACCTTGCCTGTATTTACTTTCTTCTCCATACGGGGCGCAAAGTTACGAAAAAAAACGTATATTTGTACCCGCAAAGCAATATATAATATAATAATGTATAGAAAAAACGCCATAACACTGCTCGCTGCACTTCTTTGCAGCCTCTCCATTAGTGCACAACCTTTGATAAGGCAGTCCCCCCTTCGCGGACACCATCATACCCAACGTCTGCCGGGCGTCAACGAACGCCGTCTGGCACGACTCGAGAAGATGCGCGAAGCTAACGTCGCACGTCGCCACCGCCAGGGACCTTGGCGCGCACAGACCGTTCCCGAGACTCAGAAAGGACTTGTCCTGCTCGTGGAGTTCTCCGACGCAGGCGGCAAATTGAAGTCCGGCGCTGCAACACAGTGGAACAACCGTTTCAACCAAGAAGGCTTCTCGCAGTATAACCACATCGGCTCTGTGCGCGACTACTTCCGCGAGCAGAGCTATGGCCTGTTGACCATCGACTTCGACGTCGTCGGCCCACTCACGCTTTCCAAAACCCGTGAATACTATGGCTCGGCCCCGAACAGCAACCTCGACGACCGCGCAGCCGAAATGGTCATAGATGCACTGGCGCTCGCCGACTCGCAAGTCAATTACGCCGACTACGACTGGGACGGCGACGGCTATGTCGACCAGGTCTATGTCATTTATGCCGGTGTGACTTACTACGACTCGCCTGGCTACATCTGGCCCCACGAATGGGACCTCTCCAGTGCAAGGACTTGGGGCAGCGGATCTGGCAGACAAAGGAAGGACGGCGTCTACATCGACACGTATGCCGTCTCCAACGAACTTGCCAACGCCTCGACCCTCGAAGGCATAGGCACCGCTTGCCATGAATTCAGCCACTGTCTCGGATATCCTGACTTCTACGACACCGACTACACGGGCGGCACGGCAGCACAGAACTGGGACGTGCTTGACGGCGGCAGCTACAACGGACCGCAAGGCATCGGAGAAGTGCCGTCGCCATACACCGCATATGAGCGCTGGGTTGCTGGCTGGATAGACCTTATCCCCTTGGACGAGCCGTGTAAAGTTATCGGCATGCCTGCCATCAACGAAGAAGGCGTGGCATATATCATCACCAACACCGGAAACACCAACGAGTACTACGTTCTGGAGAACCGCCAACAGAGAACTTTCGGAACAGGCAATCGTGGGCACGGACTCATGGTGTGGCATATTGATTATGACCGTACGGCGTGGAACAACAACACCGTCAACCAGGATAAGAACCATCAGCGCATGACATTCCTTCCCGCCGACGGGCAAGTGGGAGTTCTCAGGCGCAATGACGATGGCTCCTATCAGTATGATATCTCTGCCGACGATGAGGCTGGCGACCCCTATCCCGGCAGGGTGGGGGTGGACGAGGTGCAACCGCTCACCTGGTTTATCAAAGAGAAGAATGGCACTAAGACGCATCCGAATCTCATTCACGGCATAACCGAAACAGCTGACGGCAAGATAAACTTCATCTATGGCAACCCCGTTATTCTGGCAACGCCGGAATTCATGCCCCCGACAGGCATCTCGGATATCTCGTTCACCGTCAACTGGCTGCCCGTTGAGGGTGCGACAAGCTACACGCTGCAAGTCGAGACGATGGACAACGCGCCAGCTCCCGCAACAGTCCTGGAGGAAGACTTTTCCAAGTTCAGCAGCGTTTCAGACGGCTCTTCGGTCACCAACAGCCTCCTGAACAAATACACGCAGATGGCAGGGTGGTCGGCATCAGGGCTCTTCGGCACGGGCGGCGATGCCGTGCGTATCTCGTCCGGCCAAGTGTGCGGATACCTTATGACGCCAGCCTTGCAGAATGAGGCAGGGCAACTCGTCGTGGAGTTTGAGGCAGCCTATTACAACACAGACAACAGCAGCGTCGTGGTTTCTGTGCTCGACGGCAATCAGACCATCAGTTCGCAAACGGTTCAACTCTCTTCCGAGAAAGACACTTACACTTGTACCTTCGAGAGTGTTCCTACAGGTTGTAAGGTCAAGTTCGGTTCGACAGCGGTAAAGAAGCGCTTCTATCTTTATAATGTTAACATTATGGACATGAGCGGCGAAGGTGGAAGTGTTGAAACATATGCGGGTTTGACCGCTACTTCTTTTGTCGTAGGACCGATAGATTCCGAGATGTATTATTATCGTGTACAAGCTGTATGCGATGACGGCACTTCGGAATGGACCGACTGGATGAACATCGATATGGCATCTCCTATACAGGACTTGTCGCAGTCCGTGGGCAAATCCAGCGCTGACGTGCTGTACGACCTCTCGGGGCGTCGCTTGCAAAATGTCCCGAAACGAGGGCTCTATATCCGGAACGGCAGAACCTACCTGTTGCGTTGAACGGAGCGTGACTTTTTCTTTACATTTTTCGCAAAAACAGTATGCGGGAAATGTCGTCGCCTTTAGCTGAGATTGAACGCGTCTCGCGAGGAAAAGTCAGGCGCAAAGCAACGAAAATCTCAACGACGCACATTGAAATTAGAAATGCCGCACGCGGAAATCGTCATCCTCGCACGCGGAAAACGTCATCCCCGCAGGCGGAAATTACAATCTCCGCCTGCGGCGTTTTTAACATTTGCTCGCGAATCCTGGAAGCCCCTCTGTATGAGTGGGTTGTGGCACGGACTAGAATCTTGTGTCCAAAAAGTGGAAATCCTCGTTTTTTGTTATCATGAATTCTGCCCCCAGAAACAAAGAAAACGCGTGGTGCATGAGCGGGTTGTTAATATGATTCTCGCTGACCAAAATCTTTACAAATTTCAATTGATTTGTAGGGGTCGGAACCTAGTGTTGGAGAAAGAAATGCCATGTCGTGGGGCAGAAGATCCGGATTTCGTGGGCCGAAACGACCTCAAATTCCCACTTTTTCGTCGTTCTCGCCGATGAACAAATTTTTTTGTGCCCAAACGCGGCAAAACTCACCCCAAAATGCCCTTTTGTTGCATAAAATTAACCTTATTTTGTTAAATATCCTTAAAAAGGGCCTCTTTCTTTATAGTATATGATGCAGTTCAATTAAAAAAATGTAAATTTGCTCTGTTGAGTGCGTACAATGACTCAAAACGAGACGAAAAAGCAACAAAAACAACAAAAAACTAAATAAAACAATGCGTATGACAAACCGTTTAAGCAAATGGAGCAGACACTCCTCAAGGGTGGTATGTCTGCTAATGGCTTGCGGGCTGATGTATGCTTGTAAAGATGAGTTCATCCTGGACGATGAGAAGCCCAGCTGGCTCAATTCAAGCATCTACGAAAGCCTTGAGCAGAAAGGTAATTTCAGGACATATCTGAAGTTGCTGGCCGACAAGGATGTTAATCCCGAGGGCGTGCGCACCCTGACTGATGTGCTGAGCCGAACAGGCTCAAAGACAGTCTTCGTAGCAAACGACTCCGCATGGGATGCCTTCTTTGCTGCCAATGCTCTGCTGCCCGAAGCAAACCCTTGGCACTATGCCACAAGTTATGAGAAACTGAGCCAGGCTCAGAAGAAACTGCTGATCCACACCAGCATGCTCAACAATGCAATCGTGATGGAGAACTTGGCAAGCAGTCAGTCCGACGGAACCAACTCTCCCACTCGAGGCGAGTACATGCGTCGCTATACTGATGTGGAAGCAACAGACTCCATTACGTACTTGCCGTCAGTCTCGGAGAATCCAATGGAAGACAACCTGCCCTTCAGCTATTCCGTAACGGAAAAAGACTATTGGGCACGCTTCCGTCAGGTGAATGGTGGTCATGGCATCTATCTGGCCATCGACTCAACCCTTCCCATGATGCTCCACTTTACGTCAGAGCACATGTCAAGAAACACCGTGAAGGACGAAGACTTCGCTCTGTTTATGGGTCGTGAGCGTAACACGAGCGATGTGCATATCTATGATGCAATCCTGAAAGAAAAGGATGGTGTCTGCGAGAATGGTTACGTCAATGTCACAGAGAAACCTCTCTGCCCGCTCACAAACATGGCAGAGGTTATCCGCACAAATGGTAGGACAAAGATATTCAGTCATATCCTTGACCGCTTTAGCGCTCCCTTCTATTGTGCGCGCATTACGGACGCATACAGAATTCTTCACCCAGACTTCCCTGCAGACGACTCAATCTTTACAAAGAGATATTTCTCGAATAACAACTTCTCTGTAAAGGCAGGATATGTAAGACCTGGATCAGACGGAGAAATACCTAAATTCGAGCCGGGTCCCAGAGGCACCTATCAGAAATACGATCCTTATCTGTTCAACGTCAAGCAGGATGATATTGATAAGGACCTTAAAGACCGTATTCCGTCTCTTAAGTTCGACCCGGGATGGAATGGTTATTACGATGAAGTAGATGTCCGTAAGGACATGGCTGCCATCTTCGTTCCTAGCGACGAACAGTTGTGGCACTACTTCACCAAGGGTTCCGGACAGCGTCTGTTGAAAGTCTATTATGCAAAGGAAGGCGACCCCGACGCAATCGAATGGGTTCCGCCAACAGAAGGAGACCTCGAAGGACTCTTCCGCCAGATAGACTGCATACCTCTCGGTACGATAGACAAACTGGTGTATAACCTTCAGCAGCGTTCGTTCGTCGGCTCTGTTCCCAGCAAGTGGTCAAAATTGACCGACGATGCTATGGAGCCGTTGTTCGACAATGTGGATGAGGCAATAAGCGAACTTGATACAGCTTTCGTATGTAGCAATGGCGTTGTCTATGTAATGAATTGCACCCCAGTACCCGCAGACTATAGGTCTGTTACTGCGCCCGCGTTCATTAGCAGGTCAAATAAGATTATGAAGTCAGCCATCTATGACGACTACATGAATTTGAACTACTACGCATACCTCAAGGCTATGCAGAGTAGGTTCACATTCCTGTTGCCTTCCGACGAGGCTTTGCAATACTACTACGACCCCGCAAGTATGAAGAGCCGTCATAATCGCGTAATCAAGTTCTTGTTTGTGGGCGGCTCCTTCCCCATCAAGTGTAATCACTACTATTATTATAGTCCTTATCAAAAGGATAAAGGAACTGTTGGTACCGTTAGCACATCGGCTATACCTGGTTCGAATCCCTTTACGAACAGCGAAATTACCAACCGTCTGAAGGACATCTTGGAGAGCCACACAATTGTGCACGATGGAACCAACCCCATGTCGCACGTTGGCAGCGGAAACAGTTCTTTGCCTTCGCAGGAATACTACGACATTCCCACTACAGATCCACTCCCAGAGTACTACCTCTCAAAGAATGGCAATGCTATCAAAGTCATTCGCGACGAAGAAGATAATGTCATTGCCGTCAAGGGTGGTTTCCAGCTCGAAAACGAACGTCAAGGAGTCGAGAGTGACACACCAGGCGTGCTGTCCTGCTCTGTAGTTGAACCCAACGAAACAGACAACGGATACACATTCGTCCTCGATGCACCGCTCGTTCCCACATATCGTAGTGTATACAGCATCTTCACCAATGATGCAGATATGTTAAAGGTCCAGCCAACTGGCGACTATGGCGGCGAAACACCTTACAGCCAATTCTACGACCTCTGCACAGCCGATGGCTATGAAACAGAAATCATTGGCTGCGGACTTGTTGATGGAAATCTTTCAAAGACACAGCGCGAATCCGGACTGAAGAAGTTCAAGATTTTCATTTCAGACAATGGCTTGGACTACAATGTTCAGTTCTTCAACAACTATCGCTACACCATCTTTGTTCCTACTAATGAAGCAGTAGAACAAGCAATCGCAGACGGTCTGCCCACGTGGGAAGATATCCGCGAAGACTTCCGTTCTCACTGCAAACCCGAAATTGATGACGAAACAGGCGAGCCAAAGCTTGATCCGGATGGTGAAATCATATATACCGATTCTCTCCAAACTTACGAAGACAGCGTACGCATCGCAGCTAAGATTACTTACTTGACCAATTTCGTACGCTATCACTTCGCCGATAACTCAGTCTTCGCTGACAGAACCGTGCTTAAGCCCAACGAAATGGTAACGTCCAGCTACGATAAGGAGCTTGAGCTCTTCTGTAAACTCCATGTGGATCGCGTGGCAAACGGAGATGGAACAGATCTTCGTGTCTGCGATGATGTAACTTGGAAGAAAAACGGAAACAGCATGGGTGCGACTCCCCTTGTGACGACTGGTGAAAAGAACGTGCTTGCACGTGACGTCTCCTGCAGTAGCACACCTGTCAATGTTCAGATGAAGGGTATCACCATCAACTCTTCCAGTGCTGCCGTGATACACTCCATCCCCGGTTATTTGAATCATACAGAAGTTATTGATGGCAGACACGACAAGACTTGGGAATCTACCATTAAAGCTAAGAGATATTTACAGAGATACGCTATCCGATAAAATCATCCGACTATGAAGAATATAATAACTAAGCTTTTATTGCTTTGGGTGGTTGCACTCATGGCACTGCCCGCAAGCGCACAGCAACGGCGTATCTCAGGTACCGTATCTGATGATATTGACGTCATCATGGGTGCCAACGTCAAGGAGATAGATAAGAACAATCGTATTGTCAGCCAGGCCATTACTGATATGAATGGTAACTTTACCATGAATATCAAAGACCCCAACAATACGTTGGAGATTTCCTTCATGGGCTATAAGAAATGGAGCCAGAAGATAGGAAGTGGCAAGAGCGTCTTTAAGGTTTTGCTGCAAGAAAACACGAAGCAGCTTAAGGAAGTTGTCGCTGAGGGTAAGAAGTTAGCGCCAACCACAGGTCTGGAGGTCCCAGCTCGTGAGTATGCAGGTGCTGTTCAGAACTTCAAGATGGACGACATGGAAGGTCTTGCTTTCGAGTCTGTTGACCAAGCTCTGCAGGGTCAGATCGCAGGTCTGGACATCGTGCCCAACTCTGGTAACCTTGGTTCTGGTACTACTATGCGCCTGCGCGGTACCACTACTATTAATGGTAATGCTCAGCCTTTGATTGTTGTTAACGACCACATCTTCGAACTTCCTGAAGATGCACAGGACGTTAATTTCGAGACGATGGACAACGAGGAGCAATTCTCCACATTGTTGAATGTCAATCCTGAAGACATTGAGAGCATCACAGTCCTTAAGGACGCTTCAAGTACGGCTAAGTGGGGTGCGAAAGGTTCCAACGGTGTCATTGAAATCAAGTTACGCCGTGGTTCTCGTGGTCCCACGCGTGTCAACTTTACTTACAAGTTCAAGGGCACATGGCAGCCTGAAGGCTACGAGATGCTCAATGGTGACGGATATACAATGATGCTTAAGGAAGCGTACTACAATCCTCATCACCAGAATACCTCAATGGCAGAATTGGACTACAACACAGAACTTCGTTATGTATATCCTCACTACAGTAATAATACAAACTGGGTGAAGGAGGTACAGCAGTTCGGTCAGGAACATAAGTTCACTGTTGCTCTCGCCGGTGGTGGTGATAAGGCAGCTTTCCGTATCAGTGCCAACTACGATAAGAGTACAGGTTCTATTATAGGACAGACTCTGAACCGTTTCACTACTACTACCGCATTGGACTATTGGGTCAGCGACCGCATCAAGTTCATGAGCAACATCAACATGGCCTTCACAACCAACAACAAGAACTACGGCAACGACATTCTGGCTCGTGCATACAACGCTATGCCTAACATGAGTGTCTATGAGTACAGGTTGGATGAAAACGGCAATCCTGTCATGACAGACAATTACTTCAACATGTTGCCTTTGGCTGCTGTATATTCTACAGGTAGCACTGCTCGCATGAACAACTACGATAAGAATTATTACACATCGTATGACCTTAACGATATGTTCACAAACGGTAATCCCGTAGCACGTGCTATGAAGGCATGGTGGAAGCAGAAGCAGTACAACCTGACCCCGCAATTCAGCGTCGAGTATAAGTTGTTGGGTAAGGACGACGACCACCATCGCTTGAACTACGTAGGCGACGTACAGTTAAATATCTACAACACAAGCAACGACCAGTATTGTCCCAGCGAACTCAAAACGATGGATTGGGTTTGGGGTGGTGACAATTCTGCAAAGCTCACATCCAACGAGCGTAACTATGTCAGCAACGACGAGTACAAGTCGCTCGAGTTCACCACTCGTCACGACCTCCGCTACTATTCCGCATTCAAGAACCGCGACCACAGCCTGGGCGCTTTGGTACGTTTCGAGATGGCAACAGGTAGCAGTAGCTCGCAGTTGCTCGGCTTGTGGAACGTACCCAATGGTATCACCGATCCCACAGTCGTGGCTCTGCTCCGCTCTGCAAGTTCCGGTACCAACGAATGGAGATGGCAGACATTCTACGGCAATGTTCACTATTCTTACAAGAGTAAGTACAATGTTGATGCATCTGCCCGTTGGGATGGTAGCACAGGTTTCGGCCGCAGCCACAAATATGGTTTCTTCCCCTCTGCAGGTGTTCGTTGGAATATCATCGACGAAGACTTTATGAATTGGAGTAAAGACTGGTTGAGCATGCTTGCTGTCCGTGCCTCTTGGGGTATCACTGGTGGCGGCGGTGCTGGCAGCAACCAGTATAATAAGTATGCTACCAACGGATATTATAATGGCCACCAGGTTATCACACCGGAAAACCTTTCTTTGGAACAACTCCGCTGGGAGAAGACTAGAAAGTTGAATCTCGGTTGGAACGTGGGATTCTTTAAAGACTTAGTAACATTCGAAGGTGAAGTTTATGACCATAAGACAACTGACTTGTTGATGGGCAATCTCCGTATTCCAAGTGCCAATGGTTTCTCAAATTTGGCACAAGTGAATGCAGGTGTCCTCCGCAACAAAGGTTGGGAGCTCAACTTCTACACTTCTCGTATCTTTAAGGTTGGTAAGTTCTCTATGAAGTTCCGCGGTAACATCGCACAGAACTTCAACGAGGTTGAGGAGATGAATCCTCTCATCCTGGAGAGCTTGAATGGTGCAGAGACATATCAGCCCGGCAACCTCAACTACAATCAGCGTGTACAGATTGGCAACGCCCTCGGTTCTATTTATGGACTCCACTATCTTGGCGTTTATAAATATGACTATGATCACAACGGCATTACCAATGCGTCAGTTGCCGGCTACGGCTATGCTGAAGCAGATGAAAATGGCGTTTCTCGTCAATATGCTCAGGACCACGGCCTCGAATGGGGAACAGGAACAGGTTATGATGCTCATGGTAACCCCATCAACACTGCAGCAGCAGCTGAGCGCCGTGGAGAAGTTCATACTTGTCCAATTGCGTTCGATGCTGATGGCAATATGTTGACTGATGCTAAGGGTATTCCTCTGCCAATGTATTATTGCTATAACGAGGGCTATCGTTACCAGTTCCAAGGTGGCGATGCCATCTACGAGGATATCAACCATGATGGTCAGATCGACCGCTATGATATGGTTTATCTCGGCAACTCCAATCCTAAGTGCAATGGTGGCTTCGGATTCAATATCTATTATGGCAGGTTGTCTATGAATGTAGGTTTCAACTTCCGTGTAGGCAATCAGATTGTCAATTTGGCCCGTATGAATCTGGAGAGCATGTTGAACAACAAGAACCAAAGTTTCGCTACAACATGGCGTTGGCGTAAGAATGGTGACGAGACTGTTGTTCCTCGTGCATTGAGCAGTGTGAATGGTTATAAGAGCTATAACTCACTGCCCAGCGACCGCTATGTTGAGAATGGTGACTACCTGCGTCTGCAGTATGTTCAGCTGAACTATGAGTTCGATGCTAAGAAGCTTAAGAAGTATCATATCAATCAGCTGAAGTTGCACGCATCTCTTGACAACCTCTGGTGCTGGACCAAGTACACCGGTGTTGACCCCGACGTTTCTCCTCAGGGATTCGCCGTATCAAGGGACAACAACCGTACTCCCCGTACAAAGTCATTTACGTGTAGTTTAACTCTCGGCTTCTAAAATTGTGACGACTATGAAAAGTATTAAGAATATATATCATACAGTCTGCCTCACGGGTCTTTTGGCCCTCGGCACTTCTTCCTGCACGGATTGGCTGACCATCTATCCTCAAGATCGTGTAGTAGAAGAGAATTTCTGGGAAGACAAGAACGACCTTGAAGGTGTGCGTTATGGCGCATACCGTCAAATGGCACAAACCGTATCCAAGTTTGCGGTATGGGGCGACCTTCGTTCTGACTCTTATGCGATTAACTCGGTTGAGCATAGCGATCAGAAAAATCGCGATACTTATATTGAAATTGTTAATGGTATGCCCGACTCCAGCATGGATGTTTTTGATTGGAGTGGTGTCTATACTACCATCAACTATTGTAATAAGGTACTGCAGCACGGCGAAGAGGTCCTCGAAAGGGACAAGCAGTTCACATCCGGCGAGTGGATTCAGATGCATGCCGAGATGACTGCACTCCGTGCCTTGAACTACTTCTATCTGATTCGCGCCTTCAAGGACGTGCCTTACACCACAAAGGTGATTAACAAGGACGTTGAGGTCGAGAACTTCCCCCTCACCAATCAGCTTGCAGTCCTCGACTCCATCATCCTCGACTGTGAGCGCGTGAAGGGAAAAGCCCGCAACCGTTTCAGCGACAAGCGCGACAGCAAAGGCATGATTACCAACTGTGCCATCTACGCCATGTTGGCAGATATGTATCTGTGGCGTGCCTCTCTGCATGAGGGACGTCATGACAAGAACACGCAGGATTCAATAGTTATCAATGGTAACCTCGAAAAGTACACTATTGCTGATGACTACAATAAGGCTGTCGAATATGCTGACTTAAGTCTTCAGTCATTGGCTAATCAGAACAACGAAGAGAGAGTTAGTTTCGGATTTGGTTCTGGCGGAGAAACCTTCAACTATGGACTCACTAACTGTGACATGATTAAGAACAACTTTGAGGGAGCTGCTCAGGCAACTACACCCGAGTTGGAAGCTCAAACTGCAATCTTTAATACAAAGAATAGCCGTGAGAGTATTTTCGAATTGCAGTATAGCCTGTCTGACGAGTTGACAAATACGATAGTTAATTCTCTTTATGGTTTTGGTAACGGAACGCATTTGCAGGTTAACAAGGATGCGATAGATGCTCTTTATAATGGTGGTATTTCTGGAACAGGAGACAATGGTGGCATGTGGGACTCTCGAGTTTGGGTATGTTGCCAAAATAAGTTGACTACAGGCAATGATGCTGCTACTACTCAGGCTCAGGCAGGCTATTATTGTATGAAGTACCAACTTCCAAGTTCTAACTTTTTGAATATGGATGGCTCAACAAATAGTCGTGAAATTAGAAGCATTAAATACACGTCTACGAAATTCAACAATTGGATAATCTATCGTATGACTGATGTGATGCTAATCAAGGCTGAAGCACTTGCCTGCTTGAGTAATTCAAATTTGAAGACAGTGAAGGGTATTTGCAATGCCATTCATCGCCGTTCATATTGTAATTACAGGAATTCTTCCAAGATCCCTAATACTGATGCGATGACAGAAGGAACCATAGGTAATGCTTCTGGTGCCAGCAAGCCAGTGAAAGCGGGTAATAATGTTACTGTTACACTTAGCGAGGGCATTATGTATGTAATGAACGAACGCCAGATAGAGCTTATCGGCGAAGGCAAACGTTGGTTTGACTTGGTTCGATTGGCAGAGCGCTATTCCTATAGGACTGCAGACCCTGAGGATCCAAGAGAATCAGGCGTTCCCAATGGTCAGACAGGTATGAGCGCGATGGTTACGGCGTTCTTGGGAACAGGAGGTAATCAAAGTCTTGTGACAACTTTGATCAACCGCTTCAAGAATCGTTATGGCTTGTATTGTCCCATTTATTATATGGAAGTAAAGGCAAGCAATGGTGCCATTGAACAGAATCCTGTTTGGAATAAGTCCAAATACGAACGATAAGAGAGTGAAAAAAGATATCAGTTATAAAAGACATACGTAATATGGCTAATAACAGAATAAACAGATACATCGGTGCAATCGCCTTAGGAACAGTTATGATGGCTGTGCCAGGTTGTACCGACACATGGGATGACCATTACGATAGTAGTGAGTCAGTTGCCGGGACCACACGTACGTTGTGGGACATGATCAAGGATAATCCCAATTACAGTAAATTTGCCAACATCGTCCAGCATGCTAAGTATTATAAGGACAATACACACCCCGTGTCAACTTATACCTATGCAGACATCCTTGATGGTGGTCAGGTAAATACTGTATGGGTTCCCGATAACACTGTGTTAACAGATGCAGAATATGCAAAGTGGATGGAGATGTTGGCAGAAAGTAGAACAGAAGGAGAAGGTGTTAACAATGCCGGCTTCAATGTTCAGCAGCAGTTCATTGGTAACCACATTGCTCTTTGGCGCCATAATATCTCTGAGCCTGGTGTTGACACGGTGAAGATGATTAATGGTAAGAATTTAGTGTTCGACAAAACAAATCGAACATTTGCGGATATTCCTCTTGGGGAATACAATATCCCGACGGCTAATGGTGTAATGCACATTCTCAAGGGTATTGCTCCTTTCCGTTACAATTTCTACGAGTACCTTAAATTCAAGGAGCCACAGACGATTTTTGGCAAATATGTTGTCAGCAAGGATACAACTTATTTTGATTCTGGCAGCAGCATCGAAGGTTTGCCTGACGAAAATGGCAACCCGACCTATGTTGATAGTGTCTATTTTACTTCCAACCGCTTATTTGGAAGATCTAGGTATCTACCGAGAGAAGGTGCGGAAAAGTGCCAGATGGAAGAGAAATGCTTTGGTCATGATGCATATCTCAACAACGAGGACTCCATATACGTTATGGTTATGCCTACTGATGCCGCATGGAGTGCAGCTTACCAAAGGTTGTCGGAAGCATACAACTATGCTACTACCTATGATGACAAGTCCAAGGGAGATCTAAATACTACAGCAACCATCAGAGGACTTGATCCGGATTCTTTGAAGAAGATGAGCCTCGAAATGGATCTTATTGCCCCCCTTGTGTTCAACATTCACAAACAGCCGAAGAGAGGCGAGGAGATGTGGACGTTGGAAATGTTCAAGACGTTTAAGGGCGATGGCGGCAAACCCAATAGCCCCGATGAGTATTTGCTTAATACATTCGGAGATACGCTTCGCAATGTTGGTCAATGGGATAAAACAAGTCTCTTCGATGGAGAACCTGTAGAGATGAGTAACGGACTTGCCTATGAGGTTAATTCGTGGAACTTCCCGAAAGAATATTATACACCAGACGTTGAGGTAGAAATAGAGAATGTTGGTATCTTCTATAATACGGAAAGCACGAAGTACAAGGTTGGTGTCGGTTCTAGGAGGTATTCTTTCTCCAATGAAGTTTATAGCGATGTCACTGATATCTATGGCAAAGTTAGCAATGGTAATTTCTATCATTTGGATGCTCCTGGCCCGACTGCAGCACCTAAAGTGGAAATCAAACTCAGAGGTAACAATCCTAATGCATATGTTCCTAATGCTCAAGTTATGAGTGGCAAGTATGATATTCAACTTGTAGTCGTGCCACGTTGGTATATTGACATTGTAACTGCATCGGAAATTGAAGACAGATTCTTTAAGAAGGATACAATTGTCAGTGAATTTGACGAAACAGATACGACGTTTGTGCCGACAACAGAAATAGACACAAATTACGTGAAGAATCTTGCCTCAATCAATAAGTTTAAGTTCAGGACACAGATTTCCTACAACAATGACGCGGCTAAGGATAAGACGTCTTCTTGGGTAACCAGCACTTCAGATGGTTTGAAGGTTGACACGATAACCATAGCTGAGGATTTTGAGTTCCCCTATTCCTACAAGAATATGCGATTCACTTATCCGACGCTTATTCTCGAAGGTTATACTGGTAAGAATGATGCCAAGAATGGTTTCGTTTACGACCTCGTCCTTGACAAAGTCATTCTCAGGAGAAAAAATTAGCTTGTCCCATAGTAATACGATAGCAGAATTATGAAAAAGATATTCAACAATACATTCTTGCATAGGACTTTGGGTATAAGTCTATGCTTCACGGCTCTTTTCTGTCTCTGTGTGACGAATGTCTATGCACAGGATGAAATAGAGGAGGAAGAGGAAGTGGTTGTCAAGAAGACGGCCAAACCTAAGAAGGAAAAGACATACGAGATGAAGGAGGTGACTGGTTTCGTGGTTGATGATGCCACGGGCGAGCCAATGGGTGGTGTCCGTGTTCAGGCATTGGGTCTGGAGAAGTACTCTACCCTTACCGACGAAGATGGCAGCTATAAGTTGTCAATTCCAGTGTTCTCGGATGCAGTCTATGTTTATGCAGAAGGATATAATCCCTTGCAAGTCGCTGTCAAAGAAGGCGTGGCAGATGCCAACCTGATAGTTGAAAATTTCAATGCGTCTTTTACTGATGGTACGACTATCATCTCACAAAAGACAGCCTATATTAACGAGAGCAGCGGTATCTCTGTCGATCAGGATATAGAGCGCCAGTTGTCAGGTGACGTGCGCACTATTTTGCGTAACGGCATTCCTGGCATAGGCTCTTATATGACCATCCGTGGCGTGAACTCTATCAACGCTAACGCACAGCCCCTCATTATTCTTGATGGCAACATGATTGATCCCCAGTATGATCGTGAGACAATGCACGAAGGTTTTTATAACAACCTTCTAGCTGGTATTGACCCTGAGAATATTGAGAGTGTGCAAGTCATCAAGAACGGTACGGCACTCTATGGTGCTAAGGGTGCTAATGGTGTCATTATCATTAATACCAAGCGCGGTAAGAGCATGGCAACCAAGATTGGCGTACGCATCTATGGAGGCGTAGAGCTCGCTCCCAAGAAACTCAGCGTTCTCAGCGGAGACCAATATAGCACTTATTTAAGTGATATGGTCAGCACAATCAAGAATATGTCGGCAAACAGCCTTAGCAATTATGCATTTTTGGACAAGAGTCCGTCGAATTACTACCGTAAAGTTTTCAGTAACGACACGGACTGGCAGAAGGATATGTACCGTAGTGCCATGACCCAAAACTATAAGGTAAACGTCGAGGGTGGTGATGAAGTAGGTATGTACGTACTTTCTTTGGGTTATACCACTGGTAAGTCAACAGCCAAGGGAACAGATTTTGATCGTTTGAATCTCCGCTTCAATACCGACATTGAGATTTTCGAGAAGCTTCGCACAGGACTAGACATTGCTTACAATCAGGTAAGCTACGATATCCTCGATAATGGTTGGAGCGAAGATTACAGCATGCAGAACATTGGTTCAACCAATTTGCTCGGTCTCATTCAAGCTCCCTTCATCAGTCCTTATTCATATTATTATGATGAGACATCCAAGGCTCCTTATTCAAGTGACCGTCTTGAATTGTCGAAGGACTATGCCGGCAAGTATGCCAGCAATCCTCAATCCAATTGGGTGCTCAATCCTTTCCGATTCCCACTCACACTTGGAGATAAGGGTATCAACGAAGCTCTCCGCAATCCTTATTGGATTCTTCAGAATGCTCCTGGCGAGAACAAGAACTTTGCTCAGAGTACACAGATCGACCTGAATGTGAATCCTAAGTATCAGGTAACGAAGACATTCAGTATAAGTGATCGTTTCAACTTCTTGATGACGCGTAACAGTGAGAAGTATTTCCTGCCAGTCAATGGTACGACCAACTACTTCCTTAAGGATTTGGGTGACATCAATGCTGTGCAGAAGACACTTTTCTCTAAGGAGACCACTCTGCAGAATGACTTGCGTCTCGACTGGCGCAATATCTACGGCGCTCACACCATCAATGTCTTCGGCGGTTGGCGCTATAACAACTACTCATACAGCTATAACTACATGCGTGGTTATAACAACGAGAACGATAAACTGCCTGTCATGAACAAGAACATGCTTTACCTCAATTACGATGGTACCAATGACAATTGGATCGATATGGCTCTGTATCTTGACGGCAACTATAACTATGCAAACCGCTACTTCGCAGACTTTACTTTGAGCATGCAGTCTAGCAGTCGCTTTGGTAAGAATACTAAGTCTGGCTTCCAGTTGGGTGGTGTCAGCTGGGGTGTCTTCCCATCTTTGCAGTTGGGTTGGCTTATCACGAACGAGAAGTGGTTCCCCAACACAAAGGGAGCAATCAATTATCTTAAGTTGACGGCTGGCTTTGACCAGAGCGGTAATGATGATCTTGACTACTATGCTGCCCGTACTTATTGGGAGAGCATGAAGGTTACTAACAATACGGTAGGCCTTTACCTTAACAACATTGAGAATAGTACAATTCAGTGGGAGACCACGACGAAGTGGAACTTGGCTTTGCAAGGTGTGTTCTTGAACAACCGTCTATCTGCAGGCTTTGACCTCTTCTGGAACAAGACTACTGACTTGCTGACCCTTAAGGAACTTCACTACATGTCTGGTATGAAGAAGTACTGGACCAACGAAGGCGCCCTCACCAATCGTGGCTTTGAGTTCAATTTCAATGCTGCGCTCATCAACAAGAAGAATTGGAAGTGGGAACTTGGTGCAACCCTTGGCCATTACAACAACAAGATTACTGCGCTTCCTGACAGTCCCAGCAACTACATTTACCAGAAGGGTAATGTGATTCACGGCTATACAACTAGCGTTTACGGCGAAGACAATGTTATTACAGCCGTTGGCAGTGCCGTTGGCAGCTTCTGGGGTTGGCGGACAGATGGAGTCTTCTCCAGCAATGAAGAGGCAAGCAAAGCCGGTAAGTTGGGATACCTCAAGTATCCCACTGGACTTAAGGAGGTGGACAAGCAGTACTATGACTTCAAGGCTGGTGACATCCGTTTCGTGGATTTGAACGGAGATGGAGTTATCGATGAAAGCGACAAGACTATCATTGGCAATCCCAATCCTGACATTTATGGCAATATCTACAGCAGCCTGACGTGGAAGAATCTGCGTCTCGATGTCAACTTCAAGTACAGCTTGGGCAACGACATCTACAACTATCAGCGCAGTGAGCTGGAAGGTCTGAACACTACATACAACCAGACCACTGCAGCTTTGCGCCGCTGGACGTATGAAGGTCAGCAGACCGATATGCCGAAGGCTTGCTACACTGACAGTGAGGACTGGCGCAACAATGAGCGTATGAGTGACCGTTGGATTGAAGACGGCAGCTTCCTTAAGCTTAAGAATGTACGCCTGACCTACAAGGTCCCCTACAGCAACAGCTGGCTGCTTGGCCTGAAGGTTTGGGGTGAGGCAAACAACCTCTTTACCATCACCAAGTATCTTGGCACAGATCCTGAGATGAGCTGCCGCAACAGTACACTCTATCAAGGTGTCGACACGGGCCTTCTGCCTAGCAGTCGCAGTTTCAACGTTGGTGTTTCGATTAACCTGTAATATAGTTCATAGTTCAATTTAAGAAATAATGAATAAGATGAAAAGGAAATCAATTATATGCATGTTGTTGCTGAGCATGATGCTTGGTGCGTTCTCGACGTCTTGCCAGGACATGCTCTCCCCCAACAGTGAGCGTCACGCATATACCGTGGCAGAGGATACCCTTTATTCCTATTGGGGCATTCTTAGGTCTTTGCAGAACATTGCTGAGCGTTACGTCATCCTGAATGAATGTCGTGGCGACTTGGTCGATGCGTCTGGTTTCATCAGCGATACGATAGGCGCTATTGTCAACTTCGGCGAGGTTGACGACCCGGAGGATTGGAAGGATGGGGCTTGTGCCTATTTGAAGATAGCTGATTACTATCACATTATCAATAGCTGTAACGCGTATATTGCCATGTGTGACTTGGAGCGTACTACCGGTACGAACAAGATGTACATGATTAAGGAGTACGCTCAGGTGCAGTCTATCCGTGCATGGGTCTATATGCAGTTGCTTTACGCATACGGCGAGAATAGGGTCCCCTTCTATAAGGAGCCGATGCTGACTACTGACGACATCAACACTTTTATGGAGAACAAGAACCATCCGAAGTTGACGGCTCAGCTGCTTGCAGACGAGCTCGGTCCGGACTTGGAGAAGTTGGAAGTCTATGAGTTGGATCCTGAATACGGTATGCCCTCATACAACAACTATGGTGATGTGAGCAGCGGTAGCGGACATTTTGTTTGCCACAGCAGCAAGTGCCTGTTCCCCATCCCCATTGTGTTGGGCGACCTCTATCTGTTGGCTGGCAAGTATGTAGATGCTGCACAGCATTATTACAACTACATCAACACGAAGTATTGCGGTCCTCTTCCTGTGGACAAGTATCATAGCATAGGTCGTCTTGATGACAGATTGGATTATCCCATCTACAGTTATGACAGCCATGTTCCTTATACGGAGAGGGGCGAAGTGAGCCGTGAGACAGAGATGATTACGTGTATTCCCAGCAACAAGGGTAAACTTGAGGGCAGGGTGCTGACTGACATTAACCGTCTGTTTGGCTTTGAGGCACAGATGAGGACCGGCATCTTCACTTCCCTTACTATTAAGGATGATGGTAACGTCGAGCAGTCGTCCGACATCTCCTCTACAATTTTCCTGAGTCGCGAGTACGAGCGCGAGCTTCTCCCCAGCAGGGGCTACGAGGCTTTGTGTGACAGCCAGAAGTATGAGATTTACGTGGGTACGACAACCAACGGCAACTTCAAGTTCGAGGGACTTGTCGAGTTGCCAGGCGTAGGCGATGCCCGTCGTGCATGGATTTATCAGGGACGTGGCGAGCAATGGAATTTCAGCGTGGGCGACGACATCCTTTACGGCAAGATGGTTTCCAAGCAGAACCCCTATGGTGGTTTTATCACCACTTATCCTGTCATCTATCGCAAGAGCACTGTTTGGCTCCGTTATGCTGAGGCTTTGAACCGTGCAGGCTATCCCAGCTATGCATTTGCAATCCTCAAGACCGGTCTTTGCAACAATCCTGAGTGGTTCCCCACAGATCCCGACAAGGCTACCATGGTCAACGGTGATTATGTGCCTGTAACGGAACAAGTCTTCCCATATTTTACTTCCACCGGTGAAGTAAACACTCGCAGCCGATTCGACTATCCTATTACGGACTCTTTGTTCGCTTATGCTGATGCAGAATCAGGAAAAATTTTGCCTGAGGGCTATTTGGACGAGAACAAGATGTCAACGTATGCTGAACTGGAGGCTTGGCTGACCGAGTACTTCCAGGCTGAGTACGAGGCTTGGCTCGAAGCACAACGCGATGGTAATAACGGGCAATCTGGTGACGAGCCATTCATGGAAGGTCCACGCCAGATTGATAAGAACTATGTATTCTGGAAGGCTGCCAGCGAGTCTGCCATTGGTAACGAGCCTGCCAGCGACTGCGGTGTGGCTTGCTACTATCTCGACCGTCGCGAGGTGGCACGTGCTGCCGACGCTCCATATCTTGACTTCAAACAGCCTTATCTGCGCGGTCAAAACCAGTCACAATTGCTCTATGTCAAGGAGCAGGGCAAGCTTCTCAATGAGACAACCGGTTCGATGCGTATTCCCGAATCTACCAGTGCCGACAATCTGTTCACCATTGGTGTGCACCAGCGCGGTTGCGGCTTCATCCGCTACGATGATCCCGAGGAATTCGGACGTTCTTCCTTCAACTATGTGAAGATGGTTCAGAAGAAGATAAAGGAAGCTACCGGCAAGAATGTGACCGAAGAGGACATTTACAGTGGCGATTATGATAAAGAGGTGCAGGATGCCGTCGAGGACCTCATCATTGATGAGTGCGCGCTTGAACTGGCATTCGAGGGCTCCCGCTTCAGCGACCTCTGCCGTGTAGCTTTGCGTCGCGGCAATCCCGACTATCTGGCCCAGCGCGTGGCAAAGCGTCATACCGGCAAGATCGACGAGAGTCTCCGCAGCCGCTTGCAGAACAAGAACAACTGGTTCCTCCCCATTCCCGAGGAATAAAAAATATAATACGAATGATATAAGAGCTGCTCGAGGAATGCCTCTGGCGGCTCTTTTTTTGTGTCTGACAGAAAACGCACCACGCCAAGTTACCCAACTCGGCGTGTTAAGTTTGCAAACTCGACGTGTTAAGTTTATCAACTCAGCGTGTTAAGTTTGCCCACTTGACGTGTTTAGTTTGCTGTCACGAAGTGTTGCTATATTTTTCTGTCGAGCCAAAATGCCAGACTTATCTTGTACCTTATGTTCTCAATGTATATCTTGAAATGTAAAAAGTCGGTAAAATGGGCATATTCTACCTTATTTCTCGTTCCTATGTGCCAAAAATGTTGTACCTTTGCGCTCGAAATTTAAGAAAGTGCAAGCAATTAACATCAATATTATAATCAGATGAAGAAAATTTTACTCTCTATCCTATGTACTCTTTTCTGCCTCTGCGCAGGAGCACAAAGTGAGAAAACTTACACCGAGCATTACGTTGTGAAGACAAATGGCGTTGTGACAAACGAGGCTGATGCCGATGTCACCATTGTCGATAACGGCAACGGAACTATCAACTTCGTTCTTAAAGAGTTCACCGTCACTATCGGCAACGAGCCGACAAATGTGGGCGATATCAGCCTTGAAGGTGTTCCCGTGACGGAAGGCGAAGACGGTCTGAAGCACTTTACCGACGAGGGTCGCACGTTTACGATTCCAGCCGAGAAGCTCCCTGCCGATTTCAGGCCGTATGCTTTTGCGTTCCAGAACATCCCTTATACACTTCAGGGCAAGTTGAACGACACGAAGCTCTATGCAACAATCAATATCGACATGAGCACACTCGGGCAGTCCATCTCCGTCGAGGTCGGCACAGACGACTTCCCCACGCCCGTCGGCAAAGCCTATACTGAGCCGCTTATCGTTACCATCAACGGCAATAGCTCGGAACCACAGGACGCAAACGTCATTGTGCAGGATAACGGCGATGGCACCATCAACTTCGTGCTCAAGAACTTCATTCTCGTTATCGGGGAAGAAGAGATGGCAGTCGGCAACATTTGCGTCGAGAACATTGCTGTGGAGGAAGGCGACGACGGACTTAAGCACTTTGCATACAACGGCGGCACCGTCCTGCAGGAAGGCGACTTGGAAGGTGTCGAGTGGATGGGACCGTTTATCAACACGTTGTGTGGCGGCGAGGTGCCCCTCGACCTCCGTGGCAAGATGAACGACGACAAGCTCTACGTAACCATCGACATCGACCTCCAGAACGTCATGCAGCAGATTGTCTATGTGCAGCTCGGCACCGACGACTTCCCGCCGGCAGGAGTTTTAGGTGACGCTAACGGCGACGGCGAAGTTGATATCGCAGACGTGACGTATATCCTCGGAGTGATGGCAAGCGGTGGTAAAGAAGCTGTCGCAGACATCAATGGCGACGGTGAAGTTGATATTGCAGACGTCACCAACGTCCTTACCATCATGGCAAACAAATAACACAGAAAAATAAACAAAACACAAACAAAGATAACGATTAAAACGATGAAGAAATTATTTATCGCATTAAGCCTTGCCGCTTTTGCTTTGGGCGCACAGGCACAGTACCAGTTGACAAACCCAGGCTTTGATGGCACCTGGTCAGCAATACAGCCTTATACAGGAGGAGGTTCGACGAATGTAGGCACTACTCCCGATGGATGGTGCGTGGCTAATGTTGCAGGCTTTAATCTTATTGGTTGGATTGGTTCAACCGTAGTGGGTACGGCAGATACTGACCGTACTGGTGTCACGAATGGCCATTCCTGCAAGTTGCAGAATGTGGAGTATGCGGGTAATGTCATTCCTGGTTATGTTACTTTAGGCACTTCTTGGAACACTGCAAACACGACCGGTGGCAATTCCGATGGTGGTTCCTTCGGCGGCGCATCATTCACTCGCACTCCAGATGCCATAGAGTTCTACTACAAGCGGACTGCTGCCGATAACAGCCAACCTGCATCTGTCGTTGCTTATATGTGGAAGGGCAGCACCTCGCAGACAAATGTTCCTGTCAGCATCAGTAACTCCCCCAAAAAGGTAACTATGACCAATCGTGACCGCAACATCTTGGGCTTGTCCTATTCCTTGCCAACGGGCGACAGCAACAGTCCAACCTATTCTTCCGACTTCAGTCTTATTGCCTCTCTTATGACGGGCGATGAGCATATTGTAAGACTTACTGAAGAGAAGAGTGACTGGACGAAGGCAACATACGAGTTCACATATCACAATGCAACAGACAAACCAACGATGATTAATGTTGTCTTCGGTGCGATGGATTACTTCACAGACCGCTCGAACCATAAAAAGAACAATACACTGACGGTGGATGACGTGAAGTTCCTCTATTACTCCGAACTTGCTTCCTGCTCATACAACGGAACCGCTGTTACCTTTACTAATGGTACGGCAACCATCGATGAGTTTTATGATGCAAGTAAGCTCAGCGTTGCTTCCAACGGACATGGTGCTACCATTGAAAAGAGCATGAACGAAGCCACACAATTGCTCACCATTACCGTTAAGGGCGAGGATATAAGCGAGAATGCATCCAACTATCACACCTATACCATACAGTTCAAGGATGCGGCTCTCTCTGACCTTTCCTATAATGGAGCTACTCTCTCTGGTTTCTCTGAGAGCGTTACCAGCTACGACCTTTCATCAGTTTTGTATGATGAGACTAAGCTTAGCTACACTGTGAAGGGTTCTGCAACAGCTGTCAAGAGCTATGATGCAGAGACTGGTCTCCTGACTATCACTGTAACAGGTGCTACATCTGTCACTGAATATACCATACAATTTAAGGTTAAGACAGGTCCCGAAGTGGTTTCTACTAAGACATATACAGAAGACCTGTATGTGACTATGGGCATGAATACCGCAGACAAGCAACCTGCAAATATTCAAGTTGAGACGCTTGAAAATGGCAATATCAACTTCGTGCTCAAGAATTTTGTGCTTGTCGCAGGCGAAGAAATAATGCCTATCGGAAACATTGCAGTAGAGAACATCGAGGTGGCATCAGACAACACCTTCTCTTTCAATGGCGGCATTGAACTTGCGGAAGGTGACGATCCTGCTTATGCAGGTACTTGGTTTGGCCCGACCGTTAATGGTTTGTGTGGTGGCAACGTGCCTATCAATATGGTTGGTGAGTTCATCGGCGACGACCATGTAATTGTTTATATTTCCATCAAGATAGCAGCGATTGTGGGGTATGATGTCGAGGTACACCTTGGCTATGCTCGCTTGGCACCTGGTGCAATGGCTGTCAATGCTGAGGCTCAGTATGGCACGTTCTGTGCTCCTTGTGCCGTTGAGATTCCCGAAGGCGTGCAGGCTTATACTGTGCCCAGCGTTACCAACAATGTGCTCGACCTGAATGAACTGACAGATGGCACTATCCCTGCCAATACGCCTGTCGTGCTCTATGCAGAGAGCGAATATGCCTCACCCGAGATATTCGCCATTGCAGAGGAGGGCACCCCCACCGTCGGTCTTCTGACTGGTGTCTATGAGGCAACTCCTGCTCCTGTTGACAGCTATGTTCTGCAGAATCAGGGAGGTAAGGTTGGATTCTATCATGTTGAAGGCACTCAGCCCGAAGTTGGTGCGAACCGCTGCTACTTGACCACCTCTTCTGGCATCAAGGCATTCTTCTTCGATGAGGATGATGCAACAGCTATTAAGGCTATCGACAATGCACAACAGACCGCAGAAGGCGCCATCTACAACCTTTCAGGTCAGCGCATGAGCAAGATGCAGAAGGGTATTAACATAATCAATGGCAAAAAGGTTCTTAAGTAATATGAAGAAGAAGAGATTTGTAGCGCCCTCGCTGTTTGCTGTCGAGTTGCAAGCAAACAATATGATGGCTGTCAGCCTTGGAGGCACAGCTGATGGCAGCACAGTCCTCGGTAAGGAAAACGACGACTGGGAATTATGGGACGATGAAGATGAGAGTTTCATTCCTAAGAACCCGAAGTATTTCAATTAGTATGAAGACTTATATTATTCCTGCTTTGCAGGTCAATGAAGCCCAGGCACAGAACATGATGGCTGTCAGCATTCTGGACGGCAGTGCTGATTCCGGTAAGGAAGTCCTCACAAAGGAGGACGATAATTGGGATTTCTGGGGCGACGAGGCTGAGTAATCAGTCGGCCCTCTCATAGCATGTTTCCCCACTGCCCTGCCACAGAGGCAAGCGGTGGGGAAACGTGTTTCATTATATAATATAAATATGTATAGCGGGCTTATCACAATCCTCGGTCCAACTGCGTCGGGCAAGACAACGCTTGCGGCGCATCTGGCTGCTCGTCTCGGCGATGCGGAAATCATCAGTGCAGACAGTCGTCAGGTGTATTGTGGCATGGACATTGGCACAGGGAAGGACCTTGCTGACTATGTCGTAGATGGGACTGTGGTTCCCTACCATCTTATCGACATCTGCGAGGCTGGCGAGAAGTACAATCTTTTTCGTTTCCAACAGGATTTCCATGTGGCTTACGACGGCATCCTTGCCCGCCAACATCGTCCTATCCTATGTGGCGGCACGGGGCTTTATATCGAATCAGTCTTGAAAGGCTATAAGATGGAGGCCGTGCCTGAGAACCCTGCGCTGCGTGAGCAATTGAAAGACTGTTCGATGCAGGAGCTCAAGGAGATTCTCGAGGGCTACAAGACGCTGCATAATGTGACGGATCTCGATACGACGAAGCGTGCCATCCGTGCCATCGAAATACAAGCCTATTATCGGGAGCACGGGACGCTGGAGCGCGATTTCCCTGCGATTGAAAGTATCATTGTTGGCGTCGACATCGACCGTGAGTTGCGTCGACAGCGAATCAGCGAGCGGCTACGTCGTCGTTTGGAACAGGAGAACATGGTGGACGAGGTGCGTCACCTCTTGGAACGTGTTCCTGCTGAGGATCTTATTTATTATGGCCTGGAATACAAGTATTTGACCCTTTATTGTTTGGGTCAGCTTTCATACGACGAGATGGTGCGTCAGCTGGAGATTGCCATCCATCAGTTTGCCAAGCGACAGATGACCTGGTTCCGTGGCATGGAACGTCGCGGCTTTACAATACACTGGATAAACGGCACGCTCCCTTTGGAGGAGCGTGTGGAGAAGGTTCTAAGCCTTTTGGATTAGCTGTACTTAAGGATTTGTCCGGGACGTAGGACTGCGTTGCGCTTGATGTTGTTCAGGCGGCAAAGTCGGTCGACGCTGGTGCCGCACTTGCGTGCGATGGAAGAAAGCGTTTCGCCGGACTTAACTTTATGAACGCGTGTACGCGGTTTTGCCTTTATCTGCTGGATCTTCTTCTGTTGGAAGGCTTCGCTTTCGGCCTCCTTGGCAAGAAGAGCATTGGCAGCCTCTTCGCTCATTTCTTCTTCGCCGCCAACGACATTGTCTGTTGCTGCCAGCATTGTGCCGCGACCGCTTGAGCGGAAGAGATAGAAGTCGCCCTTGACGTCCTGTGCTTCGAAGTCGAAGAGACGTTCGGGGTCAATGAACTGACCGAGGAAGCGAGTCTCGAAGTGCAGATGCGAACCGGTGGAACGGCCTGTGCTGCCGCCGAGACCGATGACGTCGCCAGCCCTGACAATCTGATTGGGCTTGCAGAGATGGCGGCTCATGTGGCCGTAAACTGTCTCCAGTCCGTTGGGGTGACGGATTATGACGTAGTTGCCGTAGCCGTATCGTTCGAAGGCAACGACGCGTACTTTACCAGAGAATGCTGCGCGGATGGTGTCACCCACAAAGACTTTGATGTCGGTACCGTAGTGCTGACGGCGGAACGAGCGACGATAGCCGTAGTGGCTTGTCACCATGCGGCTGTCGCAAGGCATATGGAACTGACGGAGGTCGATTCTGTATTCTGATGGAAGTGCCACGCCGTATGAGCGTGTGTATTCGTTGTCCCAATTGGGATAGAGTGAAGCTGCCGGGGATTGCAGGTTTTCCATGGTCTCCTGTTCGCTGAACCTTACGAGGGAGATGCTGTCGATGGTACGCATCTTTCGGTCGATGGGTGCGATGTCGGCAAGTCGGTCTTGGGCAAAGCTACACAAGGTGATGAATAATGAAAGGGTGGTGAGTATGTTTTTCATTTAGATAGTGTTTTCTGTTAATATGCATTAGGACAGATCCAGTGCGTAGAGTCGGTCCATGTTGAGATCGCCCAGATCGTAGAGTTCTTCGGGCTTGAAGAAACGTTTTAACTCGATGGCTGCGGACGTTGGCGAGTCAGACGCATGCACGATGTTCTGCTGATTGCTCATGCAGTAGTCGCCGCGGATGGTTCCGGGTTCTGCCTTACGGCCATTGGTATAGCCTGTGATGAAACGAACCACTTCGATGGCGTCGGTCCCTTCGAGACACATGGCAACGACAGGTGTGCGCATCATGGATGCCTTGAGTGCGGGGAAGAATGGTTTACCCACGAGGTGGGCGTAGTGTTCGTTGAGAATCTCGTCGTCGAGCCAGAGCATTTTCATGCCGACTATACGCAATCCTTTCTTCTCAAAGCGGCTGGTGACTTCGCCTATCAGGCCTCTCATCACAGTGCTCGGTTTGAGCAGCACCAGGGTTCTTTCCATTTCGTCGTGTTTCGTTTGGTAGCGTTTCGTCCTTTGTGGCAAGGGCGTTTTCTACGTTTCCAGCTGCAAAGTTACGACAAAAACGCCAGATTACCAAATACTTTTAGTATTTTTAACGACTTCGAACGCTTGTTGACATTTCCTGCATGGAATATGGGAGAAAAAAACCCCGCGTGCGGCGTTTTAATTTCCGCGTGCGGGGATTGCCATCGCCGCGTGCGGAAATTGCAATCCCCGCGTGCGGCGTTTGAAAGTGTGGTTTTTGTTATTTCAGGACGCCCTGTGCCTTGAGCAGTTTTGTGTGTGCTACCTGAAGCTGGCATTTAGCGTTGACATGGTCGGCTGATGCTTGCTGCCACATTGCCTGTGCGTCGAGCAATTGTGAGAGGGGCTCGAGTCCGGCATCGTATTGCTGACGGGCGAGCCGCATGTTTTCTTCTGCCTGCTCCAGACTGCGCTGTGTGATGCTGAGTTCTGTCTGCGCTTCGTCGAAGTTGTTGGCAGCCTGAGCCAGTTCGAGCTGCATCTGCTCGGTGAGGTCCTGCTGTTCCGTCTGCGCAATCTGCTGGCGGGCTTTGGCAGAGCGGAGTTTGTAGGTGCGTTCGCCGAAGGTGATAAGGGGGACCTTGAGTGTTGCGCCGACGGCACCGGCACCTCTGTCGAGCAGTTTGCTTCCCGAAAGTTTGATGCCGTTGACGTAGGAATAGCCGGCAAACATCGCGAGCTGAGGCAGGTAGTCGCTGCGTGTGAGCTTCACTTGCTGCGATGCAATGTCTGTCTTTGCCTGGAGGATGGCGGACTCTGGACGGGCATCAATAGAAAGGCCGTCGGTCGGAATTGTTGCAGGAACAGCATCGGAGAATTGGTCGGCGTCAAGCTGCAAAGGTGTGTTCAGAGGCAGGCCGATAACGTGGCAGAGGTTCATCGTGCTCAGCCTTATGCCGTTTTCGGCACGCTGTATGGCAAGTTCAGCCTCGTTGAGTTTCACCTGTACCTTCATCTGGTCGTTGCGCGTCTTCAAGCCGTGACGCACGGCACTCTCCACGTTCTTCATCAACTCTTCGAGCAGTTGCTTGTAGGAGCGTGCGACGTCGGCAAGTTGTCGCGCACGTATCGCTTGCATATAGGCTTCGTCGGTGTTCAGGATGACCTGGCTTTCCGTCAGTCGTATGTTCTCTTCAGCCATCTCAGCACCTCGCGATGCCATGCGGTAAGCTGCCGTTATCTTGCCGCCCATATAGAGCGGTTGGGTAAGTGAGACACCGCCAAGGAAAATGTTGCCCACCTTGTAGTCCATTTTCGTTGAAGGGAAGTCGGCATACTGGTTCAGGATGTAGTTGCCGTCGGCTCCCATCGTGACATTTGGAACGTAGGTGCCTGTGGCCGGATTCAGCATGTAGATGGGCAGGTGTCCGCCAGCGATGGAGAAATCGCCATTGGAGGTGGAGTAGAAGTCCGCGGCCATCAGGTTGATACGCGGATAGTAGTTTGTCTTATATGCCTTCGCGTCGTTCTGCGTTTGCTCGAGCGTCAACTTCGACTTGGCAATGTCCTTGTTGTGCTCCAGAGCGAGTTCGCGTGCCTGGCTCAGAGTGATGTCGCGTGCTGCTTCCTGTGCATCGACTTTGGCGAAAGGCATTGCCGCTGCGCACGCCAGCACAAGAAACACTTTGTTGATAAAGGTTTTCATATTTATTTTATCTTGAAGAACATAGCATATAGAATGGGAATAAAGATGAGCGTGATAAGCGTCCCGACAAACAAGCCGCCCATGATGGTGACGGCAAGGCTGCCGAACATGGCGTCGGGAATGAGAGGTATCATGCCGAGAATCGTAGTGAGCGAAGCCATCATGACGGGGCGCAAACGGCTCTTAGAGCTTTTGACCAACGCGTCGCGTGGCTCAACGCCTTCGCTTATCTGCAAATTGATTTCGTCCATGAGCACGATGCCGTTCTTAATCATCATGCCTATAAGACCGAGCACGCCAACGATGGCAACGAAGCCAAAGGGCTTGCCCGTTATCAGCACGGCTGGTATCACACCCGCAAAGATGAGCGGAATGCAGCAGAAGATGATGGCAGGCTTCTTGTAGTCCTTAAAGAGCATGATGAGTATCATGATGATAAGGATGATAGCAAGGGGGAAGCCATTGAAGAGATACTTCATCGAGCGGTCGCTCGCCATCTTCTCGCCTTGCCATGAGAGGGAGTAACCCGCGGGCAGGTTAATCTTCTCAATCTGCTGCTCTATCGAGGCGCGAGCAGCTTCAGTGCCTACTCCCGGACAAGGCGAGCACTGCACGCGCTGTTGGCGCTGGCCGTTGTAGCGCATCACGACGGGCTCTTCCCACTTCAGCTCGACAGCCTTCGCCACCTGCTTGAGCGGCGTGGTCTGCGTGAGCATCTCGATGAGGTTGTCTTTGTCGATGGCTCCCGAGAATAACTTCTGCAAGGTGGAACGGTTGAGCAGGTTGTTGAAGTTGGGCATGATGCCGAACACCGGCACGTTGTCGATGCGATCCAAGTCGTTGCCCAGTGCGTCGGTACACTTCAGCACGATGCCTTCGTTGTGTATGCCGTCGTAGAACGTGGCGATGGGAATGCCGCTGGTGTAAGCAAGAATGGATGTCGCCACATCGCGGCGGCTGAGGCCTGTCGTGCGTGCAGACGGCTGGTCATAGTTGACGGAAAGCACCGGCACTTGCGGCTCCCAGTCAGACGTGGGCAGATAGACCTTGTCCGATGCAGCGATAACAGCCATTGCCGAGTCTGCAAGTCTGTGCAGCACCGAAGGGTCGGGACCGCTGAAGCATACTTCGATGGGGTATTTCTTGAACATCAGGTTGTAGCGCTTCAACTTGATGTAGGCATCCGGATAGCGCTTGCTCAGCTCCTCCTGAATGTCGTTGATGTTCTCTACCAATGCCTTGGGGCTTTCGAAGTCGATGATGAGCTCGCCGTACGAGAGCGAGGGCGTGGCAATGCTTCGCACGAGATTGTAGCGGCTGGGCGTGCCACCGATGGATGTCGTGATGTGCGTCACCTCCTTCCGCGTCTTTAGGTATTCGTTTATCTCTGCCAGATCCTGCGCCACCTGCGTGTGGTTGGTGCCTTCGGGCAACTTGTACTCCATGTAGAGTTGGTCGTATTCCATATCGGGGAAGAAGGCTTGGTTCAGGAACCTGTAGCTCCATACGCTGAGCAGCACCAGAGCAACTGCCATTCCTATCATGACGATGCGGAAGCGAAGCCCGAAGTTCATTATCTTCTCGAGCACGGTATAGCTCCAACCCTTGTAAGGTTCGTCGTTGCCGCTGTCGCCATTGCCGTTGTCGCTCTTCTTCGGTGCCTTAAGCATACGGTCGGCCATGACAGGGACGTGTACGAGGGCAAGAATCCAGGACAGCATGAGCGACACCGCAATGACGATGAAGAGGTCGCGCACATAGACGCCTGCTGTGTCGGGGCTGAGGAAGATTGGCCAGAAGGCAAGGATGGCGATGAGTGTGGCGCCGAGCAAAGGCATCGCGGTGCGTCGCCCGATGGCGGTCAGTGCTTCTTCTCGTGGCTTTCCTTGCTTCAGGTCAACAAGTATACCGTCGACGATAACGATGGCGTTATCGACAAGCATACCCATCGCAAGGATGAAGGCTGCAAGGCTTACGCGCTGAAGCGTCCCATCGAAACCATTGAGAACAAGCAATGAGCCTAATACAATTGTAAGAAGGCTGAGGCCGATGATGAGACCGGACTTGAAGCCCATCGTGAAGATGAGCACGACGACGACGATCAGCACTGACTCGAGGAGATTGACGAGGAACGTATTGAGGGCTGTTTCGACGCGTTCCGGCTGATTGAAGACTTTCTCGAACTTTACGCCCAAAGGCATTGTCTTGCTTAGCTCGTTGATAGTCTTTTTCACCTGCTTGCCAACCTTTATGATGTCCTTGTCTGCCACGCCGGCAATCGAGATGCCGAGTGCACGTTGCCCATCGCGTTTCATTTCGTTGCGCGTCGGGTCGGCATAGCCTTTATAGACCTTTGCTACGTCGCTGATACGCAGTTGTTCGTCGTCATGTCCTTGGATAATCATGTTGGCGATGTCTTCGACTTGCTTGAAGCGGTCGTCGACGGTAACGCGGACACGGTGCGTTCCGTTGTCGTAGTAGCCAGAGTAGGTTGTGCTGTTTTGGTTGTTGAGCGTTTGGATGACTTCAATCGGCATCACTCCAAGGTTAGCCATCTTGTCCTGACGCATCTCGATGTAAATGCATTCCTGCCTTTGTCCGTATATTTCGACTCTTGATACGCCTTCGATGTCGGCCACATTGCGTTTTACGAGTTCTGCGTAGTCGGACATCTCTTGGTCCGTGAGGCCGTCGGCAGTGAGGGCGTAGAACATGCCATACACGTCACCGAAGTCATCGCGTACTTGTGGTGTTGACGCTGTGCTCGGGAGCGACGATGCAGCATTGCTTACTTTGCGACGCAGTATGTCCCAAAGTTGCTCCACGTCTGCGTCCTTCACTGTTGTCTCCAGCTCAACGGTGATGAGGCTGAGGTCATTCATCGACTGGCTCTGTACGTTGTCGATGCCAGACATCTCGCGGATGGCTTTTTCGAGCTTGTCGGTCACCTCGAGTTCCACCTCGTGGGCAGACGCTCCGGGATAGACGGTGATGACCATCGCCTGCTTTACCTTGATGGCGGGGTCTTCAAGCTTTGGCATGATGCTGTAACTGACGATGCCTCCCACCACCAGTATTGCGACGAAGAAAGAGACGAGTTTGCGGTTGCTCAGTCCCCAGCGGGAAAAGTCAAGTTCCATATTATAAGAGTCCTCCTACGTTTGCTTTAGACGTCGTCTCCATTTCTTTCACTTTTTGTCCGTCGCTGAGGTAGCGTACGCCAGCACAGACCACCGTTTCCTTTGGCTTCAAGCCCTCCAGCACCTGTATGTTGCCGTCCAAGTCGATGCGGCCAACTTCAACCACGCGACGCTTGACGGTGCCGGTGCTTTTGTCGAGCACGAAGACAGCCGTTTGCTCGTTTCTTCTGTCGATGGCGGTAGTGGGAACAGTGACGCCGTCCACTTCGTTTGGCGCGTTGTACGTGGCATACACCATTGTGGACATGCCTGGTGTTATCTTGTTGTGGTCGTAGTCGCCTTTGATGCGGAGTCGTGCTGCATAGAGCTGTGTTGCGTTTGCTTCTTTGCTGACGCGTACTATTTCGAGCGGGTAAACGATGCCGGGTGTGACGTCGAAGGAGCATGTGGCGCTGAGCAGGTCGCTCTGGCGTGCGTGGTCGGCCGCAGGCACGAAGACTTCGATCTCCACGTCGCCGGCATTGAACATCGAGACGACAGGCATTCCGGCACTTACCGTCTCGCCCGATTCGTGCATCTTGGCTTGAATGTAGCCGCTGATGGGCGCGTAGAGTCGTGTGTCGGCGAGCTGGTTCTTGTGGTGTGCCAACTTCTCCGTGATTTGCTGCAGGCCGTAGCGTGCACGGTCGTAGTTCGAGGCAGTTGTGCCGTTCTCTTCATAGAGCGCGATGACTCTTTCGGCATCTGCTTTGATTTGCTCGTACTCTGCCTGTGTTGCAGAGAGCTGGACTTTGTAGTCGCGTGGATCCATTTGCGCGATGAGCTGGCCTTTGCGGACAAACTGCCCTTCCTTTACATAAATGCGTTGGATGGGTCCGCTCACGCGAAAGGCGACGTTGACCTCTTCCGAGCTTTTCGTCCTGCCCGGATAGTTCAGTTCTGCTGCATCGCTTATGCGCTCTGCCTGCGCAGTTTTGACATACTGAATCTCTTCTTCCGTTACTTTCTGGGATTTGCCACACGAGGCGAGCAGCAGGCATTGGATAGTCAACGCCGCCAGCATAGTCCCTGGAAACCGTTTCTTCATAATAGATATAACGTTTGGGGTTGATAGTGATTTATTCCCACTCTATGGTCGAGGGCGGCTTCGACGAGATGTCGTAGCAAACGCGGTTGACGCCTTTAACTTTGTTGATGATGTCGTTCGACACCTTCGCCATGAAGTCGTAGGGCAGGTGAGCCCAGTCGGCAGTCATTGCGTCGGTGCTGGTCACGGCTCGCAGTGCGACGGGATTTTCGTAGGTGCGTTCGTCGCCCATCACGCCGACACTTCTGACGTCGGAGAGCAGGATGGCTCCAGCTTGCCAGATCTGGTTGTAAAGTCCCCAGTCGCGGAGTCCTTGGATGAAGATGTCGTCGGCTTCCTGCAGGATGCGAACCTTTTCGGGCGTGATGGCGCCGAGGATGCGGACGGCGAGCCCGGGCCCCGGGAACGGATGGCGGCCGATGAGATGCTCGGGAATGCCGAGCTGACGGCCCACGCGCCGCACTTCGTCCTTGAAGAGCCACTTCAGCGGTTCGCACAGCGAGAGGTGCATCTCCTCGGGCAGTCCGCCAACGTTATGATGGCTCTTGATGACCTTTCCCGTGATGTTGAGGCTCTCGATGCGGTCGGGATAGATGGTTCCCTGAGCGAGCCATTTCGCGTCGGTTATCTTTTTTGCTTCGGCGTTGAAGACTTCGATGAAGTCTCTGCCGATAATCTTGCGCTTCTGTTCGGGCTCCGTGACGCCTTCCAGGTCGGCGAAGAAACGTGCGCTGGCATCTACGCCGATGACATTCAGGCCAAGGCATTCATAGTCCTTCATCACGTTCTGGAACTCGTTTTTGCGCAGCATGCCGTGGTCCACGAAGATGCACGTCAGGCGGTGGCCGATGGCTCGGTTGAGCAGTACGGCTGCCACGCTACTGTCCACGCCTCCCGAGAGTCCGAGGATGACGCGGTCGTCGCCTATCTGTGCCTTCAGTTCGGCAACGGTTGTCTCGACGAAATTCGCTGCAGACCAGTCTTGACGGCTGCCGCAGATGTCAACCACAAAGTTTTTCAGCAACTGCGTTCCCTGCAAGGTGTGGAACACTTCCGGGTGGAACTGCACGCCCCAGATGTCTTCGCTGTCGGTGGCATACGCGGCGAACTTCACCTTTTCTGTGCTCGCGATGGCGTGGAAGCCTTCGGGTAGCGCTGTAATCGTATCTCCGTGACTCATCCAGACCTGGCTGTTCTCGTCGAAGCCTTTGAAGAGTGGGTCGTTGAAATTGATGGTAGAGAGGTTTGCCCGGCCGTACTCGCGGCTTCCTGCGGGCTCCACTTTTCCGCCGAGCGTGTGGCTTATGAACTGTGCTCCGTAGCAGATGCCTAGGATGGGCATACGTCCGCGGAACTGACTCAGGTCAACGCGGAAGGCTTCGGGGTCATAGACGCTGTAGGGGCTGCCAGCCAAGATGACGCCGATTACGTCGGGGTCAGCGACAGGGAACTTGTTGTAGGGCAGTATCTCGCAGAAGGTATCGAGCTCGCGCAAGCGGCGTGCAATAAGCTGTGTCGTTTGCGAGCCGAAGTCCAGAATGATAATTTTCTGTTGCTGCATCGTTCTAAAAGGATACATTGATGAATTCGCGTGCAAAGGTACGAAAAAAACTTCAAATCACATAATTTGTGGTTCAGAGTTTTTGCTTTTCGTGAGCAAAAAGGCCAAATGAGGGGCTTGTCAATATGTCAGCGAAATTGCGTTTTTGCTTACACTCGTATTTTAGACAAAAGGCTCAGAATCGCTCGAAATGCCCTCGGACGATGTTTTGGCCATTTTCCTGGAAAAGCGCGCTTAAAACGAGCGAATTTCGTAACAGCCTGATTTACAGCGAGCAATTTTCGACCATGAACATCTGACTGTGGAGTGCAAACTGGAGTTTTGCAAAGTGTACTTATCAAAATTGCCCATTTCATCGCAAAATTGCACATTTTTTTGCATGCGAAGTCTCCCAATTTCCGCAGGCGGAAAATCAAACGCCGCACGCGGAAATTGTAATCGTCGCATGCGGCGTTTGAAATCCGCGCCTGCGAAGTTGCCAATTTCAGGGTTTTGAGAGCCCTTTTTCGACACTTTGCGGAGTGTGCAAAAACATCGAAAAGAAAGCAGAAAGGCGGTTTTGGTTTGCAATCTGTCAAATTGCATAACACCTCCTCCCTGCGCTGAAGTATGTTTTTTTTTCTCTTTAAGAGAATTTTTTTCAACATAGCGTTTCCATTTTCAATAAAAAAATGTATTTTTGCAGTACATAAAACTAATGAAAAAGCGAAACAAAAACTCCTAACTAACTATTCAGATTTTACTATGAAAAAAGGATTACTTTCGAAGCTCCTGCTCGCGCTGATATGCCTTGCAGGAGGAAGTATGACAGCGTTGGCGCAGACGCCAGAGCCTTCTGCAAAGTGGACCTTCGACGACACTGCTGACCTGATGGCTGTCCAAACGGGAGCTTTCCAAATGACTCCCATCAGCGTGCCCATCAGCGGCGGCGGTGTTGTGGCTAGCACTCTTGGCGGTGTAGGCATTTCCTCAGTTTCTGGACCGAGCGACGACAGCAAGGCCATCTATGTGCCTCAGGGCGCTGGCCTGAAGATAGCGCGTCCTGAAGGCTCGGAGGCTACGCAGTCCTACACACTTATGATGGACATCATGTTGCCCGACGCTACGAACTGGAATTCTTTGCTCCAGACGGAAGAAGCCAACACCACCGATGGTGACCTCTTCACCCATAACAGTCAGATTGGCATCGCCTCCATAGGCGGCTACTTCGGCAACATTAAGGCAAACAAGTGGTATCGCATTGTGCTCTCTTACAGGAACGGCAAGAACATCCTCTACGTGGACGGCGAGAAGCTCGTTGAAGCCAATCCCGACAACAGCGACCGCTTCAAGATTCAGCCCTTCGGACTCTATCTTTTCTGCGACGAGAGCAACGATATGACCGATAACTACGTGGCTGAAGTGGCATTCTGGGACACACCGCTCACCGATGAGCAGGTTGCCGAGCTCGGTCAGGCTGCTCCTCCCGTGGAGAGCGAACTCGTTGAAATCGCTTCAGCTGATGACTTCCACGCCTTCGCACAGCTCGTCGAGAGCGGTGCTGCAGTGGACGGTGTGCTGACCGCCGACATCGACCTTAGCACAAGCGACTATCCCGACCAGATGATTGGCACGGACGCCTTCCCGTTCATGGGCAAGTTCGACGGTCAGGGACACACCATTATCTACCACTACGAGAACATAACTGCTAAGTGGCGTGGCCTCTTCCGCGCTATCGACGGCGCAACGATCAGCAATCTCCGCGTCGAGGGCAGCGCCGTTTCGACCAACATTCACTATGGTGCACTCATCGGCGTGGCTTACGGCAAAGTCCTCGTCGAGAATGTTGTGACGAATGTTGATATCACTGGTATGTCCTCAACAGGTGTACAGGGCGACGCAGGTATGTTGGGCGCCAACTATGCCGACATCACCTTCAACAATTGCGCTGTGCTCGGTCCCTTGGGCTATCCGGGCAGTTCCATGTACAGCCCCTACTCGGGATGGTCAAACGGCAGCAGCCATACGACGCTCAATAACTGCTACGCAGCATGCGAGTTCAAGGAAGGTACAGGCATCGACGGCAACAGTGCCACACTCTCCCATGCCGGAGGCCCCTGCGAGTTCAACAACTGCTACTATCTCAACTACATCCATAAGGCACAGGGCACGCAGATAACCGAAGAGCAGATTGCCAGCGGTGCGCTTTGCTACAAGCTCAATGGCGACCAGGCAAACATTGTTTGGACGCAGGACCTCAGCGTTGACGGTTTCCCAATGCCCGACCCGAACGGCCCGCGCGTTTACGGCTCCGGCACCCTGCGCTGCGACGGTGAAGAGCTTGAAGACAATCCTCTTACGTACAGCAACACAGAAAGCTATCCCGTCATTCCCGACCATCAGTTCGGCATGGACGGCATCTGCACAGTCTGCGGCATGACCGACCCGAACGCAGTAAGCCAGGACGCTGAAGGCTACTATCTTATCGGCAATCCCGAGCAGATGTACTGGCTCTACCTGAAGATTCAGGAAAGCACAGCAGAGCTGAAAGTTCGCCTCACCGACGATATCGACATGGCAAGCAGTGACTTCCCAGACCTCATGCTCGGTACGGAAACCAGACCGTTCACTGGCATCTTCGACGGCGGACACTACACCATTAACTACAACTATGAGCTTGTCGCCGACAAGTGGCGCGGCCTTTTTGCCTTCGCCAAGAACGCTACAATTAAGAACCTCTACGTAGAAGGTAGCGCATACGTGACGTACATCCACTACGGCGCTCTCATCGGAAAAGGCGACGGCACAATACTGGTGGAGAACGTTGTCACAAATGTTGACATCACCGGCGCAAGAGAGGATGTAACGGGCGACGCAGGCATGATTGGTGCCAACGATGCTTACATTACATTCAACAATTGTGCAACCCTTGGCAAGATGGGTTATCCCGGCAGCTCGATGTATAGCCCCTTCTCCGGTTGGTCGAATGGCAGCTCTACCACGACGCTGAACAACTGCTTCACCATCTGTGAGTTCACAGAGGGAACCATCATCGATGGCAACAGCGGCACCATGACACACGGCGGCGGCACGAACACATTCAACAACTGCTATTACCTCAACTTCATCAATAAGATTCAGGGCACGCAGATAACGGAAGAAGAACTGGCAAGCGGCGAACTCTGCTTCAAACTTAACGGCGACCAAAGCAACATCGCTTGGTATCAGACCCTCGGCGAGGACGACCTGCCTGTGCCCGACGACAGCCACCTCAGAGTATATGGCGCAGGAAGCATCTTCATGAACGTCACTGACGAAGCAAGCTTCAAGGAATTCGTTGCTGCCGTTATCGACGATGAGACAGAGCGTCTCGAAGGAATGAAGGTTCAGAAGAGCCTCGTGGATTCTTATCTCGAAGAACTCGAAGGCCTGAAGGAGGCAGCCGACATCGACGCCTTCATCGCCGGCTACAATGAGCTCGAAGGACAGCGTCAAGTCATCCAGAGCTGTGCCGACGCCTATGCCGCATATATTGCTAAGGTTGAAGAGACAAAGGCTTACCTCGAAGCTAATCCCGAGCTGAACAACGAGAAAGTTGACTTCCTGAAGTCTTACCTTGAAGAACTCGAAGAACCGGGTAGTGACTATCTCTACGGCTCAGCTGTCTATATCCTTGACAACTGCCTGCTCAGCGAAGAGGAAATCATCGCCGAGACAGCACGCATCGACGAGATGCTGACAGAGGCCATCACTTATACCCCGGCTCCAGGTACCGACGTCTCCTTGCTCTTCACCAACATCGACCTGAGCGACCACTTCAACGGCTGGGAGGGACAGGTTCCCACAGGCTGGGGCGGCTCAGAGACAAGTCCGCTGTATGCTGCTGAGTGTCTCGCTGCAACAATGGACATGTATCAGACAGTCACAAATCTGCCGAACGGTATCTATGAACTCCGGATAAACGGTGCCTTCCGTCCGACGCCTTATAACGACTTCTACAACGTCAACTATGCCGCTACGCTCTATGCTAACAGCATACACAACTTCTTCCAGGCCAACATCGAAGACATGATTTCCGTAGATGATGCTATTGATGGCGAGAACTGCAACATCAATGGTCCCATCGCAGACTTCCCGATAATGGATGAGGACGAAAACGTCATCGGCTATACCATGCAGGGTATCGTTAGCTGCTGCAATGCCTTCCAGGCAGACCGCTATCCCAACTACGTGCTTTGCAACGTGACAGACGGTCAGCTCACCATCGGCGTCCGTCAGCCCGGCACAAGCCTCTCTCGCGACTGGCTCGGCTTCGGCAACATCAAGGTTTACTATTATGGAGAGCTGGACGAAGCAGGCGAAAGCCTCGACCGCGTACTGGAATCACAATCGGCTCGTGCAAGGACTATTCTCGAAGTCTATGAGCGTACCATCGACATCAACGACGACTACGCCATTTACCCCAACTACAGCCAAGCACTCAAGGATGAACTTGCACGGACGCTCGAAGCTGTAGAGGAGACAACGGAACCTGCCGCTAAGTATGCCCTCATCGAGAAGTTCTCAGAGCTCTTCCTGAAGATTTATGAAACCAAGCAGGCTTACATACACCTCATGGATATGGCTGAAGAAGTGAGCAGCCTCGAAGAAGGCCTTGCAGAAATCCTCTCCGAGGACGAGTTCAACACGATGGAAGACCTCTGGTCTATGCTTACTGGCGGATACGTTGACGGTTCGATGTCTGCAGAAGAGATATATGCCATCAACCTTGATGACTATATCGACTTCCTTCCCGAAAAAGACGAGGAAGGCAACTATCTTCTTACTAACTTGAAAGACTTCACTTTATTCACAGGAATGGTCAATGGCGGCTATACACAAATCAATGCAAAACTGCTCGCAGACATCAACTTGTCTGTAAACGAAGACCAGACTGAAAGCGAGAATCCCAACCTTATGATTGGCGTTGAAGATAGCCCATTCCGCGGCACGTTCGACGGACAGGGACACACCATCACCTACAGTTACGACCTGGTTAACAATTACGGCGGTCTCTTCAGTTACATCAACAATGCAACCATCAAGAACCTTCGCGTAGAAGGCGATGTCATCACGAGAGGCATCCACTTCGGTGCACTCATTGGATATGGCGATGGTACGATGCACATAGAGAACGTCATTACAGATGTTGACATCACAGGTGAGCACTCTGGCGTGACTGGCAATGGCGGCATGATTGGCGCCCTTTACGGCAACATCACGTTCACCAACTGCGCAACGCTCGGTACGATGGGCTATCCTGGCAGTTCGATGTACTGCGGCTTCGTAGCGTTCGCAACGAGTGGCGTGTCCTCTACGCTCAACAACTGCTACACTGCTTGCACGTTGACCGAAGGCACCGGAACAGATTACTGCTTCACCTTCTGCCGTGGCACGTGTCGGCTCAACAACTGCTACTACCTCAACGCCATCGGCGATACACAGGGCACGCAGATGACCCTCACTCAGTTCCAAAGTGGCGAGGTTTGCTATAAGCTCAATGCTCCGCAGCAGGAACTCGTATGGTATCAGACCATCAATACCGACGACTACCCCGTGCTCTCTCCTGATTGCGAGCAGGTGTTCTTCAACGCGGAAGAAGGCTATTACTATAACCTCATTAACGGTGTGCCCGTCGGCATTAATGAAATCAGTGCTGACGTCAACGTTAACACGAATTTCGGCGAAGGCATTTATAATCTCGCAGGCCAGCGTCTCTCGAAGATGCAGAAGGGCATCAACATTGTTAACAAAAAGAAAGTTCTTGTTAAGTAATGAGACACATATCTTTAGCAATCATCCTCTGCGCCATAGCATCTGTAGCTATGGCGCAGAGTTTCACGGTCTATGAAAAAGACAAAGACCGTGCTTACAACGTCGAGGATGTTGATAGCATTGTGTTCAGCACAGAGCCTGCTGCACCTGCTATCGCTGAACCCCGAACCATCAAAGGACGCTGGTGTTCGCTGGGTACGTCTATTTCATGGCTCAACGAGAACACTGCCTCGTATCCCCTTACCAAAGGCTACCAGACACGTGTCATGGAGAAACTCGCCTTTACGAATTTCAGCAATAAGGCTGTTAATGGTGGTGTCCTCTCGTCGGCCATTTCGCAGGTCGCCCTCGCCGACTACTATACCATAGAGCATGGCATCAATGACTGGGGACACTCCACGCCTGTCGGCACCATCGACGACTACATCAACAACACGAAGAACGGCACCTTTGCCGCCATTTACAGGCAGCTCATTGACCGCATTTTCTCGCGTAACAAGAAGGCGCGCGTTATCCTTTGTACCCCTCGCAAGGCTTATGGCTTCAACGGCTATCTGCCCGACCACTGGTACGACCCCAAGGAGGGCATCTACCTCGAGGAGTACGCCAATATCATCCGTCAAATAGCAGCCTACGAGTCGTTCCCCGTGGCCGACTTCTTCGCCGAATGCGGCGGCCAGCGCCAGCTCGACAGCTGGAGCTACGACACCGCCCTGCACCCCAACGACGACGGCATGCAGATAATGGCCAACGTCCTGATACAAGCCTTCGAGAAGATACTGACAGAGGAATAAGCAAATGAAAGAAGGCAGGTTCTTCATAGAGAATGTTACTATTGTCAATGAGGGCGAGCGCTATCAAGCGTCCGTCCTTATTGAAGATGGGAGGATAGCGGAGATATGTACGAAGGAAGAGGGACGATGTAAGAAGGAAGAGAAGAAGGAGTCCCTCCTCTTGTTGCCTGGCGTCATTGACGGTCACGTTCACATGCGAGAGCCTGGTTTGACGCATAAGGCTACGATGGAGAGCGAGACGAGGGCTGCTGCCAGAGGCGGTGTGACAACGGTTCTCGATATGCCAAACGTCGTGCCGCAAACGACTTCGCTTCAGCTCTTGCAGGAACGTTATGCTCTTGCCGAGTCTCGATGCCATGTTAACTACGGCTTTTATCTTGGGGCTACAAGCGACAACATCGAAGAGATTAAGCATCTTGACCCTGCATCGTGTCCTGGCGTGAAACTCTTCATGGGCAGTAGCACTGGCGGCATGCTTGTTGATAAAGAGGAGCAGATTCGGCAGATTTTCCGTTCTTCGCCGACGCTTATTATGACGCATTGTGAAGACACCGCACGCATCAATGCCAATATGGCAGAGGTCAAGAGGCAGTATGGCGATGATCCAGATGTGCGCTTTCATCCCGTAATTCGCGACCACGAAGCCTGCTATCAAAGCACGGCCCTTGCCGTTCGTCTTGCAAGGAAGGCGGGTGCACGGCTACATGTGGCTCACATCACGACAGCAAAAGAGTTGGAGCTCTTCTCTCCAAACGACGAGCGCATCACTGCAGAAGCCTGTGTGCCGCACCTTCTCTTTACAGATGAAGACTACCAAACGCTCGGCACGCGCATCAAGTGCAATCCCGCCATCAAGACTAAAGCCGATAGAGATGCTTTGCGAAAAGCTCTTACAAATGGCCGCATCCGTACTGTTGCCACAGACCATGCGCCCCATCTTCTTTCTGAAAAGGAGGGTGGCTGCCTCAAAGCCATGAGCGGAATGCCGATGGTGCAGTTCTCCTTGCCAGCCATGCTTGGCTTGGTGGAAGAAGGCGTGCTGAGCCTTGAACGGCTTGTCGAGCTTATGTGCCACAATCCTGCTCGCTTATATAATATAAAGGAAAGGGGCTTCATTCGTGAGGGGTACTGGGCAGACTTTACATTGGTGCGCCGAAAGCCGTGGACAGTAACGAAGGATTGCATTGAAAGCCGTTGCGGTTGGAGTCCTTTGGAGGGACGCACGTTTGATTGGCAAGTCGAGAAGACATGGGTCAACGGCTGTCTTGTTTGGGACGGCACATCTGTCTCGTTACAACCCAACGGCAAAAGAGTCATGTTTTAAACCTTTTTGCGTCGCCGCTGTCTATTAAATTGTAAATCGTCAAATTGTGAAATTGTGAAATTAAAGCGTCTTTCTTTCCTTCTTATACTCTGCCTTTGTTCTCTTATGGCAGCAGCACAGAAAGTAACCGTAAGCGGAGTTGTGATGGATGGCTCATTGAGCGAGCCGATGCCAGGTGCGTCAGTTGTCTTGCTTCAACCCAAAGACAGCGTGCAGGCAGCTGGTGTTTCGACCGACCTCGAAGGTAAGTTCAAGCTCCCAGCTGTCAAGGCTGGCAATTACATTCTGCGCATCAGCTTCATCGGCTTCCAAAGCTATTATCGCAACATCACGCTGTCGAAAGGCAACAAGAGCATCAATCTCGGTGAAATCACCCTTCAGGAGGACAGCAAGATACTGAAAGAGGCAGAGGTGACAGCCAAACTTGCCCAGGTCGAAATGAGTGCCGACACATTCATCTTCAATGCAGAGGCGTTCCGTCTGCCCGAAGGTTCTGCCCTCGAAGACCTCGTCAAGAAATTGCCCGGAGCAGAAATTGACGACGCCGGCAACATCAAGATAAACGGCAAGAGTGTCTCCAAGATAATGGTCGACGGCAAGGAATACTTCCAGAACGACACGAAGATGGCGATGAAGAACCTGCCGTCGAAGCTCATCAAGAAACTTAAGTCGTATGACAAGAAGAGCGACTACAGCCGCATCACAGGCATCGACGATGGCGAAGAAGAGACAGTGCTCGACCTCTCTGTCAAGAAAGGCATGAAGGACGGTTGGGTAGGCAACATCGATGGCGCTTACGGAACCGAAGACCGTTATTCGGCGAAGTTCAACGTGAACCGTTTCATGGACAACAAGTTCTTGTCCGTCATCGGCAGTCGCAATAACGTCAATGACTTCGGTGGACGTTGGGGAGGCGGCGGCAACGGCATCACAACCAGCACGATGGGTGGCGTTACCTTTGCCTGGGAGAATGGCAAGCCCGAATATACGGCAGGCCTGCTGAAGATGGGCGGCAACGTCCGCTATGGCAGCAGCGACAGCAAATCTGAGTCAAGGACGAACAGCGAGATGTTCTTGCCAACAGGTGCAAGCCAATTCTCGAATTCCAAGAGTCACGGCACAAACTGGAACCAGAACATCAACGCCAACTTCCGTCTTGAGTGGTTCCCCGACAGTATGACCAACATCTTGTTCCGTCCCAACTTTAGCCATAGTAACGGCAACAGCTACTCGAACAACCGTAGCGTCACTTTCAACAAGAGTCCGTTCGACGCCGGACTGACCGACCCTGTAGAGCAGTACAAAACGATGAGCGACGCCGAGGGCATACGCGTCAATGGCAACGAACGCCTGAACAGTGGCAACAACTACAACAACAACGTCAACGGCGAACTGCAAATCAACCGTCGTCTCTTCGTGCCGGGTCGAAATATCACCCTCAATTTGCGCGGCGATTACAGCAAGAGCGACAATGAGTCCTACAGCCGCTCTGTCGTCAAGTACTATCAGCGAGGCGGAGAGATGGATGCCGACTACCAGAACACCATGTCGCCTTCCAAGAACTACAGTGCTCTGGGGCGCATCAGCTACACCGAGCCCATCCTGAAAGGAACCGTCGTACAGGTCAGCTACGAAGGCCAGTATCGCTTCCAGGACAGCGACCGCGAGATGATGGTCTATAACGAGCTCGAGAAAGCGTTAGAAGAAAAGGGACTCACCGACGTTACCGCGCTCGACCTCTACAACGGCACATACAACGGGCTCGACTTCAGCAACTATGGCATCGACTTTACACAGCTTGAGCGCGACGCTATGAACAGCCAATATGCCACCTATAAAGAGTTCAACCAGAACGTCAACCTCATGCTGCGACACACCAGTACTTTCGAGAACGGACAGGAGCTGCGCTTCAATGCCGGCGTCAACTGGCAGCCACAGCGCACCGACATGGAGTACGACAAGCGTGGCATTCATATCGATACCGTTCGCCACATACAGAACTGGGCACCGCGCTTCAATGTGCGGTGGAAAATCTCCAACACTAGCCAGTTGCGTATCCGCTACAATGGCAATATGTCGCAGCCGTCCATGACCAACCTCATCGAGGTCATGGACAACAGCAACCCCCTCTACATATCGACAGGTAACGCGGGACTGAAGAGCTCGTGGAACGATCGCTTCAACCTTGACTACAATAACTATATCACCGAGAAGCAGATGGGCTGGAACTTCAACGCTAATGCCAACGTTAATCGCCGCAGCATCTCGAACGCCACACTCTACGACACCTCATCAGGCATCAGTTATAGCCGTCCCATGAACATCGACGGCGGCTGGAACGCAGGCACCTGGATGGGCTTCAACACGGCTCTCGGCCCCAAAAAGTACTTTAACCTTAACGTTAACCTGAACCTCAGTCATAGCCGCAACGTCGGCTACATCAGCACCGACCTCGACGAAGGCGCCGCACAGTTCATCACGCCCACCATCGACCTTTCCGGGCTCTTCCGATACATGGACGAGAACAACCTCCTGAAAAAGTCCAACACCAAGAGCACAGGCATCGGCGACAATATCCGCCTCAACTTCCGCAACGACCTCCTCGAGCTCGGCGTCAACGCTGGCATGAACTATCAGCACGCACGCAACGACATGCAGAAGCAAGGCAACCGCGACACTTGGTTCTACAACTACGGAGGCAACGTCGTCATCAACATGCCGTGGGACATGCAGTTCAGCAGTGACATCTCGCAGCAAAGCCGTCGCGGCTACGACGATGCCACCATGAACACCGATGAGCTCATCTGGAACGCACAGCTCAGCCAGAACTTCCTCAAGTCGAAGAACGCTACGGTTAGCGTCCAATGGTACGACATTCTGCGCGAACGCTCGAGTATCAACCGCAACTACAGCGCGACGAACCGCAGCGACACATGGACGAACGCCATCCATAGCTACGTCATGGTGCACTTCATCTATCGCTTCAACCTCTTGGGTAACAAGGAAACGCGTCAAGCAGGCTGGGGCGGTCAGGGAGGCCCCGGTGGCTGGGGCGGTGGAGGCCGTGGCGGCTGGGGTGGCGGCGGAGGAAGATTCTAACGCCGTATAGGGAGATTTCAAACGCCGCGTGCGGGGATTGCCAACGCCGCACGCGGAGATTGCCAACGCCGCACGCGGAAATTAAAACGCCGCACGCGGCGTTTTTTTATGCCCAAGTGAAATGGTTCGTAAAAAGGCGCCTCTTCTATGCATTTCGAAATTGGATTGGCGTGATTCCTTCATAGAGGCGGAACATTTTGTTGAAGTAGGAAGCGGAGTCGAAGCCGAGCCGGAAGGTTATTTCCTTGCAGGAGAGGTCGGTGTTGAGCAGATAGTCCTTTGCCCGCTCCATTTTGAGACGCATGAAATACTGTGCGGGAGCGAATCCTGTATACTCCTTGAAGACCTTGCGGAACTTTGAGTACCCCATTCCTATCTGCGCGGCGACGTCCTCCATGCATATGCTCGAGTTGAAGTGCTGCCGCATGTACTTGATGGCGAGGTTGATGTTCGTCATGTCCGGATTGTCGAGATAGGGGAGTTGCAGGCTTCGCGAATAGACGGTGGTGATGATGAGGCCCACGTATCCTATCAGCTGCTGCTGATAGGCCGGCAGCATCTTCTCGGCAGCATCGTAGGCTTGCTCGTAGGCGGAAAAGAGGGTGCCGCAGAGTCCGACGTGGTAGATGGGGCTGGACTTGTCGGGGAAGAATTTGCGGAGCAGGGTGCCTGCCACCTCTCCGGCAAACCCGATCCACGCCTCCGACCAGCCCGTCTCGGGGTCGGGAGCGTAGCTGTGCCATTCGTAGGGATAGAGCACGACGGCATCGCCCGCCCGTAGCTTGGTTCGTGGCTGATGTACCGACTCGAACCAACCGCCGCCCTTGGTGATATAGACGATTTGCGCCTCCCGGAGCACACGCCCCTTTTGGGGTGAGAACTGATAGTCTTCTGGATGGTCGCCTACGGGATACACGCTGCCCGCTGCGATGTCCTGTATCCCGATGGTGTTGATGGCGAGGCCCCAACGCGAATCGGAGTCCTGCGTAAGGAGGTATTTAATAGTTGCCATGTCGTACGACTTTTTACCCAATTCCTTATAGTGTCAAAGGCAAAAGTACGGAAAAAATCTGTCATGACAAAATGTTACATAAAAAAAGCATAATGTTATTAGTGTTATGGTCAAAAAACACGTCCTTTGCATTGCAAATGAATGCGTTTTAAGGTAAAAAGTCAACAAATCAAATCATTATAATATTATGAAGAAACAGATCTTTTTCCTTTTCTCACTTTTCGTGTTCCATCTCTCGTCGGCATTTGCCCTCGATGTGACTGGACTTCGTACCGAGGACTACCGCAATCCTGTCGGCATCGACAAGAGTGTTGTCCACTTCTCTTGGCAGCTCGAGAGCGAGCAGCGCGGCGTGGTGCAGACAAGCTACAACGTGCAGATTGCCACCGATGCCGCCTTCGCTGGCGTCGTGTGGACGTCCGGTAGCGTCAGCTCCGACGCAAGCGTGTTTGTCGAGGCCAACGGCTTTACGCCTGCTGCCGAGACACGCTACTACTGGCGCGTCACCGTTACGGACAACAAGGGCGAGACGGCTACCAGCACCGAGAAGGCATACTTCGAGACAGGCCTGATGACCGCAAACGGCTGGGCCGGAACGCATTGGATCAAGACCAGCACCAACGAGGCCGGTTCCGAAAGCGAAGGTCCCATCACGGATTACGAGGTGGAGGTGAAGTTCAACATCAAGCAACTGGCAGCGGGACTCATCTTCGCCGCCTCCGACCACAGCAACTACTACATGTGGCAGGTCAACACGAACGGCAGCGTGCGCTTCCGTCCGCACCGCTGGAGCGGCGGCAACCCGTCCCTCATCTCCGAGGCTGCCATCACACGTGTCAGCGTTAAGAACAACGAACAGCACACCTTGAAGGTAGTCGTTACGAATGCAAATGTGGCAAAAACCTACATCGACAATGTGCTGATTGATTCCCGTACCGGCGACTTCACTTATGGCGACTTCGGTTTCCGCGAGGACTACGACAACGGCAACCAGCCAGAGCAAGCCTACTTCGACGACTTCATTGTCAGGAGCGGCGACAAGGTGCTCCTCGAAGAGCACTTCGACGGCTCGTCCTGCATGTTTGCCAGCGGCACGCTGCAGGACGGACAGTTCTACGTCTCTGGCCCTGCCACCTACGCTTGGCAGCAGAAAGTGGCAAAGCCTGTTCGCTTCGATGTGGAGTATGACTTTACCCTCGTCAATGACAACGCCAGTATCTGCTTCAGCGCAACCTCCAGCGACACCTACATGATGTGGGCCATCAATACGCTCGACGTCGCTCAGCCCGTCGTGCGCCGCCACGTCTATCTGAACGGCAACCTGACCTACAGCGATACGCCCATCACAGCTTTCAGCAAGACTGACATCCTGGGCAAGCAGCACCATGTCGTCCTCGAATGCGAGACACCATTCGTGCGTACATATATAGATGATGTATTGGTCGACACTTATCAGGACACGCAGGGCGTGCTTGCCATCGGCGACCTCGGCGTTCGCGTCAGTGCGACAGGCAGTGAGCGCGAGAAGGCTTATTTCGATAACATAACGCAAATCGTTTATGACGAAGAGGGCAACGGCACCGTGACCTTCAGCGAAGACTTCGAAGGCGCAGGCAATGCCTTCAATGCCACCGACATCCGCGACTACGGAGGCAGCCGCCAATGCTACATGGAGGCCGCAGCAGGCAGCGCCAAGCGCCTCATGCAGCAGGACGGCAGCATCGTCCCCGGCGTGCCCATGTTCCGCAAGACATTCGAGCTGAGCAGTGGCGTGCGTCGCGCCCGCCTCTATGTCACAGGCCTCGGCGTCTATAACGTCTTCATCAACGGCGAGCGCGTAGGTCAGACCGACGACGACGGCAATACTCTCTATGACGAACTCAAGCCCGGCGCTACGGAGATGAAGAAGACCGTCTTCTACACCACCCACGACGTGACGGCCCTCCTGCAAGAAGGCAAGAACGCCATCGGTGCCGAGGTGTCGAGCGGATGGTGGAACGGTGCCATCGTTCACGGCATGTACGGTGGCAAGCCCAATGCCCTCCGCGCTCTGCTCAAAATAGAGCTGGAGGACGGCAGCACTCAGGTCATTCCCACCGACCTCACGTGGCTCAGCAACACCAACGGCCCGCTGCGCAAGGGCGACATCTATAACGGCGAGACCTACGATGCCCGCCTTGAGAACGGTCAGTTCACGCCTGATTACGACGACAGCAACTGGTTTGGTGTGGCCGAGAGCAACGACTTCAAGGGCGAGATTCGTGCCTTCGAAGGTCCTGCCATCATGGCCGTCGAGTCGCTGCGCCGCTATCCGCAGACCATTCAGATTTACGAGGGCACAAAGCCCAACGGCAAGACTTTCGGCGCGATTAACGTCGTGGAAGAGATTACAGAACAGAACAGCTTCAGCCTCTCCGCAGGACAGACTGCCGTCATCGACCTCGGCCAGAACGCTTCCGGTTGGGTGAGCTTCACCGCAAAGGGCGCAAGCGGCACGAAACTACGCTTCCGCTTCGGCGAGATGCCCAACACGACGGGCGACCGCGGTCGCGGCGACGACGGCCCCGCCGGTTCCGTCTATACCGAGAACCTGCGCTCCGCAGAGGCCACGCTCTACTATACCCTGAAGGGCGCGACGGAGGGCGAGTCCTTCCACCCCACAACCACCTACTTCGGCTTCCGCTACATTGAGGTGACCAGCTCGGCCGACGTGGAACTCACGAACGTCATAGGCGAGACCGTCACCAGCGCCGTCGAGGAGAAGTCTTCGTTGCGCACCAGTCACGAGGACGTCAACAAGCTCTACAGCAACGTTATGTGGGGACAGCGCTCCAACTTCGTCAGCGTGCCCACCGACTGCCCGCAGCGCGACGAACGCATGGGTTGGACGGCCGACACGCAGGTCTTCTCGCTGACCGGCCTCTATAACGGCGACACCCGCAACTTCTACAAGAAGTGGATGCGCGACATGCGCGACTCCCAGCGCTCGGACGGCGCATATCCCGTCATTGCTCCTTATCATTGGGGCGTGGAATATGCTTCGACAGGATGGTCGGAGGCAGGCATCATCGTTCCGTGGAACGTCTATATGATGACGGGGGACAAGGCTATCCTTCGCGACAACTTCGAGGCCAACGAACGCTACATGCAGTTCCTCACGACCAAGAGCGGCGACGGCTATCAGTACAACGGCTCCGACCCCATTCACGGCGACTGGGTGGCCTACGTTTCTACCGATGGCCGCTACATCAGCGTCTCCTACTACGCCTATACCGCCGACCTCATGGCCCGCACCTGCCGCGCCCTCTCGGAATCAGAAGGCGACATCTACAGTCAGAAGGCTGAGCAGTACGAGCAGCTCTTCCAGAATATCAAGACCGAGTGGCAGAGCCGTTTCCTAAGCAGCAACAAGGTGCCCACGCAAGGCACCCAGTGCGGCTACCTCATGGCGCTGCGCTACAACCTGCTGCCCGATGAGTCATCCATTACTCGCACCCGCAACTACCTGCATCGTGCCATCGCTAACAATACCTACAAACTCAATACAGGCTTCCTTGGGACTGCCATCTTGAACCAAACGCTTACCGAGAACGGCTTCATCGACGATGCCTATACCCTGCTCCTGCAGCGCAACGACCCCTCTTGGCTCTATAGCGTCGACCAAGGCGCCACAACCATCTGGGAACGCTGGAACTCCTACACGGTGGCCAAAGGTTTCGGGCCCGTCAGCATGAACTCATTCAACCACTATGCTTACGGAGTGGTGGCCGAATGGATGTTCCACCACATGGCAGGCATTGCTCCCGACGAGGCACAGCCCGGCTTCAAGCACATCCTGCTCCAGCCCTATCCCGACACACGCAGCACCCTGCGCTACGGCCAGAAACGCATCACGTTCGTCGATGCCGACTTTGCCTCCGACTACGGTCAGATAAAGGCAGAGTGGCAATGCGACGGCACGAAGAAGATGACCTATCACATCACCATCCCCGCCAATACCTCCGCCTCATTGCGCCTGCCCATAGAAGACGGGCTCTACATCTACGAGAGCGGCACGATAGCAGAAGAGGCAGAAGGCGTGGAGTACATCGGCACTGCTGACGGCTATGCAACCTTCGAGGTGGGCTCCGGCGAGTATCTCTTCTCTGTCAGCAACGAAAGTCCCGATGGCATCAAGGCCGTAGAAGACAGCAGACAACAGACAACAGACAACGGGCTGTTACCCGCCTACAACCTCAGCGGCCAAATGGTCAATGGTCAGATGGTTAATGGCCAATGGTCAGTGGCGGGTGGTAAGCAGCCTCAGGGTATCGTCATCACCGGCGGCAAGAAGATTGCAGTAAAATGAAGCATCAGGGAAGAAACATTCTGCGCATCTCAGTGCTGCTGTGCTGCCTGTGGTGCCAAAGTTGCCAGTCATGGGGCGAAGAAACGCCTTTGCTCGAGACAAAGGAGTTTGCCAAGCCCTCCATGTCGTGGCGCCCCATACCTCTATGGTTCTGGAACAACACGCAGGTGTCTGTCTCGCCCCTCGTTCAGCAGCTTGGGCAGATGGTTGAAACGGACGGCTATGGCGGCTGTGCCATCCTGCCTTTCGGCACAGGATTCCGTCCCGACTATCTTTCTGAAGGCTACTTCCATCTCTATGGCGAGGCAGTCAGCAAGGCCCGTGCTCTGGGCGCTCACATGTCCATCTACGACGAGTATGGCTTCCCCAGCGGAAGCATGGGCGCCATCAACGGCTCAGGCGTGACAACCTTCATGAACAATCACCCCGAGCATACCATCAAGCGACTCGACAAGACGGAGTACCGCGTGGGCAGCGGTGCCACCTTCAATCGCCAGATAGCCCTCCAAGGAAAGCTCATGTCGGTTGTGGCTTGGAACACAAACACCAAGGAGATTGTTCCGCTGCGCGACTATTATGACGAGGAGACCGGTCAGGTGACGTGGACAGCTCCCAAGCAATCCGGTTGGCGCGTGATGGTGTGCCAGTGCGTCAAGGACGGTGACCCGAATGTCGACTATCTGTCCTCCGAAGCCGTCAGCCTGTTCATTCAGGACACGCACGAGGCTTACTACCAGCACTTTTCCGACGATTTCGGCCAGACCATCGTCTCCACCTTCTTCGACGAGCCCACGATGTACAGGGCGCAGGGACGAATGTGGACAGGCGACTTCAACGAGCAGTTCGAGGCACGCTACGGTTTCTCGCCCGAAGCACTCTATCCAGCCCTTTGGTACGACATAGGCGACAAGACGGCCTACGCCAGGAACCTCCTTTTCAGCCTGCACTCCACGCTCTATAGCGAGGGCTTCATGAAGACCATCAGCGACTGGGCAACAGAGCACGGCATCCTTGCCACCGGGCATCAGGATCAGGAGGAAATAGTGAACCCGACTTGTGTGTCGGGCGACCTGATGCTTGTAGGGAAACACCTCGCAATGCCCGGCATTGACAAGATAGGTGGCGGCCGTCCGACCGAGGACTTCTACAAGGTGGTGTCCTCGTCGGCCAACAACTGGGACAAGGCCTTCGTTATGTCCGAGACGTATGGCGCCATGGGCAACATCTCGGTCGAGACGCTCTATCAGATAGCCATCGAGCAGTACACGAAGGGCATCAACCATCTGATTCCCCATGCCGTCTGGTACAACGATGGCGACGTCACCTTCCTGCCCGAACTGTCGTGGCGCAATCCTCTCTACAACACCGAGCTGCCCCGCTTCAACGCCTTCCTTTCGCGACTGAACTATGTGCTGGCTCGCGAAGGACGCCATGTGGCAGATGTGGCTGTGCTCTATCCCATACAGACGCAATATGCAGGGCATTACTTCGACGGGCCGAAGGGTTACTACGAAGGCGGCGTCGATGTGCCGGGAACGGACTATCCGCAGGTGTCGCACTATCTGACCGACGACCTCGGCATCGACTTCACCTACCTTCATCCCGAGGTTCTCGATGACCGCTGCACCGTGGCCGACGGTTTGCTCAACATGAACAACACCATCAACCATGAGCATTTCTCTGTCATCGTTCTCCCTGGCGTAAGAGTCATCTCGCTGAGCAACATGCGCAAGATTAAGGAGGCATGGGAGCAGGGCGTCAAGGTCATCTTCACCACGCAACGCCCTCAGCAGGCCGCCGATGGCGCGGAGGGTAATGCAGAGGTGCAAAGCATCGTCGCCAGTATGCTAGATGCCACAGAGAACAAGGCATACTTCCTGCCCTCGCCATCTGCCAGCACGTTGGCCGAGGTGATGGAGGAGTGCCTCCCGGAGCGCGACGTGCTTTTCTCGGAAGGCACGCACCCCTTCAATTATATACATAAGGTAATAGACGGCCACGACGTCTTCTTCTTTGGCAACGTAGACGCCACTTCCGCCACAAACACTATCCGCGTGAAGACGACGGCCTCGAAGTTGACGCTGCTCGACCCACATTCGGGCAAGACGACAGACCTTTCCCAAAGCGACGGGGGAACTTTTAGCCTAACGCTGCGTCCCAGCCAGTCGGTCTTCCTTGTGGATGACGCCTTGCTCCTCAAGAACGGGACAGCCACCGACGACCCCACCGACGAGAGGCTGACGTACAGCATTGAGATGCAAGCGGAGGTCGAGCAGCTGTCGGCTGGCATTTGCTTTTCCATTACCGATGCAGGAAGCTACTACATGTGGCAGTTCAATGCCTCCGACCCGCAGCATCCCCGCCTGCGTCCCCATCGTTGGCTTGGCGGCAGCGTCTCCCTCTTGGGAGAAGTGGACTTGCCCAGCACCGTCAGCATACAGACCGGCCATCCCTTCAAGGTAAGGCTCGAGATAGAGGATGAGGCATACGTCAAGACCTACATCGATGGTGTCCTAGTCGATGAGCGGAGCGGTAGCTTTGCTTTCGGCAGGATTGGGTTCCGCCAGGCACACGACGATGCTTATGGCAAGACGGAGATTGCATGGTTCGATGATGTAAGCATCAGGCTAAAGTCGGGCAGTGTGGTCTTCTCTGAAGACTTCTCTTCCTCCAATCCCTTCTCTGACGGCAGCATCGTGTCGGGCAGGCTGAAGGTAGCCGGACAAATGTCTCGCGACATCCTCGCTTGGCTTCAAGAAACGCCCGACGGCATCAGTGAAGTGAAAAGTGAAAAATTAAAAGTGAAAAATGAAGAGACTGCCTACAACCTCAGCGGCCAGCAAATCGTAAATCGTACATCGTCAAATCGTAAATGGCCTCGGGGTATCATCGTCTCCGGCGGCAGGAAGATACTGATGAAATGAACGACACTATACATTATATATAATATAACCTTTAACATCAAACAACACAATCATGAGAAAGAGACTTTTAGTGATGCTGCTGGCTATTATGGCATGTGGCATTCGGGCGTGGAGTTACAGGTTTACTGACAACTACACCATCGAGAGTAAGTTCAAGATTAATGCCATCGGTGCAGGCATAGCCTTCCGTGCTTACGAGGGCTTCGGAGGCCAAATCTGTATGTGGCAGTTCAACGTGGGCAAAGACGGCACGAAGTCGCTGTTCCGTCCGCACGACTGGAAGGTGGGCGGCATTCTGCTTGCCGAGATCAACACAGCCGACAAGGGTGTGGCGCTGAACACCACCGACTGGTTCGTCACCAAGATTGTCATTAGCAACGATGGTCAGCATGCCGACACGTATCTCCGCCGTGCCGACGACACCGAGTTCGTCCTCATCGACCAGCGCGACGGCAACTTCCGCTTCGGTATGGTCGGCACACGTCAGGACCACGACGACGACGTCAACGAGTCGGCCAGCTACGACTACTTCAAGGTGACTGCCAACGAGACGGGCGACGTGCTCTACTACGAGGACTTCGAGGCCACGAACGGTGACTGGAGGAATGATCCTGTCTGGGCCGACGGCACCATCACCACCGACGGCCGCAACCTTAGCGAAGTGAAGTACTTCCCCAACAACATGTTCAAGGATGCCATCGACATGCACTACACCGTCGAGGCCGATGTGCAAATTGAGAGCGGCTATGTTTCCTTCATCTTCGGCTTGACAGAGAGCGGCAGCAACTATATGTGGCAGATTTCGCCCAACTACAGAAACGACACAGGCGTCTGCAACTACTATCACCTCGACAACGGCAACGAGTCGTGGAAGGCTCATGCAGCCGGCCCGAACTACCCCGACTTCTATCAAGACAACTTCTGGGAAAAGCGCCACGTGATGATTGAGGTGGACGGCAACGTAGTCTATACTTATATTGACGACATGCTAGAGGACACATTCGTGCAGTGCGACATGACTGACCTCGCTCTGCTGAACCCGGGCAAGGTGGGCATCCGCGTCGATGCCAGCAACCACGTGAACCATGAAGTTTATATTGATAATGTGAAACTGACGGAGTATGATGCTGACTACAACGCTACTGTTGTCATGGATGAAGGCTTCGACGGCGGCATTGCTCACTACTTCGAGATAAGCGGCAAGAACGCTACTTACGCACAGGTGGAGGATGTGGACGGCGACTACATGCTGCACATCACCTGCGACGGCACTACGGACCCGGGCGCTAAGGTTCGCCTCATCCAGACCGACGAGGCTGTCTGCATCCATAACTATGCAAATGGCATCTGCACGCTTTGCGGCGAATACGAAGAGCCTGGCTACGACACAGAGCTCAGCGCGTACACCATCGGCAATCTCGGTCAGCTGATTCGCTTCGCCATGATTGTCAACGGAGGCGAACAGGGTGCCAATGGCTCTCTGACTGCTGACATCGACATGGAGAGCAGCGAACTGTTCCAGCCCATCGGCCTGAACAACGACGGCTCATGGCAGAGGCCCTTCCAGGGAACCTTCTACGGCAACAACCACGTCATCAGCAACCTCTACGTGAAGACTGATTGCGAGGGCGGTCTCTTCTCTCGTCTGCGCGGCGGCAAGATATACAACCTCGGCCTCGTGAACGCTTACGTCGAGAGCACTGCGGGTCTGCGTTGCGGCGCTATGGCCGGCGAACACCACGACAATGCTATCATGGAGAACTGCTATGCCCGCGGCGATATCCAGTTTGTCACTACGAACGCCCAGCAGAATGCCATGGCCGGTGAAACGGCTGGCGGTCACTTCATCAACTGCTACACCACGCTGCCTCAGCTCTCTTGCTCCTATCCTATGGGTGGTGACCAGACGAACAGCTACGAGGGTGTTACTGAAGAGCAGGGCGCCACGGGCGAGATTGCCTACAAGTTGGGCGATGCCTTCTTCCAGACCATCGGCGAGGACACATATCCCGAGCTCGACAATACGCATGGCACAGTCTATCCCATGACGGATGCCGGCTATGCCACTATCTACAACGACGAGACGGCAGGTACGCTCTCCAGCAACGTGACTGTCTATACAGGTAAGAAGAATGGTTCATACCTCACTCTTACGGAGCAAGACAATACCATTCCTGCTCAGACGGCTGTTATCCTCAAGGGTGCTGAGGGCTTCTTCAGCTTCACGCCTGCAGCTTCTGCTTCAGCCATCACGGGCGAGAACGACCTGCTCGGCACGGCTGCTCCCCTTACAGCCAACGGCAGCCAATATGCCCTCGCTGATTTGAACGACGAAGTAGGCTTCTATAAGGTTGCTTCCGGCACTGAAATCCCAGCTGGCAAGGCCTACATCATTTATACTGGCAGCGGTGACGTCAAAGGCTTTGTCTTCGACTTCGACGGTGCTACAGGCATAAACCTCACCCCGGCCCTCTCCGAAAGCGAAGGAGCTATCTACAACCTTGCAGGTCAGCGCCTCCAGAAAGTACAGAAGGGCATCAACATTATCAATGGCAAAAAAGTTTTGAAATAATGAAGTACATCAAACCATCAATCGCAATCGATGAGGCTCAGGCAGCCGAGATGCTGGCCGAGAGCTTGCCCATCATCGACAAAACGGTGGACGGCAGCCAAGCCCTCACCAAGGAAGATAACGCCTGGGATATCTGGGAAGAGGAATAACTTCCTGCGCAAACAAGAAAAGGGGACAGACCAGCAAAGGTTTGCCCCCTTTTTTGTGATTATCATATTGCTATTCTGGGGAAAACGGCCTGCAAGGCCAAAGAACAGTTTGTGAGGGAAGTTTGGTGTCAATACTTCCCGCCCCTTAAAGGGAGGGGTAGGGGAATGTTTGATGGAAAGGGTGACTCCCCTTCAAAGAATAGGGGGGAGCTAAGATATTGCCAGTGGGGTGTAAAAACGCCGCGTGCGGGGATGACCAACGCCGCACGCGGGGATTGCCATCGCCGCACGCGGAAATTGCCAACGCCGCACGCGGCGTTTTCAGACGCCCTTAAAGGAATCGCTTGGCGATGCTGTAGATGCGGCCTCGGATGCGACGCCGGAGGGGGAAACGCTCCTCGAAGACCTCGGGCGTGAGCAAGATGCTGCTCTTTCCCATGTCGTTGTAGAATATCTGCTGCAACTGGTGGGTCGTCTCCTGGTCGAAGATGAAGGCGTTCACTTCGTAGTCGAACGAGAGCGAACGTGCATCGAGGTTTGTGGTTCCGACCGTGCAGAAGAGGCTGTCTATCATCATGACTTTGCTGTGATGGAATCCGTCGCCAAAGTAATAGACTTCGGCGCCTCGCTTCATCAGCTTGCGCATCTCGAGGCCAATCACGTCGTCGTTTGTCTTGCCGTCGCTCTTTGTGGAGACCATGAACTGCACTCTGACGCCTCGGTCCAACGCGCGACGGAGTGCGGCTCGAACCTCTCCGAAGAGCATCGCATAGGGGTTCACAATTTGCACGAGGCGGTCGGCATTATCGATACAAATGGAATAAGTCTGTCGCATGATGCGTGGTGACTCCTTGGGCCAACGGCTGGCGAAGGCGACGGCCCCCTCCCCGCTCTCCCTTTGGGGGAGAGGTAGTGAAGAGTGAAGAGCAAAGAGTGAAGAATCGTTTTCTTCACCTTTTAACCTTTTAACCCTTTCATCTTTTTCCCACATCTTCCAGAACAGTTCCTCGTAAGCCTGCACGATAGGTCCTTCCATACGGATGTGCATGTCGCGCCACTTGCCTACCTTCGGTTTGCCGTGCAGGTAATAGTCGGCCACGTTCATGCCGCCTGTATAGACCGTTTTGCCGTCGATGATGGCGATCTTGTGATGGTTGCGATGCAGGAGGTGGTTAATCCAGGGGAAGCGTACGGGGTCGAAAGCTTTTATTCCTATGCCGCTGTCTCTTATCTGTGCCTGTAGCGTGTCGGAAAGCGGGAAGTCGCTGTCGTGGTTGCCAAAGCTGTCGAAGATGATTTTCACCTCAACGCCTTGCTGAACTTTTCTGCGGAGCTTTTCCAAGAGAACGCTACAGATGCTGTCCTGCTGGAACTTGAAGTAATCGAGCAGAATGTACTTCTCTGCACCTTCAATAACGTCGAAGAGGTCGCGGAACTTTATCTCTGCCGTTGGCAAGATAGTCACCTCGTTGCCTTCATACAAAGTAAGTCCCAACTGCAGGAAGTCACGTTTGGTGCGCTCGGCAGAGTTTTCGCTCTGGCAAAGCATGCAACTTGGCAGCAGGAAGGCAAGTATGAGGAGTCTTTTAATCATTTCTTGTGCAAAGGTACGAAAAGATTAGGGATTAGGGATTAGAGATTAGAGATTATTTTGTATCTTTGTGGCGAATTTGAAAAAATGGTAAAAGAAAGATGAGTAAAGTAGTTATCAATTCTTTTGAAGACTTTCAGCAGTACGAAGGACAAGAGCTGGGTGTCAGTGATTACGTAGAGCTCAGTCAGGAACGCATTAATATGTTTGCCGACGCAACGCTCGACCATCAGTGGATTCATGTCGATACAGAGAAAGCCAAGCAAGAGAGCCCCTTCGGCCAGACCATCGCTCACGGCTATCTCACCCTTAGCATGCTGCCGCATCTCTGGGATCAGATTATCGAGGTGAACAACCTGGAGCGCATGATGAACTATGGCATGGACCGAATGAAGTTCGCTATGCCTGTCCTGAGCGGTCAGCACATTCGCATGCACACCAAGCTTGAAGAGCTCGTCAACCTGCGTGGTGCCATCAAGACGACGATTAAGTTCACCATAGAAATACAGGAGACAGGGAAGAAAGCCCTCGAAGGACTGGCCACCTTCATCTACTACTTCAAGCAGTAGGCTCAGAAGAGTTCTAGCTGGATGTGCTTTGGACCTGATGTCGGCCTTGCCTGTTCCTTATGTGCTTCGCTGCGAGAAACGAAGTCGAGGAACAGGTCGAGCTGGATTGCAAAGTCAGGCTTGATGGCGTAAGTGCCGTAACGAGTGCGTGTAAAAGGCGACTCGTGCCTCAAGCTCTGCTCCCATAGGTAACGCCCCACGCTGTCGCGTATCTCGCTGTAATCGAGGTCGCGCACAAAGAAATCAGCGTGCTTGTTGTAGATTCTTCTTGCAATGTTCTTGATGCGTAATCCATCGCAGCCACACTCAAGCAGAATCTCAATAATATCCCTATGGTATATGTTATTCACAATGCAAATATACACTTTTCTGCGCAAAGATACAAAAAAAGTATGAAGTATGAACTATGAACTATGAACTTTTTCGTATCTTTGTGCGCAGAAACATATAATATAATATATAATGTATAAGATAAAGTCTTTGCTGTTTGCATGCAGTTTGCTTACACTTGCTGTTTCGTGTGCAAATGACCCCGAGACGCATGAACTCATTCCCGTTGAGCAACCTTTCATCCTCTATGCCGACCAGACCGTTGACTCACTGCGTTTCTATACCTTCGACAGTTGGACGGTAACGCCAGACGTTGATTGGATAAGTGTTGACGGCGCGACACATTTGGACATTCCCTACGACTATACGAAACGTTACCTCTGTCGGGTGTTCCTGAAAATCAAGCCCAATACAACAGGCGTGACTCGCGGCGGCACAGTTCTCGTCAAGTCGTACGACTATTCCTACAGCTCTCCGTTCGTTCAGCTTGGCATGCTCAATGTCTTGCGTCCCACGTATACCGTTGATTCTCCTTTCGACGAATACGGTATCATCCCGAAGCAAGTTCATTTCGAGCTCGTGGATAGTGCCCATTGGTTGCAAGACTCGATTTGCTTCAAGGTTGAGAATAACTGGGACCTCGCCTTTGTGGATGAGGCTCCAGAGTGGCTTACGCTCGACAAGACGACCGACCTCAAGGGCAGGTATCGCGTTAATCTCTCCCTTGTCCCGAATGAGGATACAGAAAACGGACGAGAGGCAAAGCTTCGCCTTACCAGCGGAGACGTGTCGAACGAGATTGTCGTCCGTCAGCTCCCGGCAAAGAAAGAAGAAGAATAGGCAAGACGCATCATGCAGTACGAGCTTTTCAGCGATGCCGACTTCCAGCAGGAGACGCCCTTTACTGGTCGATCTGTCTGCTTGCTTGGCAGCGTACCGAAGTCTTTGCAACAGAAATTAGTTGCTCTTGGCACTGAGATAAAACAGAGCCTGAGCCGCAACGTGCATTATGTTGTGCTTGGTAAGAATCCTTCTGCCGACTCGCTGGCGTATTTAAAGCAGCTCAATTATAACGGCTACAACCCGAAGGTCTTGAGTGAAGCTGACCTTGATGGCATCCTGCAAGGGCATTATGGCTCATACTTTGTGCCAGAGCAAATCAGCAAGAACTTGCAGTTGACCATGCAGCACTACCTTAATTCGCAACTGAGCTACGAGGGCAGTATGAATCCGCTTTATATGAAAGAGCTCTTCCTTGCTCCTGACATACCCGTAGACCTTTATCAGATGCTTGGCAATCGTGGCATCTATGCAAATACCTACATCGACGATACGACGGACGTCATCGTCATCAGCGACAGTTCGCTTCAGCATTTGAAAGAAGGGACTTCGGACAAAACGCTTCGCTACATCGAGCAGCAATACAATCAAAGTCGTGCTCAGGCCTTCCGTTACGTGTTGACCAGCGAAGGCGAACTCTATGCCTGGCTAAAGCAGTAGCAAAGTTATGTTAGGCACAATCATCAACACCATCACCATCGTTGCAGGCAGTGCTTTCGGAGCGCTCGTTCGTACTGGAATCGGTGAGAAGTACAAGAAAGTCCTGTTCGACGGACTCGGGCTTTGCTGTCTCGTGCTTGGCATGAACGCCTCGCTGCCCAACATGGCGAAGAGCGAGTTTCCCGTTCTCTTCATCTTGAGCCTTGCTCTTGGCGGCTTGATAGGCACGAAGCTCGACCTCGCAGGGCGCGTCGATAGGCTCAATGCACGACTTAATGCCAAGTCGGGAAAGAAGAATAATGGCATTCAGGGGCTTGTGACGGGCTGCTTACTCTATTGCATCGGCACGTTTTCCATCGTTGGTCCCGTTCTTTCTGCACTCTCACCCACAGCTGGTTGGGCATGGAACGAGTCAGCGAATATTTTCCTGTACACAAATGCGACGCTCGACTTTGTCAGCTCTGCCGTCCTTGCTGCCTCGTATGGTTGGATAATGCTCCTTGCAGCACCAGTCCTCTTCTGTTGGCAAGGGATGTTCTACGCCATAGGCTATTTCTGTGGCGACGGTATGCCAGAACCGATGAGAGTTGAGTTGAGCATTGTGGGCGGTGTGCTTATCCTGAGTTCTGGCCTGAGCATCTTGGGTATAAAGGACTGCAAGACTGTCAATCTTTTGCCGAGCCTGTTGGTTCCTGTCGTGTTCTATCTGATAAAGTCGCTTTTCTGACGGCTTAGTGAAGAAAATGCGGGAAAAGTTTGCATACTTCAAAAAAAGTTACGACCTTTGCACCGCAATTTCAGAAAGCGACCAAGGAGAGATGGTAGAGTGGTCGATTACACCGGTCTTGAAAACCGGCGTGCTGAGAGGCACCGGGGGTTCGAATCCCTCTCTCTCCGCAAAGAAGGCAACCCGAAAAGGTTGCCTTCTTGCTTTGTCGGGGTTTCTCACCCCCGCGGGGGTTCTTCGCTTCGCTCAGGCGCAGGCGGAACGAATCCCTCTCTCCGCAAGGAAGGCAACCCGAAAAGGTTGCCTTCTTGCTTTATTGAGGTTTCTCTTCCTCTTCTTGTTCTTTCTGATGCGGGTCTGGGAAGTGCTTGTCGCCGTTGCTGACTTCTTCTTCCCAAGGTTTGACGGTCTTCAGCTCGTCTGTCTGGTCGTCTTTTCTTGCCCAATAAGTTCCGAGTCCCATAGTTCTGTGTTCTTTGGTTTTCTTCTGCAAAGATAGGAATTCTGGTATTAAATAGCAAAAAAAAGGATAAATTATGTAACGTTGCGTACTTTTTTATAAAAAGTGTTGCAAGTTTGTGAATGATTATGTAACTTTGCATTGATTTAATTCATATAATTACTAACTAAAAACAATTATTATGAAAGCAATTAAATTTTTTGTGGCTGCAATGGCAATGGGTCTTGCGATGAGCGCAAACGCAAAGATCTTCGAGAACAACCATTTCACAGTTGACGCAAGCGTAGGTGCTAAGGTTACATCTGTAACAGGTTTGGGCTTTTTCGGACCAGTTACTGTCAGCAACACTGATGCTGCCTTTAGCTTGGGCGCAATGTTCCAGACGGAGATTCTGAGCACCAACTGGATTACGTTGGATTGGGACGTCTTCCGCTTCGCATGGGTTGCTCCCTTCAACTCTCCCGGTGACTGGGATGAGCTGCACTTCAAGACTGGCGCACGTGCTTACAGTCCCACCTTCGCTGGCGACCACCTTCGCGGTTATACTAACCTCGACATGGGTTATGTGCTTGGCTTGGCCAAGGACTGGAACGATGACGTATCTACCGCCAGTGCTTTTGGCTTGGACTGGGGCATCGGCATCCAGCTCAACAAGAAGTTCTCTTTCGGCTACACCTTGCAGTTTGAATCGAATGGTAAGAGTAAGAACCACTTCTTTACCTTCGGTTACACATTCTAAGTTGAGATCCGCACGTTATACGATACTTCAGGGATTGCCCGCAAAGGGCAATCCCTGAATGTTTAACATTATATAGAAATCAGCATGAAAAAACTTCTTATCTTCGCAATCTTGGTTCTCTGCATGGGACCGAGCGTATAATAGCGTAGACGACGGAGTAAAAACCTTTTGGAACGACGAAAATGTCAATACTTTGGGCTTCATCGTCAACTTAGGTGTTGTCTTCTAACCAACTCGGTTTTCACAGAAAATACTTTACAAGATTTTGGTTTCTGTGTGCGAGATGAAAGTATCTAAAATGGTGTGTTGACTCATGCCGCACGTGGAAATTACAAACGCCGCACGCGAAGATTGCAATTTCCGCGTGCGGCGTTTTCTTTTGTCCAACGTCAAATTCACCGATGAAACCGTCGATTTTTGGTCGAAAAGCACGTGCTTTCTGACCTTTTTCACCTGTCTGGTTCGCGGGTTCACTTTGTAACGTTCTGATACTTAGCGTGCTATAAAAACGGCCTCGAAATGCCCTTCGGGGGTACTTTGGGTCGTCCGTCGCAAAAATCGTGCGTTAGAACGCGGCTTTTTGAGAAATATCTTTACAAATTCCGTTGTTTCCTGTTTATCGCCTGCCGGGGCCTTTCGTCAAGTAAAGTGCTGAGAATTTGCAAATATAAGATTTTTATCTTATCTTTGCAGACGGAAACAAACAGACACAGCACATTTATGAGCAATCAACGCTATATGATGCGTGGTGTGAGCGCTGCAAAGGAGGACGTTCACAACGCAATTAAGAACATCGACAAAGGCATTTTTCCACAGGCTTTCTGCAAGATAATTCCCGACATCCTCGGCGGTGACCCGGAGTACTGCAACATCATGCACGCTGACGGAGCTGGCACGAAGTCGAGCCTCGCCTATATGTATTGGAAAGAAACTGGTGACCTGAGCGTATGGAAGGGCATTGCTCAAGACGCCCTCATCATGAACACGGACGACCTGCTCTGTGTGGGCGCCGTGGATAACATCTTGGTTTCCTCCACGATAGGCCGCAACAAGATGCTCATCCCGGGTGAGGTTATTTCCGCCATCATCAACGGAACCGATGAGCTGATGCAGGAGCTTCGCGACATGGGGATTGGCATTTACGGCACGGGCGGCGAGACGGCCGACGTGGGCGACCTCGTGAGGACTATCATCGTGGACTCGACGGTGACTTGCCGCATGAAGCGAAGCGACGTCATCGACAACGCAAACATCCGCCCGGGCGATGTTATTGTCGGTCTTTCCTCCTGTGGCCAAGCCACTTACGAGAAGGAGTACAACGGTGGCATGGGCAGCAACGGACTCACCTCAGCCCGCCATGATGTCTTCTCGAAATACCTTGCTGAGAAGTATCCCGAGAGCTATGATCACAGCGTGCCAGAGGAGCTGGTCTATAGCGGCAAGTATATGTTGACGGACAGCGTCGAAGGAAGCCCTCTCCCGGCTGGCAAGCTCGTACTTTCGCCAACGAGGACATATGCTCCAGTTGTCAGGAAGATGCTCGACGAGATGCGTCCTGCGATACACGGCATGGTGCATTGCACAGGCGGGGCGCAGACGAAAATCCTCCATTTCATCGGCGAAAACTGTCGCGTCATCAAGGACAACATGTTCCCTGTGCCGCCCCTTTTCAAGGCGATACAAGACTGCAGCGGCACCGACTGGGCAGAGATGTACAAGGTCTTCAACATGGGCCATCGCCTCGAGGTGTATGTTGCTCCCGAAGATGCCGAGAAGGTTATCAGCATCTCGAAGAGTTTCAACATCGATGCACAAGTTGTTGGCCGCATCGAAGAAGGCAAGAAGAGCCTCCTCATCAAGAGCGAGTTCGGAGAGTTTGAATACTAAAACAAGGAGTTATGGAATATATATTTTTAGCAGCACTACTCGTCGTTATGTTCTTCGCATGGCGTCAGTTCTATCAGACTCATAAGAAAAAGAACAAACATGGCAGAAAGTAATCACCTGTTAGATAAACTTGACGGGCTTGTGAGCCGCTTTGAGGAGGTCAGCACGCTCATTACTGACCCCGCCGTCATTGCCGACCAGAAGCGCTACGTCAAGCTCACCAAGGAGTATAAAGACCTCGGCAAGATAGTCGAGGCTCGCAAGGAGTACATCGGCTGCTTGCAGAACGTGGCCGACGCCAAGGAGATGCTCGCCATCGAGGAAGATGCCGAGACGAAGGAGATGCTGCGTGAAGAGCTCTCCCAAAGCGAGAAGCGCATCCCCGAGCTTGAGGAAGAGATAAAGCTCCTGCTCGTTCCTGCCGATCCCGAAGACGACAAGAACATTGTGCTCGAAATACGTGGCGGCACGGGCGGCGACGAGGCGGCACTCTTCGCAGGCGACCTCTTCCGCATGTACTCGAAGTTCTTCGAGATGAAAGGCTGGAAGATGGCGGTGAGCAGCTATAGCGAGGGAGCCGTCGGCGGCTACAAGGAAATCGTCTGTTCCGTGACGGGCGAAGGCGTCTATGGCATCATGAAGTACGAGAGCGGCGTTCATCGCGTGCAACGCGTCCCTGTTACCGAGACGCAGGGCCGTGTGCATACCTCCGCCGCTACGGTTGCAGTCCTGCCCGAAGCTCAGGAGTTCGATGTGGAAATCAATGAGGGCGCCATCAAGTGGGACACCTTCCGCTCGAGCGGCGCTGGCGGTCAGAACGTCAACAAAGTCGAGTCAGGCGTCCGTGCCCGCTACATCTGGCGCAATCCCTTCACCAATCAGGACGAGGAAATCCTCGTGGAGTGTACCGAGACGCGCGACCAGCCGAAGAACAAGGAACGCGCCCTGGCCCGCCTCCGCACCTTCATCTACGACAAGGAGCATCAGAAGTACCTCGACGACATCGCGTCGAAGCGCAAGACGATGGTCTCGACGGGCGACCGCTCGGCAAAGATTAGGACGTACAACTACCCGCAAGGCCGCATCACAGACCACCGCATCGGCTACACCATCTATAACCTGCCCTCCTTCATGGACGGCAATATCCAGGACTGCATCGACCATCTGATCGTGGCTGAGAACGCCGAGAGACTCAAGGAATCTGAACTTTAAAGAATACAATACGACATGGGATTTTGGAATGATGTCAAGCAGGAATGGACGTGGGCTGGCATTAAAGCCGACTGGAAGGAACATTGGCCGGACTTGGTTGCAATAGTTGTAGCGGGATTGTTTACTCCCGCCGTACAGGAATGGCTCGGGTGGAAAGAAAACACATGGGCTTTCTTCGGAGTCTGGATAGTGATTGCCGTGGCAGCAGCCGTAGTGATAGGTTTAATAAGACTCATCGTAGAGAAACTTAACACATGACAAGACAGGAACTCATAGAGAACATAAGAAGGAAGAAGAGCTTCCTTTGCGTCGGCCTCGACACCGACTTGAAGAAGATACCGGAGCACTTGCTGAAGGAAGACGACCCTATATTCGCCTTCAACCGCGCCATCATCGATGCCACCGCGCCTTACTGTGTGGCCTACAAGCCCAACCTTGCCTTCTACGAGGCGTTCGGCGTGAAGGGACTGATGGCTTTCGAGAAGACGGTCAAGTACTTGAAGCAGAATTATCCTGAGCAGTTCATCATAGCTGACGCTAAGCGAGGCGATATCGGCAACACCAGCCAGATGTATGCCCGCACCTTCTTTGGCGAATATGATGTGGATGCGCTTACCGTCGCTCCTTATATGGGCGAGGACAGCGTCACGCCTTTTATCGAAGGATACGAGGGGAAGTGGGTCATCCTGCTTGCCCTGACCAGTAACATAGGCTCGTTTGACTTCCAACTCACCGAGGACAAGCAGGGCGAGCGTCTCTTCGAGAAAGTCATCCGCAAGAGCCAGGAGTGGGGCAGCGACGAGAACATGATGTACGTCGTGGGTGCCACGAGAGGCGAAATGTTCCAAGATATCCGCAGGGTTGCACCGAATACCTTCTTGCTCGTACCCGGCGTAGGCGCCCAGGGCGGCAGTCTCGAAGAGGTTTGCAAGTATGGCATGATAGAGGATTGTGGCTTACTAGTCAACAGCAGCCGCGCAATCATCTATGCCGACAAGACAGTGAACTTTGCAAATGTAGCCGCAGAGAAGTCCAAAGAGATGGCAGGCCAGATGGCACGCCTCCTTAAATAAATGATAAGACATGGAATTTACAGCACAAATGATAGCAGGGCTGATAGGCGGCACCATCGTGGGTGACCCCGAAGCCAAGGTCAACAACTTCGCCAAGATAGAAGAGGGAAAGCCTGGCTGCATCAGTTTTCTTGCCAACGAGAAGTACGAGCAATACATCTACGGAACAGAGAGCAGCGTCGTGCTTGTCAACGAGAACTTCGAACCGAAGCAGGAGATAAAGGCCACGCTCATCAAGGTGGCAAATGCTCGCGAAGCAGTGGCGAAGCTCTTGCAGATATATGAAAGCATGAAGCCGAAGCGTGAAGGCATCAGCGACCTTGCCTTCATTGACCCTTCTGCAAAGATAGGCGAGAAGTGCTACATCGGGCCTTTTGTTGCCATTGCCGAAGGCGTGGAGATAGGCGAGGGCTGTGTCCTGCATCCGCATGTCACAATAGGCAGAAATGCGAAGGTCGGTGCGAACACAGAGATTTACAGCAACGCCGTTGTTTATCACGATTGTCAAGTCGGCAGCCGCTGTATTCTTCATGCTGGCTGCGTGATTGGCGCCGATGGCTTTGGCTTTGAGCCAACCGAGGATGGCTATAAGAAGATACCGCAGATAGGCATTGCCATCATTGAGGACGATGTCGAGATTGGCGCCAATACCTGTGTTGACCGCGCAGTGATGGGAGCAACAGTCATACACAAGGGCGTGAAGATAGACAACCTTGTGCAGATTGCGCACAACGACGAGATAGGCAGCCACACAGTCATGTCGGCGCAGGTCGGCATAGCAGGCAGCACGAAGGTAGGGGAGTGGTGCATGTTTGGCGGACAAGTCGGCATAGCTGGCCACGCCACTATCGCCAATCGCGTTATGGCTGGAGCACAGGCAGGCATCCCTAACAACATTAAGAAAGAAGGCGCAGCAGTACAGGGAACGCCAGCTATCGAGGGCCGCAACTTCTGGAAGAGCAGCGCCATTTTCAAGAACTTGCCTGATATGTGGGCAGAGATGAATCAGATGAAAAAGGAAATCAAACTGCTCAAGGAACAACTTGAGGACAAGCAATAACCTTATAGCCTTATAAAAACAAGAAAGATGTTAAAGCAAAATACAATCAAGGAAAGTTTCTCGCTCAGCGGCAAGGGGCTCCACACAGGACTCCTGTTGACGGTGACTTTCCTGCCAGCAGAAGCGGGACACGGTTACAAGATTCAGCGAGTGGACTTGCCAGAACGACCCATCATGGACGCAGTGGCAGAGAATGTCGTCGATACGCAACGCGGCACCGTGCTCGGCAAAGGCGAGATGCGATGCAGTACGGTGGAGCATGCCTTGGCTGCCCTTTACGCCTTGGGAATCGACAATGTTTTAATGCAGGTCGACGGTCCTGAGTTCCCTATCCTCGATGGTAGCGCGGAGCCTTTCGTGCGTGAGATACAGCGCGTTGGCATCTGCGAGCAGGACGCACCGAAGGACTACTACTACATCACCAAGAAGATGGAGTTCCGAGACGACAAGACGGGAGCTTGTATCACCCTCTTGCCCGACGACGACTTCTCCATCACGAGCATGATTGCCTTCGACGGCAAAGTCCTCAGCAGCCAGTTCGCGACGCTCGATAGCATGGACAAGTTCGCGACGGAGGTTGCTGCAGCCCGCACCTTCGTTTTCGTTCGTGAGATAGAGCAACTGCTTTTGGCGGGACTCATCAAAGGCGGCGACCTGGACAACGCCATTGTCATCTACGAGCGTCAGACAACGCAGGAGAATCTCGACAAGCTCTGCAAGCTGACGGGTGCCGAGCATCACGACGCCAACGATCTCGGCTACATACAGCACAAACCACTCGTCTGGGACAACGAGCCAGCGCGTCACAAACTGCTCGACATCATTGGCGATATGGCGCTCATTGGCAAGCCCATCAAAGGACGCATTATTGCTACTCGTCCGGGTCACACTATAAATAATATGTTCGCGCGCATGATGCGCAAGGAGATACGCAAGCATGAGGTGCAAGCCCCTAAGTACGACCCGAACATGACGCCTCTGATGGACGTTGCCGCCATAAGGAAGCTCCTGCCCCACCGCTATCCCATGCAACTCGTCGACAAGGTCATCGATATCAAGGAGAACTACATCGTGGCCGTCAAGAACGTGACGAGCGACGAACCCTTCTTCCAAGGACACTTCCCGGGCGAGCCCGTCATGCCTGGCGTCTTGCTGATCGAGGCGATGGCACAGACGGGAGGCATCCTCGTCCTGCACGACAAGGAGCACCCCGAAACGTACAGCACCTACTTCCTGCACATCGACAACGTCAAGTTCCGCCAGAAAGTGGTGCCTGGCGACACACTCATCTTCCGCGTGGAGCTCGTCGCACCGCTTCGCCACAGCATCGGCACCATGCAGGGCTACGCTTTCATCGGCGAGAACTGTGTGGCGGAAGCAACCTTCACGGCACAAGTCATCAGCAACAAATAAATGAGAGAAAAGTCAGTTCCATACATCGGATTGCCCAACCCGACATACGGGGTTGCAAAACTTCACACGTGAAGTTCGTTATAGATTCATGTATGTATAATTAAATGTACATGTATGTATAATTATAGATACATGAATCTATAACGAACGCTGCACGCTGAGTTGGGAAAAACGGCAGGGAGAGTGGAGCAATCAGGCTCGTGGAGCTGCCCAAAAGCCCTTTAGAGAGAAAGAGGAAGCAAGGGGTAAATTTGAAATCGTCAAACTGTCAACAAGTCACAAGAAAACAGTACATAGTAAATCGTCAAATTGTAAATGATATGATTAGTCCTTTGGCATACATCCATCCGGAAGCCGTCATCGGCGAGAACTGCGAGATAGGGCCGTTCTGCTACATCGACAAAGGTGTCGTCATCGGCGACAATAACACCCTGATGAACAGCGTGACTGTGCTCTACGGCGCTCGCATCGGCAACGGCAACATCTTCTTCCCGGGTGCCGTCATCAGCGCTATCCCACAAGACCTCAAGTTCCGAGGCGAGGACAGCACGGCCGAGATTGGTAACAACAACAAGATACGCGAAAACGTGACAGTCAACAGAGGCACAGCTGCAAAGGGTCGGACCATCGTGGGCAACGACAACTTGTTGATGGAAGGCGTGCATGTGGCTCACGATGCCATTGTCGGCAACGGCGTCATCATCGGTAACGGCACGAAGCTGGCTGGTGAGATAGTCATCGACGACTTCGCAATCCTGAGTGCCAACGTGCTGATGCATCAGTTCTGCCGCGTGGGAAGTTATACGATGGTGGGCGGCGGCACACGTTTCTCCCAGAATGTGCTGCCCTTCAGCCTCGTGGCGCGTGAACCTGCAGCATTCTGCGGACTGAACACCATCGGGCTTCGTCGCAGAGGCTTCGACCGCGACCTCATCAACAACATACACATGGCTTATCAGATCATCCTGCAGGGAACGGGCAAACTCAACGACTTGCTTGCCCGCGTGGAGCAGGAGATTCCCATGAGCCCTGAGATAGAATACATCCTCGACTTCATTCGAGGCAGCGAACGCGGCTTCATAAGATAAATCATCGGACATGACACTTAAGCTTACACTATTCAGCCAGGAGAAAGATGACTTTGTGCTGGAAATCCTCGTCGACAGCGATGCCAGGTTCTCCGAACTGCATCAGCTCATACTCAACGACTGCAATTATCAGGAGCACGACAGGCAGTGCTTCCTCATCTGCGACGAAGACTGGCGAGTCAAGCAACGTATCCGCCTCAAAGACAGTGAGGACATGCGCTACGATGAAGACCTCAACCTGATGTCGCACACCAGTATCGGCGACTTCCTCGAGGACGAAGGTCAACGTCTGGCATACGTCTTCGACCCCGAAGGCAAGCGCTTCTTCCTGATGGAACTCACCGAAAACGTCTTTGGCAGAACTGAAAAGAAGCCTGTCGTGAACCGAAGGCACGGACAGCCCCCTCTGCAAGACCTCACTTCTCCTGCCGAGATCTCTGTCGAAGAAGAGGAAAAGGAGGAAATCGACGAGACATTCTATGGCGACGAGGGCTTCGAGGCGGAAGAGCTCGACATGGAAGGCTACGAGATAGACGAATAATGACGCTTTACGTTCTGCTTGGTCCTACGGCTGTCGGCAAGACAGAACTTGCTCTTCAGATGGCCGAAAAGCTCGGGAGCCCCATCCTGAACTGCGACAGCCGACAGATATATCGAGGCATGGAGATAGGCACGGCGGCGCCTACGAAAGAGCAGATGCAACGTGTCAGGCATTACTTTGTGGGCACGCACGACATCGGCTCTTATTACTCTGCTGCCCAATATGAGCAGGACGTGCTTTCGCTCGTCAAAGAGCTCAGCGAAGAGCACCAGTCGCTCCTGCTTTCGGGCGGAAGCATGATGTACCTCGACGCCGTCTGCAACGGCATAGACGACATACCGTCGGTCGATGCAGAGGTGCGCGAGACGTTGCGCAACCGACTTCTGGGCGGCGAGATCGACAAGATGCGAAGTGAATTGCGGCTGCTCGACCCAGACTACTATCAAACTGCCGACACGCGCAATCCAAAGCGTGTCGTGCATGCTTTGGAAGTGTGCTATACATCGGGGCGTCCTTACTCGTCGTTCCTCACCAAAGAGCGCAAGCCGCGACCCTTCTCTGTCGTCAAGATAGGGCTGAGGCGCGAACGTCAGGAACTCTTCGACCGCATCAACAAGCGCGTTGATGGCATGATGAAGGCAGGAATGCTCGATGAGGCGCGCCGCCTCTATCCTTTCCGAAAGGAAAACGCGCTGAACACCGTTGGCTACAAGGAACTGTTCCGTTACCTCGACGGCGAGTGGAAGTTGCCATTTGCCATCGAGAAGATAAAGAAGAACACACGCGACTATGCCAAGAAGCAAATGACATGGTTCGCTCACGATAACACGATACAATGGTTTCATCCCGACGAACCATCAATTATGAAAGTCGTATTATGAGAACAAAGCTAAAGAACCTCTTCTTCTCTGGGCCGTGGTACAGGAAAGCTGCCGCTTGGTTTGCTGCCTTCCTGTTCTTCATCATTCTGTTCTTCGTTGCCGTTGATTGCAACTTCTGTTACCTCTTCGGCCGTTCGCCAGGTTTCGACGATATTGAAGACCCCGAGGTAAACGAAGCCTCCGAAGTCTATACCTGCGACGACGTGCTGATGGGACGTTACTTCAACGAGAACCGAACACCCGTCACCTACGAAGAGATTTCGCCCATCCTCATCCGAACCCTCATTGATACCGAGGACGAACGCTTCTATCTGCATCACGGCATCGATATTGTCGGACTCTTTTCTGCCGCACACGACATTGTCCAAGGTCGTGGACGCGGAGCGAGCACCATTTCCCAGCAGTTGGCGAAGAACATGTTCCGCACTCGCACACGCTATTCCACAGGCCTGCTTGGCAAGATTCCCGGCATCAAGATTCTTGTCATGAAAGCCAAAGAGTGGATAGTTGCGATGAAGCTCGAGTGGGTCTTCACAAAGGAAGACATTCTGACGATGTACCTCAACACCGTTGACTTTGGCAGCAACGCTTATGGCATCAAGACGGCAGCACGTACTTACTTCGGCACGACGCCCGATGCCCTCACCTACGAACAGGCAGCCACCTTGGTGGGTTTGCTCAAGGCGACAAGCCTATACAATCCTCGCCTTAACCCGAAGAACAGTCTTCAACGTCGAAATACTGTCCTCCAGCTTGTCTATGACCACGACCACATCTTCTTCGATGGGCAGCCAGCAACGCCATCGCAGCTCGACTCGCTGATGGCTTTGCCCATTTCCATGAAGCCACGCGTCACTGAGAGTTACCAGGATGGCATGGCGCCGTACTTCCGCGAAGCGCTCAAGAACTACATAGAATACCTTTGCAACCAAGGACTTGTGCCCGGACACGACGCCATCAACAAGCTCGACCTCGACGGAGGCGGCCTGCGCATCTATACATCCATCGACTCCCGGATGCAGGCGTATGCCGAGGCTGCAGTCAGGAAGCACATGCAAGTCGTGCAGCAACGCTTCAACGACCATTGGGGACAGACTAATCCCTGGCAGAACGCCAATCGTCAAGAGTTGCGAGGCTTTGCAGAGGACATTGCACGACGCTCTCCTTACGGCAGGTATCTCAAGGCAAAGTTCTCCTCCTTAGGTGAGGCGGGGGGCGCAGCTGACTCCATCGACTTCTATCTTAGGCAACCTCACACAGTTCGCCTTTTCAGCTACAACGGTCCCATCGAGCGCGAGATGAGCACCATCGACTCAGTCCGCTATATGCTTCGCTTTATGCACACCGGCTTTGTTGCCATCGAGCCTGACACACGTTTCGTGCGCGCTTGGGTGGGCGACATCGACTTCCGCAGCTGGCAGGTGGATAACGTGCGCGCAGTGCATCAGCCCGGTTCGACGTTCAAACTCTTCGTCTATACCGAAGCCATGAACCAGGGACTCAATCCCACCGACCGTCGCCTCGACTCATACATTTCTTATACAGATAACATCGGCGGCGGAAAGCAGAAAGTCTGGGCTCCGCACAATGCCAACGGCACATACAGCTACCGGGAGCTCACCCTCATGAATGCCTTTGCCATGAGCGTCAACACCATCGCCGTGCGTGTCGGAATGGAATGTGGCGTCCATAACATCGCCCAAACTGCCTACGCGATGGGCGTAAAGACCAAACTCAACGAGACACGCTCCCTGACACTGGGCAGCAGCGAGGTCAACCTGCTGGAGCTCGTCAACAGCTACTGCACCGTTGCCAACGATGGTCGCTACGCCATGCCCCTGCTCGTGGAGCGCATCGAGGATCGCGACGGCAACCTCATCTACACTGCGCACAAGCGCGAGAAGAAAGCCATCCCTTACCGCTCGGCCTACCTTATGCAGAAGATGCTCCTTGGCGGACTATCGGGCACGAGCAGCAGCCTGTGGAACTACATTCGCCCCTTCTATGCCGACACTGAGTTTGGCGGCAAGACAGGCACAAGCAACAATCATGCAGACGCTTGGTTCGTGGGCGTTACGCCAGGACTGGTGGGCGGTGCTTGGGTTGGCGGTGAATATCCCAGCATCCACTTCCGCACGGGAGCCCTCGGGCAGGGTAGCAAAGCAGCTCTTCCCATCTTCGGTGAGTTCATCCATAGCGTCCTTTCCGACGAAAACTTCAGCAAGTATCGCAAAAAGTTCCCGCCGGCAAAAGGCCTTGACTCACGCCTCTGGACAGGTTCCGGCTATACATATAGCAAACCCGACACGACATCCTACGACTACGACTACACTGATCCGGTCGATGATGTAGAGGAAACAGGCAACCCCTTCGCTCTCGAAGAGCAGGAACAGGCAGCCGAGGCGGATGAAGAGACTGGGCAGACCGAAGTGGAGGAAACGCCCTGAGGAAGGTCTCAGACAGGGCTGACGGACAACGACGAGTGCAAATGTTAAAAACGCCGCACGCGGGGATTGCAATTTCCGCGTGCGGCGTTGGTCATTTCCGCGTGCGGCGTTTGCAATCCCCGCACGCGGCGTTTAGAATTTTCCTTTGCTATTTCTTCTTTGTGAGGTCGAGAACACGGACGGCACGGAACTTAAGGCCTGCGCCGTGACCGAGGAAACCAATGTGGCCCGTCTTGTTGAACATGCCGGGATGGTTGTGGTGGTCGACCGTATAGGGATTGTTGTTGCTTCCGTCGGGAGCCACGTTGTGGCCCTTACAAGCTTCCTTGATGTCGCCATCCACGATGACTTCGCCGTTAACCGTTACGGTGATGTGGTTGCCCTGAACGCGGATTTCCTCTTCGCTCCACTCGCCAAGAGGCTTGTGCTTGATGCGCTTTGCAGGAATGACGCCGTAGACAGAGCCGTGCACTTGATACTCGCGAAGGCCGGCATAGATGGGGTCGTCGTGGTCAAGTATCTGAACCTCGCACATGCCGTCGTAAGCAGCATCGACGCCCATCGGGGTGCGGATGCCGACACCGTTGTTCACGCCCGGACGCAAGAAGCAGAACTCGAAGCGGAAGATGAAGTCGCGGTATTCCTTCTTGGTATAGAGGTTGCTCTCGTTGCCGTAGTTGGCCGTAACGTTGATGCAACCATTGATGGGCACATAGCCCACCTTGTTGCCCACGAAGTTGTCGAGGTTCGTGCCGTCGAAGAGGAGCTCAAAGCCCTGCTTCTTCTCCTCATCGGAGAGAACGTAAGGCTCCACGGGCTTCATCTCGGAGAGCTTCTGGCGGAGTGCATCGACAGCGTAGCCGTCGTCGGCATCACCTGTGGCCTTGAATATGCTCATGCACTTCTCGAGGCTGCTCTTAGCGACATCGTACTCGATGTCCTCGGTTGTCTTCGTGATGATTTCCTTGCAAGCCGTGGCAGCGGTGTAGCCCAACTCCTTGTTGTCGAGCTGCTTGCTGGCGAGCAGGAAGGCGTTGCGGGTCGGTGTGCCGGCAAGCTTCGAGAGGATGTCCTTCTGGTCGCCCACAGACTTGGCGAGCGCGAAGGCCTCACTCAGCTTGGCCGAACGGCTGTCGAGGTTTCCCTCCTTAGCATTGACGAGGTTGACATAGCTCATCAGAGCCTTTTCGCTACCCTTCTTGGCAGCATCGAGGAGAGGCTTCGCAGCCTTGTAGTTGGTGCTCTTCCCGAGGGCTTCGATTGCAGCGACATCGCCTATCTTCTCAAGTGCAGCGACCGAAGCGTCGGTTCCAGTTGCGGCGAGCAAGGGATAGAGACGCTCCTTGTTCTGAAACATGGGAGCATTAAGGAAGTTGTATATCTCGGTATACTGCTGGTCGGGAGTCAGCGTCTGCAAGGCAGCGGTAGCCACTTTTTGCCATTTTGGCGTGTTTGCTTCGTCGGTCGTAGATGTCAAGGCGCCTAATGCAACCTTCGACTGGTCGGATGTTACGACGCCAGGCAGAGCATCGAGAGCTGCGCTTTGGTAATCGCCTTTCACGGTATACTTGAATATCTCATTGACTGCGTCGGTGTAGTGGCGTGCAGAAGCGAGTTTCATGAGCGAGAGCTTTTTGTTGCCAGTTGCGGCTTTCAGGGGCTCCAAAAGGTTCAGCTTGCCCGGGAAGGAACTGAGTGCCCGGAAGGCTTCAGCGTCGTTCTCGCCGCCCAGTTGGTCGATGAGAGCCTTCTGTGCATCGTCGCCTCCAATCTTGCCCAAAGCCTCGATGGCTGCCTTTGCGGGCTTGCCACCCTTTGCGGCAACGTCAGTCAGCAGAGACTTCTGGCTGGCAATCTTGTTGTCGCCAAGCCAGTATAGCACGTCACTCTTGGCTTCGTCGCTAAGGGACTTGAACTTCTTCGTCACGCTGGCTGCCAGTTCGTCAGTGGCAAGGCCGTTAGCTGTGGCAAACTTGAGGGCCTGCATTCGAAGGGCATTATCCTTGCTCTTGACGGTTTTTGCGATGACTTTGCCTGCACCGTCGCCGAGGCTGACGAGCTTATCGTATGCCTTGGCGTAAGGCGTCGAAGCAGCAGGTGCAACGTAAGTAACGTCTTCCTGCTTCGAGAGCAGGCGGAGCTCGTTCTCAAGGAACTGCTTGGCATCCTTGTCGCTTTGTGCGGCAATGGCTTGCTTAAGGCCTTCGCTCACCTTTGCTGCCCAAGAATCGTTCGTTCCGGCAAGGGCAACAGCACCATGAATAGCGTATTCCACCTTAGCATTAACGCGTTGAGCGGCGGGCTTGAGCATGGCGGCAAGCGTTGTGATTGACTTCGGAGCAGCTTGGACAAGGGGTTGCATCTCGGCATTGAAGTCGGCCTGATTCTGTATGGGCACGAGTGCGAGCACATCCTGTACGATGGTCTCGGTAGAGCGATTGCGTGCGTCCTGTGCAAAGACAGGCAGGTTCAGCATAATCGCTGCTATAATAATATATAATGTGCGTTTCATTATAGGTTGTTTGTTATAGGTTATTGTTTATTGAAGCGTTAGCAAATTATTCTCTCTTCATTCTTCACACTTCACTTAGATGAGCTTTCCCCATTCGCCACGCATCGGCTGGTTGACGAGACGGTTTGCTTCGTCGTCGTTGATGAAGGTCTGTGTCTTTGGGTCGAAGTTGAGTGTGCGGTTGAGCCTGAGAGCGCATACACCGATGTTGACGATGGTTGCACTGTGGTGGCCGTTGCTTTCGTTGAGGGCGAACTGACGGCGATTGCGCACACAGTCAAGGAAGTCTGTGTTGCGTTCCTCGGGATCGGGAAGCTCGTTGATGATTTGTTGTACGTTAGGTATCGTGCATTCGAAGCCCTTGTAAACCTTGCCCTTAGGTCCTTCGATGTATGGCACCTTGCCCTGACTCTCGAAGCCTTCGCCCTCGAGGATAATCTGGCAGCCGTCGGCGTAGGTGTAAGTGATGTTCCTCCAGATGCCAACTGCATCGGGGTGCTGCTGCGGAGCGTCAATCTCGACCTTGATGGGGAACTCCTCATCCTTGCCGAGGATGTACTGTACGGGGTCGATGTAGTGCTGACCCATGTCGGCCAAGCCGCCGCCGTCGTAGTCGAAGTAGCCGCGGAAGGTCTGGTGTGTACGATGAATATTGTAGGGTTTGTAGGGAGCCGGACCGAGCCAGAGGTCGTAGTCGAGTTCTTTGGGGATGGGCTGAACCTCGAGGTTTTCCTTACCTACCCAGAAGAACTTCCAGGCGAAGCCTGTTGCTCCGGAGATGCGAACCTTGAGTGGCCAGCCAAGAAGGCCGCTGTCCACGAGTTTCTTCAGTGGCTTAACCTCTGTGCCGAGGCCGTAGAATGTGTCCTTGAAGCGGAACCAAGTGTTGAGGCGGAACACTCTTCCGTTGCGCTTGATTGCTTCTTCCACACGTTTGCCCTCACCGATTGTACGGGTCATGGGCTTTTCGCAGAAGACATCCTTGCCTGCATTGGCAGCGATGACCGACATGAGTCCGTGCCAATGGGGTGGAGTAGCGATGTGTACGATGTCGACATTGGGATCGTTAATCAGTTCGCGGAAGTCGTGATAGGCTTTGATGTCGTCGCCCCATTTCTGTTTAGCTGCGCTAACGGCAGAGTCGAGATGCTTCTGATCCACGTCGCACAGAGCAACGAGACGGCAGTTCTGGTCGCTAACGAAGTGAGAGGCGGAGCGACCGATACCGCCCACGCCAATCAAACCTCGCGTCAACTGGTCGCTGGGAGCAATGTACGAGTTGTTGCCTCCCATTTTGCCCAGCACTTCGCGGGGCATGATGCTGAAAAGCGCAGCTCCTGCTGCACCTTTCGTGATAAAGGAACGTCTGTTCATTTTCATGGTTAATATAGTTAAAAACAATTGTTTTCGCACCCAAAATTACTCTTTTTTCACAATACTTCCAAACTTTGCTGTCGAAAACTTAAAGCAGAGAGGCAAGAAAGATAAAATTGTAAATTGTAAATTGTCAAATTGCAAATAAAAGTTGTACCTTTGTGGCGAAATGAGACGCATAATGGAGAAGCAAGTGAGTTTACCGGAGGAGTTTGTTCAGTTGATGTGCGAACATTATGATGAGGCAACGGCTGATGCGCTCTTGGAGGCTTTGACGATGACCGAACCGGAAGTGTCCGTTCGCCTCAATCCCCGCAAATTCTCTGCCCAGGAGCTGCTCGCCTTTCGTCCTGACCTTGAGCGAGTTCCGTGGTGCCCCAATGCGTTCTACCTCCAGGGAAGGCCTGCTTTCACCTTCGACCCCTTGCTTCATGCCGGAGCCTATTACGTGCAAGAGGCTTCGTCGATGTTTGTGGCGGAGGTCTTGAAGCAGTTTGTGCCTCTCGACAAGCCTTTGGTTGCGCTCGATCTCTGTGCCGCTCCAGGTGGAAAAAGCACGCTTCTGCAAAGTCTTTTGCCGGATGGGTCGCTCCTTGTCAGCAACGAGCCGGTTGCCAAGCGAGCCCAAGTACTGGCGGAGAACATGCAGAAGTGGATGACGGGACAGCCCGAGACGGCTCCGACGAGCATTGTGACGCAGAATTATCCCTCGGACTTCGGGGCTCTCACAAATAGCGTGGATGTCCTCCTGACAGACGTTCCCTGTTCAGGCGAAGGGATGTTTCGCAAGGATGAGGACGCCAGAAAAGAGTGGAGCCTTGACAATGTCTGGATGTGTCAGCAGCGACAACGGGACATCCTGCACGACATCTGGCACGTTCTCAAACCCGGTGGCCTGCTCATCTACAGTACTTGCACTTTCAATCGCTATGAGGACGAAGACAATGTACGTTATTTTTGCGATGAAATGGGCGCTTTTTGCATCTTCGAGCGACATTTTCTGCCTGGTCGCGACCGCGGTGAAGGCTTCTATATTGCAGCTTTGAGAAAGGAAGATTCCCTCCCTGCTTACCCTCCAGGGGAGTGCCAAGATGCTATTGCTAAAGCGCGACGGACCCTTCGACTGCTCTTCGACTCGGCCAATACTCCAGAGCCCGAAGGTCCTCGCATTGAGTTGAGTTATAGTGAAGCCCTGCAATACCTGCGTCGTGAAGCCCTTCGGGTAGAGGCTCCTCGCGGGCCAGTCACGCTTTGCTATCGTGGCTTGGTGCTCGGTCCGGGCAAAGGCGTCGGCTCTCGCATCAATAATCTCTACTCGGAGCAATGGCGCATCCGAACCACTTATACAAAGCCTTTCTCCCTGCTCGGCATTGGGAATTGACGCTTTTCCCGTGGTGTGTTGCCAAACTCAGCGTGCCGTGTTGCCAAACTCGGCGTGCCGTGTTGCCAAACTCAGCGTGCCGTGTTCGTTATAGATACATGTATGTATAATTAAATGTACATGTATGTATAATTGTAGATACATGTATCTATAACGAACTTAACGTGCGGCGTTTTGAAAGCCCTCGTGTCGAAACAAGTAATGTCACGTTTTGAAGCACCTCCGCCCTTGCTTCGTGAAACGGCTCCAAGCGTGTGGTAATTGGCCTTGTGCAGGGGCGACTGAAGTTGTTTCTCCATGTTTAAGCACATTTTTTTCTCGCTTTCTTTGTCCAAAAGCGCAGAAAGTGTTATTTTTGCAACTCATTCTTCTAGATAATAAGGTACGCTATGGAAGTACACGATCATTTGGTAATCATGGCAGGCGGCATTGGAAGTCGCTTCTGGCCGATGAGTACACTCGAGAAACCTAAGCAGTTCGTCGATGTCCTAGGTTGTGGAAGGACACTTATTCAACTGACCGCAGACCGCTTCAAACCGCTCATTTCAGTAGAAAACATGTGGGTTGTAACGTCGGCAAAGTACGTCAACGTTGTTCGCGGGCAACTGCCCGAGATACCTTGGAACCATATCCTTTTGGAGCCTTGCCGCAGGAACACAGCTCCCTGCATTGCCTATGCCAGTTGGCGCATCAAGTCGCAAGACCCGAAGGCGAATATCGTGGTCACTCCAAGCGACGCCATTGTGATGGATACTGCTGAGTATCAGCGTGTCATCAAGTCGTGTCTGAAGTTCGTGGCAGAGAGCGATGCGATGGTTACACTTGGCATGAAGCCCACACGACCCGAGACGGGTTACGGCTACATACAGGCCGACCTTTCCTATTCGACAGCCCGCAACAAGGAAATCTTCCGTGTGGATTCCTTCAGGGAAAAGCCCGACATCGATACTGCGAAGCGTTACATACAGAAGAACAATTTTTTCTGGAACTCTGGCATCTTCATCTGGAACGTCGGCACGATTGCCAATGCCCTTCGTGTTTACCAGCCAACTCTCTCGAAGATCTTCGAGGACTTGCTTCCCATATACGGCACAGAAAAGGAGCAAGACGCGATAAACAAGGTCTTCCCAGAGTGCGAAAACATATCCATCGACTATGCCATCATGGAGAAGGCCGAGGAGATTTATGTCTTCCCTGCAAGCTTCGGCTGGAGCGACCTTGGCACTTGGGGCTCACTTCTCGAGAACTCGGAGCGCGACATCCACGGCAACTCGCTTATCGGAGAGAACATCGATGTCTATGAGACCACGAACTGTATCGTTCACGCCACGCAGGAAAAGCGAGTCGTCGTGCAGGGCCTCGACGGCTTCATCGTTGCAGAATGCGACAATACATTACTTATATGTCGCCTCTCAGACGAACAACGCATCAAGCAATTCAGCGAAAGCAAGTAATATGAGCAATAAGATAGCGCTAATAACGGGCGTTACAGGACAGGACGGCTCGTACCTGAGCGAGTTTCTTCTCGAGAAAGGTTACGAGGTGCACGGCATTATCCGTCGCTCCTCTGTTGACTTCCGTGAACGTATCGCCCATCTGGAAGGACAACCACACTTCCATCTGCATTACGCCGACATGGGCGACTCGATGTCCCTCGTCAAGCTTGTCGGTTTAGTACAACCTACTGAGATATATAACCTGGCTGCCCAAAGTCACGTACAGGTCAGCTTCGACGCGCCAGAATTCACGGCCGATGTGGATGCCGTGGGCGTGCTTCGTGTCCTAGAAGCCGTGCGAACCAATCATCTGGAGAATACTTGCAAAGTCTATCAGGCATCTACTTCCGAACTTTATGGCAAGGTGGAAGAAGTCCCGCAGAACGAGAACACGCCCTTCCATCCCTATAGCCCTTACGCCGTTGCCAAGCTTTATGGCTTCTGGATCGTCAAGGAATATCGTGAAGCGTACGGCATGTTCTGCTGCTCTGGCATTCTCTTCAACCACGAGAGCGAGCGCAGAGGCGAGACTTTCGTGACCCGTAAGATTACCCTTGCCGCAGCTCGTATCGCCCAAGGCAAGCAAGAGAAACTCTTCTTGGGGAACCTCGACAGCCTTCGCGACTGGGGCTATGCCAAGGATTATGTGGAGTGCATGTGGCTCATCCTGCAGCACGAAACGCCTGAAGACTTTGTAATTGCCACAGGTGTGCAGCACTCGGTTCGCGAGTTCACAGACCTCGCCTTCCGTCACGTCGGCATAGAGTTGAAGTTCGAAGGCAAAGGCATCAACGAGAAAGGCATTTGCGTGAAAGGTCCTGAGCAACTGATCGGCAAGACGTTGGTCGAGGTGAGCGAAGACTTCTATCGTCCCACCGACGTCGTCAACCTTTGGGGTGACCCGACGAAGGCAAAGGCAAAGCTCGGTTGGAACCCTAACAAGACCACTTTCGAGCAGTTAGTAAAGCTCATGGTGGAGCACGATATGGCCAAGGTCGCTGCCGAAGGTGCTGCAGCTAAAGTAAGGACAAACCTCGCAGAATACCTCGAGAAGGGCGTAGTAAAATAATGGAAAAGAGTTCAAAGATTTATGTCGCAGGCCACAGAGGCATGGTCGGCTCTGCTATAGTCAGGGAGCTGCAGCGGCAGGGATACACCAATATCATAACACGAACGCATAAGGAACTCGACTTGACCAGGCAAGATGCCGTCGAGAAGTTCTTTGCCGAAGAGAAGCCCGAGTACGTCTTCCTCGCCGCAGCTAAGGTGGGAGGCATCGTAGCCAACCAAAGTGCTTTGGCAGACTTCATGTACGACAACATGATACTTGAGATGAACGTCATTCATGCTGCTTGGCAGAACGGGTGCAAGAAGCTGGAATTCCTTGGGAGTTCCTGCATCTATCCGCGTATGGCGCCGCAGCCCATGACGGAAAGCTGCTTGCTGACTGGCGAGTTGGAGAAGACAAATGAAGCGTATGCCTTGGCGAAGATTAGCGGCCTCAAGTATTGCGAGTTCCTGAACCGCCAGTACGGCACCGACTACATCAGCGTGATGCCAACGAACTTGTATGGCCCTAATGACAACTATCATCCCGAGCATAGCCACGTTTTGCCGGCATTGATACGCCGTTTCCACGAAGCAAAGGTAGCAGGACTTGAATCCGTTACCTGTTGGGGCGATGGTAGTCCGCTCCGAGAGTTCCTTTACGTGGATGACTTGGCGAACCTCTGTGTCTTCCTGATGAACAACTACTCGGGCAATGAAACCGTTAATGCAGGAACAGGTAAAGAGCTAACCATTAAGGCACTCACAGAGTTGGTGGCAAAGGTCATCGGCTACAAGGGCAGGATAGAGTGGGACACCACCCGTCCGAACGGTACACCGCGCAAACTGCTCGACGTAAGCAAAGCCGCAGCACTCGGATGGACTTATAAAACTGAGCTGGAAGATGGCATTCGCCTAAGCTATGAAGACTTCCTGAATAATCCGATGCGTGCAGAAAGATAATTCCCTAAACCCTATTAAATTCTTTGACAAATGAAAAAAGGCACACTTTTACTTCTCATGTTCGCTTTGGCTTTGCAAGGCCAGGCACAAGGTTTGAAGGACGTCTTCAAGAAAGACTTTCTCATGGGCGTCTCATTGAATCCTCGTAATGTGCGTAATGCAGCAGAGCAGGATCTTATCCGAAAGGAGTTCAACAGCGTGACCTGCGAGAACGCCATGAAGCCCGGTCCGCTTCACCCTTCGCCAGGTGTGTGGAAGTGGGAAGAAGCAGACCGCATCGCCAACTTCTGTCGCGAAAACGGCATCAAGATGCGAGGCCATTGTCTTGTTTGGCACAACCAGTTCGCAGACTGGATGTTTTATGATGAATCGGGCAATCCTGTCGATAAGGAAACCTTTTATGTTCGCCTTAAAGACCATATTCAGACCGTCATGAATCGCTACAAGGACGTCATCTATGCTTGGGATGTCGTGAACGAAGCAATGTCCGACGGAGGCGACAATCCCTATCGTAATTCCAAACTCTACCAGCTTTGTGGCGACGAGTTCATTGCCAAAGCGTTCCAGTTCGCTCGCGAAGCAGACCCGAACGCCATTCTCTTCTATAACGACTACAACGAGTGCGACCGCCGTAAGAGCCGCAATATATATAATATGGTACTGAAGATGCGGGCAAATGGCGTCCCCATCGACGGTATCGGCATGCAGGGACACTATAACATCTACAAACCAACGGTCGAAGAGCTCGACGCCGCGCTTGCCCTCTATGCACCGCTTGTGGAACACATTCACGTTACGGAACTCGACGTTCGAGTCAATCAGGAAATGGGTGGACAACTGCGTTTCAGCACCGATGGCGCAGCGCTGAGCGATAGCATACAGGCTCTCCACACGCAGCAGTACGAGCGGCTCTTCAAAACCTTCCAGAAGTATGGCGACAAGATAGACTGCGTCACCTTCTGGAACCTGCACGACGGCTGCTCATGGCTCGGCGAAAGGAATCATCCGCTCCTCTTTGATAAAAATCTTCAACCCAAGCCGGCATACTACCGCCTCGTCGGGAAGTAACTTGTGAGGGCAATACTAAAAAAAGATACGTTTATGAGAAAATCCCTGTTTATGCTTGCTGCGGCCATCGTTGTTGTGATGACTGCGGGAATGACGAGCTGTGCAGATGCAGAGAAGGGCGAGTCCTGGTCAGATTGGGAGCTTCGCAACTCTATCAATGGATTTGGATGGCATGTGGATATGCTGAAGGATGCTAACGGAAATTGGGTGAGGTGGGAAAACTCACTTACACTTTATTTCGAAGTGAAGTTCAGTGCCAGTAACCATAACTTCTCGTCGCGGAAGTTCCACTATAATAAAGATGGCGTTAGCGATGAGGCAACAAAAGAGGAGTACAGTTCCAGCAACACCGCCTACACCATCAAGGATGCTAAAATCATTGAGGGCACCGTCAATGGCGAACCTTACTTCCGCATTACGCTTAGCAAAAAGCCTTCCTCATCGATGGAATGCTCGCTCTATTTCTATAGGGAGAACAAGAGTTACGAGGTCATCATGACACGATAATAAAGCTGTAACATAACCGATAATGGCACGTTCTCGTCAAGAGGGCGTGCTTTTTTTGCCTTTTCACTTGCAGCATTGCGTAAATAATCGTAACTTTGCAGCGCAAATGGTGATATCCGAGGACCTCGTAACCCCGTTTGGGGAAGTGAGGGACGAGGGTAGAGAGGGAATCCGGTGCAAGGCCGGAGCAGTGCCCGCTACTGTATTTGCCTTATTGGTGCAGCGCACACAACGTCACTGGGACAGCTTCCTGGGAAGACGCGCTGCCGGGCAAGAGCCAGGAAACCTGCCGTTTCGCAAGAACATAACATGTGTCCTCGGGACAAGGGCGACGTAATAATAATGAAGTTAAAAGAGGGAGTTAAAAAGGAAGTTAACTCGCTACGCTCGTTGGAGTTAAAATTGACGACAGCTTTCCCTGCGAAAGTCGTGTCATTATGCATTATGCTTAATATAATAAGGAATTACTATCTGCAAGCGATTCTGGCTATCGTATTGGCATTTGCTGTGAAAGCAGGTGCCAATGCGCAGAGTCCAACAGACAGCATAAAACAGTTAAATGAGGTGACAATCACGTCGAAGCTGCCGGTTCGCACTATTGCGACGTCTCAGACACTTAGCGGTGCTGACCTGCAAGCCTTGAGTACCACGTCGGTTGCTGATGCCTTGAAGTACTTTTCGGGCGTACAGATAAAGGATTACGGCGGGCTTGGAGGCTTGAAGACCATCAACGTCCGTTCGCTCGGTGCACAGCATGTGGGCGTTTACGTCGATGGTATTCGGCTGACGAATGCGCAGAACGGAACCGTCGACCTTGGCAAGTTCTCCCTTTCCTCAATGGAAAGTGTGTCGCTCTACAACGCCAACAAGCTCGACTACTGCCAGTCGGCAAGCGAATATGCTTCGGGTGCGACGGTATACTTACAGACTAAACGGCCTACGAACGACTCGTTGTCTGTTCAGCTTCGCAACGCTTCCTTCTATACTTGGATGGCAAAGGTGAACGGACAGTTCAATTGGAAAGGCTGGCAAGGCTTTGTTGATGGCGAGTATTGCTCAAGTCGAGGTGACTATCCCTTCCGTTACCATTCCGAATATGAAGACACCGTAGGGCGTCGCGCGAACAGTGACATCCGCTACGGTCGCGTTGAGGCTGCGCTGTTTCGAGGTGGCTTCTCTTCACACATTTACTATTACGACAGCGAGCGCGGCTGCCCGGGAGGTATCGTCCGGCGTTTGTCGGACAAGTACACGAATGTAGGCAGGGAGTGGGACCGCGATTTCTTTGTGCAGGCAAGCTATCAGGAACAGTTCCTCAAATGGTTCCGCTTCAAGGCGAACGCCAAGTACACCAACGAATATCTGCGTTACAACACAAAGTATCCGGAGAATCAGAACACCGCTCGCGTCGATAATCATTATCGCCAGCAAGACGCTTACGGAGCCCTTTGCGCTGCCTTTATGCCTTGGAGCTGGCTGTCGCTCTCGACGAGTTATGATGCCAGATATAGTATCATGAAAGCCGACCTGAAGCGTTTCGAAGACGTAAAACGAGTGGATCAAAAGCTTGTGTTTGCCGCTCAAGCGAGCTGGAAAGGCATACAGGCTGCGGCGTCGGCATTGCATCAAAGGTATAGCGACTGGACTTTTGTGCAGGCAGGTGCAGCAGAGCCTATCGACAGATGGACGCCTGCGGTGTCGCTCGCCTACACCTTCTACGGCATAACAGTGCGCTGGTGGTACAAGGAAATCTTCCGCGTGCCGACCCTCAACGACCTCTATTACACGCAGGTAGGCAACAGAAGCCTCAAGCCGGAAGACACCAAGCAACTCAATCTCGGCTTGGAATACCATTGGAACAAGAAGGCGTGGGCTATCGATGCGCAAGCCGACATCTATCGAAACAAGATAGACAACCGCATAGTCTGCCTGCCGCTAAAGGGTACGTACACCTGGTCGATGATGAATTACGGCAAAACCTTCTGCCGAGGATTGAACGCGACACTCAAGGGACACTACAATGCGAAGCAGTGGCACGCTTCGCTGCTCTCGTCGATTACGTGGCAGAAGGACGTCGACCGCACCGACCCGACTGACGAAGACATGTATAATAAAGCGATATGTTACTCGCCGACCTTCTCGACAGGCCTCACTGCAATAGCAGGTTGGCGGGCACTTCAGTTCACGACGTCGTACCTTTATGTTGGCGAAAGAATGTGGAGCAAAGCAGACCCCGAGGACATTCTCGAGCCGTACCACAACATCGACATGAAGCTCTCTTATACCCACAACATAAAGAAGACATCGATTGGCCTTTGCATGGAGGTCTGCGACGTGCTCGACATACAGTACGAACACATTCCGCGCTACCCGATGCCCGGTCGTAACTATAAACTCACGCTATCTTTCGGAATATGAAACGACTCTTTACAATCCTCTGCTTTACATTATATATATATAACGCGTGCGCGCAAGAGCGGATTATTCTCCTCAACGAAGGCATGTGGCAAGCAGACAACGGCAAGATCTCCTACTTTGAGGGCGGCTCGATTATCAGCAATCAGTGGTTCCGCGACAAGAACGGCTACAAGATTGGCGACACGCCGAACGACATCATACAGGTCAACGAAAACCTCATCGCCATCGCCGTCAACTGGTCGAACATTGTGCAGTTCATCCGACCTGACGGCACTGCAGTTGCTGCCACAGAGGACATTCCCAACAATCGCAGGCTATGCAGTGACGGCTCATACGTCTATGTGACGAGCTACGGACACGAGTGCGAGACCATCTACGGCACAGTATATTTCGACAGAGGCTTCGTCGCGAAGATAGACCTGAGCAGTTTCAAGGTCGTTGCCACCTGCGAGGTCGGCTACGAACCTGAGGGCATAGCGCTCTACGACGGACGCCTCTTTATCGCCAACACCGGCGGATATGCTGAACAGGAGGGCGATCACGAGTTCGAGACGACAGTGAGCGTCGTCAATGCCGCCACGATGACTTTGGAGAAGAACATCGACACGGGCATTCCCAACCTGTTTGGCGAGATGTCGCAGAGCGGGCGATACCTGTGCATCAACTCGCCTGGAGACTACTACGAGGTGCCCCCTTGTGGCCTAATCTTCGATTGCAAGAGGGCGCTGCAGGGCGAGCCGTGCTTCGTCGTCTTCAATTATCCTGCCACTTACAGCACGAAGACTCGCGACGGACACTTCCTCGCAATCGGTTCCGCATTCAGCTACATCACCGGAGAATACACGTTCTCTTACCTCACCATCGAGCCTTGGACGTTCATCCGGACAGGTGGTACGAGCGGACTCAGCATGTCGCTACCAGGTAATATGCTCGCCGACATCATGAACATGGCACAGCCTTATGGCATTTACGTCAATCCATACTCGGGCTACATCTACGGCACCGACGCCGGTTCCTTCGAGGGAGCAGGCTATCTCTACCAGTGGTCGCCCGAAGGTCAACTGCTTGGCACACACAAAGTTTACATTAATCCCGGGCACTTCCTCGCTTTGCCGCCATACGATTGGGCAAGTGGCATCGAAACAAATCACAAATCACAAATCACAATAAAAAATGACGTTTACGACCTTCAAGGACGTCGAATCGACAACCTCCACCAAAGGAAAAAGGGAACTATATACGTCGAGAATGGCAAGAAGACACTCTGCAATACTCAACCCCGCAAGTGAGGTTCGTTATACATACATGTATCTATAATTATACATACATGTACATTTAATTATAGATACATGTATGTATAACGAACTCAACACGCCAAGTTGAGCAACACGGCACGAAGAAAAGAGCAAAGCAAACTGTCAAAAGAAGCAACAAGAAACAATAGATATACTGATAACCTTAATTATTAGCAACATGAAGAAGTATTTACTGAGCATTCTCGGGCTGACAATGTTGGCCACGAGTAATGTCTTTGCCACCGAAGTGACGGTGACAATGAATGCGAAAAGCAAGCTGATTCAGTCGTTGGTCAACATTGCGACCAGCGAAAGCGTGAGTGTGGGCGAGCCCACCAGCAACAAGTACACCTTCGAGGCTGCCGACGGCTCCTACCTGCTGACAGCCACGGCAGGCGACGGCGAAACGGTGAGCGGCACCATCCAGCTCGACATCGATGCCGACCACACCGCCTTCACCATCTATTCCCCCGAGGTGCGTGTGAAGAACACAGATTGGGTCTATGGCACCGACTACAGTCTGAACCTCCTGGTTACCACGAAGGAAGGCCAGACGGTGAACACTACGATGGGTGAGTACACCAGCGGCAACAAGATGTTCCTCGTCTTCGACGGCAACACCTACTACCTCGACCTGGTTCCCTCCGAAGCCCGTCAGGCAGAAGGTTACCTGCCGGTAAGCTACACAGGCACCGTCAACTTCAACAACACCATACAGGCCGAGGCTCCGATGGGCTACGCATACAGCGTCACGGTGCCTGCTGGAGCCACCTGCTTCATTGGCACCAAGTCGGCTCACTTCGTGAAGTTCAAGGAGGTAGCGCCTGAAAGCATCACCGACGGCGGCACGGTCTATAACTACATCCTTGCTGACAAACAGCAGTACAACTACCGTGTTATGCAGGAAGGCAAGCTGACGCAAGCCGGCATCTTCACCATGAGCGGCGACGAGACAAAGCGTCCCGTGCTCGCCTTCACCGATGCCGACATGGAGGCGCGAAGCCCCAAGGCCATCGATCACGACGTGACCTCCAACGGCGGCTACAACGTGGGCGACCTCTTCCTCAACATCAACCCCGCCGGCTTCCTGCAACTCAGCAGCGTGGGCGACACGTACGACATCCTGCCGATGCGCAACTGGGAGCTCACCAACAGCACTACTGCCAACTACTTCATCGAGCCGGACTTCCACTTCACCGTCGTTAACCTCAACGGCGAGACGGATGAGAGCGTCGTGAAGGTCGAGAATGAACTGCTGACGGCAGTGGGCGAGGGCACGGCCATCGTGCTTGTCACCTACGACGGCATCCACTTGGATTACTACAACAATAGCGCCACCTCGAGCAGCTTCGCAGGTGGCAACGACTGGGGCGCCATCTGGCCCGAGAACACCGGAGCGTTCGTCGTAACTGTCGGACAGCAGGCCACGGGCATCGTCCCCAACATGACCATCAACAAGGAATACCTCAGCACCGTGACGCCTTGGGGTGGCGGCGACCCCATCGACACCAAGCTCTCGATGGAGAATGTCGATGCCGAGTTCGACGTGCTCTATTACCTCGACACGGAGGACGGCTTCAGCTACACCTTCACACCCGAAGGCGTCAGCTCTGTCACGCTGGCCCGCCCCGTCATCGGCGAGACGATGGCCTCCTACACAGGCTTCTCCTCTGAAGGCGTCACCGATAACGGCGACGGCAGCTACACGCTCCTCCTCACCGAGGGCCGCAATATCGTCTGCCTCACCAATGCGGAGGGCAAGAGCGTCTATCAGGTGATGACCGCCAAGCCCTGCCATCGCGACATCAAGGTCGGCGACGAGGTGGTGGAGATTGTAAAGCCTGGCGACGCCGTGACCGTGCAGTACTCGGGCCTCTATCATCCTGCAGGCAAGCTGGCAGGCATACACAACTTCCAGGGATTCCTTGATTACAAGAAGCCTGCCGAAGGCGTAAGCGTGACGAAAGGCAGGGGCAACCAGTACACGATGGCTGCCAATGCAGCGCCGCAGGCCGTGACTTTCACGGTGCCCGACGACTGGTCGGCAAAGACGATAGAACTCGCCGACGGCGTGATGTGCATCAGTGGCTTCGGTGACCCCATCGGCAACCACCGCGCCACATCTAAGACGACAGGCCGCGCTCCCAACTTCACCGCCATTCAGCAGAACGCAGTCTTCGGCCGCGTGCCTACTGTGAAAGTGGCTGTCGATGTGCCTTCCATCCCGCCCGCTGTCGCTACGTTCGAGGACGTGACTGACGTCACAGAGCCCGTTGACGGCCATATGAGCGTCGGCACTGAGGAGGACGACGACCGCGAGTTCTTCGTCAGCGGCGACTACGCCTTTGCAAGCGGCTGCATGCACGACTGGGACTACTGGTACTGGTTCGGCTATGCCAACCGCGCCGACAACAGCTACGCTACGCTCGACGACCAGTGGAACAACATCGTGGGTGGTGGCTACGACGGCTCCGCAACCTATGGCGTTGCCTTCGCTGCCGAGTTCAACGGCCCCTGCTACGTGACGCTGCTCACCGAGCCTGCCGTCGTTCCCGGCTTCTACATCACAAACAGCAGCTACGCCTACGACTCGATGACGAATGGCGACGGCAGCGCCAAGAAGTTCGCGAAGGGCGACTGGTTCAAACTCACCATCACGGGTTATGATGCCGACGACAATGAGACCGGCTCGAAGGAGTATTACCTGGCCGATTTCCGCGATGAGGCTAAAGCCTTCATCATCAATGACTGGCGCTACGTTGACCTTTCGTGCCTCGGCCAGGTTGCCAAGCTCGGCTTTGCTCTGAGCAGCAGCGACAACGGCGCCTACGGTATGAACACGCCCGCCTACTTCTGCTTCGACAACTTCGGTGCTGAAGGCACGGAGGTTCTGCCCGAAAAGAACGTCGCTTTGCCTCTCGAGGTTGCTACCTTCGAAGAGCTTGAAGTGCCTGCCGACGGCCATATGAGCGTCAGCACCGAAGAGGACGACGACCGCACGGAATTCGTCAGCGGCGACTTCGAGTTTGCTACCGGCTGCATGCACGACTGGGACTACTGGTATTGGTTTGGTTATGCCAACCGCGTCGACACTAAGTATGAGACTCTCGACGACCAGTGGAACAACGTCGTGGGTGGTGGCTACGACGGCTCCGCAACCTATGGCGTTGCCTTTGCTGCCGAGTTCAACGGCCCCTGCTACGTGATGCTGCTCTCCGAGCCTGCCGTCGTTCCCGGCTTCTACATCACAAACAGCAGCTACGCCTACGACTCTATGACGAACGGCGACGGCAGTGCCAAGAAGTTCGCGAAGGGCGACTGGTTCAAGCTCACCATCACGGGTTATGATGCCGACGACAATGAGACCGGCTCGAAGGAGTATTACCTGGCCGACCTCCGCGATGAGGCTAAAGCCTTCATCATCAATGACTGGCGCTACGTCGACCTTTCTTGCCTCGGCCAGGTTGCCAAGCTCGGCTTCGCTCTGAGCAGCAGCGACAACGGCGCCTACGGTATGAACACGCCCGCCTACTTCTGCTTCGACAACTTCGGTGCTGAAGGCACGGAGGTTCTGCCCGAAGGCAACGTGCTCCTCGTCTCTTCGATAGGCTATGCTACTTATGTGGCTCCGAAGGATGTGGGCTTCTCCGAGGCAGAGGTTGAAGCATATGCTGTAACAGAGTCAACTGTGGAGGGTTATGTGCACTTGACACCTGTCACTGAGGTTCCTGCAGGCGAGGCTATTCTCGTGAAGGCTGCTGAAGGTGCTTACGTTATTCCTGCTGCCCAAACGACTCCTGCTGCTCTGGAAGGCAACCTGCTGAAGCCTGCAGTGGAGGATGTGACTGCCGATGGTACTCAGTACATCCTTGCAGAAGGCACTGAAGGTATTGCTTTCTATCAAGCTACATCAGGAACAACTATTGCTGCCGGCAAGGGTTATCTCGAGATAGATGGTTCTGCTGTTAAGGCATTCCTCTTCGACGACGGCAATGCAACTGGCATCGACGATGTTAACCAAAACACCAACCTCAATGCACCCATTTACAACGTTGCAGGTCAGCGCTTGCAGAAGATGCAGAGAGGTATCAACATTATTGGTAACAAGAAAATACTCAAATAATATGAAGTACATAAAACCAGCTGTTGAAATCAGTGAGCCTCAAGTTGTGCAGATGCTTGCAGAGAGTCTGCTTATCAGCAGCGAAACTGTAGATGGCAGTAAAGCCCTCACGAAGGAGGACGATGCCTGGGACATTTGGGGTGAGGACTAGCTTCTCACATCCTATTATATAAAAAGAAAGAGGGAGAGCAATTGCTCTCCCTTCTTCGTTATGTAAGCTTTATAAGTTTAGTAGAGATCTGCAGGTATCCGCTGCTTGGCGTTCTCGAAGTCCTCGATTGTGTCGAGCTCGCATGAGAAGAGGTCCGTGACGTCCAGCACGCTGAAGGTAGAGCCCTTTGCAATGAGACGCAGGAATGCCAGTTCGTAGAACGTGTTTTCAAGGTGCTCCTCGTTCATCATACCGTCCAACTCCTTGTAGAGCGCCGTCGTATATGCCTTGCCCATTCGCTCGATGCCGAGACTTTCGCCGGCAGCCGAAGCAGGGTCGCATGTCTTGCTTATCTCGGTGATATCGCCATCTCCGTTCATCACGACCTTCATCTCCTCTTCCCCAAGTTCGTGACGAATCAGGGTGAGCACATTCTCGTGCTTATCTGCGAGGACGCGCTTCACGATTTGTCCGTCGTAGAGCAGGTCGCTGTCGAGGAGCAGAACCTCTTGTCCGTCGGCTTGCGGACGCGCCAGCCAAAGGGAATAGATGTTGTTGGTCGTCTCGAAATCCTTGTTGTGGATGAAACAGACGTCGATGCTCCCGCCATAAGTCTGCTCGACGAAATCCTCGATTTGCTCATGCAAGTAGCCTGTCACGATACAGAATTCGCGGATGCCTGCCTTGATGAGTGCATCCATAGAGCGTTGCAAGAGCGTGCGTTCGCCCACCTTGAGGAGGCATTTCGGCGTGTGAAGTGTGAGCGGACGGAGTCGTGAAGCTGTGCCCGCAGCAAGGATGATGGCCTTCATCTTAGAGGCATTTTTTGATGGTATCCACTACGGTCTGTATCTGTTCGCGGCGTCCGAGGGTGATGCGCAGACAGTCTTCGAGGCCTTTGTCCGTCATGAACTTGATCTTGTAGCTCTGGTCGGCAAGCGCCTTCTGCAGTCTCTCCTTGATGGCTGTCGGGTACTTGATGAGGATGAAGTTCGCCACGCTCTTATAGACCTTGAAGCCCGGCTTGTCGCCCAACTCTTTTTGGAAGAGCTGGCGGTCCCATTCCATCTCGTCTGCCACGCGGCGATAGTGGTCGTCGCTCTCGAGAGCCGCCAGCGCGACTGCCTCCGAGAAGCGGTTGTAGCCCAGATACTTGTTGCAGTAGCTGAGGAACTGGTCGTGGCCGGCGCCAATGAAAGCGAAGCCTACACGCAGGCCTGGCAGTCCGTAGAACTTGGAAAGTGTACGCGAGATGATGAGGTTGTTGTACTTGTTCACCAGAGGCGCGATGTAGTCCACATCGGTCGTGATGAAGGAAGCGTATGCCTCGTCCACCAGCACCATTGTGTCGGACGGGATGTTCTCCATGATGCGGCCAATCTCTTCGCTCGTCAGGCTGTTTCCCGTCGGGTTGTTGGGCGAGGCGAGGAGCAGCATGCGGGGGTGAATGCGATTAGTGTAAGCGATGACCTCGTCCACATTGTAGGCAAAGGTGTCGCCTGTCTCATAGAGTGGGTACATCTCGAACGATCCGCCACACTCGCCGGCAACTCTGTTGTAGTACCACCAGGAGAACTCGGGGATGAGGATAGTCTTGTTGTCGCCCTCCATCAGGAAATAGTGGATGGCATTCTTCAGCATCTCCTCTCCGCCGTAACCCAGAAGCACCTGGTCCTCGGGAACATTGTAAATCTCACTCAGTCGTACACTTATGACACTCTTCTTCCCCTGGTCGTAGATGCGGGTGTAGAAACAGAGTGTGCGTGGGTCGAAGTTCTTTATCGCTTCGATGACCTTCTCGGAAGGCTCGAAATTGAATTCGTTTCTGTCTAAGAAATTCATCATCTTCTTTAGATTTATTTTGGCGTGCAAAGTTACGACTTTTCTATCGAACCACAAAGCAAAACGAAAAAAAACACGAAAGATGTGGCATAATTGGGAAAGAAGTTGTACTTTTGCAGGTTGAACAAAGGTTATAAAGTAGAATATGTTTCAAGACCTCAAGAAAAAAGTACAGGCGACGTTGAAGTCATCGGAGACCGAGGACTGGCTCGACTACCGAGTTGTGCGACCGCTCAGTTACCTTTGGGCTTTGCTCTTTGCCAAGCTCGACATGCATCCCAACACCGTCACCATCATTTCTATGATAGTAGGCGCTGCCGCCAGTGTCTTCTTCATGCACGGCAGTTTTTACTACGAGGGTTGGCACGGACTACTGATGAACATCATCGGCGTCCTGTTGCTCTGCCAGGCAGATATCTTCGACTGCACCGACGGTCAGCTGGCTCGCATGACGGGCAAGAAGAGCCGCTTGGGCAGAATCCTCGATGGAATGGCGGGTTTTGTGTGGTTTGTGCCCATCTATGTCCTCTTGATGGTGCGCTTCTACAACCACCATTCTTTGGAGTTTGGATGGCTTGGAATACCCGACACGGAACAGAACGCCATCATAGCAACCATCGTGGTTGTCTGCCTGGCACTCTATTCGGGCTTCGTAGGAATGGGCGGCCAGCAACGACTTGCCGACTACTACATCCAAGTGCATCTCTTCCTCCTGAAAGGCGAGAAAGGCAGCGAGCTGGACAACTCCGCGCAGCAGCAAAAGGTCTATGACGAGACGCCCAGCGAAGGCAACCGCCTCTGGAAGCACTTCCTCAAGACCTACATCAACTACACACGCAAACAAGAAAAGGCGACACCCGAGTTTCAGAAACTGATGGCCGTGCTGCGAGAGAAGTATGGCAGTGCCGGCAACATGCCCGACCAGATTCGCGAGGAACTGCACCGCGAGTCGAAGGCTCTGATGCCGCTCAATGCGATGCTCACCTTCAACTTCCGCTCCGGCATGTTCTTCCTGTTCTGCCTCATCGACCTGCCCGTCTGCAACTTCCTCTTCGAGATAGTCTGCATGGGGCTCCTCACATGTTATATTAACCGTCGCCACGAAGCGTTCTGCCGCAGGGTTGCAGAAAAAGTAAGACTCGAAGCATGAAGTGGAGCTGGAATAACTTCTTCTTTGTCCTCGGCATCGTGTGTGTCGTGGTGATGCTCTTCACGTTCGACGTCAGTTTTGTTGAGCTTTGGGGCCATATCTGCCGTGCAGGTCTGTGGCTCATACCCATCGTGGGCATCTGGATTGTTGTCTATGGCATCAATGCTCTCGCATGGATGTCGGTCATCCGAGGCAATACCGATCCCGACGAGGAAGTGGGCTTTTGGCGAATCTACAAGCTGACCATCACGGGCTATGCGCTCAACTATGCCACTCCTGTTGGCGGCCTCGGCGGAGAACCTTACCGCATCATGGAGCTGAGCAAGGATATCTCGAAGCAGCACGCCACCTCCAGCGTCATCCTTTATGCGATGTTCCACGTCTTTGCGCACTTCTGGTTCTGGTTCACATCCGTCTTCCTCTACCTTGCCCTTGCGCTGGTAGGCGACCTGCCATTCGATACGACGGTCGGCATCGTGCTTGGCATCATCGTGGTCTTCTGCCTGATTGCCTTCTACCTCTTTTATAGGGGATACAAGTATGGACTTGTAGTGAGGCTGATTCGCTGGTTGGGCCATCTGCCGGGGCTCGGAGGATGGAGCGACAGGTTGCTCAAAGCGCATGCAGAAGCCTTGCATAATGTCGATGCACAAATAGCAGCCCTGCATCAGCAGAGCCGCAAGAACTTCTATGCAGCCTTGGGCTTGGAGTACCTTTCGCGCATCGTGCAGAGTGCCGAGGTGCTCTTCATGCTCCTGCTTTTCGGCATAGATGGCGGCGGAGGGTTCGAGGGCATCACGCTCACCTTCTTGCACAGCATCCTCATCGTCTCGCTTACCACGCTTCTTTCGAACCTGATAGGCTTCCTGCCGATGCAGCTCGGCGTGCAGGAAGGCGGCTTTGCTATCTCCACGAAAGCAATGGGCTTGACCATCGAGCAAGGCTTCTTCGTCAGCATCATCTGCCGTGTCCGTGAAATCATATGGATCATCATCGGCATCGCATTGATGAAGGTCGGCAATAAGCGAGAGTAAAGCAGAAGCGAATCCAATAATTTGTTTATGCTTTACCGAGTGCCCCTGACCTCGAACGCAGTTCAAAGTCGGCAACAAACGAGAATAAAGCAGAAGCAAACAAAAAGCTCCCACGTTTCACAACGCAGGAGCTATATGGCGCCGATATTAATTCTAAAACTAACTAACAAGTTTTTCCTGATATCAGTCTTTAGGGTAAAGCTTCTTGAAGACTTCTGTCAGCGCCTCCACCTCGGGCAGCAATGCCTTCAGTTCGTCTTCGTCCTGGTTCCTGACGGCCGTCATGGCTTTCTCCAGCACATCCGTCAGTCGCTTGCAGTTGCCAGCGCCTGGCGACCATATTGTGGCGACACGAATATGGTTCCCAAAGAAGTATGTTGTTCCGTCGAACCCAAGTCGATCGTCATTGAACATACATGTCTTGACAGCATGTTCAATTAAGTCAGCAAACTTCAAAGCCGTGGCCTTGTCTGTCTTGACCTCTATAGAGTCCAACCTCAGTTTCGGCTCACCCGGCTCGGCCTCCTTCACCTCGCACCACTTCACCTGCAGCCGTTCGCTTTCCCCATAACCGTAATACACATACAGTGCAGAGGGGAAGCTGAATGAAGGGAATATGAGCATCTGCTGAATTGCTCTCTCGGACAGCCAAGTCCCGAAATACTTTTCTCCCCACAGCTTCTGCTGAGTTTGTGTCATAGGTTCCAGTTCATGTTCATAAGTTTTTTATTTCATGCTCCGCTCCGTGGCTTCGGGCAGAAGATAGATTGTATGGAACGTATCGGTTGCCTCAACGACGACTGCCTTATAGCCAATGTATTTGAAGTGAAGCGTGGCATCTGTGCGAGGAACCCAGAAGACGAAATGGCCTGTGGAGTCAGTCGTTTCTGTTCCCCATATCCTTCTATCATGAAATATATGAATCATGGTATGCTCTAAAGGCTCGTCGTTTTCGTCATACACTACGCCCGTCACACGACGGCGGCTTGCTTTCAGTTCCTCATGCTGGTCCATATAGTAGTCGCATAGTGTGTCCTCTACACAGATGTACTCTATGACGCCGTGCTTTGCTGCCTCTCCATACTTCTCGATGTAGCGTTGCTTGACATTCATGTAATCCATTACTCTGCTGACAAGCAAATGCTGCCCTTTGAAGTAGTCGAGATAAGACCTCTTGTCCAACCACTTGTTGTTTTCCTTTGGTTGAGGCACTCCGTTGATAAGGTAAAGGATGGAGTCATTGGGAGGACTGTTATGTGAACCACGTATGACACCTTGGGGAAGAAGCCGTACCTCGTTTTCTTCGGGCACATATTTAGGCAAACCGGCGATTTGCTCTTGTGAGTTTCCTCGCAGCCGCATGTTGTGGGTCTTCTCGAGATGATGCGTGACAATGTCCTTGTCGGAGGGCGAGAACTCGAAGGACTTGTAGCCTGCTTGCTCGGCACGAAGCATGATGTCTGCGTCTTTGGGAAGCCAGAGGACGTAGTGCCCTGTGGAGTCTGTCGCTGCACCTGCCAAATCCAATTCGGGATGCTTCTTCAGTACAGCGCGTTCCCGTTTGACATGCACCCAAGCTTCCGTCAAAGGCTTGCCGTTGTTATCAAACATGTAGCCCTCAACACGGTGATACTTCTTCTTCAGTTTCGGATGCTTACAGACGTAAGCGTCGCTATAGGTGTCGGGCACGGTCGTTATCTCTATCACGCCATACTTGGCACGTCCGCCATACTTCTCGGTATAATAACTGTCTTTGTGGACGTACACGCTGTCAATCATCAGTCCCTGCTGAGAAAAGTACCGAGGCATGTATGTGTCAATGTCGTCCATGTCGTTCCCCATAATCTTATGTTTCAAGGAATCGGGCAGCGGCTCGCCATTCACCAGGATAAGCGTGGAGTCGATTCTGTCCTTGTCGCTTGGCCCGTCGCCTGTTCCCCTAAGTCGCATGGTGGTACCTGAACCCAAATCTGCCGAAGTGGGAACGATAGTAGCATTGGCTATCATGCGTTGAAGTTCTTCCCTTTCCTCTGGAGTGGAGGCCATAATTACTATTGCACCGTTATTACAAGGTATCTTTATGTCTTGCAAAAGACCTTGCTCTTTGAGGTACTCTTCAATGCGTCTGTCGATTTCTTCTGACGCCATGCCACGTGAGTCAAACAGAGTCTTGCCGTTGACCACCACGAGAAATGAATCCGTTTTGCCAATCTGGTCGATGATGCTATCTCCTATCCCCCGGAGGTGCATAGTGGTGCCTGAACCTAAGTCTGCCGAAGCGATGTCCCGTTCTGCAATCTGCCCTTGAAGAGCCTGGTCAACAGACTCGAAGGCGAGATCTTCGATGTCGTCCATCTTGAATTTCTGAACTGCACCTGTATATTCACGGGCAGGAATATCAAGTCCCGTAGTGGCCGAGGCATCAGCTTTCGCTAAAGCCAGTTCTTTGCGTGGAGTAGCGACGGGCTTTGAGACTTCTGCAACCACTTCCTTTGCAGGCACTCTTGCGGGCTTGGACACATGCTCGGGCTGTGCCGGTTGTACTTGCGCTACTAAAGGTTGCTCTGCCTGTTCCTTCCCTATATTATATATAATGAGTAGCGCCACGGATGCTGCGATACCGATGCCCAAAGCCCAAGCGAGTGCAGAGTGCCTCTTTGTCTCCTTGCCGATGACTTCCTGCTCGAAGCGTGTCCACTCCTTGTCCACGTCGGGCATGCCGATTCTCTTGTCGATGTCTTCAGTCTTCATGTTACTTTACAATTTTAAGGTTCGACCTGATTTTGACCAAAGAGCGCGTGATGTGTTTGTTGACGGCCGACAAGCTGATGCCGAGCACGGTGGCTGTTTCCGCGTAGGTCATCTCTTCCTCGTAGTGGAGCTGGAGTACTCGGCGGTCCTGCTCCGTCAGGTTGTCGTCGATGACCTGCTGAAGTTGCTGCAGCAGCTCCTCCCGTTCCTCATCCTTCTGCCAGGCCGTTTCCTTCTGAAGTTCTTCCTTCAGTCGCCTTTGCAGTTGTCTGTCTCGCAGGATGTGCAGGCATTGGTTTCTTGTGGCAGCGAGCAGATAGCCTCGGATGCTTTCCGTGGCTATTTCAGGCTTGCCTCTCCACATTTGGACGAACACCTGATGCACGGCATCCTTAGCGTCCTCGGCATTTTCTACCAGGGAGAACGCCATGCGATACATGTGCGGATAGCTGTCCTTGAATAGCCGTTCGAACTGTTGTTTGCTGTAGTCCATCATGTCTTTTTGGCCTCGTTACATCTATAAGACCATCGAGCTGCGAAATCAAATACCCCTAATCGCAAAAAAAACGCCGCGTGCGGCGATTGCAATCCCCGCGTGCGGCGTTGCTGGTTTCCGCGTGCGGCGTTTGCGATCCCCGCGTGCGGCGTTTTTTCTTATATCTTTTCGAGAATGCGGTCCATCACCCAGTTGACGCTGGTGGCACTGATGCTGTCGGCGGTGCAGATGCTGCTTTGCTGCAGGTGCTCCACTACGCTCTGTATGAGAGGCAACTGGACATGCTCGGGGTTCTCGACATGAAATTCCTGTCGCCCTTGCTCATTACGCAAGACGATGGGCTCGTAGGTGAAGACCGAGAAGTGCAGTTGTCCCCGGTCGCCTATGAGCTCTATGCGGTCGGTGCGTGCGCTCTCGTGGCTGACGAAGCACCACGAGCCGCTGCCGGGCAAACCGTCGGAGAACTGGAAGGCCGCGCTCACGGTGTCTTCCGTCTCATAGAGTCCGCCGCGATTGCTGCTGAAGCCTTTCGCCCTGACAATCGGCCCGAAGATCTCTTGCAGCAGGTCAATCTGATGAGGAGCGAGGTCGTAGAAGTAACCGCCGCCGGCAATGTCGCGCTGCACACGCCAGGGAAGGGCTGTGCTGTTGTAGTCGAGGTCGCGAGGCGGGCAGGCAAAGCGTATCTGAACAGACGTGACCTTACCGATGGCACCGTTCTCCACCAGTTCCTTCACTTTCTGGAAGTAAGGCAGGCAGCGCCTGTAGTAAGCCACAAAGCATGGGACACGCGTCTGTTCGCTGACACGGTTGATGCGCTGGCAGTCGAGGTAGCTGCTGGCGAGAGGTTTCTCTACATAGACGGGCTTGCCTGCCTTCATCGCCATAATGGCATAGGTGGCGTGCGAGGAAGGTGGGGTAGCGATGTAGATGGCGTTAACCTCGGGGTCGTTGATGAGCTGCAGGGCGTCGGTGTACCAGCGCGGGATGTTGTGCCGCTCGGCATAAGAGCTTGCCTTCTCCTTGCTGCGACTCATCACGGCCTGTATGCGCGAGCCAGGCACAAGGTTGAAAGCCGGGCCGCTCTTCTTCTCGGTTACTTCACCGCAACCGATGAAGCCCCAGCGTATTTCTTTGTATATAGGTTGTGGCATTTAATTGAAAAAGTTCCAGCTAAGGCCGAAGTGGATTGTCATAGGATTGATGGGGTAGTGCGGAACGAGGAACATGTGGCCGGAGCCTGCGTTGACATGCTTTGCCGAGACATATATGCGGCAATGCTTGAGGTGCAAGTTGGCATAAGCGCCTATGATGGGATAGTTTCCTATCTCCATTCGCTCGTGGTTTGTGTCTTGCACGGCAAACTGCTGGATGGCAGGGCTGTAGTCAGGCGCATAGTACGACGTGAAGTAGCGCATGTCGGCACCAATCTGCACTCGCAATACTTTTGCAATGCCAATACGGAAAAGCAAATAGAAGTTGGAGTAGATGTTGAACTTTGGCAGGGGCAACGCGTCCTGATTGCTGCTCGTCTGGAAACTTGCTTGATTATCCCAATGGATGAACTTCCAGTTGAGGTCCTGAGCAAGAGTGGCGCCGAATACTTGCACGCTGCCTGCCTGCATGACGCCGACGGCATGGCTGAAGTCCGTCGGCTGAAGGCTCGCTGCATCCTTTCCCTCGCGCAACGTGTTCTGCATGCCGAAGTAAGTGTAGTTCGATACATTCTCGAAGCCTATCTGTAGCCTTGTGCCGAACTTCTTGAGGCGCAGGTTGCCGTCAACTTTGAAGCGTACCTCGCGGCTCAGGTCTGTGTTGTCCCACCAAGCAATCTGCGAGTGATAGTGACGGAAGAAGAACGACGGTTTGCGGTGCATAAAGCTGACGTGAACGTCAGCGAGCAATGTGTCACGTTTGCCGAGATGCTGTTGCAGGTCGGTCTTGCCGTCGATATTCAAGTCGCCGAGATGTTCGCCGATGAGCCAGAACTCGGCCGACGTGTTGAAGTGGAAGCGGGAACCTTGCGTTCGAGCCAGCTCACCACCTACTGAGACGTCGCTTTCCGTGTAACGCGTTGCGCCCCACTGCTCATTCATCAATTGATAAGTACGCAACTTGTGTGTGCCGAAAAGCGTTATGCCAAACTGTGCCCACTTGTTGAAACCCTCGCGAAGAGCAACGCCAAACGTGTTCCGTACGGAAAGGGCTCGCGAGATGTCGGCCATCTTCTTGCCGTCTCCAAAGTAGAGGTTTGTGTAGTAATCCTTTGTCGTGTTGTGCGACAGGTATTCGTGCTTAAGGTTGCTGACGTCAAAGGTGTGGATGATGCTTGTGACGGGCACGAACTCCTTTGGCACCTCCTGCTTGTCTTGCCACGCTTGCAGGAGCGAATCGACAGCAAGCTTCCGTGCTAGCGTGTCTTGCCGTAGCACAGTCTGTATGCTGTCGGGCAAGTCAGAAATAAGCTCCGAGGCAGATGGGGGTACAGGCTTCAGCGAGTCAGGCACTTCGATGAGGCGCGTAAAGCCGAGATTGTAGCGATGTGTCAGGTAATAGTGCTGTTCGTGATTGCGGTTCCACGTCTGGTCGAGCATCGTTGGAATGTTGCCCGGACTGTACGACTGCCCGAGGCTCAAAGGGTTCTCAATGTAGCGGTCGTCCTCGATGCCGCCGTTCTCGCCCATCTTCATGTGGTTGATGCCGATGTATGCATGCAGGTTGTAGCGGTCGCCACGATAGTAGCCATAGAACGTACTGCCGAACATGCTGTTTGGCTGAGCATAGTAATAACCGACGCCATAACTGTAGTCTATCTTGAGACCCAAGCCGGCAATCTTGTTGATGTTCGTTGCGAAGTATGCCCTGACGCGGTCCTCGCCCGTCTGCCTGTTGCCGCACGAGTGATAGGCGAGGTTTGTGATGGGGCTCTTCGTGTTGGTGAAGCGGAAGTCGGATAGCGAGCCTCGGAAAAAGCTGAGGGGTTGCAGAAAGAGGAACTCGTCGGACGTGTTGTCGCGGTTGAAGTAGAGACGGTTCAGGCGCGGCGAGCCGATGTTGGCAAGGTAGTTGTATTCGCCCGCGTAACCGTCCGTGGCATTAAACTTCTGGAAGTCGTGCACGACAGTATCGTTGTTCTCTGCATCGACGACGGTGCCCAGGCGAGGCTCCAAGACCCATTGAAACTGCCCGATGGGAATGTCCTTCTTGTTCTTGAAGCGCGTCGTGTCACGTCCCCAAGTGGTGCGATTTCCAGCACCGTCAATGTAGGACCCGTTTTCTGGTGCCACCATATACGTCTCGCCATCATCATAAAGGGCAGCGTTGCTTCCGTCCTTATTGACGCGATGCACTTGTGCACTTGCTGGCAGCAAGAGGCATATAATACAGAATAATATGTATAGCCTGCGGTTCATGCTTTAGGTTAGAGGAGACGCAATATGAATTCCACTACCTTGAATGCCATGCCGATGGCGATGACAATGAGTGCTGGCACGTGATTCGCACTGCCGAAGAAGTACATGCATAGCCCGACGACAGCAAGGATGAGGAATAGGAAGTTGAGCACTATCCTGACCTTTGTGCTGTCGAAACGGCTTGCACGTTTCTTGCGAATGCGTTCCACTTGTTCTTCTAGGGAAAGTTCTTCCTGTTTCATGTCTGTTTAGCTTACTTTATCGGCTCGATGACGAAGCCATAGCTGTAGTTCTTTTCGCGAAGCTCGTACTTCTCCAATGGGCCCGGGCCGCAGCTTGCATTGCCGAGACCGCGCATGGCTGCATCGAGGTGCAAGATAATCTCGGGGCGGTGTATCTTGCCGAGTTCGTGCTTATACTTCGTCTGCCAGAGCTCTTCGTCCATGTAGTGGAGGGCGCTGAAGTCGAAGGTGCCGCCTGTGCAGAAGCGAACGCCTTCGCCCTTGTCGTCGGTGAAGGTCACCCACTTCACGTCGCAGCGTTCGCCCATGCTCTGAGGCTTCTCGTACTCCTCAGTCATGCCGTTCACCGTGCCGTTCCATACACCCATGAATGCCGAGGTTTTGCGGTCGGGATAATTCTCGTGAGGACCTCTGCCAAGCCATTGCACGTTGCCCAGACGTGGTTCGAGAGCTGCGATGAGACCAAGACGGCTGAAGTCCTTGTTGCCTTCATTGCCGAAGTTGCCCTTGACGCCAATGCTTCCGTCGTTGTATATGGTGTAAGTCGTCTCGACGGGCACAGAGGTCTGACCATCGCGACCTGCCTTGACGTTATACTTGACATTGATGATGATGGCGTCTTCTGCACCTTCCGCCGTTACTTTCGGAGACTCGATGGTGCTCCTCAGGTTGCCCTTGCGGTCGTTGCTGATGCTGCGATAACCGTTGAAGGTCAGGTTGCCGAAAGGCACCTTGTCGCCAGTCACGATGATGGGCTTCTCGTTGTATGAAAGCTCAGTCACGGCACCGGACTGCTTGCTGACGGCAAATGCAAAGCCATCGCCCTTGACGCTCACTTGCTGAGCATTCTCCTCGACCTTGAGGGCACCGCCCACCTTGACAGCATCCATGAGCGTGGGCTCGCCATACTTCAGACAAAGCTGTTCGCAGGCAACCTCATGCCCGGCCTCTGCCCAGCGTGTTGCCTCCTTGAGTTTCAGCGAGACGTTGAGGTGGTAGAGTCCTTCGCCAGCAGGCACTTCGCAGGGCAGGTCGATGAAGCAGCTGTCGCCTGGCAGCACTTCGGGCAGCGAGGCTGTGCCTGCCTTGATCATTTTGCCGTCGCGAAGCAGACTCCAATGGAATGTGAAGTCGCTCAACGGTGTGAAGCAGTAGCGGTTGCGGATGCGGAGTTTGCCTCCGTCGGTCAGCTTGAAGTCGACGTACTGATACACCTTCTTGACCTCGAGGAGCTTTGGCGTGACGTGACGGTCGGCGGTGATGATGCCGTTGCAGCAGAAGTCGTTGTCGTTGGGAAAGTCGCCGAAGCCGCCGCCATAGTACATGTTTGTAGTCGGTTCTCCCCATTTGCAGAGGCTCTGGTCCACCCAGTCCCATATGCAGCCGCCTATCATGCGTTTGCTCTCGAACTCGATGTAGTCCCAATACTCCTGCAAGTTGCCGATGGCGTTGCCCATTGCGTGGGCATACTCGCAGAGGAAGAACGGGCGACCCTGCAGGTCTGCCTGCTGGTCGAGGCGTATCATGTGGTTCAATTGCGGGTACATGCGGCTGTCCATGTCCGCTACTTCGTTCATGCCTTCGTAGTGGATGAGTCGATCGTCGAGCTCCTGAATGGCTTTCTTGCTTGCAACGAAGTTCTGGCCGCCGCCACATTCGTTGCCCATACTCCAGAAGATAACGCTGGGATGGTTCTTGTCGCGCTGTACCATACGCACTTGCCTGTCGACGTACTGACCTTCCCATTTCGGGTCTCTCGAAAGCCTATGATTGGCGTGACACTCTACATCAGCCTCGTCCATAACATAGATGCCGTAGTAGTCGTAAAGTGCATACATGCGCGGGTCGTTGGGATAATGGCTCGTGCGGACCGTGTTGAGGTTGTAGCGTTTCATCAGGAGGATGTCTTCGATCATGCTTTCCACTGGAATGGCCTTGCCGTAGATGGGGTGCGTGTCATGTCGGTCGGCGCCCTTGAACATCACGCGCTTGCCGTTGATGAACACCTGTCCGTTGCGGTTCTCAATCTTGCGGAAGCCGTACTTCTGCGTATAGACGTCGCCGCCCACGCTGATGTTAACGGTGTATAGATTAGGCTTTTCGGCGCTCCACAACTCTGGGTTCTGCACTTCGAGGTTGAGTTTGGCGTCTTTTTTGCCGTTCTTGATGTCGCTTACCTGCAGGATAGCTGTCTGGATGGTTTTGCCTGCGGGATTGACAAGTTCTACGTCAACGCGAGCGTCTGCCGCTTTTTTGTCCAAGTTCTGCAAGGTCACATCGATGCCGAGGAAAGCACGGCTGAAGTTGTCGCCGCCGCGTCGTCCGCGTCCGCCCATCATCGAGGTGAGCTTCACATCCTGTACATGCAGCTTCTGGCGCGCTTCGAGATAGACGTCGCGGTGTATGCCGCTTAGGCGGAACATGTCCTGGTCCTCGATGTACGAGCCGTCGCTCCAGCGATAGACCTCGACGCAGACGAGGTTCTCGATGCCCGGCTTGATGTATTTTGTCACGTCGAACTCAGCGTCCACGTTGGGTGCTTGCGTGTATCCCACCTTTTGGCCGTTCACCCAAACATAGGCTGCGCTGTAGATGCCGTTGAAGTGGAGATAGATTTCGCGGCCGTTCCAGGAGGCGGGAACCGTGATGGTTCGGCGGTAGCTGCCTACTGCGTTGGGCTCTTTCACGACGGTGTATCCCTCCTGACCCTTGATGAAAGGCGGCTGATTCCTAAACGGATAGGTCACGTTGGTGTAGATGGGCGTGCCATATCCCTGCATTTCCATGCAAGAAGGCACGGGGATGGTCTTCCACGATGAAGCGTCGAACGATGGTTTATAAAAGTCGATGGGGCGGTCTTCGGGTTTCGGAACCCAGTTGAACTGCCACCTGCCGTTGAGCATCACCCTGAGGGAGGAGTTCGGCCAAAGCCAGGGCTGCTGGTAGGCAGCGTCGCCTTTCATCTCTTTCTCGCTGGCGTAGAGCAACATGGTGGCGCGTCCGGGCTCTTTGTTGATGCCGAAGATGGCCTCGTTCTCCCAGTCGTTCTTCGACTTTTGTGCTTCGCTGATTGCATCTACCTTGAGGTTCGTCTTGACGAGCCGCCACTGAAGGAACTCGCTTTGGTTGGTTCCTTTGAGTTGCCAAGGGCGTCCGCCGGGCTGGCAATTGTCGTTATAGCCGAGTTTCAGGCCGCCTGCAGCACAAGTCAGGACGACCGTCTCAGCGCCGCCCTTCTCGATGAGCCACTGCTGATTGGCGTTCGAAGGACTGAATTGCCAGGTGAGCACTTCGCCCTCCTGGGTGCCGTGATTGCCGTTGTCGAGTGCCACATCAGCACTCGGGCTATAGAACATGAAGTAACCTGGGCGGTCGCTCTTCTTGATTTGCCACACCTGCGTTTGCGATTTCTTGTTGGCAGGCGAGAAGGTGAGGGTGCCGCTCAGACAGTCAAGAGCAAGTCCGTCGCCAATCTCGAGGCGGTAACCTTGTTTGGGGTCAAAGTCTTGTGCCATGAGGCAAAGTGTGCCGCACAGAAGTGTCGCGAGCAACACCGAAAAGAGTCTCTTTGTCATAGTATCAAAAGTTTTAGTGCATAATTGCTTTGCAAAGGTACGAAAAAGCGAGTACAATACAAAATAAAATATATTATATTTTGTTTTTATTGTCGAGCGGACACGCAGCTCGACCGCAGGTCAAGGCACGAATAAATGGGTACAATACAAAAGAAAAACAAGTTTTCCGTGCTCTTCTTGGAAGGATACTGTGGTGTGTCGGCAAACTCGGCGTGCTAAGTTGTCAAACTCAACGTGTTAAAATGGTCAACTTAACGTGCTGAAAAAATTTTTTAGCGTGGTGCAATTTCAAACGCCGCCTGCGGAGATGTAAAACGCCGCGTGCGGCGATGGCAATCCCCGCGTGCGGAAATGGCAATCCCCGCGTGCGGCGTTTTGTCACTCTTCTGGCGTCCATTCCTCGGCAGGCTTGACGACGCTCTTGTATTCGCCGTCCTGAAGGCTTTTGCGGGAAGGCGATGGGGTGCTGCCACTACTGTAAGAGCGAGCACTTCCGCGATACTGGTTCCATCGGTTCATGATGAGGCGTACGTAAGCCTCCGTTTCGCTGCCCCGCATATAACCGTTCACGACGTCCGGGTCTCTATAGTAGCGAGGCTCGGCGAGGCGCAGAATGTAGGGTGCCACTTCGTGCCAAACCTGATGGTTTCGCCCAGCTTTTCGAGCCAAAGTCTGTGCGTCCTGAACGTGTCCGACACCGCCATTGTAAGCTGCCAGCGTGAAGCGGATGCGCTCTTCGCTGTCCCTGATGTCGGAGAACGACTGGCTGACTTTCCTGATGTAACGTGCCGAAGCGGCAATGTTCTGCTCCGGGTCGAAGCGTTTGTCCGAGGGAACTCCCATGGCATCGGCTGTGAAAGGCATCAACTGCATGAGTCCCATTGCCCCCATCGACGAGACGGCATTGGGGTCGAAGCCTGATTCCTGATAACACATGGCAGCAAGCAACCGCCAGTCCCAGCCGGCAGCCGAGCTGTAACGGCGAAAGAGGTCGTCGTATGCGGAGATGATACCGTGCGCAGCATCCTGCATGACGGGCCGCATGTGGCGTCGGACGGTGACGGTCGTGTTGTTGGCCGCGCTCTCGATTTGCTTGATGCGCTCGGGTTTCCACCATTCCGCGATGGCCTGGCTCAGCAAGGGCTCGTTGTCGCGCGTCTGCCAGTTCGGCATCTCGAGGGCGATGAAGTCGATTTGCCCTTGCTTCAACTTTTGCAACAAGGACGCAGTATCAGGGGAAATCTCCATTTGCAGGACAACGCCGATGCTTTGAGCAAAGGCTTCGGCAAGCATGTACTGAGCGCCCATGCCCTTGCCGTGATACTCGTAGTAGGTGTCCGGCCCGCTTAGCGTTCCTGCGATAATCGTGCCGCTATGCTGTATCTCGTGCAGGTCGTAGTACTGCAATGTGTCCGCTTTATCCGCATCATCGGCAAAGAGAACGGATGTTTCTTTCTCTTGCTTTGCAGTACAAGAAACAAGGAGGAAAAGGAGAAGAAGGTAGGGCTTCAAGGCTTAATCCTATGAATGATGTAGGTCCTCATGATCTCGATGGCTTGCTGGTTGTTGCCGCCTTGCGGGATGATGAGGTCGGCATAGCGCTTCGTCGGCTCGATGAACTCTTCGTGCATCGGCTTCAAGACGTCGAGATAGCGGTCGAGCACCATTTGAGTTGTGCGGCCTCGCTCAACTGTGTCGCGTTGGATGACACGTATGAGGCGCTCGTCCGGGTCGGCATCAACGAATATCTTCAAGTCCATGAGGTCGCGCAACTGCTTCTTCCAGAGCGCCATAATGCCTTCGATGATGATGACTTCGCAAGGCTCGACATGCACCGTTTCAGGCAAGCGGTTGCTGATAATGTAGCTGTAAGTGGGCTGCTCGATGCTCTTCCCCTGCCGCAACGCCTGTATCTGCTGGGTGAGAAGCTTCCAGTCGAAGGCGTCGGGATGGTCGAAGTTGATGCGCCTGCGCTCCTCGGGCGTGAGGTGCGACGTGTCGTTGTAGTAGGAGTCCTGCGGGATGAGTGCTACTCTGTCTGTGGGAAGCGTCTCGAGTATCTTCTTTACGACTGTTGTTTTGCCAGAGCCTGTGCCTCCGGCGATGCCGATGATATACATCTTCGTTATTTACGATTTGACAATTTACGATTTACTATTTCATTCCGCCTGATGGCGGATAGGGGGTCACTTCAGTGTTGCCCGCAGTATGTAGTCAACAATGCAGGGCTCTGCGGGCAGGAAGATGCGGTAGCCTTCCTTCTCGCGCTTGAAGGTGAGCTTCGTTCCGCCAGCGAACGTCTCGACCTTCGCGAGCTTCTGTCCTGTGAGGGGCAGGAAGATTTGTCTGTCCTCTACCTTATTTAATATATGTATATAGAGCGTGTTCTCCTTTTGAGTCGTGACGCCCCAGCTCTGTGGAGGGACGCATCCGCCACGGGTGCAGTAGATGCTTGAGCCGTTGAACTTCATAAAGGAACCGATGTGCTTCAGTATCTTGACGGCCTGATCGGGCAGCGTGCCGTCGGGGCGCGGGCCAATGTTGAGCAGGAAGTTGGCGTTCAAGCCTGCCGCCGTGACGAGACGTCGAATGAGTTCATCGCCATCCTTATAGTTCTTGTCGGTGATGCTGTAGCCCCAGGTGTTGTTCATCGTCATGCATGTCTCCAGGGGAAGCTGCGACACCTTCTGTTCTCCGGAGAAACCGGCGGTGTTCTGTCCCGGCAGGTCTTGCTCGAAGAGTTGGAAGTCCTCGAGCCCGATAGGCGAACCGTGATGGTTGTTCCCTATGAGGCAAGTGGGCTGCAAGCGCTTGATGAGGGCATACTGTTCCTCGAGTCGCCAGTCAAACTCCTTCTCCTTATGGTCCCACATGCCGTCGAACCAGATGGCGCCTATCGGGCCGTAGTTTGTCAGGAGCTCTGTGAGCTGACGGTTCATAAAAGCATAATAGGTGTCCCAATTCGTGGTCGAAGGGTCGTGAGGGCAGTTCTGGCAAGCTCCCGTGGGGTAGTCCAAACGCTGCCAGTCCATGTGGCTGTAGTAGAAATGGAGTTTAAGGTTTTGCTCCCTGCAAGCCTGCGAAAGCTCGCCAATAATGTCGCGCTTGAAGGGAGTGGCATCCACGATGTTGTAAGGGCTAGCCTTCGTTGCCCACATCGAGAAACCGTCGTGGTGGCGGCTGGTGAAGGTGACGTACTGAGCGCCTGCCTCCTTGAAGAGCTTTGTCCATTCGCGGGCGTCGAAGCGGGAAGGGTAGAAGCCACCGGCCAGCTTGGCGTACTCGTCGCGGTCGAGGTGACGGTTATGCATGACCCACTCGCCGTCGGCCAGCATGGAATAGATGCCCCAATGGAGGAAGATGCCGAACTTGCGGTCCTGGAACTCTTCGCGGATGCGACGCGTGTCGTCCGTGAGGCTCTGTGCCGCAGATAAAAGTGCAACCAGAGACAGGATAAAGGAAAAGGCAAAGCGTTTCATGAGCAGAAATAAATAGCCTCACCCTCCAAAAGAGAGTGAGGCCGAGTTTGTTTTTAGAACATTTGTGCGGGATATTGACCTGCCTCGTGAAGTGCTGCAAGCTTTGCAACGACCTCAGGACGGTCTTCAGGATAGGTGACGCCAAACCATTTGCTGGTCGTGTCGAGCACTTCGCAAGTGGCCTGCCCTGTTTTGATGAGGTGATCCACCATTAGAGGAATGAAGAACTCGCTCTTGAGGTTCTCCTGATTCTTCGGGTCGGAGAGGAACTTCTTAAAGAAGTCTTCGCTGTACTCGAAGTAGTCGGGCGTGAATCCCCAGAAGTTCATGCTGACGGGAGTGGTGTCTGGAATGCTTACCCACTCGTCGTTCTCGTCGAGATACTGCACGACACCATTGTGACGTTCAATCTTCGTGCGTTCTACGACGCCAGTAAGAAGATGCGTCTGCTCGTCGTTTTCGCAGATGCCGCGACTAACTGTGCCGCTTTCGCTCAAAGTGTTATCTACGCGGAAGCCCACCATAGCGTACTTGCCTTTACTGCCTTCGGGAAGCTCGCTCAAGAACTTCGCCATCACACGGAACGCGTCGCGATCATAGAAGTCGTCGCAGTTGAGGACTGCAAAGGGCTCCTTGATGACGTCCTTACCCATCATGACAGCATGGTTGGTGCCCCAAGGTTTCTGTCTTCCTTCAGGTACTGTGAAGCCTTCAGGCAGTGCGTCGAGGCTCTGGAAGCACAGTTCGCAAGGAATGTGACCCTGATACTTCGACAGTATCTGTGTGCGGAACTGGTCCTCGAAGTCGTGACGGATGACCCACACGACCTTTCCAAAGCCAGCTTGAATGGCGTCGTATATGCTGTAATCCATAATGCTCTGACCCTGAGGACCGAGCGTATCGAGCTGTTTCAGGCCGCCGTAACGGCTGCCCATACCTGCAGCGAGGAGAAATAATGTCGGTTTCATAATTTCATTCTTAATGGTTAGAGTATAATAATCCCTAATCTCGATTCTCTAATCCCTAATCTTTTATTAAAGTGCATTAGCAGTCAGGATGAGTACGAGCAGGCCGAGAATAGCGTAGAGCTCAGGGAACACGGCGAGCACCATAGTTGTACCGAAGGCATTGTGGCCGGCACCAATTGCGCTGATACCGTTTGCACAAACCTTTGCCTGACGGATAGCGCTGAAGAGAGCCACGAGACCAAGAGCCAGACCTACACCGAAGATGGCACAAGCTGCAGGCATCGTGATTTCGGGAGTCACTTTACTGTTGAGCATGAAAAAGCCTACGAAGCCATACAGACCCTGTGAAGAGGGCAGAGCAGACAGACCCATGTAAGCACCACTTGCTGTTGGGTTCTTCTTGAAAGCACCGATTGCGGCATTACCACAAATGGTTACGCCATAAGCACTACCAATTCCAGAGAGGGCTACGCAAAGTGCAACACCCAGATAAGCTAATAAGATTTCCATAATGTTTTTTGTTTTAGTTCATAATTCATCGTTCATAATTCATGGTTAGGCAGTGCTTGGCCAGGCTTTGCAACCTTATTTATTAGTATGTTTTCTGTTTTTGCTTCGCTTGCTTCACTGTGGATGCAGAACTATGTCTTATGAGAAATTAATAATTTATGTGTTTAACTTTTAACTTTTCAGCCTTTTAACATTTCAATTTTCAACTGTCTTGAATGGTGTGTACTCCTTGCCTCCGCCGCTGAAGTCCGCGTTCTTGAAGAACTCGACAAACGTCAGTCGCATCGGATGAACGAATGCACTTATCATGCTCAAAGCGAAGGTGATGCTGTGACCTGCAAGCAGGATGAGCACCATCGGCAGCCAACGAATAGCCCAAGGCAGGCTTGAAGTCATGTCGTAAGCCAACGAGTTGAACACGCCACCAAGTACACCGCCTGTCAGACCCAGGGCGAAGAGGCGGATGTAGCTCAGCAAGTCGCCAAGCAAGCCTGTTGCCATTCCGTAAGTTGCCCAGACGCCTCCGCCGATATTAAGCAGCGGACCGGTTATCGGGTTCTTATAAGCCGAGGGATTATTATAAAGGAATATACCGACGACACTTATTGCGATGAGTCCGTAGAGCGCATAGGTGAGCCATTGTGGCAGGTTAACTCCGCAAGCGGGCAAGCCGAAGAGGGCAATCGCAGCGAGTAGTGCCACCACCCAACTAAAGGTGCCGATGGCGTAGCCAAAGCCGAAGTTCTTCCACGCTTTACAGCCTTTGAGCACCATTCCCAAGAGAACTTGCACGAAGCCGATAATGACGGAGATGACCATCATTGGTGAATAGCCGAAGAGCGGCCCGACACCATTGTCGTTCAGGAAGTATGGCTTGACCGGAGCAAGGAATGCCCAGTCCTGTTTCGACAGGTCGATGCCGAAGAAAGTACCTGTCAGCAGACCGCAGACGGTTGTTGCCAAGCCCAACCAGATGCCGAGTCGTCCGTAGCTCTTCACTTCGTCGCTGCCCTTCAAAGCAAGATAAATGCCGCCGAGCAACACGAGAAGTCCGTAGCCGCCATCGCCCAGACAGAGTCCGAAGAAGAGCATGAAGAAGGGAGCGAAAAAGAGGCTCGGGTCGATGTCGTGATAGTTGGGGAGCGAGTACATGCGCAGAATGGGCTCGAAGAGGCTGGTATAGCTGTCGTTCTTTATCTTTATGGGCACATCGTCCTCGTAGGCCGGGTCTTCCAACTCATAGTAAACTTGCTTTTCGTCAAGCCATTTGGTGAGCTCCTCAGCCTTTTCTTCCAGCGTCCAACCCACCATGAGTCGAACGGCACCCTCAGCGATGCTTTCGTCCGAAAGCTCCACTTGTCGCAGCTGAATCTCGCCTTGAGCTTGCTTCAGGCCTTTCTCAAGCTCTTCTCTGTACTGACGAGCGATCTCGCAAGTCAGGTCGTGATTCTGCTGAAGGGCAGCCTTGGCTTCTTCTGCTTCCTTTTTATATTGGTCGAGCGAGCCGTTTGGCAGTTCAAGACGCTCAGCCTTGATGTCCGGCTCAACGTCGGAGAATGCCAGGAAGTACGTGCGTTTGCGGTACTCGTCAATGGGTGTGGCGAAGTACTTCTCGGCCCATTCCTGTTGGAACGACTTGGCAGCACAGGCATAGAAATACACCTGCATGCCCGTCTTCTCCTGGAGTTCCTTCACCTTTTCCCAGTCGAAGTTGCCCCAAGGTTCAAGTTTCTGGGCATTCTTCTCTGCTTCGTCTATTTCGTGGCGAATAGAAACTTCCTCAGCTTTCAGCTTTTCTACAAAGTCGAGCAGCGAGCCTTCTTGGCCTTCGTGCCATTCCTTGAGGGGATTGGCAGCGTTCGTTACTTCTTTTTCCCACGCGCTAAGCGAGATGTTGAGGTAGTCGAGAGCATGCTGATAACGCAGCCTTTCGTCGAGCGCTTTCTGCAGAGCAGGACTCGTCTGCCCTTGTTTGAGCTGCTGCACATGCACAACTCCTTGCTCGCGAAGCCCTTCGATAAAGCTGTCGTACTCTTTCTGAGTCACCAGGAAGGTGAGCTTTTTCATTTTCTCAATCATGCAATCTCCTCCTTTCTCTTTGCCTGAAGTGACTTCAGAATCTTTTGTGATGACTTGGACAAGTTCTCTTCGTCCTCCATGAAACGCTTGATTTTGCGCACAGCCTCCTGGTATCCAGGGATTTGCACCTTCTCGAAAAGGTTCACTTTCTGCGTCGTTTTCTTACGGGCATGCTCAAGAAGATGGAGCTTTGCAAAGACGAACTCGCGCTCGACAGCAGTCTTTGCGAGGCCTTGCAGCAGTTTGATGCCGTCGAAATACCACTTCGGAGCGCTGAACAGGCCGAAGGGCTTCACCTTCAGGCTAATGTTGTTGAGGATAGGGACACGTACGCCGGCAATCTTCTTGACGCCTAATTCTACGTCGTCCAAGCTGACAAGTGAGGTGTCGAATTCGCCCCAAAGCGCGTACATCTTCTCGTATCCTTCGATTTGACTCTGCAATTTCCGCTCCAGTTCGTCAGCTTCCTGCTTGCATTTCTTTACCTCCAGTCGCAGCGCTGTCTCTTTGCTCTTGATGATTGGAAGGGTGCGCTGACGCATCTTCAAAGCCTTCTCAATCTGCTGCAACGAGGTCTTGTTATATTGAAACTTTATCGCCATAGTTATTTAATTGCGGGTGCAAAGGTACAAAATTTAATTCAAAATTCAAAATTATTAAATTCAAATTTGTCCGAAAAAGTTTCGTGGGCTGACGATTAGCGTTATGTTCGGGTGGATTTCTAATTTGACCATATTATATATAGCGATTTGTAATCCGTCATTCTTTGTTTGACAAAATGTAATGCAAAACTTCAAATCTGCTTACACTTTGTGTTTCTCCGACTCGCCGAGAATGGCGCGAAATAGCTCAACTCGTGTCGAGGCCAAATTCATCGCAGTTTTTCGCCAAAATCATTTCTCCTTGAAACAGAACAGGTTACATTTCCTGGTCCTCGAAACAACCTGCCAAATTGCCAACTTTACCTTGCAAAAATGCCCCATTTCACCGCAGAAAATGACTTTTTTCACCTGAGAAAATCGCAATTTTCACGTGTTAAGTTTGCAAACTTCACGTGTTAACTTTACAAACTCGACGTGTCGAGTTGCCAAACACACCCTGTTAAGTCCCCCAATTCGATCTGTTTAACTCTATTTTGCTTCACTTTGTGTCAATTCCTGAAATGGCAAATAGAAAGAGAAATGGCAAAACGAATGACAAATAGACATATGCTTGAGAATGCGCCTCAAAAGGTCGAATGACCTTTTTCGTTTAATGAAGTGCGGCGAATTATTATTTTTTTCGTACCTTTGCATCGCAATGGAAGAGAAATCATTAAAGCAAAAGACTGCTGGCGGCATGCTTTGGGGCGGGCTTTCTAACGGCTTGATGCAGGTGATAGCTGCTGTCTTTGGGCTTGTTCTGCTGCGTTATCTTACTCCAAACGACTACGGAAAGGTTGCGATGCTGAACATCTTTGCAGCCCTCGCAAACGCCCTTCAGGAGAGTGGTTTCATGGCGGCTCTCTGCAATCGAAAGGAGCCGACTCACGAAGAATACAATGCCGTCTTTTGGTTCAACCTGTTGGTGAGTGCTTCGCTCTACATCATCTTGTGGTTCCTCGCGCCTCTCATCGCCGATTTCTACGGGAACGACGAGCTGATTCCACTTGCCAGAGTGCTCTTCTTGGGCTTTCTCCTTTCTGGTCTTGGCACGGTGCAAAGGGCTTATCTATTCGGGCATTTGATGGTCAGGCAGTCAAGTCTTTGCTCTCTTACCGCGATGCTTCTCTCAGGTATAGTCGGCGTAGCGATGGCCATGAAAGGTTTCGCTTATTGGGCCATCGTGACTCAGGCAGTCACTTTTGTGCTCATCACGCAACTCATGGCGTGGTTCTTCTCTCCTTGGAGGCCGTCGCTTTCGTTCAATCTAAAGCCTGCGTGGCAGATGTTCGGCTTTAGCAGCAAGCTGATGCTCACGAATATCGTCAACATTTGCAACCTTCATGCCTTCTCCGTCCTGCTTGGCAAGTTCTTTGGCGACCATACTGCCGGTGTCTATTCAAACGCCAAAAAGTGGAACGACATGGCTTCCAGCACGATAAACGGCATGGTGACAAGTGTGGCGCAACCCACGTTGGCACAAGTTGCAGAAGATGAAGGCCGCTATCGTCAAGTGTTCCGTAAAATGCTTCGATTCGTTTGCTTCGTCAGTTTCCCGGCTATGCTTGGCTTGGGACTCGTGGCTCAGGAGTTCATTCTACTTGCCGGAGGAGAGAAGTGGAAAGAAAGCGGTTTGATACTTGCTCTGTTGTGCATTCATGGAGCATTCGTTCCGATAACCACTTTGTACAGCAATCTCACCATCAGCAAAGGGCGAAGTGACATCAATATGGCTTGCACGATAGGTCAGTGCCTTGCAGTCTGGGCCGGTCTCATCCTGCTTTATCCTTACGGATTTCTGCCTATGGTCATCTATTTCGTCTGTCTCAACATCGCTTGGCTCGTGATTTGGCAATGGTTTGCATGGCGTTTGACAGGTCTCACGTACTTTGAAGCCTTGAAGGACATCGTGCCCTTCCTCATCTTTACCCTCGCCGTGCTTGCCCTCACGTGGTGGCTCACAAAGGGAATCGACAACCTGTGGCTGCTCCTTATCAGTCGCGTCCTTATTGCTGCAACACTTTATGCCGGCACGATGTGGCTGAGTGGAGCGAAGATTATGCGTGAGGCCATACATTATATATTTAATAAAGGAAGAGATGAAGACGCGCAATAATGCCTTCGACCTGCTGTGTGGATTGTGTATTATCCGAATGGTAACGCTTCACGCCATCTGTCAAACGCAGCTCCGGCAAACGCCTTGGTGGAAGGAGATAATGCTTTGGACATTCTTCTTCATGAGCTTTTTCTTCTTCAAGGCCGGGTATTTCAACAAAGGCATTACTGGCAAAACACTTCCTTACCTTAAGGACCGCATCCGTCGCCTCTTTGTGCCTTACCTTTCCTGGGGCATCATCGGCTTCATCTTGGCATTTTTCTGGCTGTGTCTTTTCCCGGAACACCTTGATAAAGCAATCGGGAAAGTGCAGAAGTTCACGTGGCTGGAGAGCGGTCTCACCTTTGGAAACGGCCCGCTTTGGTTCTTGCTTTCCTTCTTCACGACCTATGTTCTGATGCATTTCATCGAACGAGTTCGCCATCTTCATTGGGTCGTGTTGGTCTTCCCAGCCATTGGTTATTGGCTCTTCAAGCAGGGAAATCCGCTTTGGTTCTTCTTGAACAACGTCTTTTGCGGCACTTTCTTCTTCTATATCGGCAAGGTGTGGCGACAGGTTCTCGACGTTATCTCGAAGCGTTCAGCACTTCTCGTCAGTTCACTTCTCTTTATAGGCTTTATCTTTGCAAACATCTATTTGCACGGCGAATACGAGATGAAGACCAATCTTTGGGTGGGACCTTTCTGGCAAGTACTGCTCATCATGCCTCTCTCGCTGTTGGGCATCTCTGGTATCTTCCTTTCGATACCGACGCCTCGACTGCCTTTGGTCAACTACATAGGCGAACACAGTATGGTCTTCTTCGTGATGCATTACCCGATTGTACTCAGCTATGCTTACGCCAGCATATTGCTTGAACACCCGTTTCGCAAGAGTATTCCGGACCTCATCATCATCCTCATCATCACCTTCACGCTTTGCTTCATCGCTGTTCCCTTTGTGGAAAGAGTGCCTTGGCTGAGCGGAAGATGGCAGACAACAGGCAAAGACAAATGACGATATACTTCTATCATACTCAGGACACAGAACGGATCGTTCGAGAATGGCGGCAAGGAACCTTTCCTTCGCACTTCCTCTATGGCGCTTTGCAACTTGAAGAAGAGGGTTTCGATGTGGTTTGGCACCATCAGAAACACACCTACAAGCGGCTCAAGGACATGCTTGTCGCTACTTGGAAAGTGTTGACTTGTCGCGAACATTACGACGTCCTTTATGCCACACACAGTTTAGGCATCGAGCCTGTCATTTTGCTTCGGGCATTGAGACTCTACAAGCATCCAATCGTGGTTTGGCATCATCAGCCAATCGTCAAGGCGAAGAACCCGATTCGAGAGGCTTTGGCGCGTCTCTTCTATCGTGGAATGGACCACCTCATCTTCTTTTCCGAGCAACTTATACAGGACAGCCTTCTCTCCGAGAAAGCCGACAAGAGCCGCATGAGTATGGTGCATTGGGGCGCAGACCTTGAGTACTATGATGGTCTGAAGTCTAACGGGAACCATTCAAACCAGTTTATCTCCACCGGCAAAGAGCTGCGTGACTTCGAGACACTCATAAAAGCCTTTCACGAGACAGGTTTGCCCTTGACGCTTTATGCCGAAAAGAAGCGACAGGCATACTTCGAGAGCCTTCTTCCGAAAGCAAATATCGAACTGCATTACGGCAATCGTCCTATTCCGCACGAAATCGCGTTGAAGGTTGCAAAGAGTCGTTGTGTCTGCATTTGCTGCCAAAAGAGCAACTATACAGTCGGCTTGACAACCGTTGTGGAAGCTCTCGCCCTCGGCCTTCCCATTTTGTGTACACGCAACCCACAAATGCCGATGGACATCGAGGCTGAAGGTTGTGGCTTCTGGCTTGAGGTGGAAGACGTAGAGGGCTGGGTCGAAAAGCTTCGCTACATTGCCGACAATCCCGAAGAAGCCGAGGCGATGGGCAAGAAGGGACGTGCATTGGCGGAACGATACTACAATGTCAAGCAGTGTGGAAAAGAGGTAGCAAACATCATCAAACGTTATGAAACATAAACTTTTATTCATCTTGGTCGCTTTCCTTTGCTTTGGAACGCTCTTTGTCGAAGGAAAGAAAAAGGAGAAGCGGCACGTTGTCCGCATCGAAACGACTGTCGGTAACATTCGTGTCGCCCTTTCTGAAGACACACCTCTGCACAGCAAGAACTTCCTCAAACTTGCTCGTGAAGGCTACTACGACGGGACGCTCTTCCATCGTTGCATCAAGAACTTCATGATTCAAGGCGGTGACCCTGACAGCCGAAACGCGGAGCCAGGCAAGCTTTTGGGTGACGGAGGACCTGGGTACACGATTCCTGCTGAGTTTTGCCTGCCGTATCTCTATCATTGGCGAGGTGCTTTGGCAGCCGCAAGAGAACCCGATGATGTCAATCCTGAACAGGAAAGCAGTGGCTCTCAGTTCTACATCGTTTATGGCAAGAAACAGGCCGCAGCCGACATGAAAAAGGTGCGTGCCATGCTGGAAGAGAAGGGAATTGAGCTCACGTCGCAGATGATTGACGACTATTATATGCGTGGCGGCACACCTCACCTCGACGGACAATACACCGTCTTTGGCGAAGTTATCGAAGGCATGGAGGTGGTCAAAGCCATTCAAAATGTTGAAACAGACAAGAACAATCGCCCTTTGGAAGATATCCTCATTAAGCGTATGGTAGTGGAGCAATAGAACAAAAAAAGAGTAGTAAAGCACATTTGTACCGTAAACATGCCTCGTTATCGATAAAAAAGTTGTATCTTTGCACCCAAAATTAAGAAAAAAGCAGTTTTAAACAGCATGAATAAAACATCTCTTGTGGCACTTGCGGCAGTTCCCATTCTTCTGGCTTCTTGTATTCCTGCAGAAGAGCCGAACACGGAGTGCGACATCGAAGCCGTTTCGCTTCACCTCGAATCACCTACCGACATTTTCTATCACGACTACGACACGATGCAGACAGTCATATCGACTGAGACAGACATCGAGTTCACGATTCGCAGTTATGCCAACGTGCAGAGCATTCCGACCACGCTCCGCATCACGGAGGGCGCAACGGCATACATCAAGTCAGCCGATGGCACGGACGTTCCTTTCCTTAACGGATCGGCTGTTGACTTCTCGAACGAGAAGGTGCAACGCTTCCACATCGTTTCTGAGGACAAGGCGTGGAGCCGCGATTATACTATCTCGGTTGTGCATGAAGCACCTAGCGAGGGCAATCTCTTCTTCGATTTCGAGTCATATGCTCTCGATGCTTCGGGCAAGTACTATGTGTGGGATGCTCCGGAAGTCTTCACGGACGGGCAATGGAAAAATGGCAACCCAGGTTTCAAGATTAGCAAGTCGTCGGCAAAACCTTTGGAGTATCCTTCGACGCCCGTGGCTAACGGCGGTCCCGACGGAAGCGCCTGCATTAAGCTCGAGACGTGTGATACGGGTCCATTCGGCAGGATGGTGAATATGCGTATTGCTTCGGGCTCTTTGTTCAATGGCATCTTCGATGTTGGCAACGCGCTGACGGATGCCCTTAAGGCAACGCAATTCGGTACGCCTTACCTTCACAAACCTGTCATGTTGCGTGCTTGGCTTAGCTACGAACCGGGCAGTGTCTTCCAGGACCGCGATGGCAATACGGTGGAAGGTGTTATCGACGAGCCTGATGTTTATGTTGTGTTCTACCGTAACGAGGATGCGGAAGGCAACAAGGTGCAGCTCGATGGCAACGATGTCCTGTCGAGCCCCTATATTGTTGGCTTGGGTCGTCTGCCGCACAACTACAATGCGGATGGTACCGACCAGCTTTCCGCCAACCCTATTCATGGCCTGACAAATCAGTGGCAAGAGGTGACAATTCCCGTCGAATATCGTGCTGAACTCGATGCCAACATCTTGCAGAACAAGGGCTACAGCCTTATCATCGGTTTTGCCAGCAGTTGGGGCGGTGCTCACTTCAAGGGAGCCATCGGCAGCAAGTTTCTTATCGACAACGTTCAACTGTTCTGCGAATAAAAAAGACAAACACATGAAACACATTATCTATACTATTGCAGCTCTCTTCTTCTTTGCTATATCAGTAAATGCACAGGAGGATTCTTGGGAAAAATGGGGACCAACAAAAGGTCTGAAAAGCGGCGGATTCATTGCCCGCGCAGGTTATGTCATCGGTGGTACAACGCCGCTTCCACTGCCTGCCGAGGTCAGAAAGATTAATGGCTTCAGGCCGAGAGGCGGCGTCAGCTTGGGCATCGACGGTTACCGCATGTTTTCGAAGCGATGGGGCATCAGCGCAGGAGCTCACTTCTTCTGGGAAGGCTTCCATACGGATGCTGACGTAAAGAATTACTACGTTTGGCTCGAGCAGGAAGGCGAAATTACAAAAGGCTATTTCACGGGCACCAACGTCACCAACACCGAGATGTGGGGCGTAACGCTTCCTTTGCTAGCCACCTTCCGCATGAGTCCAAGATGGAATGTCAGCGCAGGTCCTTACTTGAGTCTTTACTTCGATCAAACGTTCTCGGGCGAGGTCTATGACAACAGCGAAGGCATCGGTTACCTCCGCGAGGACAAGCCGACGGGCACTAAGATACTCATGTCGCGCGAGAATCCAACACCTTATCCCGACAATTTCCCCGAGAAGATGCAGCCTGTAGCAGTCGGCATAGAGATTGCTTTCGACTGGAAAGCGATGAAGCACCTGAACGTGTTCGGATTGCTCGACTGGGGTATGACCGACATCTGGGATCGCAACTTCGAAGCCATCACTTTCAAGATGTATCCCATTTACGCTACATTGGGCGTCGCCTACAGGTATTAAAAAAACGCCGCGTAGGGAGATTTCAAACGCCGCGTGCGGCGATGACCATTTCCGCGTGCGGGGATTGCAATCTCCGCACGCGGCGTTTTTTACCCCCCTGCGGGGCGATTTTCTTTTAAGTCTTCTTTACGGGGTCGCAAGTCAGGTCAACACCAAGCTTTTTGAATATCTTGCGATCCACCTCACCGAGCATAATGGTTGTGTGCGCTTGCAGACCTGCCAGACTGGGCAGCTGAGCAAGTGCCCGGCGGCAGTTCTCGTCCTGACGGCTAAGTACGGAAAGAGCTACGAGCACCTCGTCGGTATGCAGGCGTGGGTTGTGTCCGCCCAAATACTCAATCTTCGTGCGTTGTATGGGCTCAATGAAGTCCTGAGAGATAAGCTTGAGGCTGTGGTCGATGCCAGCAAGATGTTTGGTGGCATTGAGCAGGAGCGACGATGCTGTGCCGAGTAGAGGAGAGGACGCTGCCGTGATGATGGTACCGTCCTCCAGCTCCATAGCAGACGACGGAACGCCCGATTCTTCCAAACGACGGCGTGCTTCGACGGTCACGCGGCGGTCGTCGGTGCTGATCTTCGCCTGCTTGAGCAGCAGGTCAATCTTGTTGACCTCGGCATCGTTGCAAGCCCCGTCAGCCATTTGGTTGAGGGCTGTGTAGTAACGTCGAATGATTTCGTCCTTTCCAGCCTGTTGGCAAATCTCGTCGTCGCAAATGCAAAAACCCACCATGTTCACGCCCATATCGGTCGGCGACTTGTAGGGACACTCGCCGTAAATGCCTTCGAAAAGGGTGTTGAGAACGGGGAAAATTTCTACGTCGCGGTTGTAGTTGATGGCCACCTCGTTGTAGGCATCCATGTGGAAAGGGTCGATCATGTTCACGTCGCCCAAGTCGGCCGTTGCAGCTTCGTAGGCGATGTTCACCGGATGCTTCAGCGGAAGGTTCCAGACGGGGAAGGTTTCAAACTTCGCATATCCGGCTTCGATACCACGCTTGCGTTCGGCATAAAGTTGACTGAGGCAGACAGCCATCTTGCCACTGCCTGGACCTGGAGCTGTCACGATGACCAGCGGACGTGTCGTCTCGACATAGTCATTGCGGCCAAAGCCCTCGTCGGAGTTTATCAGCTGAACGTTATTGGGATAGCCCTCGATGTTGTAATGGTAATAAGCGCGGATGCCAAGATGCTCCAAGCGATGGCGATAGATGGCAGCGCTGCTCTGTCCGTTGTAGTGCGTGATGACAACGCCGTTTACCATGAAGCCTCGCTTCTGGAACTCGCTGCGCAGACGGAGCACATCTTCATCATAGGTGATACCCAAGTCCTGACGAACTTTGTTCTTTTCGATGTCGAGCGCGCTGATAACGATAACTATCTCGGCGCTTGAGCTGAGTTGTTGGAACATGCGCAATTTGCTGTCGGGCTGAAAGCCAGGAAGCACACGGCATGCGTGATAATCGTCGAAAAGCTTGCCGCCAAGTTCCAGATAAAGCTTGCCTGAGAACTGCGCAATACGCTCCTGAATGTGCTGCGACTGAATGGAAATGTATTTGTCGTTGTCGAATCCGTACTTCATCTTATTACCTTTTTATCTTTCGCGTGCAAAGTTACGAAAAAAATCTTACTTCTTGCTTCTTACTTCTTACTTTTTTGTGTAATTTTGCGGTGGGAAATGATAAATGAACTGATACACAAGTATTGCGAAGGCAACGAACCACTTGAGCAGATACTGCTTCGGCATAGTACGGATGTGGCGCGGCGAGCCTTGAAGATTGCAAAAGCGCATCCGGAACTGAAGGTAGACGAGACTTTCCTTTGGGAAGCCGCCATGTTGCACGACATCGGTTGCGTTCGGGTCGATGCGCCTTCCATATATTGTTACGGCACAGAGCCTTACATCCGTCACGGCATTTTGGGAGCAGAGATACTCCGTGCCGAAGGACTCCCCCTGCATGCTCGTGTGGCAGAGCGTCATACGGGAACAGGACTCACGGCCGCAGAGATAATCCATCAGAACCTGCCCTTGCCTCAACAGGACTTTACGCCGCAAAGCATTGAGGAGCAAATCGTATGTTATGCCGACAAGTTCTACTCCAAGACACGCCTTGATGTCGAAAAGACACCGGAGCAAGCTCTTCGCAGTTTAGAGAAGTTCGGAAGCGAAGGTTTGGACGTCTTCAGGGCTTGGATGACGCGCTTTGAGTGAAAAAATCATAATAATGAAGGAAAAAGGCACGAAGTGTCGGAAAATAATCTTACCTTTGCAAATTGGAATTAATGTATAGCGTTGAAGGCAAGGTTATTATTGATACTGACAGCATGCTACGTTCTGGCATCTTTGGCAGCGCGTCCTACAGGAAGAATGGTCTTCTGGGCGGTCGGTGCCGACTCGTTGCATGTTGACTCGCTTCGTGCAGACAGTTTGCCCGATTCGCTTCGGACAGACAGCTTGCCCGACTCGGCCAGGGTGCAGCCCTTGCCCTTGCAAGCATATACCATCATGCCCGATAGTGTGCCGCCGGACACTGTACCTGTCGATACGACGCCCAAGAGCAAGAATGCCCTCGACCTGCCTGTCAACTATTCCGCTGAGGACTCAATCACCTTCGACTACGTCAACTCCCGTGCCAACCTGTATGGAGGTGGCAAGGTGCAGTACCAGAATCTGGAACTCGAAGCCGATATCATAAACATTGCTATCGACAGCAGCCTTGTCCATGCGACAGGTCGTGCGGACTCGACAGGCGTTGTCAAAGGCAAGCCTCTCTTCAGGCAAGGTACCGACGAGTACGAACCCGACAGCATCAGCTATAATTTCCGTAGCCGTAAGGCCTTCATTTCGAACGTCTATACCCAGCAAGGCGAGGGCTATATGAAGAGTATGGACGGCAAGCGCGACAGCACGGGCACGATGTATGTGAAGAAAGCTTTCTACTCGACCTGCGATGCTGAACATCCCCACTTCTACTTGAACATGACGCGAGCCAAGATGCGTCCGGGCAAGGACGTAGTGTTCGGTCCGACCTATCTCGTTGTCGAGGATGTTCCGTTGCCGCTGGCTATTCCGTACGGTTTCTTCCCCTTCAAGGACAAGTACAGCAGCGGTTTCATCATGCCAAGCTATGGCGACGAGACAACGCGAGGCTTCTATTTGCGTGAGGGCGGCTACTACTTCGCTTTCAACGACTATGTCGACGCAAAGGTCTTGGCCGATATCTACACGAAGGGTTCCTGGCAGCTCTCGGCGCAATCCACCTACAAAAAACGCTATAAATTCAGCGGCAACCTCTTCATCAGCTATCAGTATACACAGACAGGCGAGAAGAACATGCCGGACTTTACCGTCTCGAAGGACTTCAGAATTGCATGGACACACAGGCAAGACCCAAAGTCCAATCCTACACAATCGTTCTCGGCAAGCGTCAACTTCGCCACGAGCAGCTACGAGCGCAACAACCTTGTCAGCATGTACAATCCGGCGAGCTACACCCAAAGCACTCGAACCAGCAGCCTCTCTTACAGCAAGTCGTTCCCCGATTTAGGCCTGACGATAGGCACCACATTCAACCTTTCGCAGCAAGTTCGCGACAGCAGTATCTCCGTCACTCTCCCCAACCTAACCATCCAGCTCAACCGCTTTTATCCCTTCAAGCGCAAGAAGATGGCAGGCAAGGAGCGGTGGTATGAGAAGATTGGCATGAGCTATTCGGGCTCGCTCACAAACAGCATCAACACCAAAGAGAACTTGCTGTTCAAGAGCAGCCTTGTGAAGGACTGGCGCAATGGTATGAGGCATCAGCTCCCTATCAGCGCCACATTCCCAATCTTTAAGTACATAAACATAACGCCGAACTTTACCTTCACCGACCGCATGTACACGAAGAAAGTCATGCAGTCGTGGGACGAAGACAACGGGAAGGTGCTGCGCGACACCATCAACGGCTTCTACAACGTTTATAACTTTGCGTTGGGTCTTACAGCCAACACCAAGTTCTATGGTTTTATTACGCCAAAGCCTTGGTTCGGCGGAAAGAAGATAAAGATGATACGTCACATGGTAACGCCTACCATCAACTTCAACTTTGCGCCCGACTTCAGCAAGCCCATGTGGGGCTTCTACGACACGTATGTCCGCACAGACAAGGATGGCAACGTCTCAACCGTCAGCTATTCGCCCTTCTCGGACGGCGTGTATGGCACTGCGCCCAACGTTATGGCGGGAAGTGTGCAGTTCGACCTCTCGAACAATCTTGAAATGAAGTGGAGAACGGATCGCGACACGACGGGGACTGGCGAGAAGAAAATCAGCCTAATCGACGAGCTGGGAGCCTCAATGAGCTACAATATGGCTGCGAAGAGGAAACCCTGGAGCGACCTCAACATGCACATCCGACTCAAACTCACAAAGACCTACACCTTCTCTATGAATGCGGTCTTCGCCACCTATGCTTACGAGTTCGATAAGAACGGCAATGTCTTTGTCAGCGACCACACCGAGTACGGCAAAGGTCGCTTCGGACGCTTCCAAGGCATGACGCAGAACCTCCACTACACCTTCAACAACCAAACCTTCAAGAAGCTTCTGGGCATGCGGGACAAGTTCCGGGGGCGCTTCACTAGCAGCTCTTACGATGACGACGAAGAAGATGACGAGTACGACGACGAGGAGGACGAGGTTGACCCGACGATGCAGAACGTTGACCCAGACCGAGCCAAGGGCGAGCGAGGAGCCAAGAAGACAGAAAAGAGCGACGTTGACGAAGACGGTTATCTCAAGTTCCAAATGCCGTGGAGCTTTACCGTCAGCTATGGCATCTCGATGCGTGAGAACACCAGTGCACAAATCAATCCCAAGCGAATGCGCTATCCCTACATGTTCACCCAGACCCTCAACTTCTCGGGCAACGTCCGCCTTGCCGAGGGTTGGAACATCAATTTCTCGTCGGGCTACGACTTCAACTACAAGAAGATGTCGATGACCACCATGTCCCTCTCGCGCGACCTCCACTGCTTCTCCATGTCGCTCAGCATGGTCATCAGTCCATACACCAGCTTCAACTTCCTATTTGCCGCCAAAGCAGGCACGCTTGCAGATGCCCTCAGGTGGAAAAAACAGAGCTCCTACAGCAGCAATGTTGAGTGGTATTGATTATCAGCCCGTTAGCAAATGTTAAAATCCCCGCGTGCGGCGATGGCAATCCCCGCGTGCGGCGTTTGCAATTTCCGCGTGCGGCGTTTGCAATCTCCGCGTGCGGCGTTTGGATTTCCTGTCTTCCGAAAGGGGGAATTACGACTTGATGATGCTCTCGATGTAGTCGAGGAGTTCGTCTTTGCCCAGTTTCGTCTCGCTGCTCGTGATGAAGTGCGGCGGGAGTTCTTCCCATTGCTTCGAGAGCTCGGCGAGGTAGTGCTTGACGTTCGCGGCGAGCTTGCCCTTCGAGAGCTTGTCGGCCTTCGTGAAGACTATGCTGAAGGGAATGCCGTTCTCGCCGAGCCATTCGATGAACTCGAGGTCGATGCGTTGCGGCTCATGGCGCGCATCAATAAGAAGAAAGAGGTTCATCATCTGTTCGCGACGCAGGATATAGCCCGTTATCATCCGTTGCAGTTCGTCCCTTTGCTGCTGCCCCCGCTTGGCGTAACCATAGCCAGGAAGGTCCACAAGGTACCACTCATTATTAATAATAAAGTGGTTGATGAGTATTGTTTTGCCTGGCGTTGCAGAAGTCTTGGCGAGGCCCGCTCTGCCTGTCAGCATGTTGATAAGGCTGGACTTGCCCACGTTGCTTCGCCCGATGAAAGCGAACTCCGGCAAGCCTCCCTGCGGACATTGGTCCACACGGGCACTGCTGATGACGTATTCGGCTGATTTGATGAGCATAGGTAAATAGGTAAGTGCCTCAGAAGTTATAGGTTAAGCCCAGACTTAGCAGTTCCTTGAACATCAAGTAGGTGCCGTCGTGATCCTTTCCGGAACGATAATTCTTGTTGCTATTATCGAAGCGAGGATAGAGATGAAGGTCTGCGGTGATGAGTTTGGTGACGGAGAAATGGATCTTATTCTCCCATTCCCAGATGTGATAGTCAAAGTTGCTGAACCAATACATGCGGTTTGTCCAAGTGATTTGCTTGCAAATCTTCCACGTTGTATTGAGGGTGATGTTGGGACCAAACGTGGTCTTCTGGTGCTTCCCCTTGTCTATGCCGAAGTTCGTGACAAGTTCATCATCGTTGACATACACAATTTTCATGGCAAGGGGGGCAATGTTGAGTTGTCCCGTGAACTGCTTCTTCTTGCCCCATGCTATTTCGTACTTCATATTGGGGGCAATCGTAACTTCCAACGGAGACATAATCTTCGACGTGATATTATCGGTGTTCCTCTGATAATTGGGTGCAATCTGAGTCTGCATTATGACCAGTAGAGAGTAATACCAGTTCTTCCAAGCCTTGTAGCCGGCATTTCCGGTGTAGCGAAGAAGGTTGTGGCTCGGTCGGAAAGTGCGCTTTTCGTCGGTCTCCGTCGTTTGGAAACCCAGTTGCGCATCCAGCGTGTTCTCCCAGGTTATCTTGCGTTGGTCGTTGTAGTTGGCATGCAATGTGAGGTCGAAATTGCCTATCCAGTTGGTTTCGCCGCCTTTATACCAGTTGTCCGAGATGTAGTTTTGAGCAAACTGCAACGAGGTGGTGCCCGAGAATTTCCAGAAGTTTGGCCGACGTGTGATGACGCCAATCTGCTCGTCTATATCGGGGAGAAGTGTGGCGGCAGCAACTTTGTCGGCAAGTTTGTCCGAGACTTGCAGCATGTCGTTTATGTCGCTGCGGATGCCAGCTTGTCCCAAGATGTCGCTTTCGGTGTATGGAACGAACTGTGGAGCTCTGGCGTAAAGCGTTGAGAGCATCTTGCGGGAAGCGAAGATGCGCTGCAGTTGCGGGTCAGGGTTTGATGTGTCTGTCTGCCCCAATGCTTGATGGAGCGACGAGCTGTAGAGCGCAGGGTTGGAGAGGATTTGGTAGTAGTAGGCATTGGGCGCAGGATAGGCGGAGTTTGTGTTCAGCGAATCACGTTCCTTTGCCAACGTTTCGATAGCATGCAGATAATTCTTGAGCAATTGCGATGTGTCGGGTTGTTCTTCGTGTTGCTTCGTTTTTTGTCTCTCGTCAGCCCTTGTCTCTGTGGCATAAGTGACACAAAGAGCCATCAAACATATAAAGAAAAGTCTTGTAAGGCGCTTCATTTCGTTTATTTTTCTGCAAAGTTACGAAGAATTTACGGAATATAGATGAGAGATTAGGGAATTTTATGTATTTTTGTGCGCCTAAAGAAAAAAACGACTTATAATATATGGATAAAAACACAGTTACAGGATTTATTCTCATTGCCCTCGTTATCATCGGCTTCACTTGGTACAGTCAGCCGAGTAAGGAAGAACTTGAAGCGATGTCAAAGCAAGACAGTATTGCTGCCGTAGAACACGAGAAACAAGCAGAAGCAAAGGAAGCAGAGGCAAAAGTGGTTGCTGCAACTCCGGCAACTCCTGACAGCAGTTCGCTTTTCTTCTCTCAAATCGGTGGCGAAGAGCAGCGTATAGTCTTACAAAATAATAAGGTAAAGGTAGGCATCAACAGCAAAGGAGCTGTGGTGGAGGATGCCGAGATTATCGGTTACAAGAGCCGCCGAAGGGATGGAGATGTGCTGATTCTCGGCAAGGAGGACGCTTCGATGAAGCTCACATTACCTCTCAAGCAGGAGAACATCTGCTTTGCCGACCTTTGCTTCAACGTTACAGAGCAGACCGACTCGAGCGTCATCTTTGTTGCTGAGCAGGAAGGAAAGCAGTTGCAGGTCAGCTATAAACTTCGTCCGGAATCTTACATGCTTGACATGGACATTGCTTGCGAAGGCATGGAAGGTTTGTCGATGCCTGGCGCAAGTAACTTGCTCATCGAATGGAAAGCGCGAATTCCTCAGCAAGAAAAAGGCAGAGACTTCGAGAATCGTTACAGTTCGCTCACCTACAAGAGACAAGGAAAAGGCGTAAAGAAGCTTAGTGAAATGAAGGACGATAGCAAGGAGCCCGAAGAAGCTCTCGAGTGGGTTGCCTTCAAGAATCAGTTCTTCAGCGCCGTTCTTATCGGAAGTCAGCCGATGACTCAGGCTTCGCTTGCGACTGAGCAAGTTCAAGACGAGGAAGGTTACCTGAAGCATTACGAGGCTTCGCTGCAAGTGCCGTTCGATGCTACAGGCAAGGACGCTACGCATCTGCAGATGTATCTCGGTCCCAATGACTTCCACATTCTCAAGGCACACAGCAAGATGACGGCTTACGGCTCGAAAGCCGACCTCGACGAACTCGTTTACTTGGGCTGGTGGATATTTCGTTTCATCAATCGTTGGTCGATACTTTACATCTTCGATTGGCTCAAAGCGTTCGGTTTGCCAATGGGCATCGTCCTTTTGCTCTTGACAATCATCATCAAGGTACTCGTCTTCCCAACACAAAAGAAGAGCTATTTGAGTAGCGCCAAGATGCGTGTCCTCAAGCCGAAGCTTGACGAGCTGAACAAGCAGTACCCAAATCCTGACCAAGCTATGCAGAAGCAACAGGCCATGATGCAGATGTACAGCCAGTACGGCGTCAGTCCTATGGGCGGTTGCTTGCCGATGCTCATACAGATGCCTATCTGGATAGCGATGTTCAACTTCATTCCAAATGCCATTGACCTTCGCGGAGAGAGTTTCCTTTGGGCAGACGACCTCAGCGCTTACGACGATGTAATCCGCTGGGGGAAAAGCATTTGGCTCATCGGCAATCACTTGAGCATCTTCTGCTTATTGTTTAGCTTGACCAACATTGTCAACACTTGGATATCGATGCGACAGCAGCAGAACCAGTTCTCAGGCGAACAAGCGCAGCAGATGAAGATGATGCAATGGATGATGTATCTGATGCCCTTGATGTTCTTCTTCTGGTTCAACAACTACTCGAGCGGTTTGAGCTACTTCTACTTCATTTCGGGCTTGCTCAACATCATCACGATGTGGTACCTCAGATGGAAGACCGACGACAAGAAGTTGCTTGCAGGACTTGAAGCTTATCGCGAGCAACACAAGAACGACCCCAAGAAAGCGTCTGGCCTTCAAGCACGCCTCGAGGCTCTACAGAAGATGCAACAGGAACAAGCAAGGAAAGGCAGATAAAAATCTCCGCACGCGGCGATGGCAATCTCCGCACGCGGCGATGGCAATCCCCGCACGCGGCGTTTCAATCCCCGCACGCGGCGTTTAGCATCCGATAACAGTCAAGAATCAATTGAAAGCAATATGAATTATAAGTTATGTATGGCGGCAGTCTTACTTTGCGCGGCTTGCAGCACACAGAAGGATAGTGAGAAAGTGAACATCGAGAAACAAACCGTACAGCTCGAAGGCGACCTGATGACGCCCGAAGCGCTTTGGGCAATGAGCCGCATTGGCGGCTATCAGGCATCGCCCGACGGCAAGCACATCGCCTTCCAGATGGGTTACTACAGCGTGAAGGAGAACAAGAGCCATCATGTCCTTTGGATGATGAACGCCGACGGCAGCGAGCAGAAACAGCTGACAAGTGATGCCGAGAACGAGACCGACGTGCAGTGGCTCGACAACAAGACCATCGCTTTCCTCCGTGGTGGCGAGGTTTGGAAAATGGGCTTGAACGGCAAGAGCCGCAAGCAAATGAGCAAGACCGACGGCAAGGTCGAAGGCTTCCTCTTCGCTCCCGACGGCAAGAAAGTCATTCTCCTGAAGAGCATCGATTTCAATGAAATCATTCAGAAGAACCCCGAAGACCTGCCCAAAGCGACGGGCCGCGTCGTGAACGACTTGATGTATCGCCATTGGGACCACTACGTGGAGAGCATCCAGCATCCTTTTGTACTCGATCTCAAAACGGGTGAGGAGTTCGACATCCTCGAGGGAGAACCCTTCGAATGCCCCATGGAGCCCTTCGGCGGCATTGAGCAATTGGCTTGGAGCCCTGATTCAAAGTTTATTGCCTTTACTTGTCGCTGTAAGACCGGCTTGGAATATAGTATCTCGACCGATAGCGACATCTTCCTTTATGACGTTGAAGCTCGCGACCTTAACAATATTGAGCACACAAAGAACCTGTGTAAGCAGTTCAGAGAGTTTGGTATACTTGGCTGCAATGAGATGGCTTATCATGGCGATGGAAAGCAGTTGAATCCCACCAAGACACTGAAAGATCAGGAAATCAACGTTAAGCATAAGGGTGAGAACGTGGGCTACGACCTCAATCCGAAGTTCTCGCCCGACGGACGCTACGTGGCTTGGCTCTCGATGGAGCGCGACGGCTAGCCTTTGCATCTACGACTTGAAGGAGAACACCAAGACCTACGTCACCGAGTCGTTCGACTCCAGCGTGGACGACTTCTGCTGGGCGCCCGACTCCTATACATTATATTATATAGGGGTTTGGCACGCCACGGAAAATCTCTACAAGACTAACCTCAAGGGCGAAGTCAAACAACTTTCCAACGACTGGGCCGACTTTGGTTCTTTGCAGATGCTCGACGAGAAGACGCTCGTTGCAGAACGTCACAGCATCACGGCTCCTGCTGACCTCTATGCCGTGACGCCAGGCGACAGCATCGCTAACACGCAGATAAAGCAGCTGACCGAAGTGAACAAGGACATCCTCGACCAGCTCGCAAAGCCCAGCATCGAGCAGCGCTGGGTAAAGACCACCGACGGAAAGGAGATGCTGACCTGGGTTATCCTGCCTCCTCACTTTGATGCTTCGAAGAAGTATCCCACGCTGCTCTTCTGCGAGGGCGGCCCGCAGAGCGCCGTCTCGCAGTTCTGGAGCTACCGTTGGAACTTTATGATCATGGCATCGCAGGGCTACGTGGTGATAGCTCCGAACCGTCGCGGCGTGCCGGGCTTCGGGCAAGAATGGCTCGAGGAAATAAGCGGCGACTGGACCGGACAGTGCATGAAGGACTATCTTTCCGCGATAGATGATGCCACGGAGAACTTGCCGTACGTTGATAAAGACCGTCTCGGCGCCGTCGGTGCCTCGTTTGGCGGCTTCTCGGTTTACTATCTGGCAGGGCATCACGAAGGTCGCTTCAAGTGCTTCATCGCGCATGACGGCGCCTTCAATCTCGAGGCAATGTACACCGAGACAGAGGAGAACTGGTTCTCCAACTGGGAGTATGACGATGCATACTGGAACAAAGACCAGACGGCACGCGCCCGAAAGACCTACGAGAACAGTCCTCATCTGTTCGTCGACAAGTGGGACACGCCCATCCTTTGCATACATGGCGAGAAGGATTACCGCATTAACGCGACTCAAGGCATGAGTGCCTTCAACGCTGCTCGCATGCGAGGCATCGAGGCGCAGCTGCTCATCTTCCCCGACGAGAACCATTGGGTGCTCAAACCACAAAACGGTATCTTGTGGCAGAGGACTTATTTTGCTTGGCTCGACAAGTGGCTGAAGAAGTAATTCGACCTGAGAAAATAACGAAATAACACAATAACATCATATTATGACACAAGCAATTCAAAAGACTTTACGCGACAGTGCTGGAATGCGCTGGACGGCGTTGCTGCTCTTGGCGCTTGCCATGTTCTGCAGCTACATCTTCATGGACATCCTTTCTCCCATTAAGGACCTGATGCAAGAAACAAGGGGATGGGACAGTACGGCCTTCGGAACGATGCAAGGCTCCGAGGTGTTCCTCAATGTTTTTGCTTTCTTCCTCATCTTCGCAGGCATCATTCTCGACAAGATGGGCGTGCGTTTCACGATGGTTCTTTCTGCCGTTGTGATGCTCGTTGGTGCCTGCATCAAGTGGTACGCCGTGGATGAATCTTTCATGGGAAGTGGCTTGGAGGCATGGTTCACCAATCATTTGAACTACATTCCTGTGTTCGAGGAACTCGGTGTTTCTCCTTTCTATGAAGGCATGCCAGCCTCTGCGAAGTTTGCTGCCTGCGGTTTCATGATATTTGGCTGTGGCGTGGAGATGGCCGGCATTACCGTAAGTCGCGGTATCGTCAAGTGGTTTAAGGGCAGAGAAATGGCTTTGGCAATGGGTTCGGAGATGGCTTTGGCCCGTCTTGGCGTGGCAACCTGCATGATCTTCTCGCCCTTCTTCGCCCGCTTGGGCGGTCAAGTCAGCGTTTCTCGCTCGGTTGCTTTTGGCGTGGTGCTGATGTGCATTGCCCTCATTATGAGCATTGTTTACTTCTTTATGGATAGGAAACTCGACGCGCAGACTGGTGAAGCCGAGGAGAAGGACGACCCCTTCAAGATCAGCGACTTGGGACAAATCCTCACTTCGAGTGGTTTCTGGCTTGTTGCCCTGCTTTGCGTGCTTTACTACAGCGCAATCTTCCCCTTCCAGAAGTACGCCGTGAACATGCTGCAATGCAACCTCACACTTGTAGCGCCCGATGCTAATTCCTTCTGGGCAAAGCCCGATGTCACCATCGTTCAGTACCTCATCATGCTCTTTGTTGCGGCAACTGGTTTTGCAAGCAACTTCCAGAAGAAAGCCGGAGCGAAGTACGGCTTGCTTTGCGTCAGCATCCTCGCCCTCGTTACCTATTGCTACATGGGTTACATGAGGCAGTCTGCCGAGAGTATCTTCGCGGTCTTCCCACTTCTGGCCGTGCTCATCACACCTATCTTGGGCAGTTATGTTGACCACAAAGGCAAGGCAGCCACGATGCTGATACTCGGCTCGTTGCTCCTCATCTTCTGCCATCTTACCTTTGCCTTCGTGTTGCCTTTGTTCAAGGGCTCAGCCATCGGAGGCATCGCGATAGCCTACATCACCATTCTTGTGCTGGGTTCAAGCTTCTCGCTCGTGCCCGCAAGCCTTTGGCCAAGTGTGCCTAAACTGGTGGATGCCAAGGTTATAGGCTCTGCTTATGCGCTCATCTTCTGGATTCAGAACATAGGTCTTTGGCTCTTCCCACTGCTTATCGGCAAGGTTTTGGACAAGACAAATCCTGGCGTTACCGACCCGACTCAGGGTTTCGTCCTGAAGGTCGTTGACAAGAAGAAAGGTCTGGGCCTCGAGGAGCCGAACATCAAGTAAGGAAGACTCATTTCCTAAGCCTCTGATTTTCAGGCGGCGAGCCTCGCTGGAAAAGATGGCACGTTAAGATGCCAAACTTAACGTGCCATCTTTGCAAACTTAACGTGTTAAATTGACCAACTTAACGTGCCGAGTTGAGAGACTCGGCACGCTTTGTTTTTTATTGTCCCGCGTCAAGTCAAATGAAAAGGCACGCGTTTTTGTTTTTTTTCCTAAATAAAAAGTTGGATGTTATCATTTTCTTTGTATCTTTGTCGCGAAATTATGTATGAATTTAACCAAATCTAAAAGCATATGAAGACAAAGATTTTTACCCTTTTAATGACGCTCTTCGCATTCGCATGGAGTGCAAAGGCCGATGAAATACAGGGCTTCACGATAACGATGAGCCGTAATGGCGGTGAGTTCGAAAACGTGTCATTCTCTGCCGAAGGCGAGTCGGACATAGATTTCTCCGAGGACCCAACCACATCTTTGATAATCAAGAAAATTGAGGCTCATGCCGATGGAACAGTAAGCAACGTGGTCTTTAGTGCCACGATGTACAAGACGGCGAATGGCTTGAGGCCTGATGACGGCTGGCGTTCCTTCGACTTGGTGGACAGGCACGGAGGCAAGTGGGTGCTCGACCTTGGCGACGGTGTCGACCTCATCGACGAAGAGATGGGCGGTTCGCCCAGGACTTTCCAGTTTTATCTCAAGGGGCAAGACGGCTCGGGCAATGATATCTATTGCAACAATGGCGGACAGGACTACAAGATTCTCTTTTCGAAAAGCGGGACTTCGCTGCCAATAAAGAACCTGATATTGACCGTTAGGCTCAACGGAGGCGAGGCTTTTACGCAGGAAATCCCTGCCGAAGGCTTCCCCGTGGTTGATTTGACTGACGAACAAACCACTTCCCTGATTATCGAAAAGATAGAAGTTCAGGCCATCGAATCTGTTTCCGATGTCTCTTTCTTAGGGACGATGTACTCGACAAATAGTGGCTCTTCTGGTGATGAATGGCGCGAATACAATATGGAATACAAGAGTAATGGCCGATGGATGCTCTATTTCGGAGAAGGCGTGGAACTCGTCGAAGAGGATTGGATTGGGCAGAACAAGACGAAGACCTTCGAGTTCTATGCCCAGGCATATGACGGCTCGGGCAGTCAGTTCCTCTACAACAATGGCGGAGCGAACTACAAAGTGACCTTCTCCACAGGCGAAGGCGGTGATTGGAAGATTAAGTTCCTCGAAGAATCTACTGCAGACTTGCTTCTGAACGTTGGTGGCGAGGGACGGAGCTACTCTTTCAACGGTGATGGAAGTCGCACACCTGAGGATCAACTGGGACAAATCAGCTCGCTCGCTATCGATCAGTTCGCTCTTTGGTTCCGCTATAACGAGGGCGTGAGCACAAACGACGTGAGTCTTCAGTACAGAGTCTATGAAGAGGGACAAGAGCCGGAAGGAGGCTGGAGCCGAATAGATGCTCCGCAGTTCTACGACCAGGGCAGCAACACGATGTTTTTCTATACCGACATGATGGGACTTGACGTGACAAGCGGACTGGAACCAAACAGAGTCTATATTCTTGAGGTGAATTATCAGGTTGTAGTCGGCGAGGAATACTTCTTCTTGGGTAAGAATAAAGAAAGCAGCAAGTTCAGGTTCACCCTCACGGAAAACGTGGTTCAGGATGAGATATACAGCGTGATATTGACGCTCAAACACAATGGCGGCGAGCCTTTCGAAATGTATTTCGACCACGAGAATGCAGTTCCGTTGAACCTGGAAGGACAGACAACCTCCCTGAAGATAATGAAGGCTGAGGTCTGGACCTCAGAAGGTGTGCAAAGCGTGAACGTAGTCGGCACGATGTACAACACGGAGAATGGCGGTCCGACTGGTGGCGATGAATGGCGTTCAATGCCTTTAACTCAATCGGACAACGGGTATTGGCTGCTCGATTTCGATAAAGAAGGATACGAGATTGTAGAGGATGAATGGATCAATAACGACAAGTCAAAGACCTTCCAGTTCTATGTCACGGCAGTGGACAGGCAAGGGAACGGTATTATTTACGATAATGAAGGACAGGATTATAAGGTTAGCTTTACGACTGGCAGCGGCGGTGGTGGCGACGGCATCCGCAGCATGACGCTGACCATCAACTGCGATGGCGAGGTCTTCACCGAGTCGTTCCCGTCCGAGGGCTGGGAGATTCATGCTGTCGAGGGACTGGTTTCCTCCATTAAAGTCATGCGAGTCGAGGTCGAAACGAGTGAATCGTTGACCTATATGGGCTTCTGTTCGACCATCTACGACACGGCTGATGGATGGCAGCACGACGATACGGCATGGGATTGGATTCCCATGGAGAACCAAGGCGGCGGACATTGGGTGCTCGATTGGGGTGAAGGAAGAGAGTGCGTCGCGAGCGAATGGCTCGATCAGAACGTGATGAAGACCCTCGAGTTCTTTGCCGACGGAGGCGACGCGAATGGCAACAAATACAAATATGCCAATGGTATCAGCGACTATGGCTATGACAACAATTACAAGGTGACGTTCACTCCTGGCGTAGATCCCGATGGCATCAGCCTCGTTTCTGCTTCGAAGGAGAATGGTGCGACCTATAACCTCGTTGGCCAACGCGTGAGAAAAGACTACAAGGGCATCGTTATCACTAATGGAAGAAAAGTATTGATAAAGTAAAACTTGGTAGATAATGAGATTGTACTCCTCCCTCTGTGGGTTCTTGCTCTGTGCTTTGTCGGTTAATGCGGCAAGCCAACCCGACTTGGTTCGCTATGTAAATACGCTGCAAGGCACGCTTTCGAACTTCGGTCTTTCACATGGGAACACCTTCCCAGCAACGGCTATGCCGTTTGCTCAACACATGTGGACGCCCCAGACGGGACCCAATGGCGAGGGTTTTAAGTACCTTTATGAGTCGGATCAAATCAGAGGATTCGGTCAGTCGCATCAGCCTTCGCCCTGGGTAAGCGACTATGCCGTCTATACTTTCTTCCCTGAAACGGGTAACTTGGAAGTCGATCCCGATAAGCGAGGCGCACGTTTCTGCCATTGCAAGGAGGCCGGACAGCCTCACTACTACAGCGTCACGTTCGACAACGGCATACGAACAGAGATGGCTCCTACAGAGAGAGGTGTCCATCTTCGCTTTTCGTATCCCAAGAAACAGGACGCTTACTTGATTATCGACGGCTATACCGCGGAGTCGGAAATCCATGTGAATCCCGAGAAGCGGCAGGTGACGGGCTGGGTCAACAACCAACGCTTCGTCAATCACAGCGAGAACTTCCGCTGCTTCTTTGTCGTTCAGTTCGACCAGCCAATACTCGACTACGGCATTTGGGAAGGAGAGAACAAGCAGACTTTCCCGCATGAAAGGGACGGCAAGGGCAAGCGATATGGCTGTTACCTCAAGTTCCGTCCGGGCAGCAAGGTGCAGGCGAGGGCTGCCAGCAGCTATATCAGCGAGGAACAAGCCTGGCAGAACTGGCGGTCGGAACTCGGCGCGGACAAAACCCTGGAGCAGACAAAGAAGCGAGGCTTCGAGACGTGGAATGCCCTGCTCAACCGCATCCGAGTGGAGGGCGGCAGCGATGAGCAGATGCGCACCTTCTACAGTTGCCTCTTCCGCGCTAACCTCTTCTCCCGCCACTTCTATGAAATCAAGGAGGACGGCACGCCGTATTACTACAGCCCCTACGACGGGAAGATCCACGACGGCTACATGCTGACCGACAACGGCTTTTGGGATACCTTCCGAAGCCAGTTCCCGCTGACCAACATCCTGCATCCCACGCAGCAAGGCCGCTACATGCAAGCCCTCCTCGACGCGCAGGAGCAGTTCGGATGGCTGCCTGCCTGGTCGTGTCCGGGCGAGACCGGCGGCATGTGCGGCAACCATAGCATCTCGCTTCTGGCAGACGCGTGGGCAAAGGGCATACGCTCTTTCAACCCCGACTCTGCGCTGACGGCATACGCCCACGAGGCGATGAACAAAGGTCCTCTCGGCGGTGCCAACGGTCGCGCCGGCTGGAAAGAGTACTGGCAGCTGGGCTATGTCACCTTCCCCGAGTCGCACGGCAGCGTCACCCAAACGCTGGAGTATGCCTACGACGACTGGTGTGCGTGGACTCTGGCACGCAGCTGCGGCAACAAGTTCTATGAAAGAATATTCGCGAGAGTGCTGCGCAACTACCTGAACCTGTGGGACCCAGAGACTAAGTTCTTCCGCGGCAGGGGACTCGACGGACGCTTCTACGAGCCTTTCGACCCGCTGGTGTGGGGCGGACCATACACCGAGGGCAATGCCTGGCACTATATCTGGAGCGTCTTCCACGATGTGCAGGGCCTCATCGAACTCTTCGGCTCCGATGATGCCTTTGTGGAGAAGATGGACAGCGTCTTTTCGCAGCCCGGCACGGTAAAGCCCGGCTGGTACGGCGGCAAGATACACGAGATGACGGAAATGGAGATAGCGGGCATGGGGCAATACGCTCACGGCAATCAGCCCATACAACACATGCCATATCTCTACAGTTATGCCGGCCAGCCCTGGAAGACACAGTACTGGGTTCGCCAGATAATGGACCGCCTCTATCACAGCACGCCCGACGGCTTCCCCGGCGACGAGGACCAGGGCGGAATGAGTTCGTGGTACGTTTTGTCAGCACTCGGGCTCTACGCCGTCACCCCAGGTACCGACCAGTACGTGCTCGGCAGTCCGCTTTTCCGCCGTGCAACCATCACGATGGAAGATGGCAAGCAGTTCGTCATCGAGGCAAAAGACAATTCGAAGGACAATGTCTATGTCGATAGTCGCAGCCTGAACGGCCAGCCCTTCACACGGAACTATATCACTTATAAGGAGTTGACCTCCGGCGGCACGCTCCAGTTGCAGATGTCCGCAACGCCGAACAAACAGCTGGGAACAGAGAAAAAAGACGCTCCCTACAGCCTGACAGAAAATCCCCGCGTGCGGCGATGAAAATCCCCGCGTGCGGCGTTGGCCATTTCCGCGTGCGGCGATTGCAATCCCCGCACGCGGCGTTTTTAACATTCGTTAAGGAAATGCCCGCAAACAGCCTTCAGAACAGATCTCTCTGGGCAGTGAACCAAGGCAGGTATTTGCTCAGTATCCAGCAACAGAAAACGCAACCCATTATCGTAAGCAAAAGGACGATGAGACTCTGGGCGATGTCCGTCGCCTGAAACCACTCGCCCCAGCAGGTGGGCAGGAGGTTTATGACCACCTTCACGACTGCCATATGCGTGCAGAGCACAATGATGGAGTAGCGTCCGATGTATGAGATGACGGGCAACCACCTGATGACGCGGCTCAGCAGCAATATGCCGAGCGTGCCAAACAGGCCTGCAAGGTAAATGAGCGACAAAGGCGTGCTGTAGGTGTTCAGGTAGAAGAAATTGTCGCCCATGTATGTGAAATGCAGCAGCGCAAGCATTCCGATGCCGACGAGCAGCGCCCACTGCCACCTGATGCTCAACTGGAAAAAGCTCAGCTTTCTGTTCAGGAAGTATCCCATCCAAAGGAAAGGCAGACTCGTCATCGCAGAGCCGATGCTCAGTGGCGTGTAGCCAATAAGGTAACCCGCAATGCCGAAGCCAAGCACGCAAAGTGCCAGAATGATTTCCGAGGTGCGTTCGGTCTGAACGAATCGCTTGACGGAATAGTACATTGTGGCAAAGATGGCGTTCATCCAAAAGAGGCAAAGCAAGAACCACAGCGGTGCCCATATCTCGCCGACGCTGATGCCGGTGAACGAGTAGATAGCCTTCGCCGACACTCTGTACAGTATCAAAAAGAAAAGGTAAGGCACGAGGATGCGGTTCGTCTTGCGCAGCAGAAACTCGCGAATGCCGCCGTAGTCCTTGAAGAACAGTCCGGAAAGGATAAAATAAAGCGGCATCCTCGTCTGCTCGAAGATGTCGTTCATGGGATAGTTGCCGTCGGAAAAGTATCTGTAGCCAGCGATGTGGTCCAGCACGACAAGCAGGATGCAAATGCCCTTCGCAAGGTCGATGTACTCGATGCGCTCCTTCATAAGGGAAAGGGCTTACGATTCTTTCTCGATTAGCACTGTGGCGTAGGCCGAGATGCCTTCCTCGCGACCGGTGAAGCCCAGCTTCTCTGTCGTCGTTGCCTTGATGGAAACCTCGTCGGCATCAATGCCCATCACTTCCGCCAAGCATTCTTGCATCTCGGGAATGCGAGCTTTTAGCTTCGGACGCTCGGCACAAACCGTCGCATCGATGTTGCCAACTCGATAGCCTTTAGTGGCAATGAGTTCCACCGTCTTGCGCAGAAGGATCTTGCTGTCGATGTCATGGAACGCCTCGCTATTGTCGGGGAAATGAAAGCCGATGTCGCGCATGTTCGCTGCGCCAAGTAGGGCGTCGCAGATGGCATGAATCAGCACGTCGGCATCGCTGTGTCCCAGCAGCCCCTTCGAGTGCTCGAAGCGTATGCCGCCAAGCCACAACTCACGTCCTTCTACAAGCTGATGGACGTCGTATCCAAAGCCGACTCTTATCTTGCTCATTTATCTTCTCTTCATCTTGCCGAAGAGGTCGCGCATGCCGTCAAGGTCGAAGCCGAGCGAGAAGCGCATTGTCTGGTCCAAGGGATTCGTCTGTGCCGTAGAGAAGACGTACGAGGCATCGATGGAGAAGACGCTCATGTGGAAGCCCGCACCGACGGTGAAGTACTTACGGTTACCCTTGTTCTCTGCTTCGTGATGATAACCTGCTCGAAGCATAAAGCGGTCGTTGTAGGTGTATTCAGCACCAAGGCTCCACTGAATCTCCTGCATCTCTTCCTTGAATCCGTTGGGCGCATCGCCGAAGCTCTTGAAGATGCCGGCAATGGAAGACACATCGTAGTAGTCCTTCTGCACGCGCTCCTCATAGTCCTCGTCCGCTTCGCCCTCGTTCTGCTTCGGATAAGTGGGCACAAGCATCTTGTTCAGGTCGGCACCAAAACTGAATTTGTTGTACTCGTTGAATGGGATGGTTATGTTCATACCCAAACGCAGATTGGTGGGAATGAACTCTGAGTTGTCGCTGCCGCCATACGATATCTTCGAGCCGATATTGCTTATATTGAGACCCCAGCCGAAACTGCACTCGCGGTTGCCTGCCATGAAATAGCCCAAGCGATAGAGTGCGATGTCGGCAGAGAATGCCTTGCCTGCACTGCTCTCAGCCGTGTAGTCGTACTTGATATCGGAGAGAATGAAGCGCAGGTTGACAGCCATCGAGAATGTTTGACTGAGCATGCGGCTATAACCTGCATCGATTGCCATCTCGTAGGGCTTGATGGTCATGTCTTCCATGTCTGCAAGATAGACTTCGCCAAGACTGAAGTAGCGCAGAGATGCGTGCACGGCGCTGTAATCGCCAATGCGATAGAAACCTGTCAGGTTAGCAAGGTTAATGTCGTTGACCAACTTGCGCAACCAAGGCGTATAGCTGACGCCGACACCGGCACGCGCAATGTTGAACGGGTACTTTGCAGGGTTCCAATACTGCGAATAGACGTCGGCCTCTGTGGCTGCACCCATGTCGCCCATGGCACCTGCACGTGCATCCGGTGCAATGGCAAGAGACGTAACACTCGTGTTCACAGGGTTGAACATATTCTGCTTGTCCTGCGCAAGGACAACTTCTGTGCTGCATACGACCAGCAGCAACAGGATGCGGATGATTCTTTGTGCTTTCATACTCTATAATAACTGCGCAGGAGGCTTATTTATTGTTCCGGACTATGATTTTTTGCGTCTTTGATGTCCATTTGCTCTGTCCGCACCTCACTCTGCAGCGATAGAGATAAACGCCAGTGTCAACCTTGGCGCCCACTCCGTTCGTGAGGTTCCAGGTTACTGTATAGACGCCGCGTTCGCCCGAACTGCTTTCTTCGTGCTTCCATATGCAACGTCCCGAGAAGTCGAACACTTCGACAACAAAGTCGCAGTCGCTGCCAGGAAGGTCGTAGCTTACCATAAAGTTCGTGCTCGTGATGGCAGGATTCTGGCTTGCCATGAGGCGAACGATGTTGGTCGCCATGCCGTCGTCCACGACGAAGTCCAGGCTGGTTTGGCTCGTGTTGTTCAGTACGTCCCAGGCACGGAAGGTGAGGTTGTGCGTGCCGTTCTCGAGAGGCGGGATGTTGTAGGCAACCGTGCCTTTCGTGAAGTCGCCGAACTCATGCGTATAGTATTCGTTGACGTTGTACGTCATGTCGCTTCGTCCATCGATACACAGCGAGAGGTCATGCCCGATGCCGTTGCCGCTAGAGCTGATACCGCTTACATCTGTGAGCTGTGCCACGAAGAGCGGTGTCGCGTTGACTGTGCCGCCATTCTGGAAGTCTTCGTCGTTGAGATAGGCAAAGATTTGCGGGCCGTCCTTGTCGAAGTCAGTGTTGTCCACTATGCCGCCAATAGGAATGTCCTCGTTGTAGCCGTTGGCTTCGATGCCTGTTGTCGTGTCGATGGCATAGAAGACAAGCCGGCCTGTTTCATTGCTGAAGTTGATGTCGATAGGGATAATGAACTCCTCGCTGAACACACCGGCACGCACGCTGTCTTGCGACTCGTGGAGCAAGCCGTTGCGATCGGTGAAGGTGAATGCTTCGTTGGCTCCAGCATTGTTGCGGCATACGATGGTCTCCAGGTTGTCGAAGAGGCGGGTGTAAACGATGCCGTTGAAGGTCGTCATCGTTGTGCCGTCAGTTTGCTCGACATGTCCGGAGAGCTTGACGCGCTCGCCAGCCTTGAGAGGAATGGGCGTGCCGTTTACTTCCTGGTCGTTTATCTTGTCCACGATGATATTCTGCAGAGGGTTGCCCATAATGAGGGCGGGGTCGCCAAGCAGTGCATACTGCAGCTTGTTCTCCAAGTAACCAGCCTCGCGACCGTCGCTGATGATGCTGCTCTTTGCAAGACGGATAGCGTCGCCGATGCGGTTGCGTTCCTTCTTTCCAGTGGTGCTGCGGGCAAAGAGGTATTGCATGAAGTAGCGGTTCATGTTGTAGTTTTGGCTGGCGAAGACGGTGCGCGTCGTACCGTAGAAAGCAAGTGCGCCACCAGTCGGGTTGAGCACGGCAGACTCACCGATGTTGCCGCCAAATGCGTCGAAGGGCATGACGTCGCATGCACAGGTAACCCACAGGGGGAGCTTCGTGCTCTTGATGTTCTCAAAGTCTTCGCGCAGGATGACGTACTCGTGGCTGAATGCGTGTATGCCGGCGTGACCTGTATAGTTCATCACCAAGGCGCCGTCAGCCATTTGCTTCTTTATCTGTTTTGCTGCTTCCGGATAGGTGTTGCTGTTTGCCGAGCTGACGCGGGTGTACGCATCCCACATGATTTTATGCGTTTCTATCTTGGGGTACTTTGCGATGGTGTTCTCCGCAACGTTATTGGCGTACTTCATATGCTCGTTTTGATCGCCGTCGTCGCCTAAGAAATAAACCAGATTCTTCCATAGTCCTGCATTCTGGTTACTGAGGAAGGCAATGCTTTTGTCCACCATGATCTTGGCACTGGAGGATTGCGTGACGGGGAATCGTCCGATGCCGATGTCGCTCTTCTCGCGTAGCGGGTTGTTGCCTTCGCCGTCGTCGAGCAGGCCGAAGTAGTCTTCCATGACGTAGCTCTTTGTGTCGCTGAAGCTGTTTTCGCTTTCGTAGCAGAGGAGGTAGTCGTCGGGGGAGCTGTTGCGCCAAGCAGTGGAGAGCATACGGTTGTCCCAAGCGCAGTCGCCGAAGAGCAGAAGGTAGCGCGGAGCGACGTCTTCGCTGGCTGCTTTATCATAGAGCATTTTCATGAAGAGACGATATGCAGTGGGGTCTGGCGTACCGCTGGAGAACTCGTTGAATATCTGGTCAGCGCGGACGATGCCTACCCGCAGGCTGTCGTACTGCAGGTGCGCGTCGGCCAGGCGTTGTGCTTCGGAGCGCAGTTTGCCGCTTGCTGGGATGATGATGACCATGTCGAGGCTGTCGAGGCTGTGCAGGTTTTGGTTCTCGACGTTTCCTACGACGGTAGGTTCTGGGAAGGCATGGCTTGTGTTGAAAGCCACGAAGTGTTGTCCGCCGTTATCAACGTTGATGGTGTAGGTGTTGCCTTCCTGCGTGCCTTCGACGAGAGCGTCTTTTTCTGTGAGGCTGCCTGTGCGGATGACTTTTATGTTCGTGCCGTTGATGTTGAACCGTGCGGCATCGTTTCCTGGATGGGTGAAGTCAACGTAGCCGTTTGCAGCGGTGCTGATGTTGCGGTCGTAGCTGTAGGCGAGGTAGTCAAGGTGAGCCTTCTTGCCTGCCTCTGAGCGAATCCCGACTTTGAGCGTAGCGGGTGTTCCAAGTGCGCTCAGGTCGTAGTTTCGTGTTGTGGCTGTGGCATATGTGTAGTCGCCGGGAGGCTGTACGGAGAAGGATCCGAGGGCTGTGCCGTTGCCGCTGATGTTGACGGTGTTAATTGTGCCGTCGTTGCCAGTGAAGACGACGGTCAGTTTGCCGTTCCCTGCCGGGTCAGTTGCAGGGAGGGAATAGGTATGTGAGTTGCTGGTGCCATAGTTTTCGTTTTCGTAGAGATGACGTCCGACGGAGTGCCATGCGAATTCGTCTTTCTCGTGGAGCGTATGAGCCCTTGTGGTAGTGTATGTTTGACGCGGAAGACTTGGGTTGAAGGAGAGCGTCTCCATTGTGGAGGGCGTGTCTTCTTGTGTCAGGAAGTAACAGGCACTACGGGCAAAGGTGTTGCTCACTCGGGTATCGTCATTCCAATAAACCAATCCGTTGCCCCAGAAGATCCAGCTGTCGGTTGGGCTGTTGTAGTAGAGTGGCACTTCGACCAGATCGTCGTGGTGTGTGCCTTGACGGATGAGCTCTGGCAGGAGGTGACCTCCATAGCCGTAGAGGTGCACGTTGTCGGGGTTGGTGAAGCCCATCTTCTTGAGCGAAGCTCGCGAGAACTGATAGAGGCCGTCCTCGGTGATGCTGACTTTGACCCACTTGCCGTTTGCCAGTTTGGAGTTGGCGGCATAGCGGCCTTCGCCTTCGGCTTTCTGTCTGGGTGCATTGAGCCTTCCGGTCCGCTCGGCATTAATGACGATCTGTGCGCTGATAAGCTTCTCGTACTTGGCGCCTTGGCGGCGGATGGGGATGAATGAGATGTCGAGCAAGCCTTTGCCGCGCTCGATGCCGACGAATGTCTCCACGTTGATCTGCTCGCTCAGCAGGCTGTCGAACTGTTCTGCCACCTGTGCCTCTTTGCCGCTCAGCGGAGCGTATTCGGGGTAGAGGATGGAGACGGTGTACGAGTGCATCCTGTAGTCGGTCTCCAGGGGTACGACTTCCGTATAAACAGGCAGGACGGAGTCAATCCGCATCTCGTTCCAGTCGAGGCTAGTGAATGCCAGCTCCTGCTGTGCCGTGATTGCCTGCGTCAATGCTGCAAGCATGAATATCGTGATGAGTCTTTTCATATGTCATTTTACGTTAAACTCCAATACTTTTTCTCCTTCGAGGTAGCCCTCGAGGTGGTCTTCCACGCTGACCGGACCGACGCCGACGGGTGTTCCCGTGAAGATGATGTCGCCCGTTTTGAGTGTGAAGAATTGGCTGATGAAGCTCACCAGCCTGTCTACGCCGAAGAGCATGTCCTTCGTGTTGCCTTCCTGCACTTTTTCGCCGTTGCGGAGCAGGTGGAACTGCAGCTCCTGAATGCTTTTCCCATAGCGAGTGAGCGGCATCCATTTGCCAACGGCTGCGCTTCCGTCGAAGCCCTTGCAGAGATCCCATGGCAGTCCCTTCTGCCGAAGCTGCTCCTGGAGGTCGCGAGCCGTGAAGTCGATGCCCACCGTCACCTCGTCGTAGTAGCGGTGTGCAAAGCGCTCCGGGATGCTTCGCCCCAAATGGTTGATGCGTACGCAAAGCTCTGTCTCATAGTCACATTGCTTCGTGTAAGCAGGAATGAAGAACGGCTTGCCGCCCGTGAGCAGCGCGGAGTCCGCCTTCGTGAAGACAACAGGGTCTTCTATATATAATAACGAATTTTGCAGCTCTTTATTGTGTGCTGCGTAATTCATTCCTATGCCGAATATCTTCATTTCGGGCGTAAAGGTACGGTTTTTAATTCAAAATTCAAAATAATTAAATTCAAAATTATCTTTAAGAGCTTGTTTTGTGAATTGTCAAAAAGTAAGCTGATGGGCGTTTTTGCTTACATCTTGAATTTTGGCAAAATGTCGAGAATCGCATAAAATGCTTCGGGTAGCACTTTTCTGCCCTTTTGAGGAGAAATGTGCTTAGAAAGGAACCGCACTGAAACACAGGCAGTTACAAACCGCCTTGAATGTCAAAAATGCTCGTTTTGCTAACTCGGAATGGCAAAATCGCCTGTCTTTTCGGCAAATTCGGTGTGTTTTGACAGTGATTTTTCGCAGGCGAAAAATGAAACGCCGCAGGCGGCGTTGGTTATTTCCGCGTGCGGCGTTTGAAATCGTCCCATGCCGAATCATCAAATTCGGCGTGTTTCGGGCTCTTTTTCGCTATTCTGAAAAGTGACACTTTGAAAGCAGAAATGTGTAATTCGGTTGCAAACTGAATAAGCGATAGAATGCAAGAAGGGACATGCCGTTTGGCATATCCCTTCTTGCTATTTGCATCGAAAGCTTGTTGCTTATTCTGCGCGGAGAGTGAAGCGCTTGAAGTCGGTGACTGTGAGCTCCTTGTCGATGCTCTGAAGATAAGAGGCAACGGTAAGGTTCTTGTCCCAAATGTACTCCTGACTCATCAGGCAATTCTCTTTGAGGAACTTGTTCACACGACCCTTTGCGATGTTCTCAATCATAGCGGGGTTGAGGTTTGCAGCCTTCTCAGCAGAAACAGTTGCGATGATTTCCTTCACCTTGGCAACGTCCTCAGCTGTAATCCAGCCCTTGGCCTGGTTGCTTTCCATGTGGTCCTCGCTGTCGAAGTGTGCGGGGTTGAAGCCAGCCTTCTTGATGGCAGCCTCTACAGCCTTCTGCACCTGCTCTGCCTTAGACTTCTCGATGGCAACAGCATACTCGTTGTCCTTCACGCTCTGGGGCACACCGCTTTCGTCGATAGCCACAGGAGCAGCACTTGCAATCTGCATAGCGATGTTTTTGCCGACGGTCTCGTCCTCCACCTTCTTGCTCAGGTTGAGCATGGTGCAGAGTCCGTTGCGGTTCATGTGGTTGTAGGTAGCGATGTTCTCGCCCTCGATGGTGCAATAGCCGTCGAGCTCCATCTTCTCGCCAGTGATACCGCTGCGAGCGGTAACGGCGTCCTGAACGGTACCTTCGCCCATAGGCAGAGCCTTCACCTCGTCCAGAGTCTTGCACTTAGCGGCAACGGCAGCGTCGAGGATGCTCTGTGTGAGGGCCACGAAGTCAGCGTTGTTGGCCACGAAGTCGGTCTCGCACTTGAGGGCGATGATGGCGCCGAAGCCATTCTCAGCCTTCACGAGCACGCAACCCTCAGCAGCCTCGCGGTCGCTACGCTTAGCAGCAACAGCCTGACCCTTCTTGCGCAGGTATGCAATAGCACCGTCCATGTCGTCGCTTTCTGCCAGAGCCTTCTTGCAGTCTGCCAGACCAGCGCCCGTCATCTCGCGGAGCTTCTTGATGTCATTCATTGTAACTTCCATAGTATGAATGTTTTTGAGTGTTAATGATTCGTTTACTGCACCTTATTCAGCCTCGGGTGCTTCTTCTTCCTCTTCGCGAGCCTTACCGCTGCGGCGACCTTTCTTCACGGGCTGGTCGTCCTGAGCTGCGGCAGCGTCCTCGTCGGCCTTCTCAGCCTTACGCTCCTCGAGACCCTCGTTGATGGCTGCGCAGCAAGCCTGGAGGATAACCTCGATGCTCTTGCTTGCATCATCGTTAGCGGGGATAACGAAGTCGATGTTGTCGGGGCTGCTGTTCGTATCAACAATACCGAACACGGGGATGCCGAGACGATTAGCCTCGCGTACAGCAATCTGCTCCTTCAGTACGTCAACGACGAAGAGTGCAGAAGGCAGACGGTTGAGGTCGGCAATAGAGCCGAGGTTCTTCTCGAGCTTAGCGCGCTGACGGCTCACCTGCAGAATCTCACGCTTGGAGAGGTTGCTGAAAGTGCCGTCGGCAATGAGCTTGTCGATGTTGCTCATCTTCTTCACAGCCTTGCGGATGGTGGGGAAGTTGGTGAGCATGCCGCCGGGCCAGCGCTCGATAACGTAGGGCATGCCTACAGACGTAGCGAGGTCGGCAACACATTGCTTGGCCTGTTTCTTGGTAGCGACAAAGAGGATCTTCTTTCCGCTCTTGGCGATTTGCTTCATGGCTTCGGCAGCCTCGTCAACCTTAGCAACAGTCTTGTGCAGGTCGAGGATATGAATGCCGTTGCGCTCCATGAAGATGTAAGGAGCCATAGCGGGGTTCCACTTTCTCTTGAGGTGACCGAAATGGCATCCGGCCTCCAATAAAGTCTCAAAGTTAGTTCTTGACATTGTCTTTTGTGTTTTGTTTTGTTGTTTACTTTCTTTGTTAATTCTTTGTGTTTTAGAATCAATCTGCGAGTAGTCCCCATGACTTCCATATACATTATATATAATATATAAGGAAAGGGAGTCAGGCAGATTTAGATGCTAAACAGCTTTTCGCGGTCCAGTACGTTATGCAGCGATTAACGCTTGCTGAACTGGAAGCGACGACGTGCCTTTGGACGTCCGGGCTTCTTTCTCTCGACCTCGCGGCTGTCGCGTGTCATGAAGCCTTCAGCACGAAGTGCCTTCTTGTCCTCTGCGTTGATCTTTACAAGAGCGCGGGCAATAGCGAGGCGAAGAGCCTGAGACTGTCCGGTGTAGCCGCCACCGTAAAGGTTAACATTAATATCATACTTCTCGGCAACGTCGAGCAGAGTCAGAGGCTGCTTAACCACGAACTGCAGGATGGTGCTGGGGAAGTACTCGGTAAGGTCGCGCTTGTTGATGGTAATCTTACCATTACCTTCTTTGACATAGACGCGGGCAACGGCGCACTTGCGACGACCCAGCGCATTAGCTATGTATTTCGTATCCATGTTTGGTGTGATTATTTATACTGGTTAATATCAATAGCCTTGGGGCTCTGTGCCTGCTGCTTGTGCTCTGCGCCACCATAGATGTAGAGGTTGGTGATGAGTTTGTCAGCCAGCTTGTTTTTGGGCAGCATGCCCTTTACTGTGCGACGAATCAGCTTCTCTGCGCCGTTCGGCTTAGCCAGAATCTCGGCAGGGGTTGTTGCGCGCTGGCCACCGGGGTAGCCTGTGTATGACAGATAAGTGCGGTCTGTCATCTTCTTACCAGTGATGATAATCTTGTCGGCGTTCACGATAACAACGTTGTCACCGCAGTCCACGTTGGGAGTGAACTCTGCCTTGTACTTGCCTCTCAGCAATTTTGCCACCTTCGTGCAGAGACGACCGAGAACCTGGTCTGTAGCATCAACTACGACCCATTCCTTCTTCACGGTGTTCTTGTTCATCGAGATGGTCTTGTAGCTCAAAGTATCCATTCTTTGTCTTACTTTTGTTTTGTTTCTACCTTGTTTATTTCTCAATTTTGTCGTAGCGATTCACGAACCGTCCGTTCAGGCCAATGATGCGGACTATTCACACGCTTCGAGAGGGCACTTTAGATACCCTTTGATAATAATCGGCGTGCAAAGGTACAACTTTTTCCCTAATCTGCAAGCGAAGGGGAAAGTTTTTTCTTCTTTAAGTGATTATTTTTGAGATTTAACGGCGTTCCGGGCGAGACGCATCGCCTGCCAAATGCCTGGAAGCAGCAGAATTTTGGCAAGATGAATATGGCGATTGTCGGCGATGTACATGTCCTTTTGCATTTGCAAAGTCTGTGTTTTCAAAGAAGGTTTGCCGCTACGGAAAGCGTGCATCAGGAGCTTGTGGATGCGAGCTTGCAGGAAGTGGTTAAATCGCTCATTATGAATATTGAAGGTGCTTGCCAAATCGTAGGAAAGCTGTGTCGTGTTTGCCCAAAAAGCGAATTGTTTTTCCTCACTTTCAGGGTTGGAAACGGTTCCGACGCTACAGGAATAGGCAAGCGTCTGATCGGGAAGATATGCCACTCTGCCCATTCTTGCGAGAAGGAAGACGACTTGAATGTCTTCGCAGCGATAGGCGTCCGGGTTGAAGAACTGTGGGTATTCCTGCATGGCTTGCTGTATCCATTCTTTGCGATAAATGGCTGTGCAGAGATGAACGGCAGGTCGTTCGATGGGGGTCAGGATGTCGAGAAGCATTTCTTTCCCGTCGATGATATCTTGACAGAAGCGAGGCTCTTCAGGAGAATTGTATTGTCCTGTCTGCTCATCATACTTGAGCCAGTCGGTATGCACAATGCCAACATCTGGCATATTGTCTAAGATGACGGACGTCTTCTCGAGTTTCCTTTCGTCTATCCAAAAGTCGTCGCCGGCACAATCTGCAATGTATTTTCCTTGGCAGGCACGCAAGCAGTCGAAGTAGTTCCTTACGAATCCTTTGTTGGGCTTGTTTGCCAGGATGTGTATCGTGTCGGGATGCAGTTTTTGGTATTGCTGACAGACGGCAAGTGTGCCATCAGTAGAGCCGTCTTCACCTATGACAATTTCGATGGGCAAGTGGCATTTCTGAGCTAGGATGCTGTCGAGCGTCCTGCCGATAGTGTCTTCCTGGTTATAGGTGCAAACGATTACGGAAATGATGTCTTGAAGAGCTGCCATTTGCTGTTTAGCATTTACTATTTCGTGCAAAGATACAAAGAATTTTTGGATTTAAGATTAGGGATTAGAGATTATTTTGTATCTTTGCAGCCCGAATGACTTAAAAGTTGATGGACAATCTGAAGAATCTTCATAATCGCGAGACGAGCGACACCTCATACGACCATGTGCTGAAGTACACGAGCATCTTTGGTGGTGTGCAAGGCTTGAAGATGCTTATCAGTATGGTGCGAGTGAAGCTCACAGCCTACATCCTCGGAGGTTGGGGAATGGGGTTGATCACTGCATACAATACTGTTTCCGAGTTTCTTAGCAAAGCCAGCAACATGGGCATTCCCCTGAATGCCACGCGACAGACCAGCGCGCTGTTTGAGAACGGTACAGAGGAGCAGATCGCGCATCAAGTGATGGTCATTCGGACTTGGGTACTATGGTCGGCGATACTTTCTGTGCTCATTTGCCTGTTCTTCTCGCCCATAATCAGCTATTTCTTTTTCGAGCACGACTGGCATCGCTGGCCGGTAGTGATGCTTACATCGCTCGTGGCGGTGAGCAACATCATTGCGGAGGGTGAATGTGCCATCCTGAAAGGCCTCAGGCAAGTGCGAAAGGTGGCGGTCATAGAGACGATACTGGCTCTGGGGACGTTGCTCTGTACCATTCCTCTTTATTATATATTTGGCATCCGTGGTGTCATCTTGGGGCTCATTGCATGCGGTTTTCTGGCAGCCATCGTGCACTTCTTCTTCTCGCTTCCCTTAGTGTCGTATAAGGTGCAACCCCTTTCGTACAGGACATTTCTGGAGGGGCTGCCGCTTATCAAGGTCGGCATCCCATACGTGTTGGCAGGTGTTGCCAATTCCTGCTTGCAGATGGTTATCGTCGCCATCATTCTTGCTCATCATACTCAAGCTGAATTGGGACATTACAATGCGGGCTGGGCGCTGATGTTCGGCTATGCGGGTCTGGTGTTCCTGGCGCTGGAGTCGGATTACTTCCCGAGGCTGTCGTCTGTGAGCAACGACAAGTTGCGCATGAACGAGACCATCAACCAGCAGATAGACGTCTGTGCGCTCATCTTGACGCCTCTGCTCATCCTGCTTGTCGTGTTCATGCCTTTTGTTTTGGAACTGCTGTTCGAGAGAGAGTTCCTTGTCGTGGAGGGTATGGCTACGCTTGCAGTCTTCTATCCTTTCCTGCGTTGTCTGGCATTGCCAATGGGATACAGCGTTCTTGCCAAGGGACACAGTATCGTGTTCCTGGTGCTTGAGGTGTGCTATGATGTGTTCTTCGGATTGCTCATCTGGTGGTGCTATAATGCGTTTGGACTCGTTGGAGCAGGCATGGCGCTGTCTGTCGGAGCCCTTTACGACGTGGTGATTTATTTCCTTTACTGCCATTTCCGTTATGGCTTTGTGTTCCGCAGAAGTACCTTGCTCTTTTGCATAGGCCAGTTTATCTGCTTGCTTGTAGCCGTTGAGTACTGTTATCTGGTTTCTCCTTCCGTAGAGGAAAAGTACACGGCTGGCGTCATCGCTTTTGTCGTGGCGTCTATCTTGAGTCTTTGGCAACTGGTCCATCGTTCGGATTGCGCAAAATGCCTGATGAGGAAGCTTAAGAGAAGAGGGTAGTCGGGGTGCTCATTGTTGGCACATGAACAAGTCTTTGATTTTATCCCCGCAGGCGGCGTTTTAATCCCCGCGTGCGGCGATGGCAATCCCCGCGTGCGGCGTTGGCAATTTCCGCGTGCGGCGTTTTTTTCGCTCTATGGCATCTTTTTTGATTTTGTTTGTCGTAGATATTGTTTTTCTCAGGAATATTCGTAACTTTGCACAGGAACAGACACATTTTATACTTTTTTATGAAACGACATCTCTTTCTTGCATCGCTCCTGGCATGCACTTTAGTTTCGATGGCTCAGGCCTCGAAGTCCCTCCTCCAGTATGTAGAGCCCCGTATCGGAACGGCTCATTGCCGCGCTTTCCACTTCGCCCCGGGCTCCATGCCCTTCGGAATGGCCAAGCCCGGCCCGTCAACCAACGGCTCGCTCGGCAATGCCGACGGCTGGCAAGCTACCGGCTACGACTATCGCGACACGTCCATCGAGGGCTTCGTCTGCACCCACGAGTTCCAGGTGGGCGGCATTACCGTTGCTCCTTCTACAGGCCAGTTGCGCACCATCCCCGGTCTTCCCGACGGCACAGGCCCCAAGGGCTACCGCTCTACCTTCAGTCATGAGGAAGAATATGCTACAGCGGGCTATTATCAGGTCATGCTCAAGGACTACGGCATCAATGCCGAGGTGACGGCAACCCAGCGCGTCGCCTACCTTCGCTTCACGTTCCCCGAGTCCTCGTCCGCGCATCTCATCTTCGACATCGGTCATCAACAGGGCGAGAGCGGCAAGGTGAAGGACTCGGAGGTGTGGATTAACGAGGACGGCACCGTCGAGGGATACGTCATCACACGCCCGGAATACATCAAGAAATACCAGCCGAATGCCGACCAGCGCATTTATTTCTCGGCTGTCGTGGACAAGAAAGCAAACTCCCACGGCACCTTCAACGGCGAGGAGGTCCACGAGAACCAGACCTACGCGCATGGCCTCGGAGCAGGTGCCTACCTTAATTATAATACGAAGAAGGGCGAGCAGATAACGGCAAAGGTCGGCATCAGCTACACTTCTGTGCAGAACGCCCGCATTAACCTCAAGGCAGAGGCAACAGGAACAACGTTCGACCAGGTCAAAGCCGCCTCGGAGATGATTTGGGGGGAAGCCCTCGGACGCATCCGCGTGGAAGGCAAGAACGAGGAAGACCTCAAGAAGTTCTACACAGGCCTCTACCATGCGTTGCTCGGCAGAGGCGTGATGAGCGACGTGAACGGCGCGTATCCCAAGCACGACGGCACCATCGGACAAGTGCCTGTGGAGCATGGAGCACCGAAACATCACATGTTCAATACCGACGCGATGTGGGGCGGACAATGGAACCTGACACAACTTTGGGCGCTCGCTTACCCGGAGCATCTCTCGGAGTTCGTCTCTTCGACGCTTCAGGAATACAAGGATTGTGGCTGGCTTGCCGATGGTCTTGCCAACTCGAAATACGTCTCGGGCGTCGGCACAAACCAGCTGCCGCTGATGATTGATGCGGCTTATCAGTGCGGCATCCGCGACTTCGACCTCGACCTCGCTTACGAAGCTTGCCTGAAGAACGAGATGGACGGTAACCATCGACCAGAAGGTGCCGGCAAGGACGATACCGCCGACTTCGTGGAGCTTGGCTACGCCCCCCACAAGAACCTCGGCGAACGAGGCGAGGACTTCTACTTCTCCGGCTCACACACCCTCGAATACGCCTTCTCGGCCTACGCCACAGCCATGCTTGGAAAGAGTCTCGGCAAGACGCAAGACTATGATAAACTGATGTGGATGTCAAAGGGCTGGGAGCGCATCTTTGACGAGAAGACAGGCTACATGCATCCGCGTCTGAAGAATGGCGACTTCATCGCAAACTTCGACCCAATGCAGGTGTGGCGCGGCTTCCAGGAAGGCAACGCCGTGCAATACACCTTCTATGTGCCCCACACACCCGAGGAGCTCATAAAGAAAGTGGGAAAAGACGAGTTCAACAAGCGCCTGAACGACATCTTCACGGCCTCGCAGCCCCAAATCTTCTCGGGCGGCAAGGAGATTGACGCCTTCGCAGGACTCCGCACCTACTACAATCAGGGCAATCAGCCCTGCCTCCACATCTCGTGGCTCTTCAACCATAGCGGCCGGCCCGACCTCTCCCAGAAATGGGTTCGTGCTATTTGCGACGAGTTCTACGGCACCGACGGCATCCACGGCTACGGCTACGGGCAGGATGAAGACCAGGGACAGCTGGGCGCGTGGTACGTTATGTCCTCTATCGGCTTGTTTGCCGTCGATGGACTCACCTCGCCAGAACCAGCTTTCTCTATCGGCAGCCCCATCTTCGACAAGGTCGTCATCAAGCTCAACAAGCAGTACTACAAGGGCGACGAGTTCGTCATCACCACTAAGAACAACTCGAAGAAGAACGTCTATATCCAGCCATCGAAGCTCATCAACGGCAAGAAGAGCACCGCAGGCAGCATCAAGTTTTCAGACGTCACCAATGGCGGCACACTCAACCTGACGATGAAGAAATAAAGCCCAGAAGGACAAACAAGCCCCGCAAATATACACTTGCGGGGCTTGTTTGTCTCCAATACTTCTTCTTTCCTTCGTGATGACGTCACAAATTGTGACAGGATGCTTCAGCTGTTGTTACTCAACTCCGCCACCAAGGGCCTGGTAGAGGTTGATGGTGGCTGTGATGGCATCCATGCGGTTGCTGATCTGGCTCATCTGGGCAGTGAGCAGGGAGTTCTGTGCAGTGATGACGTTCAGGTAGTTCGTGCCGGTGTTCTGATAGAGCTTCTGCGTGGCGTCGAGTGCCTTGCTTAATGCCTCGACTTGCTTATCGATGAGTCCCTGCATTAAGCGAGCCACATAGATATCGTCCATTGCGAGATTCACTTCGTTGCCCGCTTTGATGACGGCCTGCTGAAAGTTGTTCGAGGCAATCTCGAGCTCAGCTTGTGATATCTTGTACTGGGCACGAATGCGTCCGTTCTCAAAGAGAGGCTGGGTAAGTGTTCCGATGGCTTGGCCGATGAATACGCCAGGGTTGACGACACCACCTGCAAGGTTGGTGAATTGGCCTGTTGCCGAGAGGTTGAGCTGCGGGAAGAAGCTGCTCAGGGCGATGTTTTTGTCGTAGAAGGCTGTTGCGAGTTTGTACTCTGCATCACGAACGTCAGGACGGCGGTCGAGGATGGTTATGGGTAAACCTGTGCTGCAAATGGCAGGAGCTTGGAACGATGCCAACGAGTTCCTGTCAATGTGGAATTGCGTCTCTCCAAGCAACGTGGCAAGTGCATTCTCGAAGGCATGAATGTTGTTGTCGATAGATACGACCGATGTCTGTATGCTGTAGTAGGTTGCCTCGATGCTTGCAACGGCTGCCATGTTGCTCTGTCCGGCATTCATGAGCTGCTGTTGCATCTTGAGATACTTGCCCCAGTTCTCTTCCGTTTGTTTGGTCAGGAGTCGCTGCTCGTCGAGCATGCAGAGGTTGTAGTACATCGAAGCGATGCTTGCCACGAGCTGTGCCTGAATGGCTTGCTTGGCATTGCGAAGCTGTTCGCGACTCACCTCGGCCTTCTTCTTGTTGTTGCGCAGCGAACCGATGCTGCCCACCTGCCAACTCATGGAGACGGGTAGGGAGTAAGTCTTGCTGGCAGTATAGTCGTTACGGTTCCAGGGGTCCCAAGTCTGGCTGACAGTTCCATTTGGCTTGAAGTAGAAGCTGGGAATATAAGCAAGCTTAGCGCACTTCAGGGCATAGTCGGCCTCCTTGATGCGCAGGTCGGCGTTCTTCATGTCGCTGTTCTGCAGACCTTTCTCGATGAGTGCCTGCAGCTTCGGGTCGGTGAAGATGTCGCGCCAGCGGAGGTCGCCAAGGCTGTTGTCGCCAGCGGTCTGCATGTCGCCATAGATGCCGTCGGTGATGATGTCGGCCGGACGCTCATAGTTCTTGTAAAGCTGGCAGGAGCTCAACAACGTTACTGCCAATACTATAGGAAATAACTTTTTCATAGTTTCATCCTTTATCTTTAATCTTTAATCCTTAATCCTTTACTGCTTCTTGCTTCTCTCTTTGCGAACGCTCGCGCTCCTTGAGGAACTGCTGGTCGGCCTCTTCGTGCATGACGGGACGAATCTTCTCCTGCAGGAACTCGAAGATGATGAAGAAGAGGGGCACGGTGAAGAGGATAGCAAGTGTGCCCACAGTCATACCGCCAATTACACCAATGCCGATGGTGCGGTTGCCGTTGGCGCCGGCTCCTGTGGCAAAGACGAGGGGTATCATGCCGAATATCATGGTCAGCACCGTCATGAGGATAGGACGCAGACGTGCTTCAGCAGCAGCAAAGGCGGCTTCCACGATGCCCATGCCTTTGCGGCGACGCTCCAGCGCGAACTCCGTAATCAGGATGGCCGTCTTGGCAAGCAAGCCAATCAGCATGATGACACCCGTCTGCAGGTAGATGTTGTTCTCAATCTGTCCCATGAAGAGCATGCGACCTATCGGAGCGGCCTGCCCGTTCATGGTTATCGTCCAGTTGAAGCCTGTGTTCCACAGCCAAGCAAAGCCGTAGGTTCCCATCAAGCCTGCAGGAACAGAGAAGATGACGGCGAAGGGGATGAGGAAGCTTTCGTAGAGACAACTCAGGATGAGGAAAATGAGAATGACGCAGATGGCGTAGGTGAGGTACGTGTCGTAGCTTCCGATGGTTCCTGCCTCCTCACGAGCCATGCCGCCATACTCGTAGCTGTAGCCTTCGGGGAACACTTCCTTATGCACCTTCTCGATGACCTTCATCACCTCCGTGTTGCTGACGCCCGTGTTGGCTGTCACGTTGACAGAGATTGAACTGAACAGGTTGAAGCGGTTGTCAATCTCAGGACCAAGAACGGGCGTCAGTTTTACGAACTGGCTCAAGGGAGCCATCTGCCCGTTGTTGCGGATGAACATGTTGCTGAGGTCGCTCTCCGTCGTTCTGCTTTGCGGATTGCTCTGCAGCATGACACGATAAACCTTCGAGAACTGGTTCATGTTGCTGACGTACGAACCGCCGCAATAGCTTGCCAAGGCGCTCAGCACAGCGGCTGGCGAGATGCCTGCACGCTTACATTGGGCGGCATCGACCTCCACCTGGAACTGCGGGAAGTTGCGCTCGTAGGTCGTGATGCAACGGCCCACTTCGGGATGCTCGCTCAGCTCTGCGATGAACTTCTTGGTGTAGTCGAAGAAGAGCGCCTTGTCGGCAATACCCGTCTTGTCCTGCAACTGAAGCTCGATAGAGCCCATGCCGTAGCCGGGAATCATGCCAGGCTCGAAGACGAAGCATTGAGCCTCGGGTATCTCCTTCAGCAGACGGGCGTTGAGCTTCGCGTTTGCCACCATCGTGCTCGAACTCATCATGTTGTCGAGCGGGTGGTAGTTCAGGAGAGCAAGGGCTGCTAAAGCTGTAATGATGCCAAGCGCCAAAGCCTTCTTGCCAATGTGCTTCCGCTTGATGATGCCTCTGATGAAGACTATCAAGGCTATGATGAAAGCCAGAAGGGCAAGCGTAGCAATGCCGAAACCGATGCCGTATTGGCGTTCGCCCCAAGGCTTCATTCGGATAACCGACATGCCGTAGCTGGTGCCTTGGCCCGACATGAAGCCGTAGCCTGCCACCTTTGTGTAGTCCTTCACCTCGGGCACTTCCTCGATAATCTTCTGCGCCTTGTTCATCACGCTGTATGTCGAGGCCACATTTGAGCCGGGAACGGCGCTCACGTTCATCATGCAAACGCCCTGGTCTTCACTCGGAACGAGTCCGCCAGGCAGGTGACTTGCGAAGAAGAGCATGCCGACAACGGCTACTGCCAGAGCGCCGAAGCAAACGTAGAACCTTACTTTACGCGAAACCATGCGGCGAAGGACGTTCGCATATTTCTCCATCATGGCTGTATAGGTCGCTTCGTAGGCAAGGCGGGTGCGATAGTTGATGGCTCCGAAGAAGCCTTTGCGACGCTCCTCGCTTGCCGGGCGCATCATCATGGCACAGAGCGCGGGGCAGAGCACAAGGGCGCTGACGCAGGACAGACCAACGGCCGTGGCCAGCGTTAAGCCGAATTGCGTATAGAAGATGCCAGCTGTGCCGCCAGTGAAGCTGACGGGAATGAACACCGCCATGAAGACGAAGGTACAGGAAATGACGGCCATCGTCACGTCGCTCATAGCGTCCTTGGTCGCTTCGTACGGACTTGTGTAGCCCGCATCGAATTTCGCCTGCACGGCTTCCACGACGACAATGGCGTCGTCCACCACCGTACCGATGGCAAGCACGAGGGCAAAGAGCGTCAGCAAGTTAAGCGTAAAGCCAGCCATGGAAAGGCAGGCGAACGTGCCTACCAGCGATACTATAATAGATATGGAGGGGATGAGGGTCGCCTTGAAGTCTTGCAGGAAGAAGTATACCACGAGCACCACCAAGAGGATGGCAACAAGCAGGGTCTCTTCTACGTTCGCGATGGATGCCAAAAGGAAGTCGTTGCTCGACATCATCTTGACGAACTTCATGCCTTTGGGCAGGTCTTTGCTCAACTCTTCCAGTTTGGCGCTGACGCGGTCGTTTGTCTCTTTCGCATTCGCACCTGCAAGCTGGAAGCAGAGGAACGTGACGCCCGGATGTCCGTTTGCTTCGCCGTGGAAGGCGTAGCTGACAGCACCAAGCTCCACGTCGGCGATGTCCTTGAGCCGAAGCAGGGTGCCGTCCGGATTGGCGCGTATCACGATGTCCTCGAACTCAGAGATTTCCTTCAGACGTCCTTTGTACTTCAGGGTGTATTGATAGTAGTTCTCGATGCCGTCGCCATGCGTGCCGTTCACGGGCTTCTCGCCCAGCTGTCCGGCTGGCGACTCCAGGTTCTGCTCTGCCAAAGCATTCGTGATGTCGGTGGGAATGACGTCGTACTGCGCCATCAACTCCGGTTTCATCCAGATGCGCAGCGAGTATGTGCCGCCAAGCAGCATGACGTCGCCCACGCCCTCTACGCGCTTGATTTGCGGAATGACGTTGATGTCGAGGTAGTTCGAGATGAAGTCCTCGTCGTACTTGCCGTCCTCGCTGCACAGCGCGTCAATCTGCAGGAAAGACGTCTGGCGCTTCATGGTCTGCACACCAACCCTTGTCACATCGGAGGGCAGCAAGCCTTGCGCCCTCGAAACGCGGTTCTGCACGTTGACCGCTGCCATGTCGGGGTCTGTGCCTTGCTTGAAGATGACGTTAATGGTGGCAGAACCTGCGTTGGTGGCCGTACTGCTCATGTACAACATGTTCTCTACGCCATTGATAGCCTCTTCAAGGGGCTGGATGACGGCGTTCATCACGGCATCCGCACTTGCACCCGTGTAGGTAGTATAAACGCTTACCGTTGGCGGAGCGATGTCGGGATACTGCTCTAAAGGCAGTGAAGAGAACGATATGGCGCCGACCAAAAGAATCATGATGGCTATCGAGATGGCCATCACAGGTCGCTTGATGAAGATGTTACCTTTCATTGCTATGTCTTAATTAAGAGTTAAGAATTAAGAGTTTGTCTTTTGTGTTTCCTCATTCTTAATTCTTGACTTCGTCGAGACTGCCTCTGCTCGGCAAGTTCAAGCAAGCTTAAACCTTGCTCTCGCTTAATCGCAGCCTTCTTTTTAATTCTTAATTTTCTTTATTTGGCTTTATGTCCTGTCCGTCTCTGAGCATACCTGCACCTTCCGATACGATGATGTCGCCGACCTTCAGACCGTCCTTTATCACATAATCCTTGCCGTTAGAGATGGGTTCGGTCTCGACAAGTTGCTCGTGAGCAATGTTGTCCTTATCCACGATATACACCTTGAACTTGTCCTGCATCTGTACAGTAGCTGTTGCAGGAATGACAATTTTGTCCTTGAAGACTGTCGGAATCACAACATAGCCGGTGCTGCCGCTCAGCAGGAGCTTGTCGGGATTGTCGAAGACCGCACGAACCTGAACTGTTCCGGTGCTGCGATCAACCACGCCACTCACGCTTTCCACCTTGCCTTTGTACGGATATTCGCTTCCATCGACGAGGAGCAGCGTCACATCAGGCATTCCGCCAATGGCAGCTTCCTTGCTTCCGCTCTCGCGCGTCATGTTGAGCAATTGTGCTTCACTAATGGAGAAATAGACATACATCTGTGTGTTGTCGCTGACTGTCGTGAGCGGTTGAGCCATATTGCTGCTTACCAAAGCACCCTGACGATAGGGGAGGGTGCCGACGACGCCGTTGGCGGGACTCTTCACGACGGTGTAGCTGAGGCTGTTTCGAGCGTTAACGACTTGCGCGTTGGCTTGAGCAACCTGTGCCTTAGCGCTTAATAAAGTGTTGTGAGCCGTTTGAAGTTCTACATCACTGATAATCTGATCGTCGAAAAGCTTCTTTTTGCTGTCGTAGTTCAACTGGGCTGTTGCGAGACTTGCATTTGCTGCTTCCTGTGATGCGATAGCTGTATTCAGGGCTGCCTGATAGGGAACTTGGTCGATGATGAACAGTGTTTGACCTTTCACGACCTTCTGTCCTTCCGTAACACACAGTTTCCAAAGGGTACCGCTCACTTGCGGATAGACTTCGATATCCTGCCTACCGCGAATGGTAGCGCTGTACTTAGTGGTCATAGTCACGTCCTTAGTGGCGACCTTCATCGTTTCAAAGTTAGCGGAAGGCATTTGTTGTTGCGTTTGTTTACCGCCACAACTGCACAGAAAAGCTAATGCCATCAGGGGCAAAGCCACAATAAGAGTTGATTTCTGTCTCATAAAGTATGTAGTCTTGTTATTTTAACCTAAAAAAAAACACGCGGCAAAGGTACAAAAAAAATATGAAATAGAGCACATTGCTGTGTTCAAAATGGCATACAGAATTGTTCAATATGTCCTAACTTAGCGTTTTTTTTAAGATATTTTAATGCTTGATGCTTCCAAATATCAAAGGAAGCGGAAGAAAACTTAACGTGTTAAGTTTGTCATTTTAACGTGTTAAAAAATTATTTTAACGTGTTAAGTTGTCTGACTTAACGTGGTGAGTTTTTCAACTCTCCGTGGTGTGTGGTGGATTTTGGCTTACAGAGTTATCTGTAGAGGCTTGGAGAATGTCGTGAATAAGCAGGAGGTCTTCCCTCTTGATGCCTTTTTCGACGAGCATCTCCTGACTTTGTGCGAGTTTGGCTAGCGGGATGTCTGTGTCTCCGTCAAAGTCTTTGCTGAAGAGGCTTATATACTTATCGTAACAGCCGAGCGCGCTTTTCCAGTCACCTTGCAACAGACGGATGTGTCCCATCCTGAGGTGAGCTTCCCATTTTTTGCCGTCGCTGAGGTCGAGTTCCTTTTCCGTGTAGCGTTCTGCAATGTCGAGTTTGTCGAGAGCAAGCGCGGTGTTGGCGATGGAGGCGACAAGGGTTTCGTAGTCTTTATCGTCCTGCGAGGCTTCGTAATCAAGTTTGAAGAAGAGCTGCAAGGCTTCCTCTCTTCTGCCAACCTTGTCGATTGCAGTTGCAATAAGCCGAGGAAGTGCTTTGTTGTCGGGCATGATTTCAGCAAGTTTCTGCAGGTATTCGAGCTCTTCTTCATGGCGATGTTGCCAGGCGTAGCACTCGAAAAGGAAGCGAAGGATGTCGGCATTCTCCGGCTCAAGCATTTCTGCACTTCGACCGCAACTGATGGCTTCATTATATTTCTTTAGCTCTTTCAGCACTTGTCCCTTGAGAAGCAAGGCCGAGGCACTTGCTCCTTCGCGATGGATGACGTCGTCGAGGATGCCCAGGACTTGCTTAAAGTGCCCAAGTTCGAAGAGCAGCTGGCAACAACTGACGGTATCTTCGATGGAGAAAAGCTCGGCAAGTTCTGGGAAGTCGAGCAGCGTCTCTCCTTCTCTGAAAGGGTTCACGAGCTGGGTGTGCAAGGGAGAGTGGCAGAAGAAGCGGTAGAGGTCCTGCATGATGAAGCGGAAGGTGTACTCGGGAATCACGGCATCCTCGATGTTGGGCAGTTCCTGTTCGTCCAATTGCTTGAGCGCTTTCGAGAAGTCTTTATCGTGAGATACGAGCCAGAGCATCGCCAACTTGTCGACGTCGCAATCCATGATGAGGTCGACAAGCGCGGAGAAGGTTTGCTTTTCGCCGCCTTTCTCGTCGAACATGACAGACTGAAAGAGCGGATGTGTCTTGTCGAAAGGCAAGAACCAATGGCTGACACGACGCATATACTCGCAGCTGTGGAGTAAGGGTATCTTGGACAGATTGATGTCGAGACCGCGCTGAATGCGATTTCTCAAGTAGCGTCCACGCAAAGAAATGACGCCTTTTAAGGAGTTGATGCTGAGCGATTGCTTGCCCGAAAGCAGGTCTTTCGTGAGACTTTCAGCTTCCTTCAACTCTTTCTCCATGTCCTTCTCGGAGACGAGCATCAGCAGAAACTCATATTCGACCTGCGCGATGAGTTTTTTGCCTTTTGAAAGGAGCTTTGCAGGCAAGGGAGGCATCAGGGGAACAAGTTCCTTGTGGCGTATCCTAAGCAGGAGCAAATAGGCGACAGCCGTGATGTAAGTCCTGTGGCACTCGCTTTCGGCAAGCAAGTTAAGCAGTTGCATCTTCTCTGCATCATAGTGTTCCCAAGTGGAAAGGAATAGTGCACCCATTAAGTGTTGCTGCACCATGTCCCTTTGACGCAGGATGAAGTCGTACCAAAGGGCAGTGTCCTGAGCCGACCATAAAGGCGACGTCCACAACATATCAAAGATGTTGTCTTGCCTTTCGTCTGTCTCGAGGACGTCTTCGTCAAGGGAAACGGTCTTTTTGTTGACGCAATAAAGGTCGCTATCAAGAGTGAGGCGGATGGCTCTGCTCGCCTGCACGAGAAGATGAACGCCTTGACGTTGTATCTTTGCTTGCACCTCGCCGCGCTTTTCGTCGTTTCCTCCCTCACGAAGGAAAGAGAGCATTCGGTGATAGTTCTCTTCCAAACTCTCCGCTTCGGCATGAAGAATGGTCTCCGCAGGGCAGTAGGGCAAAAGCGTGCGAAGTGCTGCGATGCCGTCCAGAACGCGTCCTTCTGCAAAGTTCTGCAAGCCGTTCTGGGTGACGAGGCGAAGTGTCTTGGCGTCTATCATCATGTAAATAAGAAATGTAGAAATGAAGAGAATAAGAAAAAGATGCGGGGTCTTTCTTATTTTCTTCTTTTCTTATTGTCATATTTTCTTTTGAGCCAGTCTTGGGCAGCAGTGATGTCTGACTCCCGAACTGTTGTGACTTGCTTGACGCGCTGCAGTTCGAGGGTATCCACCAAAGCCGGTGGCAGCTGATATTCCTGCTTGAGAATGTCTCGCAGGAGTGTTGCCTCGCTTGGCTTGCTTAAGCGAGTTGTTGCCTCTTTCAATACGTTGAGGAAAGCTTTCTGCTGCTGTTTCGTGGCAGTTGACGCAGCCCAAGCATAAAGTTGAGGTTGTTTGCCGCGTGATTCGAAGAGCCGTTTGTGTCCGAGCATCGTCATCCAAGTGGCAAAAGGCTCGCCCATGATGGCTGCATCGATGAGTCCTTGGCGAAGCATCTCCGCGCGAAGCCACACATCGTTTATTTGTGGGCGATAGATGTCGTCGTAACTCGTTCGCGTACTGTCCAGCACGCGGTCGCACCAATAATCTGTTGCGGAAAGTCGGCTGACGGCAATCATCTGCTCTTTCATCTGGTTGACCTGCTTCACACGCTTCGTCTTGAGAGAGATAAGAGAGAGTGGTTCGTCGCAACTTGCGATGGGAGCCAAATCGACTTGCTTCGACAGACGGGCACAGCGGATAAGGTCCGTGAAGGCGATGTCTGCGTAACCATTGATGATGGCGGTGTCGATATCCATTTGAGCTTGGTATCGCAGCAACTGCATCTCCAAGCCAAGACTGTCGGCCAGACCTGTCTTCTCGGCATAATAGACAGGCAAGCAACTCATGGCAGGCATGACAGCAACACACAAGACGGTCGTATCGATGCCTGTCGAGTCTGCTTGAAATTGCGTGGCCTCCTGTCGCTGAGAGCAGGAGGCCAGCATGATTGTGGCTATAAATGCCAGTAGAATTTGTTTCAAATCTTAGCCCTTGATTGCAGCTACGCCAGGAAGAACCTTTCCTTCGATGGCCTCGAGCAGAGCACCACCACCGGTAGAGATGTAGCTGACCTTGTCTTCAAGACCGAACTTGTGCACGCAAGCCACGCTATCACCACCGCCAATCAGTGAGAAAGCGCCTTCTGCGGTAGCCTTTGCAACTGCTTCGCCTACTGCACGAGAACCGGCACAGAAGTCATCGCACTCAAAGCATCCGGCAGGACCATTCCAGAGAATTGTCTTTGCACCCTCGATGGCTTCGGCAAACTTCTTGCGACTTTCTGGACCTGCATCCAGTCCATCCCAACCTGCCTCAATGGCGTTGCTGGGGAATACCTTAATCTGAGCACCTGGCTTAACGCTGAATGTGCTGAAGTCATAACCGGTGCAGCAAACGCTGTCCACGCCGAGTACGAGTTCCACACCGTTCTCCTTTGCTGTCTTTTCCACGTCGAGAGCAACGTCGAGCTTGTCGAGTTCGACAATCGAGTCACCAATCTCGCCACCGTGAGCCTTGGAGAATGTGTAGGTCATACCGCCACAAAGGATGAGTTTATCTACCTTGCCGAGCAGGTTCTGAATGATGCCAATCTTGCTGCTTACCTTTGAGCCACCCATGATGGCTACGAAGGGGCGCTTGATGTTCGAGAGAACATTGTCGACAGCCTGTACCTCCTTTTCCATCAGGAAACCGAGCATCTTGTTGTCTGCATCGAAATAGTCGGCGATGACGGCAGTCGAAGCGTGCTTTCTATGAGCCGTGCCGAAGGCATCCATCACGTAGCAGTCGGCATAGCTGGCAAGCGTCTTGGCAAATTCCTTCTGGCTTGCCTTCATTGCCTTCTTGGCGTCTTCGTAAGCTGGATCGTCCTTTTCGATGCCTACAGGCTTGCCTTCTTCCTCGGGATAATAGCGGAGGTTTTCAAGCATCAAAGCCTCGCCCATCTTCAGAGCCTTGGCTGCATCTTGAGCTTTTGCGCAATCAGGAGCAAACGAAACGGGGCAACCGAGGGCTTTCTCCACGGCAGCACGAATCTGGCCGAGTGAGAGCTTGGGGTTCACCTTACCTTTTGGCTTGCCCATGTGGCTCATGATGATAGCTGCGCCACCGTCGGCGATAATCTTCTTCAGGGTGGGGAGGGCACCGCGGATACGGGTGTCGTCGGTAATCTCACCGTTCTCGTTCAGGGGCACGTTGAAGTCCACGCGCACGATTGCCTTTTTACCGGCAAAGTTGTAATCAGAAATAGTCATAATGTTAATGTTTTATAGATGATACTTAATTGCCCGGCAAAGGTACGACATTTCTATGAAATGTGCAAGTTTTACTGGTATGAAAATCAGACGCGATAGAAGAAAACGGCTAAAGCGACGTTTGTGAGAAGTTGTCGTATGCCTGTCAGAACAAGAACTCACAATGTCCAGACTCCAGTCCTTCCGCGATAGGACTGGAGTCGTGACTGGGGAAATTTTCCGAGGGAACAATTAGGCACAGAAACCGATTGCTGGCCTGCGTTTCAGCTCGACACTCTTCGGGTTGAACTTCTCTGTGGCAACTCGGATGTCGTCTGCTTCGATGCGCTGATAAACGGCCTTGCAGATGGGGTGAGGCGAGTTGCTGATTCTGTCGGCGAGGGCTGGGATGATGCCGTTCCTGACGAATTGCTCCACCCATCTTGCATTGCCGAAGCTTTCGCTGCGACTGCTTGCGGCCTCTCGAATGGCTTGCAAGAGGAGGTCGCGAGCCTCGTCGGTCAGCTTGTATTCATCTTTCGCAAGGAGATTTTCGCCGATTTCCATCAACTCTTCTGCCGTGTAGTTGGGGAAGTGGAAACGATAGGGGAAACGGCTCGCAAGCCCTTGATTCATAGAGAGCAACGCATCCATCTCCTTCTCGTAGCCTGCGAAGATGACAAGCATGTCGGGTTCCTTTCGCGAAAGCACATCGAGAAGACACTCGACGGCGTGTCGTCCGAAGTCCCTTTCGTCGCCCTGAGTATACAAAGTATATGCTTCGTCGACGAAGAGGACATTGCCTTGCGCCTCCTTCAGAATGAGTTTCATGTTCTCTTCTGTCTCGCCTATGTAACGTCCGATAATGCGTCGTCTGTCCACATACACCACGTCGCCTTTTGAGAGCAGACCAAGCGAGTGGTAGATTTTGCCGAGCAGCTTTGCCACAGTCGTCTTGCCGGTTCCGGGATTGCCGGTCAGGATGGCGTGGTATGTGGCGCCTGTTGTCGTGTGGAGACCCAAGAGTCGTCGCTCTTGGAAGAACTTCATCTGACCTGAAAGAGTGTGGATGTTTCGCTTGATCTCCGTGAGTCCCACCATTGCTTGAAGTTCCTCGAGAGCCTCGTTATAGTGGGATTTCTGGTTGAGGAAAAAGCCGTCGTCGATGTCGCAGGGCAGTACTTGCAGTTCCTTAATGTTTTGTCTGCCTGCTTCCAGGTTGCCGATATTGTTCTTCTTATAGCGGGGCAAGAGGTTCCGCTCCACGTAATCTCGGAAGTTGAGCCTGTCGAAATGTGCAATCAAACCACGTTCGAAGGCCTCGGCTATCAGGCTGCAAACCTTCTCGACGGCTTCGGGAGTGAGTTCGAGATGCGCCAGTTTCGCCTCTTCAAAAAAGGCGAAAATCATCTCCTCGCGCGTGTACGGCTCTATCGAGAGACGGTTCTCTGCCGGAAAGTGCTGCTCGAGCGAGGGATATTGCTCAAGCAACTCTGCTATTTCCTGCTGTGTCCCGTAGAAAATAGCCGATTTGTTTCTGGCCGGCCAATGTGCCTGAATGGTTTTCATGATGAGTTTCCCTCCTGAGTCGAACAGGGTGCTGAGGTCGGAGAAGACAAAGGTGTAGGCCTTCATGCTGTCTTGAACGAGCGAGAAGAAGTCGTTGTGTGGCTTGGTTTCGCTGAAGAAGTCGGTCATCGATTCGTAGGGATTGGGCTTTGTCATATCGTAGAATTGGTCGAGATGCCCAAACATGTGCTCCGAGTCAATCTCTGCCGAATGGAGGAGCAGCATGATGGAAGGCCCGATTAAGCCAGTCGTTTTTCCAGAAATGAGCAGGTTGCTGCATAGTTCAACCTCGTTCTTCTGCATTTTGGAACGCATCGAGTTCAGTTCGTTCTGCTTGGCTCGATTGATGACCCAGCGCTTTAACTGCATCGTTCCGGGCTTTCTGGAGAGCAGCTTCCATTGCGTCTTGCAGTTGTAGAGCCTGCCCGAAAGCATGTCTTCGTCGCTCATTCTGGGGCAAAGAAGCGGCTTCCCTTGGGTGATGAATTTGCCTTCGTTGTCCAATGTGAGGTTGAAGCGAAGGATTTTGTCCTCGTCGTTTCGGACAAGGAGAAAGTATTTGCCTGGAATCCAAACCAGTTGGCTTTGCAGCGTTGCCTTGACGGATTTGTTGAGGCGGCGAGACTGGTCGTATTTCGTCTCAGCGTCTGCGAGGAGCATCAGCTGGTCGTTATAGAGAAGGAAATAGTAGAGGCCGGAGCACTTGAAGTTGTCTTCGAGAGAGATACGGACGTTAATGTCACCGAATTTATACACTTGATTGCCGTAGCATTCCTGCGGCACGAATGAAATAGAAAGGTTTGTCATAGTAATCTGAAATAACATCTAAATTAATAAATAATGTATAGACACAAAGAAACCCTCGTCGGCTTGAGGGTTTTCAAAAGCCAATGATAACAATAAGTCAAAGAGCGCTTGCGCCTTTGGGACGCGGTAAGAGCATCTGTACAGTGTTACAATAGAGACTTTGGCAACTGTTTCCGTCGCCTTTGTCCTGTTGTTCTGTCAGTTGTCTTACGCGTTGTTATCATTGATGTTATTTCAAAAAATCGATTGCAAAAGTAGATAGTTTCTGCCAAACTACAAAGAAAAAAGCCTCAAAACGAGGCTTATTTAACATTTTTTCATTTTGTCTTTGGTCTGATAGGCTTTGCAGAGATGCGAGATGCCGCATCTGTCGCACTTCGGACGCAGGGCTGTGCAGGTGTAGCGACCGTGCAAGATGAGCCAGTGATGCGCATCCGGAATCTCTTCCGCCGTGAAATGTTTGGTCAGCACTTGTTCTACGCTGAGCGGTGTCGTGCAGGAATCGGGCACGAGACCTATGCGATGGCTGACGCGGAAAACGTGCGTATCGACTGCCATCCTTGCCTCGCCCCACACGACACTCAGCACGACATTGGCGGTCTTTCTGCCCACGCCAGGCAGTTCGACGAGTTGCTTCAGGTCTTGCGGCACTTCGCCTCCATACTTTTCCCAGAGCATTCGAGCCATTTCGACTAGATGCTTGGCCTTGTTGTTAGGGTAGGAGACGCTTCGGATGTAGTCGTAGATAACTTCTGGACTCGCCTGAGCCATCGCTTCGGCACAGGGATAGTCCTCGAAGAGGCGGGGCGTGACCTGATTGATGCGTTTGTCAGTACATTGTGCGCTGAGGATGACGGCCACGAGCAACTGGAAGGGATTGTCGTAGTGAAGCTCTGTCTGAGCATTCGGCATTGCCTCTTTGAAGTAAGCCGCAACCTCGCGATAAAGCTGTTTCCGCGTCATCTTTTATCTCTTACCGTATCGCTCGAAAAAACGTCCCCTGTTAAGTCGCTAAACTTAACACGTTAAAATGCCAAACTTAACACGTTAACTTTGCCAACTTAACACGTTAAGTTTTGCATTTAACCACGCCGTGTTTCCGGACGACCTATTTCCTTATCTTACTTTTCTTTACCCCCTCGAACGTCATCTTCACGGGTTGAATGGTTCCGTCGGCGTTGAAGACGAGCTTGTCGATGCAGGTAACGCGGTGATTCCCATCGCGTTCCTCGAGCGGACGACGGTGGTAAATGATGTAGTACTCGTCCTTTCCTGGCACTTTTATCACGCTGTGATGGCCTGCGCCACGAGCGATGCTCTCGTCTCTCTGCAGGATTTTGCCCTTCAGCGTAAAGGGTCCGAAGGGACTGTCGCTGATTGCGTAAGCCACGCAATAGTCGGGACCTGTCCATCCTCCCTGGCTCCACATGAAATAATACTTGCCGTTGCGCTTCAACATGAAAGGTCCCTCCACGTATTCCTTGCTGGGAGTAATTTCGTGGAACTTCTGTCCGTCTTCCCAAGGAACGATGGAAAGCAGGTCAGGACTCAGTTTGCAGACGTTACAATGACGCCAACCGCCGTAGAACATATAGTATTGTCCGTCATCGTCTCTAAAGACGAATTGGTCGATAGGCTGTGCTCCGTTCACGATTTCATTGATGAGTGGTTTGCCGAGGGCGTCTTTGTAGGGACCTTCGGGGCGGTCGCTGACGGCCACTCCGATGCCTCCAACCTCGCCTTCATGCACGTCGTTTCCGCCGAAGAAGAGGTAGAACTTGTCGTTCGCCTCTATGATGGCGGGTGCCCAGAGTGCGCGGCGAAGCCAAGGGATGTCGGCCTTTGTGATGACATTCTCGTGCTTCGTCCAGTTCACGAGGTCTTTGCTCGAGAAAGCATCGAAGTGCAACTGCTCGTCGTAAGGCGCACTAAATGTAGGGAAGACCCAGTACTTCCCGTCGAGAACGGCGCCTTCGGGATCGGCATACCAACCCTGAAAGATCGGATTTCCGCTGGTCTTTTTCTTCTTGGCATCAGCCGTTGTGACGATGCAGCCCAATGAAAGGGCGAGGAGGAGAACTTTGTAATTCATAGCTTTGCGTTTATTCTTCTACAACACCCTTCTTTGTGGCAAATGCATCCATGAAGCCTGCGAAGATTGCTTCCACGCGATCAACGGTCAGACGACGGAACTTGCCACTCTTCGGATAAAGTTTGGTGCCCTTCTTGTTCACGGCTTCCTTGTCGGTAATCCATTCCTCGGCCCTATAGTTCACGCCATTCTTGCCGTCCATGTCCTCGTTGTAGTAGTACGAAATCTGTGTGATGGTGAGGCTCACCTTCTGTCCCTTGACTTCGGCACTCAGCATATAACGGAAGCGAGTACGGTCGAGGCTAATAATAGGAATGCGTTTGAAGGTCATGTATTCCTCGATGCGAGCCACGATTGTACCTTCTCCCTTCTCTTCCGAGATGATACGAGTGTAGGGTTGTGACTTGTCGTGAATGGCATCGGAAATGAGGGGGTTGTTGATGTGAGCAAGTAAAACGTCATAGATTTGTTGCTCGTTCTTGTCAGTGACGCTGAAGTTCTTTTGGAACGTAACGATTCCATTCACCTCAGGCACTACGCCAAGCAGGTACTTGGGATTCTTGTCGTCCTTGTGAGCCATTAGGCAAAGGGGTAAGCACAAAAGTGCTGCAAATAGAATTCGATGTTTCATAGTAGTATGTATTTTGTTTTTATTCGTATCTTATCGCTTCAATCGGGTCCATGAGGGCTGCTTTTCGGGCAGGAACGTAGCCAAAGAAGATGCCAATGAAGGCACAGATGCAGAAACTGAGGCCCACGCTCCAGAAGGGCACGCTGCTGGGCATCATCAGCACATTGCTTGCCAACCAGCTCCCTCCATACCCGAGTGCTACGCCAAGGAAGGCTCCCGTAAGCGATATCATGACACTCTCGATGAGGAACTGACTCATGATGTCTATGCCTCTTGCACCTACACTCATGCGCAATCCGATTTCCTTTGTTCGTTCGGTTACGCTGACGAGCATGATGTTCATGATGCCTATGCCAGCCACCAAAAGCGAGAATGCTGCCGCAACAACAAGGATGAGCGTGATAGTATCCATCGTTGTGGACATCGTTTCCATCCATTCCGCTTGCGAACGAATCGTGAAGTCATCTTCTGCATCATCCTTTAGCTTATGGTTCCTACGCAGTATTCCTGTCACTTCCTCAATGGCCTTGTCGCTCAGTTCTTCTGTCAGGGCGCTCATCACGATGCTGCTGAAGAAGGTTTGTGCCGCGATGCGTTTCATCACGGTCGTGTAGGGAGCAATCATTACGTTATCCTGATCCATGCCCCAATTATTGTAGCCTTTGGACTTCAGGACGCCCACGATGCGGAACGGAATACTTTTGAAGCGGATGACCTTGCCGACGCAATCGGCATCCTCGCTGCCGAAGAGTTCCTTCACGATAGTGGTTCCAACGACACACACCTTGGCGCTCTTCAGTACGTCTTCTTCCGTAAAGCAGTCGCCACTCTTGATGTCCCAGAGCTTGATGGTCATGTAGTCGGGGCTTTCGCCGTACATCGTGCTGTTGGTATTCTTGGAGCCATAGATGACTTGGCCGCCGCTGGTCACTTCCGGACTGACGTGCGTGACGAGGGTTGCCTCGTTGAGGATGCTCTCGTAGTCAGCCTGTTTGAGCGTTTGCATGGCCGATGGATCCAGACGGACGCCGCCTCGCATCTCGCCGCCGGGGCGGATGGTGAGCAGGTTGGTGCCCATCTTGCTCAGGTCTTCGCGGATGCTTTGCTTCGAGCCCTGTCCGATAGCCATCATGATGATGACCGCCGCCACACCGATGATGATGCCAAGCATGCTCAGGAAGGAGCGGAACTTGTTGCTCATGATGGCCGTCATGGCGACTTTCAATAGGTTAGTTATGCTCATTTGTTCATTTACGATTTATCATTTATCGTTTACCATTTTCAATCCCCGCGTGCGGCGATTTAATTTCCGCGTGCGGCGTTGGCAATTTCCGCGTGCGGCGATTGCAATCCCCGCGTGCGGCGTTTTTTTACTCGTCGTTGTTACTTGGCAAAGCAGCCAGTGCAACTTGGGCATCGAGGATGTTTGTGTTCTCTTTGTCGTCACAGATCTTTCCGTCGCGCAGCATGATGTTGCGGCTGCTGTATTGCGCTATCTCGGGGTTGTGAGTGACGAAGATGATGGTACGACCTTGCCTGTGCAATTCCTGGAAGAGGCAGAGAATCTCGAACGAGGTGTGCGTGTCGAGGTTACCTGTCGCTTCGTCGGCCAGGATGACGGCTGGGTTGTTGACCAACGCTCTTGCGATGGCGACACGCTGCATCTGTCCGCCAGACATCTGATTGCTCTTGTGGTCGAGCCGGTCGCCAAGCCCCACAGCCTGCAGCGCCTTGATGGCCGCCTCTCTGCGCTGTCGTGCGTTGTACGTCTTGTTGTACATCAAGGGCAACTCCACGTTTTCTACTGCGGTCGTCTTGGCAAGCAAGTTGTAGTTCTGGAAGATGAATCCTATCTTGCGATTGCGGAGGACTGCCCTTTCGCTGCGACGCATCTTGCGGACAGGAACGCCATCCAGGATGTACTCACCGCTGGTAGGTGTGTCGAGGCAACCAAGCTGGTTGAGCAACGTGCTCTTGCCAGAGCCCGAAGTACCCATGATGGTTACGAACTCGCCCTCGTGTATCTTGAAGCTGACACCTCGGAGCGCCTTCACCACTTCGCTGCCTACATGGAACTCGCGACGCACGTCTCGCAGCTCGATGACGACCTTTCTGTCGTTCTTATCCATTATTGTTTCTTCTTGTCTTTCTCGTTGTTTCTGTTCCTTGGCTTAGGCATGAAGGGGTTGCTCTGCTGCTGTGCCTCTTCTTCGAGCTCGTTGCTCTGCACATCGATGATGACCTTTGTGCCTGCCGTCAAACCGTTCGTCACCTGCGTCAGCGTGCCGTTCGTGACGCCAGTCTGTATCGCGATGGCTTTGAGGTTGGGGCCTTCCTTTGTCCAAACCTTCATTGGACTCTCCACGTCCGTAATTGTTTCGCCTTCGTTGAGCATTGCCTCGTTGGGCTTGAAGCGGAGAGCCTTGCTGGGAATGGCAAGCACGCCAGGCATCTCGAGTGTGTAGATGTTGACGTTTGCCGTGAGGCCCGGCTTGAGCTTGAGGTCCTGGTTGGGTGCGCTGATGACCACTTCGTAGGTCACAACATTGCTCTCTGTCGTGGGTTGCTGACGAACCTGGGTCACGGCGCCTTCGAAGGTATCGTTGGGGAAAGCATCGACCGTGAAGCTGACGCGCTGTCCTTCCTTCACTTCGCCTATGTCTGCCTCGTCCACATCAGCAATCACTCGCATATCGGTCAGGTCCTTGGCAATCGTGAAGAGCGTCGGCGTGTTGAAGCTCGAAGCGACGGTCTGTCCTTCTTCCACCTCCTTCTTCAGCACGACGCCGTCGATGGGGCTGGTGATGGTGGCATAGCCGAGGTTTGTCTGTGCCTTCTTGACGCTTTCTCTTTGATGAGTAACTGTCTGCTGCGCCTTGATGTATGACAGGCGAGCCTGCTCGAAGTCGTTGGCCGAGATGAGGCCTTTGTCGTAGAGCGCCTTGAAGCGTTCGTAGTTCGTCTTCTGATAATCGAGGTCGCTTTGTGCGCTCTTCAGGTTGGCCTGTGCGCTGCTGAGCTCGCTCATGAGGTTCGTGCGGTCCAGTTCTGCGATGATCTGGCCTGCCTTGACCACGCTGTTGTAGTCGACATAGAGCTTGCTGACGATGCCGCTGACCTGTGTGCCGACATCAACGCTCGTCACGGGCTCGATGGTGCCGGTTGCCGTTACGCTTGTCGTGACGTCTTGTACTGCTGCCTCTGCCTCGGTGTAGGTGAACTCTATCTTCTTGCTGCAGCTGCTCACGATGCTTGCTGCCAGTGCCAGCATCGTTGCTTTGATGAATGTATGCTTTCTCATCTTATATTATATATAATGTGTACTTAAAGTTCGATCTTCTCTCCCGTGTAGAACTTGAGGAGTTGTATGTTGAGCAGGGCCATGTACTTGCTTTGCAGCATATCTTGCTCTGCGCTGATGACGTTGTCGCGGCCTTGCAGCACGTCCACGGTGTTCTTCAAGCCGTTCTGGAACTGCTCGTTCAGGAGTTCGTAGCTTGCCTCCTGACTCTTGACGCGGCTCTTGGCGGCAATGTAGTTCTGCTGGCCGCTGTTGGCATTGAGCCAGTACTGCTCGATGGTGCTGGAGAGCGCGTTCTTCCTGTCTTGCAGGTCGAGCTTCGAGGAGAGCTGCTGCAGTTTTGCCGTCTTGACGTTCGACATGTTGCGACGGTTGTCGAAGATGGGCACGCTGAAGTTGAGGCCGGCACTCATGTTGAGGTTCGTCTTCATCTGTTCGCCCCAGCCATTGCTGCTACCTGTCGAGTGGTTACTGCCGAGGCTTGCACTTGCGCCGATGGTAGGGTAGAAGCCGCGTTTGGCAATGTCGAGTTGCATGTCGGCCGCCTCGATGCTGAGCTCGGCACTCTTTATCTCGGGACGCATCTCGAGTGCTTTGGCGTAGGCCTCCTGGGCGCTTGGCACGAGGGCAAGCACCTGCTCGTCAGAGGGGATGTGGCCTGCCACGTCGAAGGGCGTGTTGAGGTCGAGTTCGAGGAGAGCCTTGAGCTGACGGATGTAGTTGGCAAGCTGCGTCTCGGTGTTAACGACGGCGTACTTCGCGCTGCTCAACTGTGCTTCGAGCTGCACGACGTCGGCCTTTGCCATCTGCCCCTGGTTCATCATCTCCACGCCGCGGTCGTATTGGCTTTGAGCGGTGGTGAGCAGCAGTTCGTTGACTCGCTTGGCTTCCTTCGTGTACATAATTTGCACGTAGAGCTGCGCTATCTGTTCTTGAATGGTGAGCTCGCTCTGTTCTGTCGTGAGGGCAGAGATGCGGTTCTGCAGCTCCTGAGCCTTGATGTTCTTGTAGTTGATGCCGCCATTCCAGAGTGTGACGTTCGCGTTGAGTCCGTAGGTGCCTTGATAGGTGACGTTGCTGCGCGTGCTTGTCACCTGGTCGCCTTGCACGACAGCCATTACCTCGGTAAATGGCCTGTAGCCCATGCCTTGGTTCGTACTGAAGCTGAGGCTGGGGAAGAGTGCGCCCTTGTCTTGCCAGAGGCTCACCTCGCCACGTTCTTCGCTGATGCGGTTCTTCTGCACCTGAATGTTGTGCTTCAGCGCATAGTCCAGGCAGTCCTGCAGCGTCCATGCCTGCTGGGCAGAGGCCGTCCCTGCGAGGAGCATCAAAAGTAGTAATGTTCTGATTCTCATATCGTCTTATTATCTACATTCCTAAATCTCTGTATGTAACGTGTCGCTTACCATAGTATTCCCAAAGGAGGTTCGTCGGCGAGAGTATCTTGTCGTATGGTACGACTGTCGCAGCCAGATTCCTGTCCCTGTCTGCCTTGAAGTCTTTTTGTATGCGACGGAAGTCGAGGTGTGCCTTAAGGACAGCCTTGCAGGCAGCCCAGTGGCAGCCGACGAGGAAGTGGAGTGCAGCAGCCGCATCGAGCAGGCGGCGCCAATGCATCACCTTGCCGAACCTCTCCTCCGGCATGTTCTTGTAGAGGAGCAGCAGATTGTTGCGGAAGTTGAGGTAAGCTTTCTGCGGACTCTCTTTGGGAAGCGTGCCCCCGCCGACGTGATAGACCACGCTCTCAGGGATGCAGGCAATCTTGTAGCCGCGACTGCGGAGGCGCCAGCAGAGGTCAATCTCCTCCTGATGCGCGAAGAAGCGTGCATCCAGTCCGCCTGCCTCCAGATAGACGTCGCGACGAATCAGCAAGGCAGCGCCAGTGGCCCAGGCTATGGTGGCAATCGAGTCGTACTGGCCCTCGTCGCGTTCCACCGTACCGAGGATGCGTCCTCGGCAGAAAGGGAAGCCCAGCCGGTCGATGTAGCCGCCACAGGCTCCTGCGTATTCCAGCATGTCGGGCGCCCACTCGCAGCGTATCTTGGGCTGGCAGGCAGCCACTTCTGGGTGCGCCTTCATGTAGTCGAGCATCGGTCGTAGCCAGCCTTCCTCCAAGCGGACATCGCTATTGAGCAGCAGGCAGAGGTCGCACTCCACCTCAGCGATGGCTTTGTTGTAGCCTTCGGCAAAGCCGTAGTTGCGGTCGAAGACAAGTGTGCGGATGTAGGGGAACTGCTCGGCCATCAGTTTGAGCGAGCCATCGCTGCTGCCGTTGTCGGCCACGACAACCTCCGCCTCGGGCGAGTGCTCGATGACGGAAGGCAGGAAGCGACGCAACATCTCTTCGCCGTTCCAGTTGAGTATGACGATGGCCAACTTCATGCTAATTCATAATTCATAATTCATAGTTCATAATTGAGAGAGACAGTTCCTGTCAGGGCGTCTCCCTTTTCGTTCCATTCGCCGAGCGCGACGGGGACGATGGTGTTGTCAAGCCCCTTTGCCTGCACTTCCACACGGATGTAGTTGTCGGTGAAGCCGTGCAGTATGCCGGTGCTTTTGCTGTGCTCCAGCAGGACGGGTCGTGTCTGCCCCTTATATATATTATAATATGTATGCAGTTTCTCTTCGCTGAGCGAGAGGATTTGCTGGCTGCGTTCGTGTTTCTGCTTGGGCGACACCTTGCCGGGTATCTGCAGTGCCTTGGTGCCTGGGCGTTCGCTGTAGCTGAACACGTGGTACTGGCTGACGGGCAGTGCCTGCATGAAGTCATAGGCCTGGGCAAACAGTTCGTCTGTCTCGCCACGCATGCCCACGATGACGTCCACGCCGATGAAGGCGTCGGGGATGTATTTGCGCACCTCGTCTATCTTCTGTGCGAAGAACTTTGTGTCGTAGCGCCGATGCATGAGGCGGAGCACCTCGTCGCTGCCGCTTTGCAGCGGGATGTGGAAGTGCGGCATGAAGGCTCGGCTCTGGCTGCAGAAGCGGATGATGTCTTCTGTGAGCAGGTTGGGCTCGATGCTGCTGATGCGGTAGCGCTGGATGCCTTCCACGCGGTCGAGTGCCTGTAGTAGGTCGATGAAGCGTTCGCCTGTCGTCTTGCCGAAGTCGCCTGTATTGACGCCGGTCAGCACGATTTCCTTGCCGCCTTGCCTTGCTGCGCCTTCTGCCTGCTCCACGAGCGATGCGATGCTGCCGTTCCTGCTCCGCCCTCTGGCAAAGGGAATGGTGCAGTAGGTGCAGAAGTAGTCGCAGCCGTCCTGTACCTTCAGGAAGAAGCGCGTCCGTTCGCCTCGTGCACAAGCAGGCACGAAAGGCTGGGCTTTGGGAGTCTCTGTCTCCGTGATAACGTTATTATGAAATAACGAAATGACGTTGTTCAGCAGTCCCTCTTTCCCCACCACGATATCCACTCCTTCGAGTGCGGCAAGTTTCTCCGGGTGCAACTGTGCGTAGCATCCTGTGACGACGATGTGTGCCTCTGGATGTTTACGATGCAACTTGCTGATGGCTTGGCGGCTCTTGCTGTCGGCCACCTCTGTGACGCTGCAAGTGTTCACGATGCAGATGTCGGCCACCTCGCCATTCCGGGCAGTCTCCACACCGGCAGCTTCCATTTGCTGCTGTATGGTGCTTGTCTCGGCGAAGTTCAGCTTGCAGCCGAGTGTCAGATAGACCGCCTTTTTACCTTTTAACGCATTCACGCTGCAAAGATAAGAAAAATAATTCATAGTTTGTCGCATGCGCGTCATATTTTATTGTTTCTTAAGATTATCAGGTTTGCAGTCTGCTACATGAGGCAAAATGTGCCTTTTGTGCATTTTCTCCCTCGTTTTTCACCTTTTTCAGCGTTGGAAGCCGACTTTTTCGGGCAAAAATGAAAAAAATGAAAAAAAGTTAGAGAAAGTTGCACGTATTTCGAAAAATTGCCGTACCTTTGCAGCGTTTTAATAAACAATTGATTGTTTTACAAGTTTTAAAAAGCAAAAAAGAAATGAAAAAGTTAGCATTTTTGTTCGCAACTGTTGTTGCTGTATCTTTCGCATCTTGCGGTCAGAAGACAGAGCAGGCTACCTGCTGCGATAGCGACACTGTAGTTGTTGTTGAAGAGACAGTTGACACTTGCGCATGTGACACTTGCGCTTGCGACACTTGCGCTTGCCCCGTAGCTGAGTAATCAACAGACGGACAAAAAAAGTCTCACGAGAGCCGTACCGATAGGTGCGGCTCTCTTTTTTTACGTGCGGGAAGAAAAACGCCGCAGGCGGGGATTAAATTTCCGCGTGCGGCGTTGGCAATTTCCGCGTGCGGCGATTCGAATCCCCGCAGGCGGCATTTCGTCTTCTACTTCTTCAAGAGTTTCTTACTGCCCTGGATGACGATGCCCTTGAAGTCCTTGCCCACCTTCTGGCCAGCCAGATTGTAGGTAGAGTCCTTAAGGTCCTTAGAGTCCTTAAGGTCATTGATGCCCGTGATGTAGTCCTCACTGGCGATGATGACCCACTGGTCTGTGATGTTGTTGTCGTTGGCATCCAGGATGTAGCCATACGGTATCCACATGTCTTCTTCTTCATCTACCAAGACATCCACGATGCCGCAGTGTGCGCCTTCGGGCAGACCAAGCACCAGTCCGTCGCTGAGCGAGAGAACGGCTTCCTCGCTGTCTGCTCCGTAGATTTCTACGGCTCCCTTTGCGCCCTTGAGCATGACGACGGTCTCTGAGCCGCTGACAGCAAGGGGATAGAAGCTCCAAAGAGCACTTCTCGTTTGGCTGTCGGCAGTCACCTTGGCACCTCCTTCGATGACAAATGATCCATTGAGAGCCTCGAATTTTGATGTCACGCTGAGTGAGCCAGGACCTGTTATCGTAAATGATGCGTCGCTATAGATGCCAAAGCCTTCGGGGACTTCTATGCTGTTCTCGCCTTCGAGCTTGATGATAACCTCGTCAATCTGTGTCGAGAGTCCCTCGCCCTCTGCCTCGATGTCGGCGCCGTTGAGCGTCAGCGTGTTCGTCTCTGCATCGTAACTAACCGTGCCGTCGCCCAGGACGTCCGCCTTGTTGAGCTCGGTCACCTGTGTGCCAGCGATGTAGAGCTCATAGATCTCGAAGGCTCCGATTGTTACCCATTCGCCCACAATCAGGTTGCCTTCGGCATCTGTGATGCCAACATTCTCGGTAAAGGTGGCTCCCGCAGGCTCAACAATTGTGATGTTGTCCGTCATATTCAAGGCTCTGAAGGCTACCACGGAACCTTCGTCGGCACCCTTAGCCTTCAATGTGGTTGTTTCGCCCGATATCGTCAGCGATGGCAACAGACCTGCCTCAATACCCTTGATGCTAGCCCCTGCAGTGCTCTCTGCCGAGACGTTCACGCCGTCGGTGAAGGCGATGTCTGCTTGTGTCTGGAGTGCTGTACCGTTAGTATTGATATTGAGGGTGCCGCCACCATAGAAGACAACTTCGGATGCTTCGTCTTCGGAACTCTTCTGCAGGACGATGCCTTCTTTGTCGTCGCTGATGTTAATGAAGTTTCCACCTACCAGCATTACATTCAGGTTGGGGATGGACGATTGGATGCCGGGGGCTCCTGTTGGAGCGATTTCAGCATTCATGAGCGTCAGCGTGCTTGTTTGCGGGTCGAAGCTGACGGTGCCGTTGCCCAGCACATCCTCCTCGTTGAGGCTGGTCACCTGCTTGCCTTTGACGTAAAGGTCGTAGCGGTCCACCTTCTGGATTGTTACCCAAGATGTTACGATGGTATTGCGGCGGCCTACGCAGATGGCGAATTTGCTCAGGACGAACGAAGCGCCTGCAGGCTCAGTAATCTCGAGCTGGTCGTTCAGGTTAAGACCTGTGCATCCGAACGAACCATCGCCGCCCTTGGCGTTCACGACAGTCTCTTCGCCGCTGATGGTTGTGATGCCTGCCATGATGCCAATCAAGTCTCCCTCGGCCGATACCTGTGCGCCATCAAGAATCTGCAGCGGTTTGGGCTGGCTGCCTCCTAAAGAATAGATGCCGTACATAGCAGTGATGGAGAGCGAGCCAGGGCCTTCGATGAAGCCTTTGCCCTTGAACCAGATGCCTTTGCTTGTGCCATTCAGCGACCTTGTGCAAGTGATTGTGTTGGTGCCCTCGAGCTTGATGTGGAGTTCCTGCTCAGCCTCGATGCCGCTGCCGTCACCGCCGTCGATGTTGGCATCGGTGAGTGTCAGGGTCAGTGTCTCAGGGTCGTAGCTTACGGTGCCGTCGCCGAGCACGTCGGTCATGTTGTGGTTGGTGACCTGTATGCCTGCAACCTTAACATCATAGTCCACGGAGTACTGTATGGTTACCCATTCGTCCTTGATGACATTGCCGTCGGCATCCTTTATCTCGCCATCGACATACTGGGCGCCTGCGGGTTCGTCTATCCTGAGGCCATCGTTGAGGGTGAGGCTGGTCGATGCTTTGAAGGTGCCGCGAGCATCAGGGCCGCACTTCATCCTTACGACAGTATTCTCGCCACTGATGGTTGTCTCCTGTCCATTGATGGCATATTGCGTCGAACCTTCAGCCGTCACCTTTGCGTCGTCGCTGATGAAGAGTTTCGACAGATGAGCATCGATGCCGTATTTTCCGTTGACATAGAGCGAGCCAGGGCCTTGGATGTAGCAATATTTGGAGGCAATGCCGTATGTCGTGCTGTTGATGGTGTTCTCGCCTTCGAGCTTGATATAGAGGGTCTTGCTTGCCTCGATGCCTGCTTCAGAGCCAGCCTCGATGTTAGCATTCGTAAGGAAGAGCGTGCCAGGGCCGCCATCATAGGCAGGCTCTTGGAAGACAACGGTCCCGTCGCCAAGCACATCATGCTGATTGGCATTGCTTATCCTTGTGCCAGCCACGTAGTAGTTGTAGTTCCTCAGCTTGCCGATGACGACTTCCTGCCCCTTAATATTGTTTCCTTCAGCAGTCCTCAAGTATTTATTTTCGAAATATGCTCCTGCAGGTGCAACTATGATGTTGTCATTTTCGAGAACGAGGTCATCTAATCCAAATATAGGCGGCTGGTTGTCGCGGTGAGGCTTGATGCGAAGTTCTGCATCATTCTTGACATAAAGATTTCTGTATATATATATGGCATAATCTTCATATGCGCCTATTGCCTCAATGCGTGTCACGCCGTCCAAAACGACATCTCCAATTACATATAATGCAATTGTCCCACTTGTGATTTTCAGTTTCTGGCTGTACCACCAATCTTCTGCTGTCGTGAAGGTCAGCGTGTTTACATTAGCACAAATACCATGGCTTGAACTTGTGACGTTGACGGGTTCCTGTCCGAAGATGATAGTGAAGTCCGTGTTTCCAGTATTAATATTAATGCCGATGCCATTTTGGTTTACGATGTCAACGCCGTTGAGGTAAAGCGTGTTGGTTGTTGGGTTGTACCTTGCATAGCCATCTGTGTGATTCTTTGTCACGCCAGGCAATACGGTCAGGTCGTCTGCATTTGCCGATGTGATATAGCGGCCTCCAATCTGTACATCATAGACGATGTTGCCATTCGAGTCGACTCCGCCTAAGATGACGTCCCATCCCTTGTTTATTGCTATGTCTGCCTGCTCTTGTGTGCAGACGTTGTCGTTTGGTTTGTTGTCGCCAATCTTTATCTCGTGGGTGCCAGTGCTGTCTCTCACGTCGGGCAGACTTTCCAGCACATCAGTCATCCATCCGTCAATCCTGTTCCCAGAAATATCTATATCCTTAAGATTGGGGCATCCGGAGAAGTCGATGTTGGTAATCAGGTTGTTGGAGCAGTTAATTGTTTCGAGCTTAGGATGCTCTGAGAGGCGAAGCGTTGTGATTTGGTTGCTGTAGCATTCCAATTTGGTCAGGCAAGGATTGTAGCGAAGGTCGAGGTAAGTCAGGTTGTTCCGAGCACAGGAGATAAAACCCTGATAGGGCAGGTGCTCGATGCCTTTCAGCGAAGAGATGCCTTGGTCGAACAGTGTATGACGGTTAGAATAGTCCACCCTTTTGTATAATAATTCAAGGAAGTCAAGCTTTCCGTCGCCATTCTCGTCAATTTCCTCGCTAACGATGTTGCGGAAAGTTTCATCGGGGAAAGTCTGTTCGTTGAGGGGAACGTATTTGCAGATAGTTAAAAATGACATTTTTTCGTCGGCTATCTCTGTTAAGAATGACATCACCGTGGGGTTATAGTAACCGCGACCGTAGTAAAAGAGAGATACACAGTTATTGCGCCAAATTCCTATTCCCATTTGTTCCCCCATGTTGAATTCTTTCAGATTGATGACAGCAAGATTATTTGTATTAGAATTAGAGAAAAGGGTTAGGCTGCCTCCATCAACGAAAAGCGAGGCAATGTCCTTCATTGCGTATACGCCGTCTGCCTCCACATAAGCATTTGTAACGTTGAGCTTTTCGTTGCCGGTGTTGCCCAGGATGGCGGTGGATTCGGGTGTGGTAACGTCCAAACGGATGTCGGTGATGTTCAGTTGTGCTCCATTTGAGATGGTGATGGCGTCTTCGTATCTACCCTTTATAAAATGATAATGCTCACCATAGAGCCCTTCAGTAGATGTGATGGTGGTGTTGGCATTGAGGCGAACGGGAGAGGCATCGACAGCTTCGAGGCGATTTGCAATTTCAAAGTTAATCGTCAGTCCGTCGCAACTCTCGTTTAGGATAGCACGATTGCCACTGCCGGAGCGTTCAATCTGAATGTTGTGCAGGGTAAGTGTCTTGGTGCTGGGATTGTAACGCACCCATGAAACATCTGGATTGAAAGTTTTACTTTTGTAAGTTTTTATCCTGTCACCAGTGATGTTGTCGCAGTTGTCGGAGGTGACACTTACGCCTGCAACCTTGATGCCGTAGTACTCGGCACGTGCTGCCTGAGGCACGAAGAGTAGCGTCAGCAGCATTAGGGAAAAACAGTAAAGCTTTTTCATAATTGTAGCGTATTATATTAATAATGTTTGTGCAAAGATACGTTTTTTGCTCAGGGAAACAAAGGTTTTGCCATCTTTTCTGCTGCAAAGATAAGGCAATTCTTTGGAAGGTCAGTTGATAAAATCTTCCAAATTACTTGTTATTTTCTTCCAAAAACAAAAAAAGCGAGCCTCATGACTCGCTATTTTTGCCCATTTCATCGCTTATCTCGGTATTCCGAGGGCGAACAACCATAAATCCGTTTGAAGGTGTGACCGAAGGAACTGGTCTCGTCGAAACCGCACAGATTTGCAACCTGTGCAACGGGTATGTCGGGCTTGTTTTTGAGCAATGCGATGGCGCGTTCCATTTGGATGGCTTGGATGAAAGCCTTTGGAGACTCGCCAGCAGCATTTTGCAACTTGCGTCTGAAGGTCTGCACGCTCATGTTGAGCTTCGATGCAATCTGCTCTACGCCGAAGTTGCCCTGAGGCATTGCCTCGTTGACGGCTTCGATGACGCGCATCAGGAAGAGGCGTTCGTCTTCACTCTCCACTTCCTCTGATGCTTTCTGCTGTTCCGCAGTTGTTGGCTCCATTTTTTCTTTCAGTTTCTCAATTTCGCGCACCAGCTCTTGCATTTGCTTCTGCCAGCGACGGAGGTTGTGGTTTATGATGAGCCAAGCTGCGAATGCCAGAAGCAGGATGAGTGCGATAGCGATGATGATAGTGCGGCGGTGTGCCTGGCGCACTTCGGTGTTTTCTTGTTGCAGCCTCTCGTTGCCGAACTCGGCATTGTAGCGCGACAGAGCATCGGCTGTGGAGTGCGTGTAGAGCGAGTCCTTCAGCAGGTCGAAGAGGTCGAGCTCCAATTTTGCCGAGTCGGGATTCAGTGCCCAATAGCTCTCGTAAAGTCCTTTGTGCGAGTGTATCTCGTTGTAGAGGTCGCCCATCTTCGAGAAGAGGCCGGCTGCCTCGCGATAGTAAGGGATGGCTTCCTGCTGCCGTTCCTGGCAGAGCAACGACATGCCCAAGCGGTTCAGGGCAATGGCATAGGAATGGTAGTCGCCCATCGCCTTCATTTCTGGTGCAATCTGACGGTAGATGTCCTCTGCCTCCTTGTATCGATGCAGTCCGAGCAAAGCCGAACCCTTTTGTGAAAGGCGAATCATGAGCTTTGGCGAGCGTCCCAGCTTCTCCTCGGTCTCAATGGCCTGTTCAGCATAAGTCAGGGCTTTCTCGTCTTGTCCAAGCGTGTGATAGATCTCGGAGGCCATGCCGAGCAGAACGGCTTTTCGGGCAGGATTGTCCACCTTCTCTGCATGCTCCAGGGCGCCGAGGATGTACTGCTCCGCCTCTTTCGCCTGATAACCAGCCATATAGATGCCAGCCACCGTGTTCATGCTCGACGAGATGCGGTCGTCGTCGCCACTCTTCATGTCAATTTCGAGGCACTGCTTGGCATAGTTGGCAGCATTCTTCACATCGCCCATTCGCACGTAGATGAGACCCAGCAGGTTCAGGCAGTCAGCCTTGAAGTCGTTCCCCACATGACACAGCGGCAGAGCCTTCAGCGCATACGCCTCAGCCCGCTCATACTGCTGCTGGTCGTACATCCACTCGCCAGCCCAGTACCATACCTGCTTCTGGAGCGAGTCGGCAGGTGTCCCGTCGGGGAACACTATCTCCTCGTCAACGAACTCAGCCTTAAGCAGTTCGCTGAAGAACAGGTTAGCGGCAGCCACGTTCGTCTGCTTGTCGAACTTAGCCAATGCCGACTCCACATCCTGTGCCATCGCGCAGACGCTCATCAGCAATGCAAGGACTGTCATTACCAGGTAACTTGTTATGGACTTTATTGTACTCATCGGTGTTATTAATTTTAATGCAAAGATACAACATTATTTAGTCGAATCCAAATTTTTCTAAAGAAAAATTCATTAAGATGTAAAAAATCGAACTTTTACCCCTTGTTTTGGGGGTTAAATGACAACATGAATCTGCCAAAAACATAGCCAGCGTCATCGTCAAAGACAACGTGCAGAGTTGGCCGATGCAGCGTGATGAGTTTTCCGATGCAGCGTGTTGTGTTGGGCATTTCTCCGGCCTTCGTTTTGCAAAGTCAACAAAAGCAACAAAAGCAACACCTATTTTTGAGAGAAAGAGACTGACTATATATAATAATTATTAATAAAAGTATTTTTGGTGATATTATATATAAGAAACAAACTTCGTCTCTCGTTTTCGCTTGTTGCATTTGTTGACTTTGTTGACTTTTCAGAAAATCAGTGGGTCTAAAAGTGCCAAATTTTTCGATGAAATGGGCGATTTTTGCAATTTTTGCTGTCCGAATTCAGTCGAGAAATGAAGAGAAAAGTCACCCCCTTAAATGCGATTTAACGTCTTTCCTTGCAGAAAAGCGGCTACATTTTGGGTTGCAATGTCGATAAGACGACGGCGAGCTGCGGCAGAAGCCCATGCAATGTGGGGGGTAATGAAGCAATTGGGTGCTGAAATCAAAGGACTGCCGTGTCTGGGTGGCTCTTCGGTCAGCACATCAACACCAACTGCATAGAGTTTTCCGGCTGCAAGTGCTTCGGCAACAGCCTGTTCGTCGAGCAAGGGACCTCGGCCTGTATTGATGAGGATGGCTGTGGGCTTCATCAGGGCAAGGCGTTCGCGATTGACAAGGTGGTGCGTCTCGTCGGTCAGCGGACAATGCAGACTCACCACATCTGCTTCGCTGAAAAGTTGCTCATAACCCGTTGCCTTTCTGATGTTTAGCAGTCGAAGTTCTGCTTCCGATTTGCTGCTGACGGCCAAGACCTGCATGCCAAATGTCTGAACCATCTTAGCCACTTGCTTGCCGATATTGCCGAGACCGACAATGCCAAAAGTGAGGCCATCCAGTTCGATGAGAGGAGCCTTCGTGAACGAAAAGTCCTTGCAGTTCTGCCATTCGCCTTTCTTGACGGCTTCGGCATGGAGCGCGACCTGATTCGTGATGTTCAGCAAATGCGCCATCACCATTTGGGCGACCGACATTGTGCTGTAAGCCGGTATGTTCGTCACGGCAATGCCTCGGCGATGGGCTTCCGCGATGTCCACCACGTTGTAGCCCGTTGCCAAAACTCCGATGTAGCGAAGTTTGGGCAAGGCAGCCATCGCTTTTGCATCGATGATGACCTTGTTCGTCAGCAACACCTCGGCATCTTTGGCTCTTTCAAGCAACTCTTCTGGCTTGGTGCGCTCATAGACCTTGAGTTCGCCAAACTGCTTGAGCCCGTCCCACGACAAATCGCCCGGATTGGCAGTGAAACCATCTAAAATGACGACTTTCATAGTTCTTTCTTAAACCACGGATTACACGGATTCAACGGATTGGATTTTATTTTTTAGACCACGAATTTCACGAATTACACGAATTATAATAATCCGTTTACTCTGTGGTTTTTATTATATCAATTCGTGTAATTCGTGTAATTCGTGGTTGCATAAATCATTGTTTCTTGAATCTCTTTGACATTCCTATTGCTCCAGTTGGGCAAACGAGTCGGCAGAGATGGCAGCCCACGCACTTCTGGCCGATGATGTGCGGCTTCCTTTCTGTCAGGTCGAAGCTGATGGCTTGATGTCCGCCGTCGGTACATGATATGTGGCAGCGGCCGCAGCCCATGCATTTCTCACGGTCAATCTTGGGCAGCACCATCGTCTCTCTGTCGAGCTCAGACGGCTGGACAAACGAAGGCAGTTGCTCGCCGACAAGGTCCTCGACGGACAACGTCCTGCCTGCTTCGAGCGAACGTTCCGCAAGATAAGTCTGCATGCCCATAAGCAAGTCGTCGATGATACGGTAGCCGTACTCCATGACAGCCGTGCAGACCTGCACATTTCGGCAACCTATCTGGATGTACTCCAAAGCGTCCCGCCACGTCTCAATGCCACCGATGCCGCTCAGTTCGATGCCTCTCATGATCTGGTTCTGCGCCATTTCGAGGATGAAACGCTGAGCGATGGGCTTCACGGCACGACCTGAATAGCCCGACACCGTCTTCTTCTCGCTGACCTCAGCCTCTGGCGAGAAGGTGACGCTCTTGATGGTGTTGATGGCCGAAATGGCGTCTGCTCCGGCAAAGTAAGCTCCAAGCGCAGGCTCTTTCATGTGTGTGATGTTCGGTGTCATCTTAGGAATGACGGGAATCTTTACGTTCTGCTTCACATAGGCAGTGTAGGCCGTGACGAGTTCGTGGTCTTGTCCGACGTCGCTGCCCATGCCTGCCAGACGCATTTGAGGGCAGGAGAAGTTCAGCTCGACAGCGTCGCAGCCCGCAAACTCCGCCATCTTGGCAAGCTCTATCCACTCCTCTTCGAATTGACCCATGATGCTTGCGATGACAATCTTCGAGGGATAGTTCTGCTTCAGACGCTTCAAAATGTCGAAGTCCACCTCGTAAGGGTTCTCGCTCAGCTGTTCCATGTTGCGGAAGCCAGCGAACGATGTGCCCTCCTTTATCGCGTCGAATCGGGGCGAGACCTCGCGGATGTCCTGTTTGCAAATGGTCTTGTAGAAGACACCTGCCCAGCCCATGTCGAAGGCGCGAGCTACCATGTCGTAGTTCGTGCAGATGGCAGACGAGGCCAGGAAGAAGGGGTTCTCGCATTTGATACCGCAGAAAGTGATTTGCAAAGATGGGTTTGTGTCTGTCACTTTGCAGTCTTGACAAGCTGAACGAAGCAACTCGCGGATTCGGATAGGCTGGTCGTAGTGTATGCAAGCTTGTTCCGCGCGTTCCAAGTCGGCATCCGAGCAGTTTGCAATCCATCTGCCGGCGTTCTTGATGTTGTCAAAACGAATGGCACGAATGGCACGGGCAGGGTCACCTTTAATGCATGCTTTCGTGCAAGGAGCATCTTCGCACAGGAGGCAGCGAGCAACCTCTTCCTTAATGTGTAGCATAAGTGTTTGTGTTTAGTTTCTTCGTATAGTTAATGGAATCGCTTCTTTATTTGTCTGGCAGAATGTTTCGGCATCGTCGACGACAAGTGCCAAGTAGCCACCACCACCAGCTCCAGGCATCTTCCAAGCCAGCACGCCATCCATCGCGGAATACTGGTCGATGTAGTCCTGAACACCAGGTTGAATCATGGCTGGGAACATTGCAATCTGTGCTTCGAATGAGGCTTTATAGGCTTCGGCAAAGGCTTTGAGGTCGGTACGCATGATGGCCTGCCAACAATCGTCGGCAGCTTTGGCAAGCGCCCTTACCTTCGGCTCTGTGATGTCCTTGCCTTCTACTACCGAGCAGCCTGGTCTTCTTGGGAACATGGGTATGAGGCAAAGATGACTCTCCAGCCAGCAAAGCACTTTCTCGTCGTTGCAAGTCTCTATCTTGTCGGGCCAATAGCGCGCATCATAATGGTGTCGGCAAAGGCCTGGCACACAGATTCCGATGGCATCTTGTGCTCCGGAAATGATGCCGTCGCTTCGTTCAGGGTCGTTCTCGAAGCAGAAGACGAGTTTGGCAAGCATCTCGGGGTCCATGTCGGGCAGTTTTATTGGCCAAATCCTCTGTATCTGTTTGCGAGTTGAAGTCGAGAGTCCGCAACGTTCCCTTACTTCAAAGTCCGGCACAAGCGAGATGGTAAGGGCCCAACCTGGTGCGAAGCAACTGACATAAGGCTGGTCAATCCACGTTCCAGCAAGGTCGAGTCGGGTCGGTATTTGGCATATCTCTGCCTTCAAGCCAGTACTCGAACGAGCATCAAGCCCTTCAGCAGGCGTCCTTTCAAGAACGATGTACTCGATTCCATGCTCTTCGCAGAAGCGACGTTTCTCTTCACTTGATCCATCGGCATTCACGACGAAGATGTCCGGCTTGAGCCATTCAACTGTCGGCACAAAGTCCATCACGCCACTGCCTTTGTTGATGAAGGCTTCCTTGACGTACCTGATGCTCTGCACCATGAAAAGACGTTCCTGCTCGGGATACAGCGTCTTGTGGTTCTTGTACTTCAATATCGTGGCATCCGACCCGATGCCGACGTACAGGTCACCATACTGGGCAGCCTGCCTGAAGAATTCTATGTGACCGCTATGCAGCAAGTCATAGCAACCGCTAACAAAGACCTTTTTATTCATTGAACATTGACCGTTGAACATTGACCATTTCTTTGACTATATATGCTGTATCCCAGCACCACAACGAAGCAGATGAGTGGCACAACATAAGAGTTCGAGATGCCGAACTTGTCACTAACCATGCCCTGAAGTGGCGTGAGAAGTGCACCTCCGAGTATGGCCATGATGAGTCCTGATGCACCAATCTTCGCATCTTCTCCTACTCCGTCGAGGGCAATGCCATAGATTGTCGGGAACTGGAGCGACATGAAGAAGCTGATGAGTACCAGCGAGATGACTGCCAACATGCCACTTCCACTCATCACTATCACGATGAGGCAGAGCAGAATGTCAAACGCTGCTGCCCAAGCCATTAGCTTTGCAGGCTGGAAAAACTTCATCAGCCAAGTGAAGAAGAAGCGAGCCACGCAGAAGCAAATGATGCTGGCCAGGTAGTAAGTTGCAGCTTCTGCCTCGACGATACCTAACTCCTGCATCACCAGCCTGATAGTGAACGACCACACACAAATCTGCGCTCCGACATAGAAGAACTGTGCCACAACGCCCCAGACATAGCGTTTGTTCTTCAGCAATCTCGCAAAAGAGGCACTCACACTACCTTGTGCAGCATCCTTTCCACCTGGCATCTTCGAGAAAGCCATCACGACCATTATGGCAATCAGCACAAAGCCGAGACCCATGTAAGTCTCTGAAATACTGTTCAAAGAGATGTCGCGAAGGATGAATTGCTTGCTGAGCATGATGCCTGTGATGCTGCCAATCGGGTTGAACGACTGGGCAATGTTGAGCCTTCGAGTCGCCGTTTCGGGCGTTCCCATTGAAAGAATGTAGGGATTTGCCGTCGTTTCCAGCACGGAGCAACCGCCTGCAAGAATGTAGATGGCAACAAGATAGAACGCATAACTCTCGGTCAGGGCTGAAGGATAGAACAGCATCGCACCTCCGGCATAGAGCAGAAGTCCCAGGATGATGCCGGCCTTGTAGGAGTATTTCCTGATGAAAAGGGCTGCCGGCAAAGCAAAGCAGAAGTAAGAACCATAGAAGGCAAACTGGATGAACGATGTCTCGGTGTCGCTCATCTGCATTACCTTCTTGAAGGCAGCCAGCAGAGTGTCGGTCATGTTGTTTGCCAAGCCCCACAGAAGGAAGAGTAGGGAGACAAGGGCAAACGGCAAGAGGTATCTTTTTTCGATTGTTTTCATGTTCAATTCATTTCGTTTTGGTAGTAAAAATGGAAGTTAGAATCGGAGTTAATTCGCTTCGCTCATGGAAGTTAACTCGCTTTGCTTGTGGACGATAGCTTTGGCAGCCGAGTAAGTATTGTCCAGTACGTAGTGCTTAACTCCCAGAATTATTCGTACAGGTAGAAAATCCGTTCCATCATCTGCCACTTCTCGTCGCTCGTGGCTTCAGAACTGCAGCCTTGGAACTGGCTGACAAAGGCTTCCCATTCAGCCTGACGGGGCAGAGTGGCGAGCTTGGCCATTGCTTTGTCCCAGTCGAAATCGGCTGGAGTATCAACTATCATGACCAACATGTTGCCCAAGATGTAGATTTCCATCTCGAGGATGCCAACCTCTCGAATGCCGTCGCGAACCTCCTTCCAGTTGTATTCCTGCGAATGCCACTTGATGTACTCGCGCCTTGCTTCTTCGTCGGAGTTGAGCGTCAAGGTTTGCACAAACCGCTTCGTCCTGACGTTATGCTGCTTTTGTAAGTAACCTTCCATAAAATCGTTTAACCATTTAATCATTTGCCATTTAGCGTTTGCCCTCTCTCAAAGTTGGGGCGGTAGCGAGTAAGCCGCTATTGGTAACTACTCCCCTCCTTACAGGGAGGGGTTTGGGGGTGGGTCTGGTGAACCTGAATCTGCGGGAACGGGAACCCGATACCTTGCTTGTTGAACTCCGTATAGATGCGTTCGTTCGTGTTGAAGAAGACATCCCAGTAGTCAGAAGCTTTCGTCCAGACCCGAAGCACGAAGTCCACGCTGCTGGCAGCCAGTTCTTTCACGGCAATGAAGGGAGCTGGCTCTTGCATGATGCGCTTATCTTCTTGCAGAAGGCTCAGCGTAACCTGCTTAACTTTCTCAATCTCAGTACCATACTCTACACTAATGGTGAAATCCACTCGCCGCAGATCGTTCTTGTTGAAGTTCGTGATGTTACCGCTCGAAAGCGCACCATTGGGAATGAAGAGCTCTTTGTTGTCGGTCGTGGTCAGTATCGTGTGGAAGATTTGAATGGCCTTCACGATGCCGCTAACGCCTTGAACCTCAATAAAATCGCCAATCTTGAAAGGCTTCAGAAACAGGAGGATGATACCTCCAGCCAAGTTCTGAAGGTTGCCGCTTAGTGCCATACCGACCGCCAAGCCTGCAGAAGCCAGCAGGGCAGCAAGGCTCGTCGTGTTCACACCAAGCGTGCCCACCACCATGATGATGAGCAAAACGATAAGGGTTATATTGACGAAACTCTTCAGGAACGACTGAACCGTCGGCTCCACATTTCGCCTCTCTAACATTCGAGCTACCATCCTGTTGATGAACTTGATGGCATAACGTCCCACAAAGAAAATGACGAGCGCGAGCAGCAGACTCTTTCCGGCCTCCATTCCCATCGTGATTGCCTGATGAATCAACTGGTCAACCTCACCATTTTTAGCCGCTTCGATAACACCTTTCCCTGCCTCCAAAGGCGCAGCTTCAAGTAAATATATCATGTTTTGCTTACTTAAATCGAAAAATTCTTCGCAAATATACGACTTTTTCTTCACATCTCCAACGAAAACGCGAAAAAGCGTCTCGAAAAACAACCCTAAGGTAAATCGCAAACTTAACGTGTCAAGTTGCCGAACTTAACGTGCCAAGTTTACAATCTTAACGTGCCAAGTTGCCGAACCCAGCGTGCCAAGTTTGGAAGTGAAGCATGATGTATGCTTAGTGTAGGCTTTATGTATGCTTTATGTATGCTTGAATCTCCTTAAACCATTGAACCACTTGAACTTAAACCACATTTATGTAGGCATGTAGGCAGATTGGGAAATTTTGAAAAAATTTGCATTTTACTCGTCACTCATCATATTTCGTCCTAATCATTTGACAATCAGAAGTTAACACCCTGATGAGTGCCTGACGACTCGTCTGGTCACTCGTCAGGTTGTATGTTGCTGATACTCTTTGCATTAACCCCCAAACCTGATGAGTGACGAGTGTTTTCGATTTCGTTTATAATTCAACTTTTCTCCA
>CACYYM010000006.1 GCA_902778625.1 uncultured Bacteroidales bacterium
AGATAAGATGGGAAATCCGAAAGCATTTCTGACTGTGCCTCGCAAGGAGGCTGGATACAGACCTATTCACGACCGCATACATGACTTTGGCGAAGTGGAACAGACGCTCAACACGCGCGACCGGCAGGAACAGGCCAGCCGTTGCATGGATTGCGGCGTGCCTTTCTGCCATTGGGCTTGCCCGCTTGGCAACAAAGACCCGGAATGGAACGACGCGCTCTATCATGGCGAGTGGGAAACAGCCTATAAGTTACTGAAGAAGACCAATCCCTTCCCAGAGTTCACGGGCCGCATCTGTCCAGCTCTTTGCGAGAAGGCTTGCGTGCTCTATCATACTACGGGCGAGGCTGTCACTAATCGCGAGAATGAATGTGCTATTGCAGAAAGAGCCTTCCAGGAAGGATATGTGACCATTGAGCACCCTAAGCGCAACGGACTTCGTGTAGCTGTCGTCGGTAGTGGTCCTGCCGGGCTTGCTGCTGCGAATGCCCTCAACTATATGGGCTACGAGGTGACTGTCTTCGAGAAGAACGAAGCCGCCGGCGGACTCCTGCGTTATGGTATCCCCAACTTCAAACTGAACAAGAAGATAATCGACCGCCGCATCAGCATCATGGAGCAGGAAGGCATTATCTTCAGGTATAATTCTGAATACTCAGATTATTCTGATTATTCTGAGTTCTCGGCAGTCGTAATCGCTACTGGCACACCTGTCGCAAGAGATTTGAAAGTTCCTGGCCGCGAACTTAAAGGTGTGCATCTCGCCCTTGAACTGCTTTCTCAGCAGAACCGTGTCCTTGCTGGCATGGAGTTCTCGAAGGAAGAACGCATCACGGCAAAGGGCAAGGATGTCCTCGTCATCGGTGGCGGCGATACGGGTAGCGATTGCATCGGCACAGCTCATCGTCAAGGCTGCAAGAGTGTGACGCAGATTGAGATTATGCCAAAGCCGCCAGTCGGTCACAATCCTTCTACGCCTTGGCCCAACTGGCCTGTCATTCTCAAGACGACCAGCAGCCACGAAGAAGGTTGTACACGTCGTTGGAACATCAATACCCTCGAGTTCCTCGGAGAGAATGGAAAGGTGACAGGTGTCAAGGTGCAGGAGATAGAATGGAAGCCCAACCCAGAAGGCGGACGACCGTTAATGGTGGAAAAGAACGAGCCGGAAATCATCAAGGCCGACCTTGTCCTGCTGGCGATGGGCTTCCTTAAGCCTGAGCATCCTGAGTACCCTGAGCATGTCTTCGTCTGTGGTGATGCTGCGAATGGCGCTTCGCTTGTGGTGAGAGCCATTGCTTCAGGACTCCAGACGGCTAAACGAGTTAACGAATACTTGAGTAAACAATAATCATTCACCCTTTAACAAAACACAATTATGGCAAACGATTTGAGATTTCAGGTTGTCGGCGAGGCGTTCAAGAAGAAGCCTCTTGACGTAAAAGCACCAAGTGAAAGACCTTGCGAGTACTTTGGCAAGCATGTCTTCAACCGCGAGAAGATGTACAAGTACCTGCCGAAGGACGTTTATGATAAGATGGTAGATGTCATCGACAATGGCGCTCGCCTCGACCGCCAGGTGGCCGACGTGACGCACTATACGCACTGGTTCCAGCCCTTGACGGAAGGGACTGCTGAGAAGCACGACTCGTTCATCGAGCATGATGGTAAAGGCGGCATGATTGAGGAGTTCAGCGGCAAGTTGCTCGTCCAGCAGGAACCCGACGCCTCTTCGTTCCCTTCCGGAGGCATAAGGAGCACCTTCGAGGCTCGCGGCTACTCGGCTTGGGATCCGACAAGCCCTGTCTTCATCATCGACGACACGCTCATCATCCCTACAGTATTCATTTCGTATAGCGGCGAGTCGCTTGACTACAAAGCACCTCTCCTGCGTGCCTTGAAGGCCGTCAACGTGGCTGCAACAGAGGTTTGCCACTACTTCGACCCGGCTGTGAAGAAGGTGACGAGCAACCTCGGCTGGGAGCAGGAGTATTTCCTCGTAGATGAAGGTCTCTATGCCGCTCGTCCCGACCTGCTGCTGACAGGCAGGACCTTGATGGGACACGACTCGGCCAAGAACCAGCAGATGGACGACCACTACTTCGGTAGCATTCCTGAGCGCGTGGCAGCCTTCATGCGCGACCTTGAGATACAAGCCCTGATGCTCGGCATCCCCGTGAAGACGCGTCACAACGAGGTGGCTCCCAACCAGTTTGAGGTGGCTCCTATCTTCGAGGACACGAACCTTGCCGTTGACCACAACATGCTGCTCATGTCGCTCATGAAGCGCGTGGCCCGCAAGCATGGCTTCCGTGCTCTGCTGCATGAAAAGCCTTTCGCAGGCATCAACGGCTCGGGCAAACACAACAACTGGAGCCTCTCGACCGATACCGGCGTGCTGCTCCACGCTCCCGGCAAGACAGCAGAACAGAACCTGCGCTTCGCCACCTTCATCGTCGAGACGCTGATGGGTGTCTATAAGCACAACGGACTGCTGAAGGCCAGCATCATGTCGGCCACCAACGCCCATCGTCTCGGCGCGAACGAGGCGCCGCCAGCCATCATCAGCTCGTTCCTCGGAAAGCAGCTCTCCGAACTGCTCGACCACATAGAGAAGGCCGACAAGGAAGACCTCTTCTCCATGGACGGCAAGCAAGGCATGAAGCTCGACATTCCCGAGATTCCTGAGCTGCTCATCGACAACACCGACCGCAACCGAACCAGCCCGTTTGCCTTCACAGGCAACCGCTTCGAGTTCCGAGCTGTGGGCAGCGAAGCGAACTGCGCCAGCGCGATGATTACGCTCAATAGTGCCGTCGCCGAGGCTCTTGCAAGCTTCAAGAAGCGCGTAGATGAAAAGATTTCTGAGTACTCCGAGAAATCTGAGTACTCAGAAAGCTCCGGCCATTCACCGGTGTACCACGCCATCATCGACGTCCTTCGCGAGGACATCAAGACTTGCAAGCCCATCCGCTTCGATGGCAACGGCTATAGCGACGAGTGGAAGGCAGAAGCCGCCCGTCGTGGCCTCGACACAGAGACCTCCTGCCCTGTCATCTTCGAGCGTTATCTCGACAAGGAAAGCATCCAGATGTTCGAGAGCCTTGGCGTGATGACAAAGAAGGAACTGGAGGCCCGAAACGAAGTGAAGTGGGAGACCTACACGAAGAAGATTCAGATAGAAGCCCGCGTACTTGGCGACCTCTCCATGAACCACATCATCCCCGTCGCCACCAGCTACCAGAGTCAGCTCCTAAGGAATGTCGAGCGCATGTCGAGCGTGTTCTCCAAAGATAAAGCTAACCAACTGAATGCTCGCAACCTCAAACTCATCGAGGAGATAGCAGAGCGCACAGCCACCATCGAAACGCTGGTAGAGGAACTCGTCGAGGCTCGCAAGGTTGCTAACAAGATTGCAGACGAGCACCAGAAAGCAATCGCCTACCACGACACCGATTCGCTATCAGATTGACAAGCTCGAACTCATCGTGGACGACAGTCTCTGGCCCTTGCCCAAGTACCGCGAGTTGCTGTTCATTCGATAAAAGTTCTATTTCTAAGCCACATCAAAGGGAGTCAAGCATAATTTGGCTCCCTTTTTGAGCTTTTATTTATCGCTTTCTTTTAATCTGCACATAATTGTTGAGATGACATCTTATCCATTTAGAAAACTTAATAGGTGACATTTCTAAAGGATTATTCGATTTATATACCCTTCCGAGAAAATGTCACGCTTTTAGCAAATCTGGCAAATTAACATTTTTTAATTTTGAGATTGGGCTAAACAATAATATATTAGTTTAGTTGCAATGATGGACAAGGGAGCATCTATAAATGGTGTTCCTTTGTCTTCTCTGGGTTGTAGAACAGAATTTTTCAGAGCTACCCTATAAAGATAAGAAAAATGTTCTGCTCCAAAATTAGTGCTTATTTCACTGGGAAAGGGCACAGACACAATCCACTTGAAATTGGACATGCTTTCCCTTTTAAAAAGTAGGAGAGAATCTGCACACATATAGTACACTACAGAGAAACACTTTAGATGGCAACACACAGCATTTTCGATTTTCTGTTGAAGCCAGAAAAATGACAGAGCCCAGTGAATTGACAAAACAAAAAATGGCAAGAAAATCGCTGTGAGATATTTAGCAGTTAAAGTGTACTAAAAGGTAACATTCCCTTTTCTTTCGTCCATTTATCCCTTAACTTTCTGGTGGACGTCCCTTAACTTTCGTACCTAATAATACATTAATACAATAATACATACAGCCAACTTCGTTTGCAAAAGCAAAACTCGTTGGCAGGAATTAGTCTAACTATTAAGAATATGATTTTTTACAAACCCACGAACCAGTTATTTAGGAATCGACTTGAAGCAAAGTTAGCTTTGGGTCACTCCAGATACAACAAAATAGCAAAGAATAACCCAGATGATTTGATTTACTTGAACGATAATTCATTAGCAAGCGATGAGCAATTATATTCAAATACCAAATTCAATAACTCAATTAACGAAAAAATGTAAGCATGAAGAAGCACTTGTTTATGCCCTCATTAGAAGTCAGATAAAAGATAGTATGCTTAAAGCAAGCTATTCCGAGAAATTACTTTCAGAGTTTTTTAATACTACGGAGAGAACAATTAACAACTATGTTTCTGACCTTAAAAAGACAGGACTACTGAATGTCGCGGAATTGAAACTAGGAGAAGCAGACTACCCTTATAATGTCTATCAGTTTGACGAACTAAAGAAAGACTATTTTGAGATTCTACCACCTTTTATAAATGACATCAACCTCTCTCCCAAGTTAAAAGGACTACTACTCTTTATCAAAGCTAACTGTTGGAAAGGAACCAACTTCCTCCTTTTTAATGGAATAACTACAGATTTAGCAGAGAAGATAGGTGTTGGTAAGAACCAAATCAAAAACTACCTGACAGAACTGGAATCAAAAGGATATATCCGTTTTATCGGAAAGTCGTTGCACATTACCAACGAGGGCTTCCCACTCTATAGAAAAGAAGATATGTGGAACGTGACTTACGAAATCATCTATGACCACTGTCTGGAGCATGATAGAATACCACCAATTAAGAATGTGGATAATAAACGTAAGGATGAAAAGTTGAGCTATATAGTTGGAAAATACTCGAACGAATATGATAGACTTCGTAATGCTCTTAAAGAAAGATGCAAAAACCTTCCACAGAATTTAACTTTGGAATACTTCTGCCAAGTCCTCGCCAACAAGAAACCAATCAAAAAAGAACAGGCTCATACCCCAATTATTTTATAACAATACTTTCGACATATAATAATGGAACGCAACCAACACGATAAAGCATGTGATGGTCGCGTTTTTTTGTGGAGAAATCTTTAGCGATGTACCAAGTCGATTTTTTACACAGTTTCGGATTTCAAGGAATCTCAATTATCAAACAAATAAGGATACATGATTATTTCACTCTCATTTTTCATTTTTAACGATAGATATTTGCAACTTTGAGTAATAATCACGACCTTTGCAAAAGATTCATATAAAAACATAAAAATAAAGAGTTCATTCACTTAATGTTTAATCAAACGGTGGACAAAAGTAAACCATAACGTCAACCGAAAGATTAGAGAGTCATATAAACTGCTGATTTTCAACCATCAATAATACATGCTCCCTTAATTCTGGGGGGCGCGAGGTCGCAAGTTCGAGTCTTGTCATCCCGACCTTCGAAGGAGCCGAAAGCTTAATCACAAGCAGTCGGCTCCTTCTCTTTTATGTATCTGAAAAGCAGCAAACGCCTTCTCCGTTTGTCCTGTCCTAAGAGCAATTTGGGGTTCGCGAAGCAGAGTGTGAGCCAACAAAAAGCGGTGCATGAGGCGACACGACTGGGGGCAATACAAAACTCGGCGAGGGGAGTTCATTATAGATACATGTATGTATAATTAAATGTACATGTATGTATAATTATAGATACATGTATGTATAACGAACCTCGCGTGCGTACTTGAGAAACGCCAAAGGATGGAATGAGTTTTGCGAAAGGTTAAAGCTGGTTTTGCCCCGTATGGGAAGGGCTTTTTTACAACGCTTGGGCGGCATCTTGGATGTCCGTCATCCAGTCGGAACCAGAGGCGGCAATGCGGCCATCGGGTGTGACAAGGATAATGTAAGGCAGTTCCCTGATGCCCCATTGCTGGACGAGCGGACTTGCGAAGGCGCGGTAGTCGCAGAAGCTTGCATAGTCGACTGTATCGCGCAGCTCTGCACCCAAAAGAGTTTGCTCGTTTGCATCGAGCGAATAGCTGATGAGCTCTATTTCCTTGCCCTTCGATTTCAGTTCCCGACGCAGGCGACGTGCTCGATAAAGTGCACTTCGGCTGCCACCTTTCCATGTTGCCCAGAACGCTATCAGCAGTCGCTTGCCCTTGTAATCTGCTTTCTTAATGGTCTTACCCTCAGGTCCGTTGTCACCATGATTGGGCGGCAAGACAAGGGAGAAATCGGGGAGAGGATTGCCGACACGCAGTTTGCCGAGCGAACGGACTCGCGTTGCGAGTTTGGAGAGCGCAAGGTCATCGGGACAAGCGCGGCTGAGGCTGTCGTACAACGCTGTGACTTCCTGCACGGATGCTGCTTCGTCGCAAAGGAAATAGCTCGTCAGGAGGTACTGGCTCATAAAGAGCGTGGGGTGAGCGAGAATGTAGTCGTGAGCGGCCTGCTTCGTTTCTTCAGCCGATTTGCCGTTGGTCTCAAGTCGGAACTCTGTATAGACTTCGTTGTCCTCGTCGCCCGAGACTTCCACTTCGCTGAGGTTCTGCGCATCGCCCTTTATGGTGAGGTCCGAACCAGGGTTAGCGAAGACGACAAGCTCCGACTGGTTGGGATAGAGAATGTGAAGGGTGGCAGGCTGAACAGTGGGCAGTTTATAAGAGAAGCGCCCATCGCGAATGCGCAATGTGTCGATGCGGTCAAGGGCCTCGTCGCTGCTATAAATAAGGAACTCGCCCTGCTCCAAGTGCTCGAACTCCCCTTCGAAGCGAACCTCTTTGGGGTGGCCGGTACAGGATACAAAAAGAAAGAAGATAGAAGAAGACAGAAGAAGATATGCTGCTTTCAGCAGCGAAGATAGAGGACAACACATTCCCCTTCCCCTTTTATCTTCCTTTATCTTCATCTATCTTCCTCAGGCTTCTTCTATCTCCCTTTATTTAAGCAGGCTCTTCACAGCGGCAGCGTACTTCACGAACTCATAGTCGTTGGCTGCACGTTCTGCGAGAGAGGGATCGAGCTTAATGGCGTTTGCCAAAGCGCTGGTCACTGTAGCAGCATCACCAGTGCGGGCTGCAAGGATGGCCTGCAGGTAGCTTGTGACGCCGTCGGCTTTCGTGATGCTTGCCAGCGTGTTCTTTGCAGCCACATAGTCCTTTGCGAGAATCTGTGCGAGGGCTGCACTGTTGCTTGCCACACCTGCAAGATCGCTGGCAGCCTGCGTGTAGTTGCCCTTTGCGATGTTGAGGTTGCCCATCACTTCCTTGAAGGTATCCGATCCGCTACCCTTTGCGAGATAGCTCTCAGCGGAAGCGATGTCGCCGTCCTTAAGAGCGAGAAGCGCAAGGTTCGTATTGACCTCAGGCGCGTTCTTGTTGATGCTTGCAGCCTGCTTGAGGTAGGTCTGGGCGAGAGACGTCTGGCCGTTTGCAATGGCTTGCTGAGCCATATTGTTGAGCGGACGGTAGTCTGAGGGGAAGAGGCGTGCGATGGTCTGGTCCCACTGGTTGCGTGTCTCGTCGTCCTTCACAAGTTTGTTGGCGCCGTAGATGAGCTCTTCGACGGTGAGCTTACTGGGGTCTTCCTCGTACTGCGCAAGGATTTGGTCGTCGCTGCGGCCAATCACCTCGTAGTTCACGATGAGTCGTGCGCGGCGCAACTCAGGCAGGATGCTCTCCTTGATGTCTGTGAAGACCTCGCTCATGTTGCGGATCTGCTGCTCACGCTCCTCGGGATCTTTGTACATCGAAAGCACGCGGAGGATAACGTCGCGGTCCTGAAGATTGCTCTTGCTGATGAGTTCCTGGAAGCCTTCCCAGTCCTCTGCCGTGAACTTCGTGTCCACGTCTGCCTTCATGTCAATTTTCTTCAGCTCGCCTTTCAAGTAGTTGGCGCTGACGTTCTGACGCTTTTCGGCCAGTTGCTCATTGAACTTGTACTTGCCGTCGGGGCTTGCGTAAGCGCTCACCTCGATGTTCTGCAGGGCGCGTGTCTCTTCGTTGTTGTTGATTTCGCGAAGGATCTTGCCCAAGTCCTTGATGCTAACGCTGTTGAGTTCGCTGGCACGCAGGCTTGCCTGATTGATGAGGAACTTGATGTTAGCCTCTTGCTTCTGCTCGATGATGCGCTGGAAAGCGTCGGGAGCTGTTGAGGCCTTCATGCCGCAACGGCTGAGGAGCTGGCTTGTGGCGAGCACGCCGTAGCCAATCTTGACCTCGGGAATGCTGACGGTCTTCTTGCCGAGCTTAGCGTCGAAGCGTGCATAGAGCTCGCTGTTCTGCATCGGTTCCTGATAGGCAAAGCTGCTCTTCATAGTGTAGACGCCGCCCATCTTGTAGCTGATGGTAGTGCCGTTGCCCTCCACCTTCTCGCCTTGGAAAGTGGCGCTCTGTCCTACAGCTTCTCCGCCTTCGTATTTAAGGACAGGAGTTACCGTGACTTCGGCCTTCTTCTTCATGTACTTGACGGGGAAAGTGCCGTTGATTGTGGCAGGAACCTCGTTGCCGATGAGTTCGAGAGGTGTTGGTGTAACGGTGAAGTTCTCGTCCGTGAGCTTGCCGAGCTTGCTGCAAGACGACAGGACGAAGGCAGCCGAAGCCGCCATGATAAAGAGTTTTGTTGTACGTTTCATTGTATTGTATAGGTTATTTTCGCTTTTTTCGGGCACAAAGGTACAACTTTTAATTGAGAATTCAAAATTAATAATTTCAAAATTCAAAATTATACGAGAGCCAATACGTCTTGAGGTACCTCTGCAAACATTGTGGCGCCATGGGCGACGAGGAAGTCCCTGCTGCGGAAGCCCCACAGGACAGAGATGCAAGGCAAGCCGGCATTTTGGGCCGTTTGCAAGTCTACATCGGAATCTCCCACATAGACTGCTTCCTCTTTCGAAATGCCGAGTTGCCTCAGAGCCTCTTCCACCATGTCCGGTTCGGGCTTCCGAGGGATGCTCGGCTGCTCGCCTATTGCAACGTCTATCACACCCTTGAGGAAGGTTCGCGCCAGTTCATCAACCCCCGTCTGCAACTTGTTGCTAACCACAGCCATACGGTAGCCTTTGGCATGAAGCGTCATAAGCAAGGTCGCAATGCCTGGGTACAGACACGTATGGTCCTGGCAATGAATGATATAGTGCGCCCTGAATGCCTCAAAGCACTTCTCCAGGACGGTCGTTTCCGTACCTTCCGGAACGGCTCGCTCAACGAGTTTTCTAACGCCGTTGCCCACGAAACGACGCACCTCATCTAGCTGTCTTTCAGGCAGTCCGATGCTGCGAAGGGCATAATTGACGCTCAAGTAGAGATCCTCGAGCGTGTCCGTCAGCGTCCCGTCCAAATCAAATATGATTGCCTTGTACTTCAAGTCTGTATTTTTTTTGCGCTGCAAAGGTACGACAATTAATTGAAAAATGATAATAGAAAATGGATAATTCTTCTCTAGGAAACAAAAAAAGAATATGTTCCGTTTTGACAAATTGCAACCAAAACACACTTCTTTGCTTTCTATCTGCTATTCGACAAAAACGCTCGCTATGCCACGCAAGGTGTCGAGACGTAGGGGGGTACGTCTCGATGCTCAAAATGCCTCAAAACATAACACACTGATTATGAGAACGCTATTTTTTAAAAATTTCCTCAAAATGCAGAAAAAGTACGCTTTCAGGACACAAAAAGGAGTTTTGGGACACACTTTTTCTATAGAAACTCAGTGGCGAAACACCAAACTCGGCGTGCCGAGTTGACAAACTTCGCGTGCCGAGTTTGCAATTTCCGCGTGCCGCGTTGAAAATCGCCCCTTGCTGCGTTCATTTTCGAGGCGTTTCGAAAGACCAGATTTGGCACGTTTCGACCTCCCGCGAAATAGCAGAAAGTAAGCAATTTGGCCGTTCTTCCTGTCATATCGTCAATTTCGCACATACACACTCGCCAAACAAAAATATATATTTTGCACAATAATTTTGCATCGTTTTGCTTGTTATATCAAAATATTTTGCTAATTTTGCTCCACGTTATCACTTAAAGCCGTTTAAAACGAACCATAAAAAGTATGATTTCACGATATTTGACGATTATTCTCTTGGCGTTTGCCGGAAGCCTGCAAGCTGTGGCTGATTTGACATTCTCGCAGTCGGCAGGCGATTTCCCGATAGTCGGAACCGACGCAAACGCCGTGTTTATCGTGGATGCGAACGATGCCGAAGTGGTCACGACGGTTGCCCGTTGTGTTATCAACGACATAAAGACCATCACCGGCAAGCAGCTTGGGATGCGCAATACGCTGAACTCCGGTGACCTCCCCATCATTGCCGGGACCATCGGTCAGTCTGCCCTCCTCGACGACCTCATTACCGACGGGAAGGTCGATACCACAGGGCTGACAGGCGTTTGGGAAGCTTACGCACTTCAGCTCGTGCAGAATCCGACCGAAGGCATCAGCCAAGCTCTCGTCATCATGGGCGGCACACCTCGCGGAACAGCGTACGGACTCTTCGAAATCAGCCGTCGAATCGGCGTTTCGCCCTATGTTTGGTGGGCCGACGTGGAACCCGCCCCGATGTCGTGCATCTTTGTTCAGGGCGACAGAACAAACGTCGAAAAACCTTCCGTGCAATACCGCGGACTCTTCATCAACGACGAGGATTGGGCGATGCTGCCTTGGGCAAAACGAACCATCGACGCCACATATAATAATATAGGTCCGCGCACGTACGAGAAAGTCATGGAGCTTCTGCTCAGATTGCGTGCCAACTGCCTTTGGCCAGCCAAGCACGGCAGTTCGCGCGCCTTTTGGTCTTTGGAGGAGAACAAGCGTTTGGCAAAGGCCTGGGCGATTGTGATGAGCTCTGGCGACAGCATGCTTCGCGACAATCTCTGGGAGTGGCCACGTTTCAAGAGCGGGAACAACAGCTCGAACTTCACGTTTGCCACCAATCCGCAGGGTTGCTACGACTATTGGGCAAAACGGGCTGGCGAGGCTCGCGACTACGAAGGCATCTACGACATCGGCATGAGAGGACTGCAAGACGTTGCCCTGCTTGGTTACGAAGGTGAGGCGGCTCAGCTTCAGGGACTCACAGATATCATCGCCGCTCAACGCGAAATCATCACCGACTCCCTAGGTGGAGACCCCACAAAGGTGCCCCAGATCTACATCCCATACAAGGAAGCACTTACGCTCTACAATGCAGGGCTTCAGATACCCGACGATGTGACGATGTGTTGGGTGGACGACAACTACGCCTACATCCGTCAGCTTCCCACAGCGAAGGAGCGCAAGCGAAGCGGCGGACACGGCATCTACTACCACCTCAGCTATCTGGGCAACCCCTGCTCCTACATCTGGTTGAGCACCATTTCGCCCTCACTCATCAGTTTCGAGCTATCGAAAGCCTACGAGAACGGCATGACGCGATTCTGGATGGTGAACGTCGGTGACATCAAGCCTGCAGAGGTCGAGTTCGAGTTCTGCATGGAACTTGCTTGGGACGTGAATTCCTGGACGCCCAATCGCGCTCACGAGTTCAGCCGTTGGTGGGCTGCAAAGACGTTTGGCGAAGAATTTGCCGATGAAATGGGCGAAATTCGTCTCGAACACTATCGTTTGGCGGCACAAAGCAAGCCCGAGACCGTCTGGCATCTCAGCTTTACGATTCCGGAGATGGAACAGCGCATCAAGGACTATCAGGCACTCTCTGCTCGTGTTCAGGCACTGGAGGCAAGCATCCCGGAAAGGCTTCAGGACGCTTACTTCGAACTCTTCTCCTACCCTATCCTCGCAACGGCCGGGCAGAACATCAAGGCGTTCGGCGCGAAGCTAAGTTATTGGTACGCAGGCCTGGGCGACCATAAGCGCGCCATGCAATACGCCGCTCTGGCACGTTCGGGCTACAGCGACATCATTTATCTCACAGATATCTTCAACACACAGACAGCCGGCGGCAAGTGGAACGGCATGATGAACCGCACGCCCAACTCGAATACCTCCGGCTCGCAATTCGGTATGCCTTATACTGCGATGGCAAGCGAAGTCAACGATGCCAAAGGCGAGGTGTTCGACGAAGGCTACATTTATGTTCCCTCTACAAGCTTCACGAACAGTCGCGGCGCTTGGCAAACGCTCGAGAACCTCGGCGTGGGCAGCAACAGCATCACTGTCTGGCCTATCGATTACACAACCTACACAACGACAAACGCACGCAGCAAAGCGCCGTTCGTCGAATACACCCTGCCCGTCGAAAAGGGTAAGTATCAGATTATCGTACGCTGTCTGCCCACATTCCCCATCACAACCGCCAACGACCTCTGCATCGGAATGGGCATCGGATCTAGCACCGTCACCTCGAAGAGCATCAAGTGCAGTGCCGAAACGAACGTCTGGAGCGACAACGTGATGCACGGCTATGCCGAAGCACGCTTTTCGTACAACGCCACGACGGCAAAGGACGTGAACTTCCGCTTCTATGCCTTGAACCCAGCCATCGTGATAAGTCAGATTGTTTACCGCAGGACAGATGCCGAAGACTTGACGCTCACCAACGAACTTCTCGTGAATCCCGACTTCGAACTCTATAAGACTCAGAGCGGTTCGGTTCTGACCAACCCGACTGGCGGCATACAGCGAGGCGTGCCTTATGGCTGGACGCTGGAGGGCACGATGTCCGGCAACTCCTACGGCATCAGCAATAGCGACGGCTCCATCAACTACAACGATGGAGGCTCCATTTGCTGGTTCAAGGCAAAGCCTATGCCTGAGAACTTCAAGCTTTATCAAACCATTCCTGCCGACAAGCTCGAGCCTGGCGTCTATGAAGTTGGGTGCTGGCTGTGGAACCAGTCAGGCAAGCGTGGTCCCTGCCGACTCTTCGCCAACAATCATGTGCAGTATTATGCCCACAAGAGCGACTACGACCAAATCCTCAAGGCAGACGAGGTGAGCACTTTCGCTGGGTACAAGGCAGGCTATGAGACGCACACGATTATGCATCCAATGCGCGTCGTGCTCCAAGTTCACGAAGGCGAAGACCTCACCGTCGGCATCAAGACAAGCTGCATCAGCAACGACGGTCCGAAAACAGACGAGACAGGATGGTTCAAGGTGGACCACTTCACAATAAACAGACTAGGCGACCTTCCAAAAGAAGACACAGACTCTCTGACACAGGCGCTCATCGTGAACAGCGACTTCGAATATAAAAACGAGACAGAACTCGCTGACGGAGCAACCATCAAGAACGCTGTGCCTTACGGTTGGAACCTCTCTTACACAGGCACGTACTCGATGAGCAACTCAGGCCTCTTCGGCAAGGGTGACGGCATGCACGGCAAGAACTATTGTGCCTTCACGTCTGCTGGTTATAGTCCGATGCCCAACGACCTATGTCTCTATCAGACGATTCCTGCCTCCAAGCTGCATGCCGGCGTCTATCGCATCAGCTGTCTCTTCTGGAGCGAAGCAGGGCTGGAAGGCATGGGACGCCTCTTTGCCAATAACGAAGTGCAGTACTTCGCCTCGCCCCACGAGTACGAACAGAACCTGACAGAAGGCGAAAACAACTCCTTCGCATCATACATCAGCGAAGCCACAGACGGGAAGTCCATGCAGGAACTCAGTGTGGAAGTCACCATCGAGGAAGGCGAAGACCTGACGCTCGGCATACGTTCCGGCTCCATCAAAGGTGACGGCACTCAAGCCGCAGGGCAAAACCGCACAGGCAAGTTCCGCGTCGATTACTTCCGCATCGAACGTATCTCGGACGACAGCGAAGATGCTATTCCCGCCATTGCTGCTTTCACACCGCGCACTACCCTTCAAGGCATTTACAACCTCAGCGGACAAAAGGTAAAAGGCGATTTACCAAAAGGCATCTATATAAGAAACGGAAAGAAGGTCGTGATAAAATAAACCCTACATTCCTCTGATTACTCCGAACACTCTGAAATAACATATTCATTAACTTAATATAATCAACATGAAACGTAAACTTTACTTCCTCCTCCTGTCAGGCATCATGATGCTCGCAGGACAAGCTGCATGGGCCGACCTGCAGCAGAACGAGAATGGTGCGTACCTCATCGGCAGCAAAAGCGACTTGCAGGCTTGGTCCGAGATGTCAGGCTACGAAAGCACTGACGTGGTACTCACCGGCGACATCGAAGGGCTCGACTTCATGCTCTGCACGAACTCCGCTTCCTACAGCGGCACCTTCGACGGCGCAGGGCATACCGTCACGCTCAACTACGACTTCCAAGGCAAGCAGACTGGCATGTTCTACAACTTCGCCGGCACTGTGAAGAACCTCGTCGTGGGCGGCAGCATCCGCGCCTCATTCAAGAACTGCGCCGCACTTGCCGCATGGAACTGGAGCGACAACGCAAGCTTCGAGAACGTCGTCAGCATTGTCAACATCGATGTGGACTATGACGCCAATGCCTCCAACGCAGGCTTTATCGGCTACGCTTCGCGCAACGCCACCTTCCGCAACTGTATCTCTGCCATCAAGGTGCAGGGCAATCAGGGCTACAATCACGGTTTCGTGGGATGGGTGACGGGCGGCAAGTCTATGACGTACACTAACTGCATCTCCATCGAGGAAGCAGAAACGATGAACACCTTCTCGTGGGGCAACCCCGCCGACCGTGCCTCATTCACCAATTGCTACTGCCTGCAACAGGATGCTGATGCGGCTTCTGCTCCCGGCGGCTGCACCTACGTCACCTACGACATGGTAGCAACTGGCGAACTTTGCTTCAAGGCAAACGGCGACCAAAGCAGCATCAACTGGTATCAGACGTTAGGCACTGACGCTTTCCCCGTACCTTTCGACACCCACAGCCAAGTCTATGCCGTGGGCGAAGTGAACTGCGCCGGAGTTGCCATAGGCGATGTGACCTACAGCAACGACAACAGCTCACCTGCTCCTAAGCACAACGACGTCGATGGCTGGTGCTCCGTCTGCGGAACGCTCATGCAAGACCACATCACGCCAAACGCCGACGGCTTCCTCGAATTGGGCAGCGTGGCCGACGTCGAGTGGTTTGCTGCAATGGTCAACGAAGCGCATCAGGTCACCATCAAAGGCATGCTGACAGCCGACATCGACTATCAGGGCACAGTAAATGCACACACGCCCATCGGCCTCAACACAACCTACAAGTACAACGGTACGTTCGACGGACAGGGCCACCGCATCAAAGGCATGGTGATTGACGGCACGAGCAACTTCCAAGGCTTCTTCGGCGTCATTCGCGGCGCAACAGTTATCCGCAACCTCATCATCGACAGCAGTTGTTCTGTTACTGGTCCTTCGGGCATCGGCGGCCTCGTTGGCGCAGCACAGATTGATGCAGGCTCACCTCTCATTATCGAAAACTGTGTGAACGAAGCAACTGTTACTGCCACCTCAGGTTCTGCTGCCGGTATCCTTGGCGCAGGACAAAGCGGCTATCCTGCCATCCAACTCAAGAACTGCCTTAACACAGGCGAAATCACAGGTTCACCCGCCACAGCATTCTGCTCGTGGATTAACAAGGGCGGCAGTTCGATAACGAACTGCATCAATCTGGGAAACATCGTCGGCGCTGACATGGCAGGCAATAAGTTCGATTACTACTGCCAACTCATCCGCTATGAACCGGGCACGATGGTTGTAACAAACTGCTTCGACTTCACAGACTTCGACGACCAGGGCGCAGGGCATCAGGGCACAGACGGCGACTGGCTGACCGACGAGCCTCTCGAAGGCGGTGAGCTTTGCTTCCTGCTCAATGGCGACCAGACAAACATTGCATGGTATCAACGCCTTGACACCGATGCTTATCCTGTACCTTATTATATAGAAGGTGGTCAGGTATATGCTGGTGGCGAGCTCAACTGCGACGGCACACCTCTCGATGTCAATGGCTACAGCAACACACCAAGCGGCACCATTCCGCCTCACGAATACGAGGACGGCTTCTGCATCAACTGCGGCAACGGCGACCCCGACTATGCTCCTCTTGTAGACGACTTCCGCATGATAAGCAATGCAAGCCAACTCTACTGGTTCGCACGCATGGTCAACGAGTTCGGCAATGCCGGTTGGAACGCACGCCTCACCGACGACATCAACATGGCGGACTACAACGACATGTTCGAGCCTATCGGTAACGGCACAAATCCTTATCGCGGACACTTCGACGGACAGCAACACCGCATCAGCGAGATGCACCTCAACACAAGCATGAACTATACTGGCTTCATCGGTCGCTGCGGCAATGGTGCACTCATCGAGAACCTCTTGCTCGACGAGACTTGCTCCATCAATGCTACAGGTGAATGCGTTGCACTTGTGGGCGGCACCAACCAGATGGCAGGCACTGTCACCCTACGCAACCTGGGCAACATGGGTAATGTCTATGCCAGTGGCGTCCAGGCTGCTGGTATCTTTGGTGGAAACACAGGCAGCCAGACGACACTGCTCATCGAGAACTGCTTCAGCACAGGCGCTATCGAAGGCGGCAGCGATGCAGCAGCCCTCGTCGGATGGGGCGGAAGCGGCGGCAAAGCTACCATCAACAATTGCTGGAGCTGCAGCGAAGTTAGCGGCTACAGCGAGAGCAAGGGCCTCTACTTTGCACGCGTCACCGACGGCCACCTCTCAAACAACTACTGCACAAGCGAGGTAGAGCAGCAGGTGGCTCTTATCAGCTACGACGAGATTATGGATGGTTCGCTCTGCTATAAGCTGAACGGCGACCAGAGCACTATCACATGGTTCCAGAACCTCGACAACGACGCTGAGGTTGACGACCAGCCTCTGCCCTTCTCCAACGGACACGCACAGGTTTATCCTAAGGGCAAGATGCTCTGCGACGGCACGGTTGACCCGTCTGGCATGACATACTCCAACAACAACGAGGTCATCATTCCCGACCACAATTTCGAGGATGGCTTCTGCACCGTCTGCGGACAAGAAGATCCTAACTACACAGGCTTCCTTGCCATCATCAAAAACGCCAACTTCACCAACGACAGCAACTTCTGGACAGGCAATGAGTTCGCTGTAAGTAATGGCGTAGCGGAGCAGGCAGGCAAGACGTTCAACACCTATCAGGACATCACCGACCTCGAGAACGGTGTCTATAAGCTCCGTCTGCAAGGCTTCAGCCGTGCTGCCGCTCTTGACAGCGAGGCTTACGACGAATTCGAGGAAGACATGCTGCGCAATACCTACTACTATGCAGAAAGTGCAGGCAAGCGTCAGGCTCGCCGCCTTGTCGACATCACCACCGACGGCAAGGATGCCAAGATGAACGACGGCATAGGCGAGGTGCAGCTGCCAAACGGCGAATATGTCCCCTCGAACACAGCCGCTGCTGCTGTCTATATGGCAAAGGGTCACTACTGGAACAAGCCGCTCTATCTGGCTGTCACCGACGGCACCCTTCGCATTGGTCTGAGCAACCAGATCAATACCACCAACGCTTGGAGCGTCATCGACCGTGTTCGCATTGAATACGTGGGCAACGATGCCGCTGCATACGCTCTCATTGCTGAGCAGATTGTCGACGATGCTCAAAATCTTGACAACGTCCTGGGTCAGGAAACGCTTAAGGATGCCTACATCGACGTCATAGAAGGTGCAGAAAACCTTACAGAAATCGATGCCATCCTCGATGCTGCCGACCAGGCAAGCCGTCTGCCCGACCAGATCAAACTCAGCGTGGCAGCTTACGAGAGCTATGCTGCTGCCGTGCAAGCCATCATCGACGAATGGGAAAGCCGCGACGACCTCATTGGCGACGACGCCGACAGGCTCGAGACCTACCTGACCGAAGAGATGGAGCCGTCCGACGACTTCCCCAACGGTACATATTTATATATTATGGAGAACCGCCAGCTCAATGCCGAGGAACTCGCAGCAGAAGTTGCCTTTGCACAGCAGTTGCTCCAGACTGCCATCCTGAACAGCGCTGCCGAGGGCTCCGACCTGACCTCGCTCATCGTCAATCCCAAGTTCGACAATGCTGAGGCTTGGAATGGCTGGACCGTCACTGAGGGTCGCACTGAGAGCGGCTACAACATGGTACACAATGGAGGCTTTACCGACGTCTTCCCTGTGGCTGCAGCCTATAACATGGCGTTCGAGGTCAGCCAGGAGATCACAGGCTTGAGCGACGGCATCTATGCCCTCACAGCACAAGCCTTCCATCGTCCTGGTCAAGGTCACGAAGGCCTCATCGACGGCACAGACGTCATTCCCGCAGAACTGTTTGTCAACAACTTCACAACGCCCGTGCTGAGCGTTTATGCCGACAAGATCAGCTACTCTGACGCACAGAACGGCATCAACTGCCGCTACGATGCTACAGAGGACGAGAGTGCACCTCACAACGGTGAGCAGACTGGCAGCGTCGATATCGACACGGAAGAAGGCGACGGCTACTTCGTGCCCGACAACATCTATACATCCAGCTTCGCATTCAATGGCGACCGCTACAACCAGACAGCATACGGCATCGTGAAGGACGGCAAGCTCACCATCGGCATCCGCAACGGCGATACCCCTTGGCGCAACAAGAACCTGACAATCTGGGGCAACTTCCGCCTCACGTTCCTGGGCGAAAGCAGCAATGCCATCAGCGCTATCCTCGACCAGTACACTGACCGCGTCGAGCTCCTCGACCAGCAGCGCTACGACCAGGAGTACTACATCAGCCAGTCGCATCTCGATGCCATCCGAGGCAAGATTGACGAAGCAAGAGACGCAGACACGGAGACTCAGCTGCAGCTCATCGAAGAGATCAATGCCGAGTTCCAGGCTGTTCCTGCCAGCGCCGACATCTATAAGCGCCTCTTCGAGATTGCACAGTTCGCTTCTGATATGATCGACGGCCTCGAGCCTGGCGACCTCCAAGACGAGCTTGCCACCATATACGAAGAGCTGGAGGGCATCGTCGTGGAGGGCAGCCTGACCGACGAAGAGGCTGAGCAGAAGATTGCTGAGCTGATGACGAATCCTGCCATCGGCGGCGTTGTCTATGTTCAGGGCGACCTCTACGACGAGAACAGTGCCGACGGCGCATGGCCCTATGGCCAGATGTGCTCGCTCTATCCGTTGCAGCTGAACAGCGAAGGCAAGTTCGTGGGAACTGTTACCCTGCAGGACCGCAGTCGCCGTGCTAACGGTTACCAGCGTGCAGGCCTCTACTTCCGTCGCATCAACACAATCTACAAGAGCACCGACGGCACACGCAGCTTCATCACACCCAGCCGTCATAGCTTCGACGTGCAGGAGGGCGGCTCCGACTTCCAAGCACTCAACGGCACCTACGACATCGTGCTCGACCTCGACAACATGACTGTCGACTTCAATCAGGTGGACGAGTACAATTGGCCCAACGCAGTCTTCGTGACCGGCACGCTCAACAATCGCCAGGGCAGCTTAATGCGTTGGAAGAACGACGAGCAAGTGCCCCTGCAGCACGTAGGCAATGGCAAATACGTCGGCGTGGTTGACCTCGTCAACGACAACAGCAATCCATTCTGTTCGTTCGGCATCATGGCTTGCCGCAGCATTGAGGACATGGTGAACTACAGCCAGACTGTACGCGGCAGCTGGACAGAGGCACGCTATGGCAGCGAAACACAATACCTCGAGATCAACAGCGGCGAGGAAGTGACCGACCTCGTTCGTGGTCTCGACCGCACTTGGCGCATCTCGCCTGCCGGCAAGTATCTCATCGAGTTCGACATGAACAACGCTTCCATGAAGGCTACCCTGCTCGACACGAAGGGCAACGGCACAGAAGGCAACCCATTGCAGATTGCCAACAAGAACGACCTGCAATCACTGCGCGACCGCATGGCAAACGGCAAGACCCTCTTTGCTAAACTCACAGCCGACATCGACATGCAGGGCGAAGGCTGGTGGCCGCTCAACAGCACATTCTACGCTAACAGCTACGAAGAAGGCTACGGCAAGGCTATCTCGCTCGACGGCACAGGACACATCATCATGAACCTCACCGTTCCCGCCAACAAGGACAACACCTACGACGCAGGCTTCTTCGGCACACTGGCAGGTACCGTCACGAACCTCGGCTTCTACAATGCCAACGTCGATGGCGGCAACGCACAGAACACAGGCATCCTGGCCGGCTTCCTCGGCACAGACGAGAACCCCGCTACCGTAAGCGACTGCTACGTACACGGTAAACTCGTGGCAGCAGGTGCAGCAGGTGCCATCGCAGGCTGTGCAGGCACAGCAACAGTCACCAACGTCTATGCTAACGCCAACGTCAGCAGCGAAGACCTCGCTGGCGACCTCTTCGGTGCAGGCAACGAGACGCTCACCGTCGTCCACAGCTACGGCGCAGGCAAGTTCAACAACAGCCAAGCCACAGCAGCCTTCGGCGACGACTTCGGAGCAAGCACCGACAACGTCCTCTACTTCGGCGTACAAAGCCAGGAAGAGATTGCCGACATCGTAAGTCAGTGGCAAGGATGGAACCCGAACGGCACCATCGGCAACGGCTGGCCTCTGCTCCAGTGGCAGGTTGAACGCGGCGACTACGCCAAGTACTGCGGCTTCGGCATCGCAGGCGATGCCAACGGCGACGGAGTTGCCGACATTGCTGATGTTACGTACGTCTTAACCCTCATGGCAAACAACACCTTCGATGCAAGAGCCGACATCAACGGTGACGGCATAATAGACATTGCCGACGTTACGAACATCCTGACCATCATGGCCAACCAGTAATCGGGAACGCGGACGTCTCGTCCGCCACCCCATAAACAGCAAAGCCTCTTGCGAGATTTTCGCAGGAGGCTTTCTTTGTTTTCAAACACCGTGTTAAGTTGACCAACTTAACGTGTTAAGTTGACCGATTTAACGTGTTAAGTTTCCCATCAAACCCATTCGTCCCACGAATCCTATCTTACCCATAAAAATAATACAACACAAAATCAAAAACACTCGTCACTCGTCAGGTTTAGTGTTTAACGTAAAGGATTTCAACCACTTACACCCTGATGAGTACCTGACGACTCATCATCACTCATCAGGGCACTCATCAGGCTTTTACTTGCTAATTATCAACAGATTACAGGCGAACCTGATGAGTGACGAGTGTTTTTGATTTCTCTGCGAATTTACAAAATGCCACAAAAACTCAGCCCGCTCGACCATTACGGCCAAGCGGGCTGATTATCAAATCCTGTGTCCGACATCTTTACCTCAGACACCAGACGCAGTCTGCTACCATTCTTCGTCCCAAACGCTCGAGCCACCCTTCACAAGGGCAGGTGCGCCTTCGGTCGCTTCCTTATCTTTAAGCTCCGTCTGGCTTCCATCATAGACACTGAGAGCAATGATCGAATTCGCAGAGAGGCATACAGCAAAGGCCTCAGGTGTAACATACGTCTTCTTCATTACCTCAGAACCTTTTTGCCGTTAACAATATTGATGCCCTTTTGCATCTTGCTCAAACGCTGACCAGCCAGATTGTAGATGGCATCCTCATTTTGAATTTTGAATTTTGAATTTTGAATTGATTCAATGCCCGTCGGGTCGTTCTCGAGGTCGAGAAGGAAGCACTTCACATTGGTGCTAGCAGGAACTTGAATGTAAGCGCGATTAGTAGCCACAGGGTTATTGTTCGCCTTGTAGAAGCCCAGGCCTTCGTCGCCGTTGAACAGGATGTAGTTCTTGTCATCGTACGAAACAGCCGCACCTGTGCCACGAACAAACGCATTGCCCGTCACGTCATCAGTCGTACCGCTATAGACAGGAATGTCATCGCTGGCACCACCCACCTTATAGAGCAGCACACCAGTATTCGCAGGCACCTTCTCAACCTCGCGGAAAATCAAATTATCACCACTTACCATTGCATAGAAAGCCCGAATCTCAGAGTTCGAGAAGTCGAGAGCATAGTCGCTCGCAAACGTGCCGCAACCAAGATTGCTAACAGTGACTGAGACAGCACTCGGCGCAATTAATTTGTAAAGTTGTATGTCTTTCTGACTGCTTGTGAAATAGCGGAAACGTGATTGACCAGACTGGGAATTAAAATATAGATAAGTCGAACTACTTTGAATATATACATTACCCTGGAAGTTAAACGCTATTTCATTCGTATAGGAGTTTGATCTGCTACTTTTAAGAGCATTAGATTTCGACGTGTTGCCTATATAATATCCTGAAGCACTCTTTACACTGTATCCTCCCGTCTTTGATGTAATGGTGAAAGTCGCAGCCATAACATCAGGAGAAACCTCTATCTTATTGTCCGAGATTGTCACAGGAATGTTATTGTTTGCAGCATCAAGCGCAGTCAAAGCGCCATTGAATGCCACGCTTCCTGTCTCATATACGATTAGATAAGTACCTCCATCCTCGAAGTCTTCCATTGATGTAATCTTCGTAAAATAACCACCGACAGATTCTGATGTTTTATCGTCTACAGTAACAGTGAATGTTACAGAGCCAGCCTCGTATGTCTCATCAGCAGCTTGGCTGACGGTAATGGTCTGGGCAGATGTAGTCTTTGCAACAGGCGTCACTGTAATCGTCTTTGTGCTTTGATTGACACTCGTCGTCACATAACCTGCACCTCCGCTCACCGTCACAGCACCTGTGCTCGATGTCGTGTAACTGATTGTCTGAGCAGAAGCATTATTGGAAAGATCGAAGTTGAGAGCAATCGGAGCACCAGTTAATGCAAGGTCGCTTGAAGTAAGGGAAGGATTTGTTGACTCAATAAGTTTATAAAGTTGAATCTCTTGCAGACCACCCGAGTAATAACGGAAACGGGATTGGCCAGCCTGAGGATTAAAATTCAGACGAGTTGAGTTACATTTAATAAGCACATTACCCGTACTTGTCTGAAACTCAATGATATTTGTATAACTATCAGTGTCTAAACTACTAAGGCCGTTACTACTTTGGTTCGCATTACCAATGTATTTTCCTGAAGCACTCTTTACACTATATCCTCCCGTCTTGGCTGTAATAGTGAAGGTAGACGCCATAACGGTCTGAGTAGCCTCTATTTTATGGTCAGAGATAGTTACAGAGATATTATTTTCAGCAACATCGAGTGTCGTTAAAGCTCCATTGAAAGCCTTACTACCGTTCTCATACACTATCAAATATGTACCCCCACTCTCAAGGTCATTCATTGAAGTAATCCTCACAAAGTAGTTGGAGTCGTCCCCTGGATCAGGCCCTGGGCCTGGATCGTCGCCTCCGCTGCCATAGCCTTCTGGAATCACATAATCATCATAGTCGAAGTCATCAGTATTCGTGCCCCAGATGTATTGCTCCAGGCCGGGATAGTCGATGAAAGGATTGCGGTTGTTCTGAATGCCATAGACGGCATTGTTGCGGTTTATCTCCTTCTCGCTTACAGGATCGTTCTTTGCCCACTTCAGCAGCATATTCAGCTGCCAAGTGGTAAAGGCAGGATAAGTCGTACCGTCTATCGTAGCTCGCGACTCGCTGTTCTTCGAGTACCAGTCCGCCAACTTCTCCTCGTAGCGAGTCACCATATAAAAATATGTACGCGCGAAGTCACCCTTGTACTCGTTTGCAGGCTCAAACACTGTGCCCGAGTAGCCGTTGACAGAACAAGGACCCAGTTTACTGAAGCCGTTGGCAGAAGAGTAAGTAGGGCTTGACACTTCTCCGAAAGGATAGTTGCTGCGCTTGTTGTTCACAAAGCCATCTGTCGGATACATGTGGTGCAAGTCGGTGTACATAGGCTTCACCTCTCCACCGAACCAGCTCTTGGGGAACGAGTGCTCGCGATTGTAGCTGTCGCCCTCGCCCTGATAATTGTGACCTTGTGCAGAGCCACCAGGCACATAGTTCGTCGTGTTGGAGTACATGTCCCATATCTTGCCATCGCTGCGAACATCATAAGTGTTGAAGAACGTCCACAGATAATCGTCGCCTTTCTCTATGGTTGTCTGCACGATGCCGCACAGTGCCGTCTTTAGCTCAGAGCCCTTCTTTCCGTTTGCAGCGCTATAGTATGTGCCTGAGCCATTTGGTGCATCAGCAAAAGTGCACATCGCCACTGCAGCCAGCAGCAAGGTAATGTAAGTCCTTTTCATAGTTCCTTTTTTAGCGTCCCTAAAGTCCTTAAGGTCCCTAGAGTCCTTAGAGTCCTTTTAGGTGTTCTCTTCTTATGCGGCTCATTTTTTCCGAGAAGCCGCCATTATCGGTAAAGTCCTTCTCCAGGCGTTCCAGTTGCTTGAACAGCAGGTAGTCAGCCTGATTGATGAGAATGATCGCCATGTTGGCAATCGTCTCAGGTGGGCGGGTGGCGCACAGCTGCAGAAAGTACTCTGCATCGCTGTGCTCACGTCCCAGTTCGCGCATGGCCGTGTATTCAGGGGAGCCTTCCTCCCATCTGCGATGGCCACGTGTGCGCAAATAGTCAATGTAGTCCTCCAGCAGTTCCTGAAGACTTGCCTTCGCCACATTGACCAGTTTGATTTCAGTCTTGGCAGAGGTAGCTGAAGCAGCACAGCCCTCGACGATGTTCTGCTTGCCAGAGCGAGCAGCCTGCACCATCTGGTCCACCGTCCGATCCCCCTTTTGAAGGAAATGCTGACAGAAGAAGAAAGTCATCTCGTAGATGACTTCCGTCTTCTGGTAGGACAGCAACTTACGGTAGTCACCGCTGTGCCGAATCAACTTCTCAGCCATAAGGCTTTAGCTTTTAAAGTCCCTAAGGCCCTTAAGGCTCCTTTAAGTCCTTAAAGTCCTTAGAGACCTTAGGGTCTGCATTACCACTCTTCGTCCCAGACGTTCTTGTCGGTAATGCCTGTTTGCTCCTTTACTTCGAATTCATCTGGGTCTGTTGGAGTATTACCTATTGGCTTTGATGCTGCCATCATCTGGCAGGTACCGAGCTGCACAGAGAGCATCTCTGGAATAATATATGTCTTTTTCATAATATACACCTTTTTCTTTAAAAAGTTAAGAGTTACGAAAGAAATATTCCTTCCCCAACCCCCTCTCTTGAGGAGAGGGCTGGGGTGAGGCTTTTTATTTCAAAATCTTCTTTCCGTTCACGATGTTGATGCCCTTCTGCATTTGGCTAAGACGACGACCTGTAAGGTCATAGATGGTAGCCTCATCAGTGATGACGCGAGTATGTGTGATTCCTGTAGCATCATCCTCAAACACTAGCGTCAGAGCCTTCACGGCACCTGCCGATGCGGGCAGATAAGCACGATGAGCCTTGATTGTGCCAGCGGTATTGGGCTGGAACACACCACTCTTCAGACCATAAGCAGTACCTTCTGCCAAGTATTCTGGAGCAAGAGTACCAACGAGGAGGTTGGTAGGTTCAGTTGAGCTATCAGCAAAGGTGAAGGTTACTTCTCCAGAGCCTTCGAGGATGAAACCAACACCACCCTTAATAGTTCCTGTGATCTCAGTCAAGGTTACACTGCTTTCACCCTTGGCAGTTACAGCATAAGCCTTCACATCTTCGGGAAGTTCATCAAGGTCGATGGGATACTGAGAGCAATATGTGCCAAGACCAGAAGAAGGAATGGTGTATGTTTCTGTTGGAGCACCAGAAGCGGGGGCTTCAATCTTCACCTCATCGAGGAAGAAACGATTGTTAGATGCAGAGAATTCCACGCCAAGAGTGGTACTTGTTGCTGTGATTGTTGCACTAAAGTCGTTCCATTGACCAGTTGTCATAGCATCTGTACTAAGTCCAGAAATTGTACCACCTGTAACAACTACTGACATTGTTGATGTTTCAGAAGCCCAAGGAGCAGCCTTAAACGTGAGAGTGTAGGTCACGCCTGAAGTTACTGATATAGTAGCTTCTGCGCTCCCTTTTTTCTTACTAGCACCGAATTTTGCTGCACCATCAGCTCCATATGCATTTGCTGTAAACCAAGCATCCGGTTGGTCTGGAGAGAATGTACCATTTCCATCACTTGTATTTGATGTTCCGAAACCAGAATTGGTGCCTGTACTACTAGCAAATGTCTCTTCAAAGATTGTTCCGCCTGCACTTCCTGTTGGAGCTGTTGTTTGGCCTGCAGGCTGTGTAACTGTCAAAGTGAATGTCTCGCTACCGGCGTTGTAAAGATTGCTCTCCGCTGTGCTAACGGTTACTGTTGCAAAACCTGCCTTTGACGGAGTGATAGTCAGTCCATTTACTGTAGCAAAACCTTCAGGACTTACTGAAACTGTAACATCACCACCTTCAATAAGTTCACTATCAATCGTGTATGTCTGTCCGAAAGCAATAGTCGCATCTTCTACAAGGATTGTAGGATCTGTCTTTTCACGCTGGAGGCTTACAAGCTGATTGTTTGAGTCAAACTCATAAGTACCTTGGTAATTCTTTAGATTACCATAGATGACAACGATATCGCCAACCTGAATATCATCAGCAGAAGTGAAGTTTTCGCCGTTATAGCTCTTGCCACGATATGCCTGCAACTGGTCACCCGTCGTGCTGCCATCGGCAGAAATGTTGTATGAAATATTACCAAACTGAGAGTTGTAGGCAGTTACAATCTCAGAAACGATACCAGTTGCATATACACCAGTCACTCCTGTCTCTGCATCAATGGCAGCACGAGCTTGTGCTACGGTGTAAGGATTGTTTTCTGTTCCAGGAGCTTCAGGATTGCCACCTTGTGTCAATGTAATCTCCTTTGTAACTGTCTGCGTAGTATTGTATGTGTAGGTCAATGTAACATCAGCTGTACGAGCAGAAGCTGCATTGTTCACTGTTGCGGTGAACGCTGTGCCTGTAGAGCCAAATGTAAGCCACTCTGCCTCAGTTGATGCGGAAATAGTGCCACCCTCTACAGGATGAACAATTTCGTATTCGATAGAACCGCTCGTTGTATTGTACTCGATGGAGACATTCTCTGCACTGATAACAGGATCATTAGATGGCAGAGCAATAGAGATAGCACCTACACCAACATTGCTACCCCTAGTAAACAATAAGCGGACATAGCGCGTTGTGGCAGCGAAGTCATTTGTCGTCTCAAGGGTTAATTCATCATTCTGGCTGCCACTGATAGTTAATGTCTGAACATCTGTAAATGTCTCACCATCTTCAGACTCCTGCACAGTAATTGAAGAAGTAGTATTACCACCAAGCATCTTCACATCAATAGTAACCCTACCTGGCTGACTTGCTGTCTTAACTTGAATATAATCGCCTGTCGTGTCAAACTTAACAAGATAAGGGGCATTTTGAGCCGCATAATCGGTGCCCAGGTCATTTGCTGTAACCCCTGCCATTGCCAACAAATCTGCACTTGCGCCGCCTTCCCATTCGAAGGGTAGTGTTGCAGGCCCACTACTTGTAACAATCATATCATATGTAGCAGAAGATGCACTATATGTGTTCGCCACACCAGCATAAGACGCTGTAAATCTAACAGAACCAGGGCTAACGAGGGTTACTGCGCCATTTGACGCAATAGTAGCGACTGATGTATTACTGCTTGACCAAGTCACAGTTGCACCAGAAACAGCAGTGCCTCCTGCAGTTACAGTGGCGGACAAAGAACCCGCTACTGTGCTTGTGTAAACGTCTGTATTTGTAATGCCAGAAGCATCAATGGTAGTAATTGTTTCTTCAGCAGCAGAGGCCTGATAGTATTCAACCTTGGATACCTGTACAAAGCCATTGCCACTTCCTTTTTTACAATCAAACTCTGCCTTGTAATACAAATTGGCTGACGGGCTTGATAATGTCACAGTTTGAGCACCTGTTGCTTTTGTAAAGCTGCCAGCCTCTGTCCAAGAAGAACCATCTGAACTAGTGTACAATTTAATAGAGTTAACATTATTTGCCGTAATTGCATCAATAGTAATGGCGACTTTGGTGATAGCCTTATCTATGGCAGCTGACGTAGAGATTGTGGCAACGGAAGTGCCGTTTTTGCTACCACATCTTACAAATGACCAACCGTTTTGATTATTATTGAAATTTTCAAGAGTGACGGTAAATTCTTGGTTTGTTGCAGTCCATGTGGAAGTGTAGTTATTTACACTTGACGAGTTGTAAGCAGAACCAAAGAGTGCCGTCTTATAAACGGTGTCTGCCTTGACTGTACCAGCTAGTGCTGTTGTCATGATGGCTACGATCATCCCGACTCGCAGCCATAGTTTGTTAAATAGATTTTGTTTCATTGTTGTTAAGAATTAAATTTGTTTGATGTATTATATTTTGTTTTGTTTATTTGTCTTTTTTGAAGTTAAGCGCTCTGCGCTGAAGTTAAGAGGAGTTAGCTCGCTATGCTCGCGGAGTTAAGCACTTCGTGCTGGAGTTAAGCGCTTTGCGCTGAATATTTTCCTTTTACTTCCTCTAACTTTCCCTAACTTCACGAGCGAAGCGAGTTTACTTCTTCTAACTTCTTGTTTTACTTCCTTCTATTATTATTTATTGCCTCAGCATAATGATTGAGTGTCCAACTAGTTTTGCATAGAAGCGACTCAAGATTATCATAAGTGGCTTGATTGATGTATTCGATGTCGAGCGACAGTATTATATAATATCGGCACTCTTCGAGCGAACCTTGTGCGATGTTCAGGAAGCGCAGTTTGTCGGCAGAGCTTAACTTGCGGTAGCCTTCGCAGATGTTGGCCGCAATAGAGACAGCTGCACGCTGGAACTGTGATGTAAGCCCAAAGCGTTCACCTTCTGGGAACTGTTTAGTAACAGCGTAAACGTTCTTCACGAACTCATGAGCTTGCTGCCAGCAATCCAGTTCCTTGAAGCTGCGACTTGAGTTATTGTTTTTATTTACTTCCATGAGCATTATTTTAGAAGTTAAGCGCTATGCGCTGATGTTAAGAGGAGTTAGCTCGCTATGCTCACGGAGTTAAGCACTTTGTGCTGGAGTTAAGCGCTTTGCGCTGAATATTTTCCTTTTACTTCCTCTAACTTTCCCTAACTTCACGAGCGAAGCGAGTTTACTTCTTCTAACTACTCCTTACTTCACGAGCGAAGCGAGTTTACTTCTTCTAACTTCCCCTAACTTCACGAGCGAAGCGAGTTTACTTCTTGTTTCTGCCTTTGCTTATTTTATTCTCCTTTTTTCAAATTCGCGTGCAAATGTATATTTTTTTATAATGTACGCAAAGGAATGTTGAAAATAAATTCGCTAAAAGTGAATAAAGCGAACATAGAGATTGCAAAACACAGGGGTCGTGTTGGCAAGAACGACACGTAGAGATCGAAAACTTAACACGTCGAGTTGACAAACTTGACACGTCGAAATAAAATTTTAACACGTTAAGTTGACTAACTTGACACGTTAAGTTTGCTGACTCGACACGTTAAGTTTTATGGCTTCACTTGGTGTTCTGGAATCAGGAGCTTAGAGTTCTACGTCGTCGAGGTTTACGAGTCCGTTGACGATGGCGTAGATGGTGAGTCCTGCAGCAGAGCGTATCTGCAGTTTCCTTGCGATGTTGCGGCGATGTGTCATCACTGTGTTGACGGAGATAAAGAGGGCTTCGGCTATCTCCTTGTTGGAGAGTCCGCGAACAACCTGCACGATGATTTCCTTTTCCCTTTCGCTGAGGACTTCTCCTGCTGTTTCCTGAGGTGTCTCGACAGGTTCTTCTACGGGTTGTCCGCCTTGACGTCGAACATCGTTTTCAAGCCTTCGGATGCACTCGGCGAATAGTGTGTCCTCCATGTGGCAATGGCTGTGGAGGTCTTCATCGGTCATGAAGATGTCCATGAGCACTTCTCCCATGAGGGATGCGCTGTTATCGCTGGGGTAGTATTTCACGATGATGCTCTTGAGTTCGCTCAGGCTCTTCTCGATGTTGGCGTGCTGTTCGTCGTACTGTTCCTCGATACTGTGGAAGGATTCCTGTGGCAATCGGCCTTGCAAAAGGGTTTCGACGTAAGGATGAACGTGGGTGTTCTCGAAGGTCATGTGTCTCTCCACCTCTTGTGCATACTCGTCGTAGAAGCGAAGAATCAGCATAGCGAGGCGATTACCGCTTGAGAGGTCGATGGCTTCGAGGAGCTTACGTCGGATACCAGGCAAGCGAAAATCGACGAAGTAGCTATGTGAGTTCTTGAGATAGGCGATGAGTGCTGGAATGTCAACCTGCTCGACCATCTCGCTGATGCGTGCATGGGCAGCATCTTTTACGTAGTTGACGACAGTCAGAAACGTGCTGACATCCACTCCAGCAGCTCTGCAAGTGGCTCCTACCGTTTGGTCTCCGAAGCCAAGTTTTATGCCGAATCGGCTGATGATCTGCAGAATGCGGTAGTCGTCGCTGATGACGTCGCTCATCGGGTCTGTATCATGATATCCGTTTGCCATTTGAAGGTTGAAATTTGAAAATTTAAGGTTGAATGTTTTATTTCGCTGCAAAGGTAAGGATTTTTATTGAAAACTGAAAACTGAAAATTGAACATTCATGTTCAAGAGGCATCAATTTCATCATAATTAGGTATGTCGGAATGGGCTCAGAAAGGGCAAAATCATAGTTTTTGCGTATTGCAGGGAACGGCAAGTCGGCGTACCTTTGCAGCCGAAAACTAGAAAAAAAGTCCCTAGGGACCTTAAAGATCTTAAGGACCTTAAAGACCCTAAAAAAGCTATGACTAAATCATTTCTTGCAGCTTTGCTGCTTTCTGCCTCGACTGCTTCTGCGCAATGGAACACCGATTCGACCGAGATCGACTCTTACGAGCGTTTCCGCATCGGAGGCTATGGTGAGGTGGTTGCTGCCTTCAAAGATTATGGTACAAATCGCTTCTATGGCAACAGCGAGGGCAATACTCGCACCCATCGCAACACGATTTCCGTGCCTCGATTTGTGCTTGCTGGAGACTACAAGTTCAATAAGCATTGGAATGTTGGCGTGGAGATTGAGTTCGAAGCAGGTGGCACAGGAACAGCCTACGAGATAGAAAACTCGGAGAATGGCGAGTATGAGACTGAGGTGGAAAAAGGTGGAGAAGTTGCCATCGAGCAGTTTCACATCACTTATCACCTTAATCAGTATTTCAATGTCCGTGCTGGTCACATCATCGTTCCAGTCGGCTTGAACAATGCTCACCATGAGCCCATCAACTTTTTCGGTACTGTCAGGCCTGAAGGCGAGACGAGCATCATCCCGAACACTTGGCACGAGACGGGTCTCTCCCTCTTTGGACAAGCAGGAAAAGAATGGTTGTCGTTCAACTGGGAAGCACAGGTTGTGGCTGGTCTCAATGCAAACGGTTTCGACCGCAACAACTGGGTGAAGAAGGGCAAACAGGGCTTCTTCGAGAAGGACAACTTTACTTCTCCAGGCTATGTGCTGAGGCTGAACTATACGGGTGTGCCTGGCTTGCGTCTCGGCTCAAGTTGGTATCACTGCCAAAACGCAGCTTCGAATGCCGACAAAGAGACGACGTACAGCTTCCACGTGCCCGTTAACCTCTGGAGCGTCGATGCACAATACCAGCATCGTTACGGCATCATTCGCGGCAACATACTTGGTGGCAAAGTGGGCAACAGCACAATGCTCAGCACTCGAAACGTTCGCCAGAGCAACGCGAGCCCTTATTCGAAGACAGCTCCCATTGCAAGTAAAGCCGTCAGCTACGGCATCGAGGGTGGCCTGAGGTTGAAGGGTTTCTTCTATAACCCGAAAACTCCTGACATTATTCCTTTCGCTCGATATGAGTACTACAACGCTCAGGAGAAAGGCGAAGCAGGACAGGTGATGGAGGCACGCCTGAAGACCTCGATGTGGACCTTTGGCGTGAACTATCGTCCTATACCTTATATAATTATAAAAGCAGACTACACAACCCGCAGGATTGGTGGCGGCAAGTACAACAGCGAGAATGAGTTCGCTTTGGGAGTCGCCTTCACGGGTTGGTTCAAAGGAAAGAAAAGATTCGACGCTGAATAACAAATCTGAATTCAAAATGAATAAACTCCAAATTCAAAATAACTAACAAAATGAAACAAAACATCTTTCTTATTGGCACAATTGCCTTAGCTATGACAGCTGCCTCATGCAGCAATGACGACAAAACCGTCGAGCCTCAGGACACGATGCCTGAAGGCACAGCCGACGTGACGATTAACGAAACGGATGCTAACTTCGCGGACTATCGGACGAACTGGTGCAGCTATGCCGCAGCCGTATCGTCTCGCCTGAAGACTGACGCCGAAACACTCTACAAGGCTTGGAACGAAGGCTTGGACGGCGAGGAAGCTTACCAGACGACATTCAAGGAGTGTAAAGCTCCCTACACAAGTCCCAACAGTTGCATCGAGCAGATTGTGGACGGTTGTATCGACATCTCGAACGAAGTAGGTGAGAGCAAGATTGGCGACCCACGTGATAAGTGGGAGAACAAGAAATATACCGAGGCCGTTTATGCTGTCGAGTCTTGGTACAGCTACCATTCCATCCAGGACTATGCCAACAATATCCGTTCCATTCAAAACGCGTTCAATTGCACTTACAAAGGTGTTCAGGGCAGCCACAGCATTGCAAAGTATCTGCAAGCTCACGGGCAATCAGACCTCGCCAACCAAGTGAACACTGCCATCACCAAGGCTATCAACAGCATCGAAGGCATGGCAGCTCCCTTCCGCAGCCATATCGGCAACCCGAGCGTCGTTACGGCTATGGAGGCTTGTAACACACTGAAGAACGTCCTCAAGACACTCAAATCAAGAGTCGAAAGCTTTGAAGGCGAGACGGAACTCAAGGCGATTGTTGCAGACTATGTTGACGTCGTCGTGCTTCCCACCTATAAGGACCTTAAGGATGCCAACACCGCGCTTCACGTCGCAGTACAGGCTCTTGCAGCCAACCCGACAAATGTGACGTTCGAACAGGCAGCAGCAGCTTGGATGGCTGCACGTCAGCCCTGGGAAATGAGCGAAGGTTTCCTCTTCGGACCTGTAGATGAACTGGGTCTTGACCCGAATATGGACTCGTGGCCTCTCGACCAGGATGCCATCAAGAACGTACTGGCAAGCGGAGACTTCACGGGTCTCGATTGGAGTGGTGACTTCGACGAAGAGAACGAGAGCATTGCCGAAGCACAAAGTATCCGCGGATTCCATACACTAGAATTCTTACTTTTCAAGAACGGTCAACCAAGAAGAATTGATAATTGAAACAGATAGCTTATATCCTTTTGCTCTTCCTCCTTGTCGCTTGCGACAGGGAGGATGATTGCTTTACTGCAGCCGACTTCGAAACGCACGAGGGTTATGCCCTGAGTGCAGGCATGAGCACGGTGTTCATTAACTCATCGTTTGCCTACGATACTGAGGCGGAATGGGTCGAGAACATCAAAGCGAACTCACGACGCTTCATCAATGGCGACGGTCTTTACGACGATGCCTTGACGCAATCGGCAGGTCTCGGTCCCGTCTATGCCGGCTATTCTTGTGGCTCTTGTCATAGGAACGCAGGTCGAACGAAGCCTGCTCTTTGGACGCAAATCAGCACCGACCCGGACGGCACGCCTGTCTATGGCTCAGGCTCTTACGGGTTCAGCGCGATGCTTGTTTATGTGACGAGAAAGAACGGCGCGTTTTTCCAGAACTATGGTCGCGTGTTGCACGACCAAAGCATCTACGGCGTGACGGCTGAAGGCAAGCTCGAATGCCGATGGCACGAAGGGCAGTTCGCCTTCCCAGACGGTGAGACGTACAGCCTCGTCTATCCCGAATATACCATCACTGACTGGTATAAAGGTTACGGCGAAACAGGCGAGCCAATCGACCCGACTGAACTCTTCTGCACGGTTCGCATCCCGCTCCGGCACGTTGGTATGGGTCAGATGATGGCCCTCGACCGCAACGAGATAGAACAACTCGCGGCGAAGTCGAACTATCCTGAGTACGGGATAAGCGGCAGATGCAATTACATCACCGAACGCGGCATCAGACAGCTTGGCCTTTCTGGCAACAAAGCACAGCACGCCGACTTGACCGTTGAGCTTGGTTTCTCGTCGGATATGGGCGCGACGAACAGCCGTTATCCCGAAGAGATATGCGAGGGACAGTCGCAAATGCAGGAGGGTTCGATGATGGGGCTGCTCTACGACCGTCTCGACGTATCGACCGAGGACATGGAGGACGTGGACTTCTACCTGCACGGACTCGGCGTGCCAGCCCGAAGGTTAGGAAGCACGAAGCAACCTGCCGCGTATAAAGGGCGTACCATCAACGAGCGGGAACTCATCGCAATTGGTGAGCAGAAGTTCTACGAAGCGAAGTGTCACCTCTGTCATGTCACGACGTTGCACACCAGGCCTCGAGGTGCGACCCTCCTCAACGGCACAGAATTGCCTTGGCTTGGTGGCGAGACAGTTCATCCGTACAGTGACTTCCTGCTCCACGATATGGGAAGCGAGTTGATGGGAGTCGGCTTGAACGACAACTACGTCAGTGGATTAGCTCGCGGTAACGAGTGGCGAACGACGCCTCTTTGGGGCATCGGACTGCAGGAGAAAGTAAACGCACATACTTATTTCCTGCACGACGGACGGGCTCGAAACCTCACGGAAGCCATCATGTGGCATGGTGGCGAGGGAGAAGCCAGCAAGAACCTCTTCGCACGAATGGAGAAGGACGACCGCTCGGCACTCATAAAGTTCCTGGAATCCCTGTAGCCTCTCCCCCTACCCCTCCCCTAAAGGGAAGGGGAGAAACAATAAACCAACAACCTCAAAATATGAAGAAGACATACATAATACTTTTAGTTAGCCTTCTCGCCTTGCCAACTTTGGCAGAAGAAAACGAGAAGAAGACAGGCATCACGTTTGAGAAGTACAACCTCCAAAGTGCTGATCTGAAGGAGCAAAAAGAGGACATCGACATGGAGAACGGTGTGCTCGGCATTGCCGACGACAGAGGCTTCACACTTCAATCGCGCGACGGCAAGTTCATCTTCAAACCATACCTCTTCATGCAAGCAAGAGGTCAGTACAATTATTACGACGACGAGGGCTTGGACAAAGCATACAATCAGGACAATGTTGCCAACACGGGCTTCTCGATGCCGTATGCCATCCTGGGTTTTACCGGCACAACTTTTGGCAGACTCGACTACAACCTGAGCATCAACGCAGCAGCTACAGGCGGAAACGTCCTGCAACAAGGCTGGATTGATTACAAGATTTCGCCTGCTGCACGCTTTCGTGCCGGCAAATTCAAGACGCCTTTCTTCCACGCTTATCTCACCACGTTGGGCGAGACGCTGTTTCCTTGTCTGCCGACTTCCCTGACGGCCTCGGTCATCCTACCTTACAGCCTGAACGCCGTCACACCGTCCATCGGCACGGGATTCGACTTAGGATTCCAGTTTCATGGCAAGCTGAAGCTTACGCCCAAACGAGAAAACAGCTGGATGATGGGTTACGAAGTTGGGCTTTGGAACGGTAGCGGCAGCGGTGTCAACACGGCAACAAAGACGCTGAGTGACGACGCCCATATCCCTTCCTTACTTTATGCTGGCAGACTTGTCTTCATGCCTTGGGGCAACATGCCTGCAACACAAGGCAACAGCCACATGTTGAGCGGCCGTCACATGCTGTTCGGCTTGAGCGGAGGCATCAATGTGGAAAGCGAGAGCGAAAGCACAAACGACACACGGCTTGGTGTGGAGTGGAGCATGTTGTACGGTCGCTGGTACGCCGCGACTGAAGCTTATTGGATGCACGTCAGTTTTACCGAACGGCAGAAAATCGACAAGAGCTACAACTTCTGGGGTTGTTACGGCCAACTTGGTTACTTCTTCACGAAGAATTTGCAGGCTGGATTCCGCTATGATTTCCTTGACCGTAATGGTTCAGGAAAGGACGGTTTCCTCAACATGCCTGCGGCTGTCGTGAACTATTACGTCAATAAGTGCAACCTGAAACTCTCGGCTATGTACCAATTCACAGGTCGCTACGGTCACGCCAACCAGTTGGACCGCGACAATGATGACTTGGGACTCAGCACGCACTCGGCAACTTTGCAACTTCAATACAGCTTCTAAATAGTTCATAGTCCATAGTCCATAGTTCATAGTTAGAATCTCAACTAATGAAACTTATACATTATATTTTATACATGTTGGCAGCCATCGGACTTGCAGCTTGCGATAGCGGAGACATCCAGGACAAGGTCTATACGGTCGATGAAAAGGGCAAGACGGTGAAGCTGACAGCACAGGTGAGTGGACTCGGAGAGTGGGAAGGCACGGGCAATGCGGTTGCTGTGGCTGGTTTCACGGCAGACAGTAAGTTCGCCATCCTGCAGAAGGCATTGCCATCGACATCGGAAGACAACCTCCCCATCAGCATCGTCCTGTCGAACATCAGCGACGAAGTGCAGCTCGTCGAGCTATCTCTGACCAATTCTCTCAGGAAACGCCTCATCACGCTGGCCGTCATCAACATGTCCGACTACAGCGACAACACGACTCGCGACACGATTCGGCTGGACTTGGGAAACATCGATGTGGGTCGTTTCGGCGTTTTGCAGACAGGTCTTTTCGACAGAGCTTGCATTCAATGTCATGGAGCGAGCGGTCGTTCGGCAGCAGGACTCAACCTGACAAAAGGCAATGCCAGAGCCGCTTTGGTTGATGTTCCGAGTTCCCGGAAAGAAGGATATATGCGCGTGGAAAGTGGCAACGCAGAAGGTTCGTTGCTACATCTCATCCTCAGCGAAGGCGGAGAAAATCTCCTTTCACACAACCACACGGAAATCCTGAGCAGTCAGTTCAAGTCGAACCTTGAGGAGGTGTCGAGCCTCATTGACAGTTGGATTGAAAGCCTGCCGTGAGAAGTATGAAAAGTTGACTCGCGTCGAGTTAAAACTTCACACGTCAAGTTGACAAAGTTCACACGTGAAGTTGGCGAATTTCACACGTGAAGTTGACAAAGTTCACTCAGGAGTTTTTAATCAACGCACGATAATTTTCAATTATCAATTTTTAATTTTCAATTATTTGTCGTATCTTTGCACCCAATATCACACAACGCACCATGCAATTTAACAAATTTCGCATAGAAAAACTCGGTGTCACAATCGAACTGACGACGTTTGCTCCGGAAGGGAAAGTTGCTGAATATCATGCCATTCTGCACGTCGAACCTCAAGGCGAACCGTTTGAAAAGCAGCTCCGTCGCATCATTCTGGCAGAAAAGGAACTGATGGCTCTCGACGACATGGCTGGAGCAAAGCCCGTCTTCAAAAGGTACTTCCTCTCGGATGCTGCCAACCAACGGCCACTCATGCCGCAGGACGACACTTGCACCGTCTCTTACATTCAGCAACCGCCACTCGACGGAAGCAAACTCGCCACGTGGTTCTACCTGCAACGCGGCACGGAAATCATCCCGACTTCTGACCGTCTGCGTTCCACCGTCATACGTCACAACGGCTACGAACACCTGTGGACGATGGGCCTGACGATAGCAGAAGGCAGTAGTTACAGCCAGACACAAAACCTCTTGGAAGACTACGAAGAGCTCCTCGAAGAACATCAAATGACCCTCGAAGACCATTGCATCCGCACATGGTTTTTCGTCCGTGATGTCGACACGCAGTATAAAGGTCTCGTCCTTGCCCGCTGGGAAAACTTCGCGCAGCACGGCCTTGTGCCCGAGACACACTACATCGCCTCCACCGGCATCGGGGGAAATCCGTCTGACCCGAAGGCCATCATTCAGCTCGGAAGCTATGCCCTCAAAGGTTTCAAGCCGGAGCAACAGCGCTACCTCTACGCTACATCGCACCTCAACCGCACGAGTGAATACGGTGTTACTTTCGAGAGGGGAACGCTCTTGAAGTTTGGCGACCGCAATCATGCCATCATATCCGGCACCGCGAGCATCAACAACAAGGGCGAAGTGGAACATGTGGGCGACGTTGTCATGCAAACAAAACGTATGTGGGAAAACGTCGAAACGCTACTTGCAGAAGCAGGAATGACGATGGACGACGCTGCTCAACTGATTGTCTATCTGCGCGATACCGCCGACTTCGAAGTGGTCAGCGAAATGTTCAGGCAGAAGTATCCGAACACCCCAACCGTCTTCACCCTCGCTCCCGTATGTCGTCCCACATGGCTCATCGAGATGGAGTGTATGGCGATTCAGCCTGCGAAGAACGACAGCTTTAATGATTTCTAAGCAAACGAAGGCTCGATGCCCCAATGTTTAATGTTCAATATTCAATGTTCAATATAATCAAATGAAAGCCGGAATAGTAGGATTGCCCAATGTTGGCAAGTCAACCCTCTTCAATTGTCTGTCAAGTGCGAAGGCGCAAGCAGCAAACTTCCCCTTCTGCACCATTGATGCTCAGCTGGGACAAGTAACCGTTCCTGACGAAAGACTGACTAAACTTGCCGAACTTGTGCACCCGGGTCGCATCGTGCCCGCTGTCTGCGACATCGTCGACATTGCAGGTCTCGTGAAAGGCGCCAGCAAGGGCGAGGGCTTGGGCAACCAGTTCCTGGCCAACATACGCGAATGCGACGCCATCATCCACGTGCTCCGTTGCTTCGATAATGATGGCATTGTGCATGTTGACGGCAGTGTCGACCCCGTTCGCGACAAGGAAATCATCGACGCAGAGCTGCAGATTAAGGACCTCGAGACCATTGATAATCGCATCAAGAAAGTGGAAAAACAGGCCAGAGTTGGTGGCGACAAGCAAGCCAAGACTGAACTCGACGTCCTGCTTCGCTACCAAGAAGCGCTCAATAAAGGCATAAGCGCTCGCTCCGTCTCTTTTGAGACAGAAGATGAAATTGCAGCAGCCAATGGTCTGTTCTTGCTCACGACAAAGCCCGTGCTGTATGTCTGCAACGTGGATGATGCCTCTGCTGCCACAGGTAATGCTTATACGGAAGCGGTAAAGAAAGCTATTGAGGGCGAGGATGCCGAGATGCTCATCATCTCAGCACAGACCGAGGCAGACATCGCGGAACTTGAAACCTACGAGGAGAAGCAGATGTTCCTCGAGGATCTGGGTCTCTCGGAGAGCGGTTGCAACCGTCTCATTAAGGCAATCTACCATTTGCTCACGCTCCAGACCTTCATCACGGCGGGCGAGATGGAAGTGAAAGCCTGGACATTCCGCCGCGGATGGAAGGCTCCGCAATGTGCTGGCGTCATCCACACGGACTTCGAGAAGGGCTTCATTCGTGCAGAGGTCATCAAGTACGATGACTATATAAAGTATGGAAGTGAAGCAGCGGTTCGTGAAGCAGGAAAGATGAGTGTGGAAGGAAAGGACTATGTAGTGCAGGACGGCGACATCATGCATTTCCGCTTTAATGTGTAACGTATGAGCCTGTTCATCACTTGGAATCCGGATGTGACAGCCCTCGACTTGGGCTTTTTCGCGATACGTTGGTACTCGCTCTTCTGGGCGATTGGCCTTGTTTCTGTGTATCTCTTGATGCACAAGCTTTATAAACAGCAGAAGATCAGTGAGGAGAAGTTCGAGCCGATGTTCATGTATTGTTTCCTTGGCATCCTTATAGGAGCGAGATTGGGACACTGCTTGTTCTATGAGCCGAGCTATTACCTGTCGCATCCTGTTGAGATGCTGCTGCCTTTCCGCGATGTTCCGGGCAAAGGCTGGACGTTTACCGGCTACGAAGGACTGGCGAGCCACGGCGGCACGCTTGGCCTGATGATAGCACTTTGGCTGTATGCCAAGCGTGTTGGCCTCAAGTTCATGCACGTCCTCGACAACGTCGCCATCGTGACACCCATCTGTGCCTGTGCCATTCGTCTCGGCAATCTGATGAACTCTGAAATAATCGGAAGACCTACTGACATGCCCTGGGCGTTCATCTTCGAGCGCGTGGACATGCTGCCGCGCCATCCCGGACAGCTCTACGAGGCCATTTGCTATGCCATCTTCTTCGGCATTCACTGGTTCTTCTACCGTCGCTACCCGCAGAAGGTCGGCAGCGGTTTCTTCTTTGGCCTCTGCCTGTTCCTCATCTTTACGAGCAGAATCTTCATCGAGTACACAAAGGAAAATCAGGAAGCCTTCGAGGAGGGGATGCTCCTGAACATGGGGCAACTGCTCTCCATCCCCTTTGTCATCCTCGGCCTTTACTGCATGTTCAAATCTTCACGCGCAGTTGAAAAGACAAGTCATTCTTCCAAGGACTGAGGATTTGCTGTAGGGCGGTGCCTTGCTCGTCGCGGTCGAAATAGCGGAGCAGGCTGTAGCGTCCCTCGAGCCAAAGCTTCTCGTTCTTGCTTTTCCAACGACAAGTCAGGACGCCCATCACGCCGTGACCAAAATACGAACTTGACGAAAACGTACTGTACAAAGCCGGCGAGTTCAGATAGATGCGGCTGAGGTAGTCGTCGGTATTGAAGTAACCGAGCTGCGCATTGAGGGTCAGGTTCGGCTTCGGCAGCAAGTATCGGGCGCTTTGGCTAAAGAGAAAACCGTTCCTGCCCAGCACATTGTGGAAGAAACCCGTGGTCTGGAGGCGCCAACGACTCGTCAACTCGCCTGTCCACCCGAGTTTGACACGATGGTGAGGCTCCATGACATCGGCGTTTTCCTTACGCTTGAGTTGATAGCGAGCGAGGATTGTGTGCCGCCGCGAAACGGCATAACTGCCTTGCAGGAAGAACTCCTGACCCGTGCTGCTGTGGGTCATCCGATATCGCGGCCAAGGATGATGGAAGAAGTCGGCATAGGCAGTCAGTTGCAAGCCAGCCAGAGGTTCCGCTTGCAGGTGCAGAAGTACGCCGCTCTCATTCTGCGCGTTGCTGTTCTCGGCGAGCGAACTGGCGTAGAACGAGTAGTATTGATAGGCGTAGAAACGCTGTACGGCAGAGAGGATATAGTTCCTGCTGATGTTCCACGACGCGCGATTGATGGTCGCCCAACCGCCGCCGGCTGTGCTGTAGGCTGTTTCTCCGGCAAAGGACAGGCGGTAGCGCGTGTAGCCATAGTTCACGCCCGCCGTGCCGAAAGCATCTCCTTTCGGATAAATCACCCTGTACTGCTGGCTGCCAGGATTGAGGTCGCGGCTGAACTTCTGCCAGTAACCTGTCGCTCCTAGGTGGAGACCTTTGTTGTACCAGGCAATGTTGCCACCTACGACGGCACTCCTGACGTTCCGTCGTCGCTCCCATTCCGATGCTGTTCGATGGTAGCCGTCGGTCCGCAAGGTCTGCACCTCGCCCTCACTTGTCAGCGTGGCATCGCGCTTTCGGTACGAGCCGAAGGCACTCAGGTGCAGATGTTTAGGCAAAGCCAACGTGACAGCAGCGCCTCGGAGAAAGTTCGTCTCGTCCATCCCAGCCATAGGTCTGATGCCGCCTTGCGTCTTGAGTGGCGGCGTGCTTTTGCTGTTCCAAGTTGTTCCGCCGAGCACCAAGCCCTCGCCAAACCCGATGCGGTAGTCGCCGACTACTGCCCTGTCAAGGATGCCGACGTCGTGCAGCATGGCATACGCCCCGTAGCTGTCGTAGTAGCGCTCGCCTGCGTCCTTCTCCACGCGCAGTCCCGCCTGGAAGTGTCGGCTGTTACCTATCTGATAACGCATGCGGTGGTAGAGCGCGTCGCCGCGGTAGCCGTTCTCCTGTTGCTGCCCGAGTCTATAATAAAGAGGTATGTCGAGGCGCGTCGAGAAGTCGTGGCGGAGACTTCCAAACAGCTTGTCTTTGGCGTTTTGCTGCATCGGCTCGGCATAGACAAAGAGCGAGAGGCGCCTGCGCGTCACGTCGTCGATGAGCGGCACAAGTCGCAACTCAGCCAGCGTCTGCATCTGTCCGTGCAGATAGATATAGGCGTGAATCTGTTCGATTTGCTTCTCAGACAGGAACGGCAGTTGAAGAAAGTCCTCAATCGACGCGGTATTAATGTTCAAAGGATGCTCCGAAAGCTCCTTCAACTCCTGAAGATGCAGCTGCAGATCCTCTTCTTCTGCCCGCTCCACATCGCTTGCGTACTCCTCCACGAAGTCGTCCCAGTCGTATTGCTGTGCATGCAAAGAGGTTGCGAGAAGCAAGCAGAGCAGGGACAAAAGCAGACGCATCTTACTTCCTATTTCTTAATAGTATATGTGCCGGCCTGATATTCCTTCGAAGATGTCTCACCGGGAAGGGTCACAGTTGCTGTAGCGCCTTTTGGGATGGTGAAGGTCCAGATCCAGCGGCTACCATTGTACCGCCATTCGCTCTTGATGAGGCCGGCTGCCGACTTGTATTCCGCCTTGAGGTGTCCCAGGCGCTTGTCGGGCACGGGACGCATGATGATGTGCTTGAAGCCGGGTTCCTTCGGGTCGGCAGCGATGCCGGCGGCCGTCTCCCAAAGCCATTCGCAGACGCATCCGTAAGCATAATGGTTAAAACTGTTCATGCCGCGCGGACCCATGCCCTTGTCCACGGTGTACGAGTTCCAACGCTCCCAGATGGTGGTTGCGCCGTTATCGACGGAGTAGAGCCACGACGGGTTCTTGTGCTGGAAGAGGAGTTCGTAGGCGATGTCCTGCATACCGTTCTCGGTGAGGGTCTGCATGAGGATGGATGTGCCGAGGAATCCTGTCTGCAGACAGTTATCGTGTTCCTCGAAGTTCTTGCGGAGGCGAGCTATCATGGCGTCCTTTGCAGCACCCTGAAGCAGGTTGTTCTTGAGGGCGAAGAGTGCCGGCGTCTGCATCGTGTTGAGGATGTCGAGCTTGAACGTGCCGTCGGCATTGAGGAACTTATCAAGGATATAGGCTTTCGCCTCGGCCTGCATCTTGTCATAATAAGCGGCGTCTCGACCTGTGGCACGAGCCATGTCGGCCATCATGCCTGCATCGATGGCCCAGTACGACGCGCTGAGGTAGTTCCAATAGACAATCGTCTCGGGCTTCGGCTGCCCATTCTCGTGGCTGCGTCCGCTGCAGCTCTCCAGAGGTTCATAGCTCAGCCAGTCCGCCCATTGGTAGTTGCCGTTCTCGCCTGTCATTACGTTGTGCTCGTATTTGGTCTCGTAGATGTGTTCCATGAAGCAGCTCATCGCCTCCCAGTTCTCGTCGACAATGTCTTTGTCGCCAAACTGCTTCCACACCGTCCAAGGCACAATGATGCCGGCATCTGCCCAGCCCAGGCGCATCATGTCGCCGTTACCCTTGCCGTCGCCTGCTCCGTACTGCGCGAGAGGCGCGACGCCCGGGAAAGCGCCGGTAGGCGATTGCGTGTCCCTCATGTCCTGCATCCACTTATGGAAAAAGCGGTCTGTGTTGGCGAAGAACGTGCCGGTCTCCGTGAAGACCTGTGTGTCGGCCGTCCAGCCGAGGCGTTCGTTGCGCTGCGGACAGTCCGTCGTGACGGAGAGATAGTTGGAGCGCTGGCCCCAAAGCGTGTTGGAGATGAGGCGGTTAATGTCGTCGCTGCCCGTCGTGATAGTGCCTGTCTCGAGTTCCTTCGTGATGGAAGAGACGGGAATGGACTTGATGCTGCGGATCGTGACCTCGTCCGTTGCCGTTATCGACACGAAGCGATAGCCGTAGAAGGTGCTGCGGGGCGTGAACTTCACGAAGTCCTTGGCGGCAGCGAACGTGTAGCGCAGTATCATGCCGGTGTCGGGGATGCGGAGGTTGAGGCGGTGCGTGCTGCCTTCCGGCCCGTCCATACCGCGACTCTTTGCGCCGTTGCCGTCGTTCAGAAGCTCGCTCGGCAGGCAAGTCAGCACGGTGCCCTCCTTCGCCTTAAACTCGAAAGCAGGAACTGCGGAAGCATTCTGACCGAAATCGACCACGAGTGTCTCGCCCGGGCGAACCGTCATGGGCTTGCCAGGAGCGAACTCCTCGACGATGCTGACCTTGCCGAACTGGTCGTCGGTAGCGCCTGTCGTGCCCTTCCAAGAATAAGCCTTGACGGGAGACAACGCGAGGTCGTAGCGATGATAAATCTCTGCGCCTTTAGTAGGAAAAACCTTTCCCTGGAACTCCTCATTGATTTCCGGCGTCTTGAAGCTTGCCGCGCTCTCCCATCCTTGCGGTTTGCGAGCATCATAGTCCTCGCCGTCGAAGATGGCGGCATGTGTAACAGGACCTGCCACACCAGCCTTCCAGTCCTCCTGATTCGTGGGAAAACGTTCCGACGAACCGTCCGCATAAATCAATCTAAGCACACCCCTGAAGGCTACCTTCTTGCCTATCATGCCGTCGTGACCGCCAGGGGTAACAATCTTGTCTGCCCACCAGCCCGGAGTTACCTGCACAGCCAGTTCATTCTCCTGTCCTGCGCCTTTGTTGAAAGCCTTTGTGACATCGTAAGCAAAACCATATTTCGTCTTCTCGTAATGCGTGAAGCCGGGCTTCAAGACCTCGTTGCCGATAAGTTTTCCATTGACGTAAAGCTCGTAAGTGCCAAGCGCGGTTGTTATCCAACGGGCCTGCTTGACCTTCTTCGAATTGCGAGGTTTGCTGACGAACCAGCTTGCGCCATCGGCCGCACGAGTGCCATCGTGCACTTGTCCCGTGACGACCTGCGCATCGGGGGCACTTATCCAAAACGTTCCGCCCCAACATTCGACCGGACGATACTCGTAAAGTTTGCCAACTGTCTGTTGCGCGTTACAGGCAAGAGCACTAAGCATCATGACTGCGAAAGAGAGATAAATCCTTTTCATGACTTCTATATTATTTGTTTTGATTGCTTAAGTATTCTGCAAAGACACGGGCCGCGCTCTCCACCTTGCGGGCACAAGGGCGGACACGATAGTATTCGGCATTCCGCTCGTCGGGCTGCGAGGTGTTTGTCTCCGCATTAACGCCGCCCATTCGAAGCAGTTCAGCACAGTTTATGCTGCCATTTCTTTGGCGGAACGTCTCGAGGAGTTGGCGCACGAGCTGATAGCAGGCGGCCTTTCCCTCACGGTCCTCGCCCCGAGTCTGGCCTTTCTCCAAGCCCGCCAGAATCACGAGAGCGGAGCACGTGCCGCACATCATCCGCATTCTTCCCACGCCTCCGCCGAAACCGGCACTTATCCTGAGCGCCATCTCTTCGTCCAAACCATAAAGGTCGGAAAAGGCACAAACGACGCTCTGGCAGCAGCCGTAACCCTGCATGAACAGCTCCACTGCTCGTTGTATGCGGTTATCTAAATCAACTCCCATTGTTGTGTTGTTTATATATACATGTATCTATAATTAAATGTACATGTATCTATAATTATACATACATGTACATATAATCAACTTGGCACGCTAAGTTTTGTTACACGACATGTTAAGTTCTTTAATGTAGCATTTCGAGTTTGGCAAGGCCGCGTTTTTAGTTGCCGCCTTTGACCAGTTTCTTTATGTCATTCAACTTGCTTAGAGCCTCGAAAGGCGTCAGGTTGTTGATGTCCAGGCCGAGGATCTCGTCGCGAATCTGGCAGAGGACAGGGTCGTCGAGCTGAAAGAAGTTGAGTTGCACGCCGCTGTCCGGGCCCTGATCTGTCTTTATCTTTCCGCCAAGATGCTGATGGTTGACGGCTCCTTCAAGCTCCTTCAGGATGACGTTTGCCCTGGCGACAATGGCTCTGGGCATGCCTGCGAGCTTCGCCACATGTATGCCAAAGCTGTGCTCCGACCCGCCTCGTTCAAACTTTCGAAGGAAGATAACCTTCCCGTCGACCTCCTTCACGCTCACATTAAAGTTTTTGATGCGGCTGAAACTCCGTTCCATCTCGTTCAACTCATGGTAATGCGTGGCAAAGAGCGTACGGGCGTGACCGTGACTATTCTCGTGGATGTACTCGACTATAGCCCATGCTATCGAGATGCCATCATAGGTGCTCGTGCCTCTTCCTAGTTCGTCGAAAAGCACAAGACTGCGCTCCGAGAGGTTGTTCAGGATGCCTGCCGCCTCGTTCATCTCGACCATGAAGGTGCTCTCGCCGATGCTGATGTTGTCGCTCGCCCCGACACGCGTAAAGATTTTGTCAACGAAACCGATTCGCGCACTCTCTGCCGGCACGAAACTTCCCATTTGAGCGAGAAGCGTGATGAGTGCTGTTTGACGGAGCAAAGCACTCTTACCAGCCATGTTCGGACCGGTGATGATGATGATTTGCTGTGTCTGGGTGTCGAGGAAAACGTCGTTCGCGATGTACTTTTCCCCGATAGGAAGCTGCTTTTCGATAACCGGATGACGACCTCCCTTGATGTCTATCACATCACTATCATCGACGATTGGACGGATATATCTGTTCTCTTGAGCCGACTGAGCGAACGAAAGCAGGCAATCGAGCTGGGCCAGGAGCGAAGCGTCCTTTTGTATGGGAGCCACATAGGCTGCGAGGTCGGTGATAAGACGGTCAAAGATTTGTACTTCGAGAGCAAGGATGCGTTCCTCCGCACCCATGATTTTCTCCTCGTACTCCTTGAGTTCCTGGGTGATGTAACGCTCGGCCTGAGTCAATGTCTGCTTGCGAATCCAATCGGCAGGCACTTGGTCTTTGTACGTGTTACGCACCTCGAGGTAGTACCCAAACACGTTGTTGTAGCCAATCTTAAGGCTTTGGATGCCCGTCGCCTCGATTTCTCTTTGCTGCATCTCCAGCAGATAACCCTTGCCTTGGTACGCAATCTTACGCAGTTCGTCGAGCTCAGCATTCACGCCATCCATGATGACACCACCATTCGCGACGAGCAAAGGACAGTCTGGTCGCACTTCGCGAGCTATCCTGTCGCGTATCTCGACACAAAGGTCGAGCTGCTGTGCTATCTCTCTTAACGTGCCGTCTTCGGCATTTTGGCACGTTAACTTTATCGATTCAACTGCCTGTAATGCCACTCGCAGCTGCACGACATCACGAGGTGAGACACGTCGTGTGCTGACCTTCGATATGATGCGCTCCAGGTCGCCTACTGTCTGCAAGGGCTCCAAGACAGCGTCTCTCGTGTCGGGACTGCGGAAGAAACTCTCGACGACATCCTGCCTTTTGCCAATCTGAACAGGGTCTTTCAGGGGGAACAACATCCATCGATGGAGCATTCGGGCACCCATCGGAGTCACCGTCTTGTCGATAACGTCGAGGAGCGAAATGCCGCCTTCGTTCATGCAACCCACCAGCTCGAGGTTCCTGACAGTAAACTTGTCGAGGCGCACGAAGCGGTCTTCCTCGATGCGACGCAGGGCGGTGATGTGTCCGAGCAGTTGGTGTTGCGTCATCTCCATGTATTGCAGAATGACGCCTGCTGCCACGATGCCGCTCTGCATATGCTCCACGCCAAAACCTTTCAGGTTCTTCACTTCGAAGTGGCGCAAGAGCTTCTCTCTCGCTGTCTGTTCCGTGAACGCCCAATCATCGAGTTCAAAGGTGACATAGCGTGTACCGAAACTTCCCTCGAACATCATCCGCTTGCCGCGCTCGTAGAGAACTTCCTTCGGGGCAAACGATGCCATGAGCTTGTCGATGTAGTCCGTCGTACCTTCTGTCACGAGAAACTCGCCCGTGCTTATGTCCAAAAGCGACATTCCGCAAGCCTGCTTGCCGAAGTTTATTGCGCAAAGGAAGTTGTTTTCCTTGTAGTTGAGCACCGTATCTGCCATTGTGACACCAGGCGTGACCAGTTCCGTAATGCCTCGCTTGACAAGTGTCTTCGTCAGTTTCGGGTCTTCAAGTTGGTCGCATATTGCAACCCTCTTGCCAGCCCTGACAAGTTTCGGCAGGTAAGTATCGAGGGCATGATAGGGGAAACCAGCCATCGCAGTACTCTGCGCGATGCCTGCCTTGCCATTGTTTCTATGGGTGAGCGTGATGCCAAGTATCTCGGAGGCAATCACCGCATCGTCGGCATACGTCTCGTAGAAGTCGCCGCAACGGAACAGGAGCAACGCCTCGGGGTGCTTCGTCTTGAGGTCGTAGAACTGTTTCATCATTGGAGTCAGCGCTTCCTGTGCCATAATCCTTAGTCTTTTATCTTGATGTTATCGATGGTGAAGGACGAGGTGCCGCTCATCTCGACATCGGCCACGATAGTCGGCATCACGTCGTAGCTGAGCACGAGACCCGTGACATACTTCAAGCCGGGCAGGCAACGAACGCGAATCGTCTCGTCGGAGAGGTCGTAACTTAACTGCTCGCCAATCCACACGGGCTCTTCATCGAAGCCTCCCATATCGCTAACGGTATCGGTGACGCAGCAAAGCAACTTCTTTTTATCGTAGAACGAGATGCTTTGTCCTTCGATATTATAGCTCAGGCGTTGCAGCAAAGCTTGTTGCATGTCGTATGGATCGATGCTTTGCACGATGTTGGCCGAGCCGTCCTCGTTAATATGAAGCTGATACAGGCGCTGTACGAAGATACCTGTTCCCTCCATCTCTCCGCAAGCGAGCCACAAGGTCTGTGTCTCTGCATCATATCGCGCCGAAGGATTGTTGCCGTGACGAATGTCTGGGAAAACTGTTGTCTGACCGTCTTTTACGACCACAATACCCATACCTTCCGAGGACCGCTCCTCGCTGAGACGCATCAGACTCCACACAGCAATACCCTTTGACTGGTCTTCAAACATTTTCTCATAGCGGTCATCAAGTTCTACGCACGCCATCGCCTCACGTACTTCTGTCGAAGCCGACTCAAGTCCGAAAGCCTCTTCGATAGTGCCTGAAATAGGTTTCACCTCGATGTCTTTGCCTTGACAAGCCATCATGATGCCGCACACAACCAGTGCCGCAACCATCCACAAAGTGCCGTTCTTCATCATCCTTCTCTATACATTATATATTATTATATGTCGTCTGACCCTGCAAAGATAACGATTATTTCTGGAATGGCAAAGTGTTTGGGCAGAAAAAGCACTGAGGCAAGCGAACTATGTCGCTTGCCTCCGTGAATGTTATAGCTTATTTCCCTTTAATGAAGATTAGGGAAAGGCTTTACCATTCCTCGTCCCAGAGGTTGATGTTCCTGTTCTCTCTGGTCAGGAATTCACTTTCATCTTCGATTACGTCGTCGCTGTTATTGTATATAGTCAGTGACTCTGCCATCATTTTGCATGTGCCAAGCTCAACGGCAAAGATTGCCGGTATGATATATGTCTTTTTCATATTACTTAAGAATCTTTTTGCCGTTAATAATGTTGATGCCTTTCTGCATCTTGTTCAGTCTCTGACCAGCAACATTGTATATTGCTCCCTCGCCTTCGGAGAGGGCTGGGGTGAGGCTGATGCCTGTAGCGTTGTCTTCCTCGAAACCATAGAAGGCCTTAACACCTGTATTAGTAGCTACCTCAAGGTAAGCCTTGCCCTCAGGAATTGTGACAGAAGCATCTACAGGATAGAAGCCAACTCCATTAACTTTCTTTGCAAGAGCATAGATGCCTTCGCCACCTGTTACAGAGCCATCAGAAGCCTTAAGCAGATTCCCTGTTGCTGCAGTTTGTGCTGTAGCAGTAGCAGTTTGTGTGAAGTTGACTCCATTTTCGTTCTTCAGCAACAAAGCTTCACCATGTTTTGCAGAAGAGACGGGTTTCAAGTGAACCACGCTTTCTTTTTCAGACTCAGTTACAGCAAATGCTTCGAAAGAGGCACCTGTGAAGTCATAATCATACTTAGCTACCATTGTAGCATAGCCAGCTTCAGCAGTAATGGCAAGGTTCTGAGTTGGGAGAGCCTCGTCAGCCATAATCTTGAGGATAGGATACTTACCGCCGCAAGTGAACTTCCAATCGTCTGTAAAGTTCCAGCCGAGAGTTGTTTCATAGAAGTCATTTGTGGTAGCTTGAATCCAATCAATCTGCAAACCATTCCTGTCATCTTTATCCGTTAGAGTCTTTCCGCCTGTACTGTAAACTGTGCTTTTCAGCGTATAATTGTCGGCAAATGTTACAGGGCGGTCGGTCCAATCCGCTCTTATTATAGCATAGGTATTACCACCTGTAATCTTTGAGGCAGCAACCATATTGTTGCGGACTATGGGAACAGGATTTGCAACACCGTCGATACGAGAGACAAGACCGCTTGCATCGCCACCGTTTTCACAAGTAACAGTACCCGTGAAGAGGTTCTTCTCGATAGTAGCGGACATGATGGTACCAACCATACCGCCTGCCTGATAATTACGAGATTTAATCGTTGCATTCGAATAGTTGTTGCTGATAACAGTTTCACCTACGGCATTGGCGGCGATGGCTGCCACATGGTCGCGACCTTCAATGTATGAACCGAGGACAGCACAGTTTTGAATAGTAGATGCGTTCTGTGCGTTACCAACAAGACCGCCTGCGTTAGCGTTGCCAACAACATTAGCATTCTGGAGTATTACCTTTTGAATAGTAGCGCTATTAGTCACGCCGAACAAACCTACATTGTCTGTACTAGAATTATTGAATGTAAAGTTACTGATGGCTTTGCCCTGACCATCGAAGGTTCCTTTATAAGGTTTGTCTGAAGTGCCAATTGGAGTCATTGTGACACCTGTCATATCAATATTGGCAGTCAGCACAGCATTCAGTTCGTTACGTCCAGCATTGATAGCCTTAGAGAAGTAATCCAATTGAGCCGCTGTCCCCAGCTGATATACACCATCAGCAATTGTTGCGCTATTGTTAAGGTTTACAACAGCCGAAGATTCTTCGAGTGCTGCACGCAGAGCAACACACTGGTTGTAGAGCAATGTCAGCCGCACAGCATCGTCTGTTGTCTTCAGTTCTGCGAACTTTTTATTAAAGTCTGCCAACTCATCTTGCATATCTGTCTCAACAGTTATTGTAGTATTATCGAAGTCATCAAAATAAGCCACCAGAGGAGCGCGCATAGCCTCGAACTCTGACTGGAGGCAAAGGTACATCTCGTTCATCTGAGCACCATAATTTCTTCCGTGGGAATCGTAAACCTCCACCATATAATAATAATACTCTTGATCTACGCCTTCTGTGAAGTTAAATGCTGCTGGATAGAGATTCTCCATAGGCAAATACGTCTCGTCAATGTTTTCCCTGTTGTCAAGCAGAGTCCAGCCATTAGCAACCCCTTTAGCATCTTCTTTAGCATCAAAGAAAGATGTGAAATTTGCACCCCAAACTTTCCAAGTCTTCCAGTTACGGCCATTGTTGGTCTTTGTATCATCACCTGTCACAAGTCTGTAGAAGTATGGCTGTATGGCATCCTTTCTACGGAAGATAACAAACTGAACAGCATCATCAGATGCAAAGAATGCACCCCACTTGGTGCTTTCCCTTCCATCGATGCCATCCTTGCCATCAACTAGTTGCGACCAATGACCGTCACCCCAGCAGGAAGATCCGTCGAATGCCACATAATCAGTCGTTGTTGCTTTAAGTTGATCCATCAATGACACCAGTCTTGTCATCTTTTCTAACGTCACATCTATTGGGTCGAAAAGACCAGATGTTTTGCATGAAGTCAATAAAGCATCTAATCCATCATAAAGGGACTTGTACTCTACATACCATGGATCCGTTTCGCTCAAAGTGCCACGACTATACTCACTATTCTTTGCTACGTTTACCTTCGTTGTGTAAAAATCCTCATCGGAAACATCAGAAACAGCCAGCACCTGGAAGTCACCAATCTGGCAATAGCCAGTGCCCTTCATGGAATTCAATGTCAGCCTTACATAGCGGAAAGCATCTGTTGTGTTGCTAGGAGTGAACTCGTATGTTGTGCGGTTTGTGTTGTGAATGGCATAAGCATCGTCCACCTCTGCGATTGTTGTCCAACTGCTGTTATCATTGGATCCTTCTATTGTCCAGCTCTTGGGAGCACGATTCTTCCAAGAACCATCATCATCGGTAGAGAAATGATATTTCTTTACTGCGTATGAGTTGCCGTCAGATGTCTCGATGGTTATTGCATTTTCTGAACCAGTAAATATGCTGGCGTTTCCTCCCCACTTCGTATTGGGCAGTCCGTCGAATGCACTTTCGGAGCCAAAAGGGCCAGACTTAAAGTTATATGCAATAGGGCGATACGTGTCATAGCAGAACCTGAACTCTGAGAGCTGAACGAAGCCGCCCTCATCAAGAGTGACCTTGAAGTACTTGTATGCATTGCCTATCGTACTCTTGTTGCAGAAGAAGCGCTGTGTGTACCAGTTCTTTCCTTCTATGTAATTGTTACTTGCAATGTTGGAAAGCGTTACCCAACCATCTGCGCTGGGATCAGCAGCGACATCTGCATCATTGGTGCCATAAAGCGACCATTTTGAGACTTTACGATCATTGTTGTTGTCGTTGGCAGTAGTCAAGTCATAGCCCCATACGAAGACAGGTTCGGAAGCAGTAACGAGAGCATAACAGTCACTACCGGCATCACCACAATACTTAGTATTACAATCAAGGTCGAACATCTTGTCGATGCCCTCACCATTCGAAGCATGGTAATTCTTACCTGCTGTGCAGGTGAATGTCACATCCTGAGGAGCAAACTTCACATTGGTGAAGCGGAAACCGTCCATCTGGCAATAGTTATCGGCGAAACCTCCTTCAACCTCCTCTACGACAATCTTGAAGTAAGTGTAATAAGTGCCGCTTGCGATGGTTTCGGAGATATTCAACTTATTGACAGCAAATTGACCTTTATCCAAGGTTTGATTTTGCTTGTTATCAATCAACGTCCAACCCGCAGCATCAATGGTTGCTTCTGCGGCAGATGCAAAGTTACCGCCATAAATCTTCCACTGACTCCAGCTACGACCTGTATTTTTATAGGTATCGTTTGCCGAAATCAGTTCATAACTTTTGGGAGCGATAGCCGCGGAAGACTTCATGACAATGTACACAAGATGATCGTTTCTGTCCTTTCCGTCCCATGTACCCCACTTAGAATCCGTTTGTTCGTCCAACAATGCTTTAGGACTTTCAGAGGCATGGCTCCAGTTGGAACCACTCAATGCCGTAAGCTTGACTGAGGCATTGGCATTCTGTACACCTAGCATCATCATGGCTAAGGCGAACAAAGTTAATAGTTTTTTCATAAAGATTACTGTTTATTAAATTAATAATGTCTTTTTACCTTCAATGTATGTGAAAACACTCAATTAGCGCAAATATAGGTGTTTTTATGATTACTCACCTAACTTTTGGATGAATATTTTGTAATTTGGATAAAAAAGGAGGTGAAATAGTAAAAGGATTTATAAAATAGTATCTGCCCAAAGGCCAATTGTTACATTTTGACGTGGAAGTTTAACGTGAAGAACGTGAGGGGTCGTCCGGGATAATGACAGGAGCTTTACCCTTTCACCTTTTTTCTTTTTCAACTTTTTAAACTTTTCACCTTTATCTGAGTGTAAACAATTTCCTTACAAGAAGTTTTCGATTTGCCTATACATTCCTACATTTTGCTTGCAAACACCTGTGTCACAATTGATTAAAGGGTGTATAGAGCATACACCAAAGTCGTCACCTATACACCCTTTGTGCTTTTTTCTGCTTTTAATTCGGCATATGATACTGCTTATTGTCTGACTTTCAGTTTGTTCCAATTTGTTTCGCATTAACATGAAAAGTGGAAACATTTTGTTTCTGCAGTGGAAACAAAAAGTTTCTCTAGAGAAACAAACTGTTTCTACTAGAGAAACAATGTGATAGCTCCTAACATCTTTGTGAACACTGAGCGTGAGCATCTTTAGAGCACAAGAAAACACTTTCGCTCGGAAAAGCATAAATAAATTTTGCTTTTTGCTCGCTTTTTCGGACTCCGGCTGTGCCGCCTAAGTGAAAAATGAAGACCTTTGACTGACGTCGTTCCGCCTGCGCATGAGCATCTTTTGAGCGCAAGAAGGTACTTTCGCTCGGAAAAGCATAAATAAATTTTGCTTTTCGCTCGCTTATTCGTACCTTTGCAGGGAAAAAGAACTGACAACAGATATTATGAAACGTATTATGACTTGGGCTGCCTTTGCTTTGGCTGCCCTGATCAACATTGAGGCCGCACAAACCATAAAGGCTCCGAAGGGCGGCAAGGCGATTAGCGACGAACTGCTTGGCATTTTCTTCGAGGACATCAGCTATGCTGCCGACGGCGGTATCTACGCGGAGCTCGTGCAAAACGGTTCTTTCGAATATAATCCTACAGAACGTGACGGATGGGGGCCGGGCACTTCGTGGCGCTTCGTTCGACCTGGTCATTCACTAGGAAGAATGGAGCCTCGCATGGACAATCCGCTGCATCCGAACAATCCCACATACATGCGTCTTTACATCGAACGCGTGGGACATTATAGCGATTATGACGGATGGACAGGCGTCGGAATAGAGAACAATGGCTTCGACGGCATTTCTGTGAAAGCAGGCCAAAAGTACGACTTCTCCGTGTTCCTGCGAAATGTCGAGGGAGGCAACAAGGAAGTTCGTGTCGTTCTGGTTGAGCCAGGACGTCCCGCAAAGCTTTTGGCAGACCAGACAATCGTGGCGTCGTTGAACACATGGCAGCAAATTCCGACCACGCTCACGCCTTCGGAGAGCAGCTCTCGAGCTGTCCTGCAACTCCTTGTGTTAGGCAAGGGAGCCATCGATGTCGATGAGGTTTCGCTCACGCCGCAAGACACGTACAATGGTCACGGACTTCGCAAGGACCTGATTCAAGCGCTTGCCGACCTGAAGCCTAAGTTCATGCGCTTCCCCGGAGGCTGTGTCGTGCATGGTGGCGGCGACGGATTCTGGGACACTTATCGCTGGAAGTTGACCCTCGGACCGCGTCACAAACGCAAACACCTGAAGAACACTTGGGGCTACCATCAGTCGATGGGGCTCGGCTACTACGAATACTTCCAGCTGTGCGAAGACCTCAACATGGAGCCAGTGCCTATTCTTCCTTGTGGCGTCTCGTGCCAAGGAACCAACGGCGGCTGGGGAATGCCCGGGCAAGCACAGGACGTGGCGCCGATGTCGGAGATGGACGAATGGACACAAGACGCTTTGGACCTCATCGAGTGGGCAAACGGCGACGTCAACACGAAGTGGGGTAAGATTCGTGCCGAGCAGGGACATCCGAAGCCATTCGGTTTGAAGTACCTCGGCTTGGGCAATGAAGAGCGCATATCGCCCGAGTTCTGCGAACGCTTTAAATATATGTACGAGCGCGTCACGAAGGCTTATCCCGAGATCGTCATCGTGGGAACCGTCGGCCCGGGCTCGCATCCGGGAAACAGCGACTACGAGAACGGATGGAAACTCTCCGACGAGCTCGGCATACCGTTGGCTGACGAACACTACTACGAGCCTCGCGACTATTTCCTCAATAACCGCCAGTACGACAGCTATCCTCGTGGCAAGAAGACGAAGGTCTACCTTGGCGAGTACGCGGCAAAAGACTCGAAACTCATTGATGCCCTCGCCGAAGGACTCTATCTGCTTCATGTGGAGCGGAATGCCGACATTGTCCGCATGACGAGCTATGCGCCTCTCTTTGCTCGCAAGAACAATACCTCGTGGAATCCCGACCTGATTTACTTCGACAACGAACGCGCTTACTTGACCTGCAGCTACTATGTGCAGCAGATGTTCGGGCAGTCTGCCGGGCAGTATTATTATGGCGACTGTGTTCGTTTCGAAGGTGACAAGGCTGGAGTCATTCAGCCGGAAAAGGACACGCACTACGGTCAGTCGGTCATCTTGAACACGAAGACACGCCGCCTCTTCGTGAAGCTCTGCAACGCAACAAGCGACCGAAAGACGGCGCACCTCAATCTCAGTCGCTTCGGCAGCCTGAAGGCTGGCACGAAGACGTTGCTTTGCGGACAGGCAGAAGACAAGAACAACTTCGAGGTCCAGCCCGTTGCTCCCATTACGGAACCCTTCAAGGCAAAGAGCAAGACTGACTTGGAACTGCCGCCCTACTCGTTTACAATGCTGGAGATTGCTTTATGAACATCCTCCTTTCTGCAAGTCGTTGGCTCGCTCGCTACACGAGCCTGTTCATCATACTGATTGCCGTCGTCAGTTTCATCTTTCCTCAAACATTCGCATGGGTGCAGGAAGGACAACGCGCATCGGTGATACTTGGCCTCATCATGCTGACGATGGGTTGCACGCTCTCAACCGAAGACTTCCGCATCCTGCTTTCCAGGCCTGTTGACATCTTGATTGGAGCGGTGGCACAATACACCATCATGCCGCTCGTAGCATGGACTTTGGCCCGACTCTTCCATTTAGATGCATTCATGACGGCTGGCATCATCCTGGTCGGGTGCTGTCCTGGAGGGGTGAGCAGCAACATCATGAGCTTTCTTTGTAAAGGAGATGTGGCTTATAGCGTAGGCATGACAACGGTCAGCACCTGTCTTTCGCCCGTCGTTACGCCACTTCTCGTGCTCTGGCTTGCAGGGGCAGAGATTGACGTGGATGCTTGGGGAATGTTCCAGAACATCTTGCTCGTGACCCTTTTACCTGTGACACTTGGGGTGGCATTCAACTATTTCCTAGGCAAGAGGAAAGACTTCCAGACGATTCAAGGCATTATGCCTGGCATAAGTGTATTGTGCTTGGCGTGCATCGTGGGAGGCGTCATCTTCACAGTTCACCCACAGCTCAAAGCGAATGGACTGAATCTGGTTCTCCTGACACTTGCCGTCGTGACGCTCCACAACGGGACAGGCTACCTGCTTGGCTACTTTGTGGGCGAGCTTTTCGGCTTTAACACGGCTAAACGCAGAACGTTATCAATCGAGGTGGGAATGCAAAACGCAGGCATGGCGACCGTGCTGGCACGCAACTTCTTTGCTTCTCCAGCAATTATCGCAATAAATCCGATGGCAGCTCTCGCTGTGATACCTTGTGCCATCTCCTGTGCCTACCACAGCATCTCGGGTACCCTGCTCGCCGGCTTTTTCACGTGGCGAGACACAAAGAAGGCATAATTAGAAATACAAAAAGAGGCAGACGATGACTCGTCTGCCTCTTTTTGTTGTTAGCTTTAAGATAGGAGAAGGCTTATTCGTCGAGCTTGATGCGAACGTTACGATACCATACGTCGTCGCCATGGTCTTGGAATGCGATGTAACCACCGTCTTTCTGTCCTTCGACAATCATCATGTCGTAAGCTGCCGGGAACTCGCCACCCTTCTTGAACTTGCTGCCATCGAGCATCTCCTTCCACTTCGGTGTCCACAAGTGATACTCAAGAACTTCTTCTCCATTCTGGTAATGCCATACGGAACCTTTGAATACGCGAATCTTCACGGTGTTCCATTCGCCGAAAGGCTTAGCGTTCTGAGGCTTTGCAGGAATCATGTCGTAGAGCGATGCAGCCTGACGATTGCCGTCGATACCTTGGTTCGCATCCTCGTGATTGGCGTTGTCGAGCACCTGATACTCAGAACAAGACTGCCAGATGGGCAGGTATTCGCCGTTCTTTCCCTTAGCCTCTTGAGCCAAGTAGAAGATACCCGAGTTGCCACCCTTGCTGATCTTGTACTCGCACTCAAATGTGAAGTTCTTGAACTTGTGAGCAAAAAGGAGGTCGCCTCCACCTTCAACTTGAGCTTCGCCTGTGCCTGAACCTACCAAGTGGATGCAGCCATCGGCGTTCTCCCAACTCGTCGGAACAGCTTCCTGGCCATAGCCGCGCCATCCGTCAAGGCTTGTGCCATCATAAAGTACATAGTAGCCGTCGGCATCCACCTTCAGCTGAGAGAGGTCGTACTGCTCGTTATCGACGATAGTTGCGCTGTCCTGAGGAGCATTCGGGTCTTGCTTCTCGACACAATTCTGGCAAGCTTCGCAGTCGCAATTACACTTCTTCTGACCACAGCAAGCAGCCAGGAACATTGCTGCCAAAGCAGCAACATAGATGATTGATTTCTTCATAATGGTTTATTTAATGGATTTAATGGGTTAATAGGCTTATTGGGCTTTCCAACCACTCAAGTCCTGCGGGTTCTCGATAATGGATGGAATCTTCTCAAAGATTGCTTTCCACTTGGCAGCATCAAACTTCGGACGGCGGTCGTAATAGTACACACCGTTCTTCTCCTGCTCTACGTCAGTGATTTGTGTGTAGCAGAAAGCGGTGATATGTTTGCTGGCAATGATGGCGTCAACCTCTTTCTCGAGAATCTTGAAGAAGTCGTCCTCCGTCTCGATTTGTGCGCCGTAGCCCCACGAGTTGGCACGGTCCTCCTTCGGAATCCAGCCGAGTCCGCCGAACTCATCCAGCATGTAGGGCTGTCCGTTGTAGTTCGCGAGGTAATCCTTGCCGCCCATGTTGCGATAAGGTTCAACTCCGGGCTTGATGTCATGATTTGCCGTGAGACGTTCATACTCGCGAGAGTAGTCGTGAACGCTCCATATGTCGGTCTTGACATGCGCATCGCCGCTGGCATCATTCACGGGGCGCGTGGGGTCGATTGCCTTTGTCATCTCGTAAAGGTCGTTGATGAAGCGGACATATACGCCGTCGCGAGCGCCCCAAGTCTCGTTGAGAGGTGTCCACGTGACAATGCACGGATGGTTGCGGTCGCGCACGACTTCGTCTGCCCATTCAGTCAGGAAGTTTCTCACGGCCTCTTCGTTGTTCACGTCCAAGCCCCAGCTTGCCTGCTCGCCCCAGCAGATGTAGCCCAACTTGTCTGCCCAATAATAGTAACGCTCCTCGAAGACTTTCTGGTGCAGACGTGCGCCGTTGAAGCCCACAGCCTTGCTCATCTCGATGTCATGCTTGAGCGCCTCATCGCTTGGCGCGGTCCAAATGCCGTCGGGATAGTAGCCCTGGTCGAGCACGAGGCGTTGGAAGTAGGGTTTATTATTGAGGTAGAAGTAGCCGCCTGCAAGGTGAATCTTGCGCATGCCTGCATAGGACTTCACTTCGTCCAAGACGTTGCCCTTGGCGTCACGAACCACGTACTTCACATCGTAAAGGTTCGGCTCTTCTGGCCACCAGAGTTTCGGGTTCTTGATGGGCAGCACGATGACCGTGTTGTTTGTGGCCGGAGCTGTTTTCGTCGATACAACTTTCTTGCCGTCAAACACTTGGACGGTTAATGTGTTGCCATTGCCTTCCTCATAGAACTCGGGGCGAACGACGAGTTGCTGCTGGTCGATGTCAGGCGTCGCGAAGACTCTCTTCAAAGCCATCGGGTTGACTGCTTCCATCCAAACTGTCTGCCAGATGCCTGTCACACGCGTATAGCTGCAACCTGAGCTTTTGAGAGCTGTGCTTTGCTTGCCTCCGGGTTGCTTTCCGCCACGAAGCGCGTCTTTCACCATCACGACGAGATTAGCACTTCCGCCAGCCTTCACGTACTTCGTGATGTCGATGGAGAAGGAAGAGCCTGTGCCACAGTGGCGGAACACCTTCTTTCCGTCGAGGTAGAACGTTGCGTCGTAATCGACGGCACCGAAGTTGAGCAGGATGTTCTTGCCAGCCCAACCAGCCGGAATGTTAAGGGTGCGTTGGTACCAGAGGCAGGGGATGAAGTCGGTGTACTGCACGCCCGAGAGGCTGCTCTCAGGGCAGAAGGGAATGGTAATCTTGCCGTCGAAGCCCTTGCTTTCGCGCCAACCTTTCTCGGCTCCCGTTTGGCCGAAGTCGAAGCTGTACGTCCAAGTACCGTTCAGGTTGACCCAATCGGCACGTTCGAACTGCGGACGCGGGTATTCGCTGCGAGGCGTGTCCGCTGCCTTCACACTGCTGCCCAACCCGAGCAACAGGGTCGCTGCCATGAGCAGCTTGCTGAAATGTTTCATCATAACGTTCTATATTATATAATATAATGTATCGTGTTTCACAACTCCGCAGGCGACGTTCATTATAGATACATGTATGTATAATTAAATGTACATGTATGTATAATTATAGATACATGTATGTATAACGACTTCCGCGTGCGGGGTCTGGTAACGGGCCGTTTTAGCCCGATCAGCCCAGCGAATCAGAATAGCCCTTCGAACAGGTCGCCCTGCACGGTTTTCTTCGTCGAAGCGGAGTCCTTTTTGTAGAGCTTCTGCAGACTCGTGATGGCCTGGCGGATGTCGTCGCGAATGTTTTCAGGCGCGAGGACCTCGATGTCTGTACCCATCGACAGGAGGAGCATCTCGAGTTCCTTGCTCAAAGGCAGTTCCACCTGGAGGGTGACGGACTTCGTCTTGCTGTCTGTACTGCGCTGTAGCACTTCGGGATTGCCGAGTTTAGCGCGGACAGCCTCTTCGCCAGCCGTAATGCGAATGGTCACAGGCGTCAGCGGTCCGTCGGGCAAAGCAGGCATCTCGACAGGACTGCCCTCATAGCGGAGGAACGAGGCTGCTTTTAGCAGGGGGTTTTTCCAGTCGAGGTTGATGTAGCGCAGAATGCGTTTGTGTCCGCGGCGGAAACGAGGCTCGAGCTTCGCGCCCTTCTTCTCGAAGTACGCCACGTCGTTCTGGAGCATTCGCTTGCTACATTTGAACTCGCGGTTGACTGCCTTAAGTCTTTGGTTGACGTAATAGATCAGGCTCCTGGTGTTGCCTGTCTCGTTTGTCTTGGTGCGTTCACCCATGAAGTATTCCATTTCAGGGTCGCGGAGAGCCTCGTCGAGAATCATCCAACGAAGACGTTGCAAATCGTTCTGTATCATAGTTTATAGGTTCTTGAGGTATTCTGGAATGTTCCTTATGGTGTCGGTTACGCGGCGCAGGATAGTGGGTTGCGACTCGGTGAAGGTCTTCTGTGCCTTGATTGAGTATTTGCCCGAGCCGACAACAAGGCAGAGGTCGTTGCCTTCGACCTCAGCACTTGCCCAGCGCAGGCTTGCCATGCCTTGAATCGTGTAACCGCTGGGCACGTGAATTCGCGCAGTCGTGTTGGCGGGGATCTCTACTTCCCACTCGATGCCGTTGTCCGTGCGTTTCCACTCGCTGCTCACCTTGCCGTATGGTGTGTTGTGTGTCGCCTTGACATGATTCAGTTCGTCAGGCATACAGAGGGACATGTCCAGCTCTTTGAAGGCACGGCTCCAGGGAGACTGCTTTATGCCAGCCAAGCCGCCGTACATCCATGGGAGGACGTCGCCAAGCAGCATGATGTGGTTGCCGCTGTTCATTGCCGGGTCAGCAGTGTCGCCGTTCCAAAGTTCCCAAACGGTCGTAGCGTCGTGCTCAATCATGTATCCGAAGCTCGGATAATCCTTTTGCAGAATGATGCGCATGGCCTGGTCGAGGTGGCCGGTACGCGTCAGGCAAGTCAGGAGGTGCTGCATGCCAACAACGCCGCAGCTGATGTGGTCTTTGTAAGTGTCTCTTGTCACGTCGACGATGTTCTGCAAGACCTTCTCCTCGTCACCGTCCGGCACGAGGCCAAACTCGAGCGACAGCAGGTTGGCCGTCACCGTGTTGTTCGAATAGCTGCCGCTCTCAGCATGATAGAAGTGACGGTTGTATGCGTCCTTGAGTTTTTGCTGTTGTCTGTCGTAGAATAGCATGTCGCCTTCCTTGCCGAGTTGCATGGCGAGTTGTCCCATCATGGTCAGCATGCTGTAGTACATCGCAGAGGAGATGAGCGAACCGTCCGTCTTGCGAGCCGGATCTTGGCTGTGGATGAGGTCTGCTCTCTCTGGCGGCATGCACCAATCGCCATAGGCATTCGTCGTCACGAGGCCATCCTTGAGGTTGTGGTCCAAGTAGTTGATGTAGTTCTGCAGGAAGGGGTAATACTTCTGCACGGCATTGATGTCGTTGTATCTGCGATAGAGCATGAACGTTGCATAGACGGAAAGTGCTCCCCACGCAACGTCCTTGTTGCGAACGACCCAGAAGGCGGGAGCCACGTCGGCAATCAGGCCATCGTCGTCCTGCGTATCCCAGACATCCTGCAACCATTTGTAGTAGAGCGCTCCGTTGTCGAGCAGGAAGTTCTCCCCAAAGCAGCCCATGGCATGATCGCCCAGCCAACCCATGCGTTCGTCGCGCTGAGGGCAGTCGGTCGGCATGCCGTGATAGTTGCCGATGATGCCCCAGTAGGCATTCTCGTGCAGCTTGTTGAGCAATTCGTTATCGCAATGGAAGGTGCCCTGGTCGACCATACCGTCATAGATGACACAGCCCATGATGTCTTTTGCCTTGGGAGCCCTGTCGATGCCGCTTATCTCGACATACCGGAAGCCCTGGTAGGTGAGCTGAGGCTGATAAGTGAATGTGCCGTCGATGGCAGGGACATAAGTATCTGTACACTTCGCCGAGCGCAGGTTTGCAACGTAGAGCTTGTCATTATCCTTCGGGTCGAGAATCTCGGCGTGTCGGATGACGACCGGCACGTCCTTCTTGCCTACGAGACGCACCCTAAGCTGACCGACCATGTTCTGTCCCATGTCGATGATGTACGTGCCTGCTGATGTGCGGCGCACGCTTTTTGCCTTGAACACTTTCTGTATTTGCATACCTGGGCAGGGCTGCGGCATTTCGATGCCGGCCGGTGCCGTGAGCGTCTGTGCCTGTTGCCAATGGGAGTCGTCGAAGGCGGCAGTCGTCCAGCCCTTCACCTCGCGGGCAGCTTCGTAGCGCTCGCCGTTCCACAGGTTGTTGCGCTGAATCGGTCCCTCTGTTGTGACTTTCCATTCGCCATCTGTCACGATAGTCACGACGCCTTTGACGGTTTCGACAACGAGTTGCGCCTTGAGTCGCGGCAAACCGTAAGATGTGCAACCCGCATTGAAGCCCAGCACATAGCCGTTGCCCAAGACGGTGCCTATCGCGTTGTTGCCTTTGCGGAGGAGCGAGGTGACATCGTATGTATTGTAGTAGACGGTCTTTGTGTAATCGGTCTGAAGTGTGCCGAAGACATCTCGGGAGACGGGCTTTCCGTTGATGAAAGTTTGTCCCCAGCCCATGCCGCTGATGTATAGTGTTGCCTGCTTAACCTTGCTGTCAATGCTGAAAGCGCGACGCAGATAGCGAGCTGGCAGGTCGCGGCTCTTGTCGTCGCCAATGATGATGCTCTCGGCATCGTCTTTGCCAATCCATTGTGCCTTGCTGTCGAATTGCTGGAGACCAGTCAGGAAGCTCTGCACGGGGCTTTTCAAGTGCTCGCCTGTGTTGAGCCACACTTCGACTTGCCAGAAGACGCGGCTTGCGTAGGGCAGACGGCGTCCCTGGTAGGGTATGTTGATGCTCTCGTCGGAGCTGGTCTGCTCGCTGTCCCACAAAAGATTGCGTTCGGCCTTCAGGTCGTCCTTCGATGCAGCGACAAGGATACGATACGACATCTGCTGCACGTTGAGCTCCTTGCTCGTTGTCTGCCAGGAGAATTGTGCTGTACGGAGAATTCCAGTCGGCTCCGTCATACGGCAAACGCGATAACCTGTCAGGTCACTACCATAAGCGCCCTGAATTATCATGAAAAATGCCACTAAAGGCAGAAAAAATCGTCTCATTTTACTATAATTTATATGATATGCGACACAAAGTAACACTTTTTTTCGCAAATATGAAAGCGTTTGCCAAAAAAATACTTAATTTTGTAGCAGGAACAACATATACGAACTCAAAGCGCATTAGTTAAGTATGAAAAGATTGTACCTGCTGGCAGCAATGCTGCTCGCTGCTGTTGGCGCACAGGCCCAGCAAGCTATTTTCGAGAGACACGACACACGTTCGCCGCTCTTCAACAACGACGGCACGGTTACCCTTCAGCTCAAGGCGCCCGATGCACAGAAGGTTGGCATCATCGGCGATTGCGTTGAGAACGGTCATGCTGAGATGACGAAGCAAGGCGATGTGTGGACGTACACAACGAAAGTCCTGGCTCCCGAGCTCTACAACTACCGCTTTTATGTGGATGGCGTAGAGGCTCAAGACCCGGGCAACATCGAGCGCAGCCGCGACGTGCGTTCCTTCATGAGCACCTTTATCGTGAGCAAGGAAACGGGCGACCTGGGCTACCTCTATCAGAACCACAATGTGGAACATGGTGACGTTGCACATGTCTGGTACGACAGCCCCGGACTCGGCCTGAAGCGACGCATGAGTATCTACACACCGCCAGGGTACGACAAGGGCAAAGCCTATCCTGTCCTCTACCTGCTGCACGGCGCTGGTGGCGACGAGGAAGCATGGCTCACACTCGGCCGTATGGCTCAGATCATAGACAACCTCATCGCGCTTGGCAAGGCAAAGCCGATGATTGTGGTAACACCCAACGGCAACGCTTCCGACGATGCCGGACCGCTCGAAACAGGCATTCCGCAGAAGGACCGTCCAAAAGGAACCTACGAAGAGAATTTTGCCGACGTCATGAACTACGTTGCCTCGCACTACAAGATCAAGAAGGGCGCTGACAACACTGCGATTTGCGGCCTTTCGATGGGCGGCTACCACACTTTCCGCATCAGCATGCTGAACCCGGGAACTTTTGGCTACATCGGGCTTTACTCTGCTGCCGTACGCCTCGACCGCACGCAAAAGAGCCTCGAGGAGCAACTTGCCGACCATCCTGAGGCAGCCGAGCAGATGAAGAAGCTCTTCGCCGCCAAGCCGCATCTCTATTGGATTGCCATCGGCAAGGAAGACTTCCTGTTCGGACAGAACGTTGCGCTGCGGCAGTACCTCGACAAGATGCAGTATCCTTACGAATACTTCGAGAACGAAGGCGGTCACATCTGGCGCAACTGGCGCATCTACCTCTCGATGTTCGCACAGAGGCTGTTCTGAGCGGAAGCCACAACTGCACCGAATTTGTAAAGATTCTTCTCGACGTCGCCTTCTCTGGCGGCGTCTTTTTTGTTTTACGGCACCAAGTTACCCCAAAGGCGAAAAACGAGCTTAAATCAAGTCGCATTTGATAATCAACAAGTTACAAAGCAGCATTTTCTGACACAGAGCAAAGAAAGTACCAGCCAGACATTCGTCAGCGCAAAGTTTCGCACGGTTTGGCATCGAATTCGGCATTTTGAGTCGGTCAACTTCGCCAGCGGAAAATTCAAACTCAGCGTGCGGCGTTGACGATTTCCGCGTGCGGCGTTTTATTTTTCCCTGTGCCAAGAGACAGAACACCGCACTTCTTGCTGCATGTTTTGTAAAGGATTTTCTGCAACTTTGGAGTTCCATTTATTGTCTCTCCGAAGATGAGGAGTTATAAATTCTATTTATAAATTTTGATTTTTTCATTTTTCAATTTTAAATTTTCAATTAAATGTTGTACCTTTGCACGCGAAATTAAACAATTCTCACATTATAAACTTATAATTATGAAAAAGATTCTTTCTTTAGTCATTGTTCTGGCAATGGTTGCCGGCAATGCAAATGCATTTGAGTTTCAGTACGAATCAGAGTCCGGCCTCAGCTTCATGGGCCTGTTCGGCATGAATGTGTCCAAGTTGCAGAACAGCGGCCTCGACGCTAAGGTGGGTGCCATGATGGGTGCCAGAGCAGACTACATGCTGCCAGGCGGTCGCGGAACATACGTTACTGCTGGCGTCGATTGGACAATGAAGGGTGGAAAAGTGTCCGCTGAGTATCTCGAATTGAACGGACAAGCTTACAGCGCCACCGCTAAGTGCCCGCTGCACTACTTCGAAATCCCCGTTCGCGTCGGCTTCCGCTACAACTTCATGGAGGATCTCGGCGTTTACGGCGAACTCGGTCCCTACTTCGCAGTTGGCGTGGGCGGTAAGAACAGAATGAGCATCGACGGCGACGGCGAAGAAATCAACGAACTCGAAGACATGCTCACCTACAAGGCATTCAAGAAGACCAGCGACATCGAGAAGATAAACAACTACCAGCGTTGGGACGCAGGCATCGGCTTCCGTGTTGGTGTCGAATACAACAACCACTACAACCTCATGTTCGGTTGCGACTGGGGCTTGGCCGACATCTACCGCGACAGCTTCCGCGACACCTATCACGACTCCTTCAAAGCACAAGGCATCGACACAAGCCTGCCAAAGGTAAAGAACTTCAACTTCAGCATTACCCTCGGTTATCGCTTCTAAGATGGCAAAGGAATATAACTTCAGAGAAATAGAACAAAAATGGCACCGCCTCTGGACGGAACGCCAGACATACAAAGTTGTTGAGGACGAGAACCGTAGGAAGTTCTACGTCCTCAACATGTTCCCCTACCCCAGCGGCGCAGGACTCCACGTGGGACACCCGCTTGGCTACATCGCCAGCGACATCTATGCCCGCTACAAACGCCAGCAGGGCTTCAACGTGCTCAACCCGATGGGCTACGATGCCTACGGCCTGCCCGCCGAGCAGTACGCCATCAAGACAGGTCAGCACCCCGAGAAGACCACCTTCGCCAACATCGACCGCTACCGCGAGCAGCTCGACAAGATCGGCTTCAGCTTCGACTGGGACCGCGAGGTAAGAACCTGCACGCCCGACTACTACAAATGGACGCAGTGGGCGTTTCAAAAGATGTTCAATTCCTACTTCGACGACGAGCTGCAGAAAGCTCAGCCCATCGAACGCCTCATCGAGAAATTCAAGCAGGAAGGCAAGTGGCCGTCCGACGAGAAGGCGCAGAGCGACCTGCTCATGAACCACCGCATCGCCTTCCTCGGAGAAACGATGGTGAACTGGTGCCCGAAGCTCGGCACCGTCCTCGCCAACGACGAGGTTGTCGAAGGCGTCAGCGTTCGTGGCGGCTATCCTGTGGAACAGAAGAAGATGAGGCAATGGTGCCTGCGCGTCAGTGCGTACAGCCAGCGCCTCCTCGACGGACTCGACACAATCGACTGGAGCGAGAGCATCAAGGAAACGCAAAAGAACTGGATCGGCAGAAGCGAAGGCGCTGAGGTGGAAATCAAGACCACCGACGGCGTGTCATTCACTATCTTCACCACCAGAGCAGACACGATGTTCGGCGTGACCTTCTTCGTACTGGCTCCCGAAAGCGAACTGGTCGACAAAGTGACGACACCCGAACAGCGCGTCGCCGTAGATGACTATATTAAATATGTCAAGAGCCGCACCGAAAGAGAACGCATGATAGACCATACCGTCACAGGCGTCTTTAGCGGAGCCTACGGCATCAACCCCATAACGGGCGACCGCTGCCCCATCTACATCGCAGAATACGTGCTGGCTGGCTACGGCACGGGTGCCATCATGGCTGTGCCCGCTCACGACAGCCGCGACTATGCCTTTGCAAAACACTTCGACCTGCCCATCATTCCGCTCGTCGAAGGTGCCGACATCAGCGAAGAGAGCTACGACGCCAAGGAAGGCATCGTGACAAACTCTCCTATCAGCCCCGACAAAAGCGTCTGCTACGATGGCGAAAGCCTCAACCTCAATGGCCTCACCATCAAGGAAGCCATCGCAGAGACCAAACGCTTCGTCAAGGCACACAACCTCGGACGCGTCAAAGTGAACTATCGCCTGCGCGACGCCATCTTCAGCCGTCAGCGCTATTGGGGCGAGCCGTTCCCCGTGTACTACAAGAACGGCATCCCCACCATGATTCCCGAAGAGTGCCTGCCCATCGAACTGCCGCAGGTAGAGAAGTTCCTGCCAACAGAAACCGGCGAGCCGCCTCTCGGCAATGCACAGATTTGGGCGTGGGACGAGGCAAACCGTAAGATTGTGGACAAAAAGCTCATCGACGAAAAGACCGTCTTCCCAATTGAGCTTTACACCATGCCCGGCTTCGCAGGCTCCAGCGCCTACTACCTCCGCTACATGGACCCACACAACGATGAGGCTCTGGTCAGCGAGAAAGCTGCTGCCTACTGGCAGAACGTGGACCTCTACGTCGGCGGCTCAGAGCATGCCACAGGCCACCTCATCTACTCCCGCTTCTGGAACAAATTCCTCTTCGACCTCGGCATAAGCAAAAAGGAAGAGCCCTTCAAGAAGCTCGTCAATCAGGGCATGATACAAGGCCGCTCGAACTTCGTCTATCGCATCAAGGAAACCAACACTTTCGTCTCCTTCGGCCTGAAGGACAAGTACGACGTCACGCCGATTCATGTCGACGTCAACATCGTCAAGAACGACGTGCTCGACCTCGAAGCCTTCAAGGCCTGGAGCCCCGAGTACGCTACGGCAGACTTCGTCCTCGAGGACGGCAAATACATCTGCGGCTGGGCCATTGAGAAGATGTCTAAGTCGATGTACAACGTTGTCAACCCCGACATGATCGTCGAGAACTACGGCGCCGACACCCTTCGGCTTTACGAGATGTTCCTCGGCCCAGTGGAGCAGTCGAAGCCCTGGGACACCAACGGCATCGATGGCTGCTTCCGCTTCCTCAAGAAGCTGTGGGCATTGTTCTGGGACAAGGACGGCAACCTCGCCCTCACCGACGACGAACCTTCCGCCGATAGTCTCAAGACGTTGCACAAACTCATCAAGAAGGTGACGTCCGACATCGAAGTTTTCTCATACAACACGAGCATCTCCGCCTTCATGGTTGCCGTGAACGAACTGAGCCAACAGAAGTGCACGAGTCGCACGATACTGCAGACGCTGCCCGTGCTCATTGCTCCCTTCGCGCCACACATCGCAGAAGAGCTCTGGGAAGCCATGGGCGGCGAAGGCAGCGTTTGCGACGCTCGCTGGCCGAAGTGGGAAGAGAAGTACCTCGTGGAGACAAGCGTCAAGCTCGGCGTGCAGTTCAACGGCAAGGTGCGCTTCGACATGCTCTTCCCAGCAGATGCAACGCCCGAACAGATGATTGAGCTTGCCACCTCGGCGCCCGAGGCAGCGAAGTATCTCGAAGGAATGCAGATCGTCAAGACTATCGCTATTCCCAAGCGCATCGTTAACATTGTCGTCAAACCCTGTTAAGGAAAATGGAACTGAAGAAAGGCCGTTTCTGGGAGTTCATGAAGGACTTCCTAGCCGTCAACTTTGGCATAGCCCTCTATGCGCTGGGTTGGGCCGCGTTCCTCTTGCCGTATCACATCACGACAGGCGGCCTGACGGGCATGTTCGCCATCATCTATTACCTGACGAAGTTCCCCATGTCCGCTGCCATCTTCATCGCGAACGGCATTCTGCTCCTTATCTCCATCAAGCCGCTGGGCTGGAAGTTCGTGGGCAAGACGGCGTATGCTGTCTTTGCCCTCTCGTCCTTTCTGGAGATAGGACAGCAGATGATGACGAACCCCGATGGCTCACTCTTACAGATACTCGGTCCGGGACAGGACTCGATGGCTTGCGTGCTGGGTGCCATCTTCAACGGTCTCGGCATCGGAACTGTCTTCCTTGCCGGCGGCAGTTCGGGCGGATGGGACATCATAGCAGCTCTTGTCAACAAGAAGCATAACGTTTCGTTCGGCCGCGTGCTGCTTTACCTTGACTTCATCGTCATTGGCTCCTGCTGGCCTCTCTTCCATGACTGGCGGATGGTGGTGTTCGGCTACGTTGCCCTTGCTGTCTACACGTACGTCATCGACATGCTCATCAACAGCTCCAGACAGGATGTGCAGTTCGTCATCTTCACTCGAAAGCACCAGGAGATATGCGACCGCATTATATCCGAGACGGTGCACTCGGCGACGGTGCTCGACGGCGAAGGCTACTATACACACGAGAACGTGAAGGTCGTCTTTGTCATCGCACATAAACGGGAGAGCCTGACTGTCTTGCGAATGATACGCGAGATAGACCCAGCCGCTTTCGTGTCGCAAAGCAGGGCAGAGGGTGTGTACGGGAACGGATTCAACGTCATCAAACCATAGTTCTGAAAATTCTACAACATATAATCTGAAATTTGAAATTTAAAGACATCATAGGCCCTTCTCCGTGGCAACTGCTGCGGGACTACATGCAGATGCTGCTGGGCACGATTATCTATACGCTCGGCTACACGTGCTTCCTGCTGCCGTACAAGATTGTGAGCGGCGGCGTGACGGGTATCTCCACGATTTTCTTCTACTTGACTGGCTTCCCGGCCGGCACGACGTACTTCATCATCAATATCGGCCTGCTGCTGATTGCGATGCGAGTCCTCGGGTGGCGTTATCTGGTACGCACTATCATCGTCACGTTGCTCATCTCGTTTGCCATCAACATGATGCAGACGCAGCTCACAGAGACAATTGTGAATGGCACCCCGAAGCTCATGCACATTATAGGCGAGCAGAAGTTCATGGCTTGCGTCATTGGCGCCCTGCTTGAAGGCGGCGGTCTGGCAACCATCTTCCTGGCAGGAGGCAGTACTGGCGGTACGGACATCATCGCCAGTTCCGTCAACAAGTACTGGGACATTTCGCTCGGCCGAATGCTGCTGACGCTCGACATCGTCATCATCGGTGCCAGCTATTTCATCGAACAGGACATCGAGATGGTAGTGGTCGGCTACACGGCGATGCTCATCAGCAACACCTTCCTCGACTATGTCATCAACTCCGCCCGCCAAAGCGTGCAGTTCATCATCATCAGCGAGCACTACGAAGAGATTGCCGAGGAAGTCAACACGCAGCTCGAGCGAGGCGTGACCGTCCTCTCGGGCGAAGGGTTCTACAGCAAGGAGAAGCGCCAAGTGCTGCTCATCCTTGCCAAGCGATACGAGAGCCGCAGCATCTTCCAGCTCATCAAGCACATCGACCCGCGGGCGTTCGTCTCGATGAGTAACGTCGAAGGCGTCTTCGGCGAAGGTTTCGACCCGATAAAGAAAAAGATATGAATAGCGCGCGAGAAATCATCATGGCCACCAACAACGCCCACAAGTTGGAGGAAGTCCGGCAGATACTGGGCGAAGCATTCACGGTGAAGAGCCTGAGCGACATCGGCTGCCACGAAGATATTCCCGAGACTGCCGACACGCTCGAGGGCAATGCGCTGCAGAAGGCACGCTACATACACGAGCACTACGGCGTCGATTGCTTTGCCGACGACACCGGTCTGGAAGTGGATGCTCTAGGCAAAGCCCCGGGCGTCTTCACGGCTCGCTTCGGCGCCATGAACGGCTACGGAGAAAGTCATGATGCCGATGCCAACATCCGCTGCCTGCTCGACAAGCTCAAAAGCGCAGAGACGCGCAAAGCCCGCTTCCGCACAGTCATCGCCCTCGTGCAAAACGGGCAGGAGTATCTCTTCGAAGGCATCGTCGAAGGAACTATACTGCAGGAGCGCGTCGGCGAGGGCGGCTTTGGCTACGACCCGGTCTTCGCCCCCACAGAAGCCCATGGCCTTGCCTTCGCACAAATGAGTGCCGAGGCAAAGAACGCCATCAGCCATCGCGGTCGCGCCACAAAGAAGCTCGCAGAATTTCTCATGGCGAAAGACAATAATTGACCCGAAAATTGCGTTATTTGAATAGATAAAAGATGAATCGCAAAAAGGAGTGTAAAAAACGCCGCACGCGGGGATTGCCATCGCCGCACGCGGAAATGGCCAACGCCGCACGCGGGGATTGAAACGCCGCCTGCGGGGACGAAAAACACGGCTAACCTCCTGACCGATTTTATAACGTCAAAGAAAAGAACGACGATGATAAAGAAACTCTCCTCCCTGGCACTGCTCCTACTGGTGCTCTGCCTCGCCGCCACAGCCCAAGAGCTGGGAACATGGCGCTCGTACCTCAGCTATCAAATCGCCACAAAGAGCGAGGTCAACGGCAGCATCATCTATTCCCTGATGAACGGCAACCTGCTCTCCTACGACACAGAGGACGGTGAAGTACGCACCTTCGACCATATGGGAGCGCTCAACGACGTGAACATCGCCCACATTGCCTATTGCAAAGAAGCGGGCAAGCTACTCATCGTCTACAGCAACAGCAACATCGACCTCCTCGACAACAACGGCAACACAGAGAACCTGTCGGCACTGAAGGAAAAACGCATCCTGAACAAAGAAGTCGCAGCCGTATGCATATATGGCTCCACAGCCTATCTTGCCACAGGCTTCGGCTTCGTAGAGGTTGACATGAAGGAAGGCGTCTTCCGCAACACATACCGACTGGACCTCAACGTAACAAGCATTGCCGTCTCAGAAAGCATGATCTTTCTCGGCACACCCGACGGACTGTACCGCTGCATGAAGTCCGACAACATGCAGCTGGAGGCAAACTGGAAGAAGCTGAAGGCGTGGACCAACATCAAAATCCTCCGCTTCTATCAGGACATCCTGATGGTGGCAAGAACCGACGCCCTCTTCGCCCTCAACACCAGCAGCAACGTGACAACAAACTTGGTGTCCGGCAACTTCACCATACTGAAGAACCTGGGCAACCAGCTGGTCATAGGCAACAAGACAAAGATCGGCTTTGCCTTCGACGTGAACAGCCCCGAAGACTTCACCGTCATCCCATATAGCAACATATGGAGCGACATCTCCCTCGTGAACGGCACATACTGGGTAAGCGAGCAGACCAACGGACTGCGCGGCTATAAGATAACAGCTTCCGAGATCACCCCCACCGAACAAGTCATTCAGCCCAGCAGCCCCATCCGCGACATAGGATACCATCTCAGCTGGGTAGGCGACCGACTGCTCGTGGCAGGAGGCATCAACACCGTCGGCAGCTTCTACAACCCCGCTACCGCAATGTACTACGAGAACGGCGAGTGGACAAACTTCCAAGAAATGGAAATCCCCTCCAACTACTCGGCACTCAGACTCCGCAACACCACCGACCTCGTACAAGACCCGCTCGACGATACACACCACTTCGCAAGCCCATACCGCACCGGACTCTGCGAATACAGAAACGGCAAGTTCGTCAAGCTTTACAATCACGACAATTCCCCGCTCCGAAGCCTGATGCCGACATTGCCGCTCTACTACAACTATTGTATGTGTGCCGCACTAAGCTACGACACAGACGGCAACCTCTGGATGGCGTCCTCCCTGAGAGATACCGTACTGCATGTCCTCAAACCCAACGGCGCATGGACCAATCTATACTACGAGGAACTCGATGCCTGCTCGCTGGTCGACCAGATTCTCCATCACAGCAGCGGCATCAAACTCATCACGAGCCGACGCATCGACAAACGCGGCGTCTTCTGCCTCGACACCAAAGGCACCGAACGCACCACTGACGACAGGAAAATCCTGCACCAGAACATTATCAATCAGGACGGCACACCCTACCTGCCCGAACAGTTCTACTGCCTCTGCGAAGACCTCGACGGCCTGGTTTGGGTCGGCACATCGACCGGTCTCTTCGTCATCGAAGACGTTTCGAAAGTCTTCGACCAGAACTTCCAGTTCACACAGATAAAGATTAACCGCAACGACGGCAGCGGCCTGGCCGACTATCTGCTCAACGACGTCTCAATAGCATGCATCGCCATCGATGCCGCAAACCGCAAATGGATCGGCACACAAACCAACGGTGCTTTCCTCATCAGCGCAGACGGACAGGAGATGATACATCATTTCACGACGGAAAACAGCCCGTTGCTTAGCGACAACGTGCAAGGCATTGCTGTGCACCCGGGTACCGGCGAAGTCGTCTTCGGCACAGACAAAGGCCTGTGCAGCTACATCAGCGACGCCACAACGCCTGAAGACGAACTCAAGAAGAGCAATGTCACCATCTTCCCCAACCCTGTCTCGCCAGATTACAACGGCCCCATCGCCATCCGCGGACTTGTTGCCGACACCGAAGTCAAGATTATCTCCACAGGCGGACAGCTCGTCTGGAATGGCAAATCAGCTGGCGGCACCTGCACCTGGAACGGTTTGGCCAATAACGGACGACGCGTTGCGAGCGGCATCTACCATGTCGTAGCCAACACGCCTGAAGGCGGCAAAGCCATCATCAGCCGCATCGTCATCGTGAGATAACCGCTTCGAAACAGGAAGATAATAAATAATGTATACAAAAAGAACGTGCCCCTCTTGACGGAAGGGCACGTTCTTCTTTTTAAGTCTTAGAGCGTCAACTGCTCAATCTTCATTTCGCCACAGCTCTCGATGATGCCCACGAGTTCCTTGAACTCGGGTGTGGCAGCATGTTTCGCCAGGGCTTCTTCGCTTGCCCAAGTCTCGCAGAACATGAAGATGTCCTTTCGGGTAGCGCTTTCGAACACGTCGTAACTGATCATGCCCTCATGCTTCTGCGTCTTTGCAGTAAGCAGGATGGCGGCCTCGAGGGCTTCGTTGTACTTGCCCTTCTTGGCTTGGAAGAAACAATTAAGTCTTAACATAGCTTCATTTACTTTTTAAGCGTTTTCTATTTATTGTTTATCTCTGTTGAGGTCAACTATTATCTTTGCCGCTCTGGCAGGTGCTCCAGGCTCTCCGAGAATGTTTGCCATGCGTTCGTAGCCTTTTAGCTGAGCCGCCCTAGCTGGGCCTCCTGGCAGGATTGATGCGAGCTGCAGGCGAACATTGCTCACGTTCATTTGCTCTGCAACGAGTTCCGGCACCACTTCTTCCCCGCAGACAAGGTTGACGAGGGAGATGTAGGGCACCTTAAGGAAGAGCCGTCGAGCGAGAGATGCCAACCTGCCTGCCTTTATGTAATAGCAGACAACTTGTGGAACACGGAAGAGCGCAGTCTCGAGTGTCGCGGTGCCGCTGGTGACGAGGGCTGCCGTGCTGTGTTGCAGGAGACGGAACGTTTGGTCGCGGACAACAGTGCATTTAGCATTTAGCCATTTTCCATTTACCATTTTAATGCACTCCTCGTAGAAGTCATCCGTGAGGCCTGGGGCGGCGGCAAGCACGAGCTGATAGTCCTTGCTGTATGGTTCAGCCGCTTCCAGCATTCTGCGAAGGTTGTCGCGCACTTCCTGCTTACGGCTTCCTGGCAGCAGAGCGATGATAGGCCGCTCGTCGAGATGGTTCTCTTTCCTGAAAGCATCGGCATTTGCAGGGTGTTCCTTCTGATAAGCCGACACTTCGTCGACGGTCGGATTGCCTACATAATTAATATGGTAGCTGTGCTTCTCTTCATAGTATGGCACTTCGAAAGGCAGGATGGAGAGCAGCAGGTCGACGTCGCGCTTAATGTCGCGGATGCGATGTTCCTTCCATGCCCAGAGTTTCGGAGCGATGTAATAGACGACGGGTATCGTGCTGTGCTGCTTGATGAAGCGCGCTATCTTGAGATTGAAGCCTGGGTAATCGACCAGTATCAGCACGTCGGGTTGCCACTCGAGGATGTCCTTCTGGCAATGTTTCATGCCTCGAAGTATGGTCGGCAGGTGTTTGATGACAGGCCAGAAGCCCATGTAGGCGAGGTCGCGATAATGCTGGACGAGCTCCGCACCCTCAGCTGCCATCATGTCTCCGCCGAAGCAACGGAACCTTGCCGCCGCATCTTCCTGCTTGATGGCGCGCATCAAGTGGCTCGCATGAACGTCGCCACTTGCCTCACCTGCTATGATGTAATATCTCATTCTATGTGTTGCAGTCTCCTTCTATCTCTTTCTTCAGTGTCTCGAGCAAGGCGTGAGCAGTCGTGTCGAGCTGTATTGGCGTGATGGACGCAAAGCCGTGATCGAGGGCCCAATAGTCCGTGTCTTCCGAGTCGGGCTCGAGATTTTGGAAATACCCTGTAAGTCGGTACTCGTTTTCGCCCACCTGCATCATCTCCTTCATCCAGCGTCCTCGACCGAGACGGCAGACTTTCGTGCCTTTCAGCTGCGGTACTTCAGGGAAGTTGACGTTGAGCAGAACATCGTCTGGCAAGCCGTTCTGGAGGACATAGCGAACCGTCTTCAGTATCACATCCTCGTAGGGCCGGAAGTCACACTGGTGGTTCTTTGTCTGGAGGCTGAATGCGATGGCCGGCACGTTCTTCATGCAAGCCTCGAGGGCTGCGCCGACTGTGCCGCTGTAATGTACGCTGACCGATGCGTTGTCACCGTGATTGATGCCGCTCACCATGAGGTCTGGCCTCCTGTCGAGCAGTCCGTCGAGCGCCAACTTGACGCAATCGGTAGGTGTTCCTGTGCAGCGCCAGACCTTCAGGCCCAGTTCTTCCTTCACAAGCGTGATGTTAATATTGTCAATCGGCGAGATGCTGCAGGAAGCGGCACTGCGTGGGCCGTTTGGCGCGACGACGATAACGTCGCCAAGCCGCTGCATGAGCTTGGTCAGGACCTGTATGCCTTGAGCGTCCACACCGTCGTCGTTCGAGATGAGTATCAAGGGGCGTTTTGTCATATTCCACGTTATTTGGTGCAAAGATACGAATAATAATTGGAATCATCAAGTTTCGTGTCTCAAATTTTAACGTGCTAAGTCAAGCAACTTAACGTGCTAAAAATTTTTTTTGACGTGTTAAGTTGAGTAACTTAACGTGCTTAGTTTTGCGAGACAGGCTGAGGAGTCTGCTAACGGGCTATGCGAGAAAGAGCGTCACGACCTGCAAAAAAGTGTTGATAAACCACCTCAGTTATCAACAAAAACGTTAAGTTATCAACACTTTAAGCATTCTGCTTAAATAAAATAGCGCGTGTTTCGAGGTTTTATCGTATATTTGCAAAATCAATTTCATTAGTAGAATCGACAAACATGAGCAAAACAATCGCAATAGTTAACCAAAAGGGCGGTGTGGGCAAAACAACCACAAGCATGAACCTCGCTGCCTCTCTCGCCACACTCGAAAAGAAAGTGCTCCTCATCGACGCTGACCCGCAGGCCAACGCATCGAGCGGCATGGGTGTGGACGTCAGCAAGCTCGAGCACTCGCTCTACAACGCATTGCTCGGGCAGGTCAGCATCAAGGACATCATCTACACGACAGACATTGAAGGACTCGACATCGTGCCGTCCCACATCAACTTGGTCGGAGCCGAAATCGAACTGCTGAACTTCAAGAATCACGAGCACACGCTGAAGGAGGTGATACGTCCCATCGTCAAAGATTACGATTTCATCCTCATCGATTGCAGTCCCAGCTTGGGCCTCATCACAGTGAACGCGCTCACCGCCGCCGACTCTGTCATCATCCCCGTACAGTGCGAATACTTCGCCCTGGAAGGCATCAGCAAGTTGCTCAACACGATAAAGATTGTCAAGACCCGCATGAATCCGCGTCTCGAAATTGAGGGTTTCCTCCTCACCATGTATGACAGCAGGCTCCGTCTCGCTAATCAAATCTACGAAGAGGTGCGCCGTCATTTCCGCGAACTCGTGTTCAAGACAGTCATCCAGCGCAACGTGAAGCTCAGCGAGGCACCAAGTCACGGCGTACCCGCCATATTGTACGACGCCGATGCCACAGGCTCGAAGGCCCACCTGGCACTGGCACAGGAAATCATCGAAAAGAATAAATAATAGAATCGCAGCATCTATGGCCATCAAGAAGAAGTATCAAGGACAAGCTCTGGGCAGAGGCCTCGACGCTCTCCTACAGACAGAAGACATCCAGACAAACGGCTCGTCGAACCTCTCGGAAGTGAGAATGGACGACATCCAGCCGAACCCCAACCAGCCTCGGCGTGAGTTCGACGACGACTCGCTGCAGGAACTCGCCAACAGCATCCGCCAAATCGGCATCATCCAGCCTATCACACTTCGCGATATGGGCGATGGAACGTACATCATCATCGCGGGAGAAAGGCGTTGGCGAGCAAGCCAAAGGGTCGGCCTGACGACAATCCCCGCCTACATCCGCACAGTCGACGATGAGAATATGCTCGAGATGGCACTCGTCGAGAACATTCAGCGCGAAGACCTTACCGCGATAGAAGTGGCGCTGGCCTACCATAACCTCATCGAGCAATACAGCCTCACACAGGACCAGCTCAGCGAGCGAGTGGGCAAAAACCGCACCACGATTGCCAACTATCTGCGTCTGCTGAAGCTCCCTGCCAGCGTGCAAGTGGCGCTTCGAAACCGCGACATCGACATGGGACACGCCCGCGCTCTCCTTGCCATCGCTGACCCAGAGACACAACTCAAGGTCTTTGCCGAAATGAAAAAAGCCCCCATGAGCGTCCGTCAAATTGAGAGCATGGCAAAACAGCTCAGCGAAGGCGGCTCCGTGAAAGCCAAAAGCGGCAAACGCATCAGGCAGAAAGGCTCCAACCTCAGCGCCGACTACAACCTTTTGCGCGAAGGCTTAAGGAAAATCTTCAGGACGAAAGTCGAGATGACCTGTTCCCAGACAGGCAAAGGAAAGATTAGCATTCCATTCGCCAACGAGTCGGAACTGGAACGCATCATCGAGATGTTCGACAAACTACGCAGCTAATGAGACTACAACGACACACACTTCCGCTCCTGGCAGCCTTGCTCTTCTGGCTTTGCTGCACTCCTGCCCTTCTTGCGCAGGAAGGGAAGCGTGTGCCCGTAGCTGACTCCATCGCCGTTGACAGCGCGTCGCTCCTCACCATCAGCGACGACCTGATGAAAGGCATACAACGCCAGCGCGACCTCCAAGCCTTTAAGCCCGACCCGATTCGGGCAATGTGGCTCGGTCTCGTGCTACCTGGTGCCGGTCAGCTCTACAACCGAAAGTACTGGAAGCTCCCCATCGTCTATGGCGGCTTCCTTGGTTGCGTCTATGCTCTCACCTGGAATGGACAGATGTATTCCGACTATTCTCAGGCCTACTTGGACATCATGGACAGCGACCCCAACACAAAGAGCTACGAGAAGATGCTGCCTCCGAACTATAGTATCGTAGGCAAGGAAGAGCGCTTCAAAGGCATCTTCAAGAGCAAGAAGGACACGTTCCGACGCTTCAGGGACTTGAGCATCTTCTCCTTCGCCGGCGTGTATCTGCTCTCGGTCATCGATGCGTATGTCGATGCGGAACTCTCCACCTTCGACATCTCACCCGACCTGAGCCTCGAGCTGCAGCCCACATTCATCGAGACAGGACGCTACGATATGAATCACCGCACTACAACCCCAGGCGTGCAATGCGTCATAAACTTCTAAACAACACTTCAAACACTATGAACAGACTCACGACATATCGCATTCTACTCCTTCTTATTTTCTTATTCTCTTATTCTCACATTGTCTTGTCACAGGAGGAAAAGGACGACGAGGAATACGTCGAAGACGCAACCCTCGAGCTGCCAGAAGGCATGCAGACAGCCGAGATAGACAGCCTCCTTGCCGATTGGCAGACACGCAACTTCCTTGCCTTCGACGAAGCCTGTGAGACGACAAACGAGAACCCGCTGTTCGACGCCAAAACCTACGCACATCGGCTCAGCAGATTGCCTAACGTAATCGATATGCCCTACAACAACGTTGTGCAGAAGTACATTGACCTTTACAGCGGACGACTGCGCAACTCTGTCGCCGTGCTGCTTGGCAGAAGCAATTTCTACAATCCTATCTTCGAGGAAGCGCTCGAGAGCTATCAGATGCCCCTTGAGCTAAAATACCTTCCCATCATTGAAAGTGCCCTCAATCCTACTGCCGTGAGTCGTGCCGGAGCAGTCGGTCTTTGGCAATTCATGATTACGACCGGCAAGCAATACGGCTTGGAAGTGACCAGTTTGATTGACGAGCGTCGCGACCCCATCAAGGCAAGTTATGCGGCAGCACGTTACCTGAAAGACCTTTACGACATCTTCGGCGACTGGCATCTCGCAGTGGCTGGCTACAATTGCGGTCCTGCAAACATCACCAAAGCCATCAAAAGAGCCGGAGGCATCAAGGACTATTGGACGATTTACCCTTACCTTCCGGCTGAGACACGAGGTTACGTGCCCGCTTTCATCGCTGCGAACTACATCATGAACTACTATTGCGACCACAACATATGCCCCGTCAACACCACTCTTCCGCAGGGAACTGACACGATACAGGTCAACAAAAACGTCCGTATGGAACGCATCGCTGAACTTTGTGGCGTTACGCAGGAGGAACTCAAGGCACTCAATCCGCAGTATCGCACAACGCTGATTCCTGGCGATTCGCACGCTTGCACACTTCGTATGCCTACCACTGCCATCAATGCTTTCGTGGAAGCCGGAGACTCCATCTACGTTCCAATGGCTGAGGTGGCAGAGCAGACAGAGATTCCTGTTGTGGAGCAACCTCGGGCGAAGAAGGGCAAGAGCAAGCGCGGGGCTAAGTACGCAACTGTTCGCAAAGGCGATACTTTGGGCGCAATTGCAAGGAGGAACGGCGTCTCCGTTGCCCGTCTGCGCAGCCTCAACGGCATAAAAGGCAACACAGTCTATGCCGGACGACGCATCAGAGTGAACTAACAGACATCTTACCGTAAGCCGTGAATACTATGGAGGACATTAACTTTCGTGAGATGGAAGACGAGCGGATGGTTGCCGAAGCGTATCAGCACTTGATTGACACTTACTTGGCATCCCACCACCGCAAGCACACCGAAATCATCGACAAGGCGTTCAACTTCGCAAAGGAAGCGCACAAGGGCGTCCGACGACTTTCCGGCGAGCCATACATCATGCATCCCATCGCTGTGGCGCAGATTGCGTGCGAGGACATCGGCTTGGGCAGCACCGGTATCTGCTCGGCGCTCCTGCACGATGTGGTAGAGGATACGGACTACACGGTAGAGGACATTGCCAACATCTTCGGGCCTAAGATTGCGCAGATTGTCGATGGACTGACCAAGATATCGGGCGGCATCTTCGGCGACAAAGCGTCGGTGCAGGCTGAGTCGTTCAAGAAGTTGCTCCTCACGATGAGCGAGGACATACGAGTCATCCTGATTAAGATTTCCGACCGACTGCACAACATGCGCACCCTGGGCAGCCAGCTCCCCGGAAAGCAGTATAAGATAGCGGGCGAGACGCTCTACATCTACGCTCCTCTGGCACACCGGCTCGGCCTGAACAAGGTAAAGGAAGAGCTCGAGGACCTCAGCTTCAAGTACGAACACCCTGAGGAATACAAGGCAATCGAAAGGCAGCTCGAGGACACTCGGGAGCACTTGACCACCATCTTCGACCAGTTCACGGCTCCAATCCGCCAGCGCCTCGACGAAGCGGGCATCAAGTATGAGATAAAGGCACGCTTCAAAAAGCCCTACAGCATCTGGACAAAGATGCAGACGAAGCACGTCACCTTCGAAGAAGTCTATGACATACTGGCCGTCCGCATCATTTTCGAAGTGTCGGAAGGGATGAACGAAACGGACGAGTGCTTTAAGATATACAACATTGCCAGCACGATTTACAAGCCACACCCCGACCGTTTGCGCGACTGGGTGCACAACAAAAAAGCCAACGGCTACCAGGCACTCCACTCGACACTCATGAGCAAAGCGGGCAAATGGATCGAGGTGCAGATACGAAGCCGCCGCATGGACGACATCGCAGAGCACGGCTTTGCGGCTCATTGGAAGTACAAGGACGGCGACAACTCTGCGGATAGCACCGACGACGGGCTCGACAAGTGGCTCTATCAAATCAAGGAAATCCTGGACGACCCACAGCCCAACGCCATCGACTTTCTCGACACCATCAAGCTCAACCTCTTTGCCAACGAGATTTTCGTCGTGACGCCAAAAGGAGAGTTCAAGACAATGCCGGCAGGTTGCACAGTCCTAGACTTCGCATTCAGCGTGCACACCTTCCTCGGCACCCACTGCATCGGAGCAAAGGTGAACCACAAACTCGTCGGCATCAGTCAAGTGCTACAGAGCGGCGACCAAGTCGAGATTCTCACCTCGAAGAACCAAAAAGTCGAGAAAAGCTGGATAGAACATGTCACGACGGCAAAGGCGAAGGGTAAGATAGAAGCCATCCTGCGCCGACTCGAACGCGAGAAGCAAAAGGAGGGAGAAGACATACTGACCGACTTCCTGCAGCAAAACGAGAAGGAAGCCACGAGCGTCAACATCGCAAAGCTGTGCCGCTACCACGCCTTGACCAGCCGCGAGGAACTCCTCTCTGCAATTGGTTCGAAGACCATCACGCTTGGAGAAGGCGACCTGACTGCACTCAACGAGAAAATCAAATCGAAAAAACGCTGGAGCCAATACCTCAACATCTTCTCGAAAAAGAAGGACAAGGGCGCATCCGAAACAGCAGAACAGGAAGCCTCACCTCAGGAAAATTCGGAGGCAGCACCCCAAATCGACAAGAAGAAACCGCTTATCCTCAGCGAGGAGACCATCGACCGATACACTTTGTGCGACCAGTGTCACCCCATTCCCGGCGACGATGTGCTCGGATACATCGGCGAAGGAGGTCAAATCACCATCCACAAGCGCCAATGCGACATAGCAAAGCGACTCAAAGCAACTGGCGGCAACCAAATCCTGGCAGCCTCTTGGGACACACACGGCACACTCTCCTTCCCTGCCACACTGCACATCATCGGCTTCGACCGCGTAGGCGTCTTGCATCAGATCACGGGCATCCTGTCGCAGCAGCTCAACATGAACATCCACAGCATACACATCGACACCAGCGACGGCCTTTTTACCGCCGAACTCCGACTCGGTGTGCACGACGCCAAGGACCTCCAAAACATCTGTCGCGACCTGAAAAAAATCGAGGAAGTCGAAGACGTCAGACGCTTCTAGACATTCAATCTGCGCATTTACAAGGTTATCCTTTCCAAATCATCCAGTACACCCGTCATATACCTGTTTGATGCAAAAGTCGTCTTCGCAGCATCACAACACAAATCAGTCAACCTTGAACCATGATAGACAGAAGAACATTCTTTAAGCGTGTGGCTGGGGCAGGAGCGCTCATTGCCACCTCACAACTCCCCCTGTTGGCGGAAGACAATCCCGCCGTGTTCCCAAAGCGGGGAAGGTACGAACGCCTCTCACTCAGTTATGCGACTGTGGAAATAGGTCTGGAGAAGCCCTTCTCTGTCCTGCATATATCCGACACCCATCTCACAGCAGCCTACAAGCACGAGAATGAGAAGAAGCATCAACTACATGAGAAGCGCACCACAACCTTTGGCGGCAGGCAGGAAGAGGCACTTCGCGACGCTTTGGCTTGGGCTAAGGAGCATGTGGACTATGTGGTCCATACGGGCGACCTCATAGACTGGCAAAGTGAAGCGAACTTCGACCTTGTGAAGAAATACTTTGGCGAGGGTGCCATCGGTTCCTTGGGAAATCACGAGTTCAGTACAGACATGTGGCTGAGCGACCCCAAAGAGGAGCATACCGAAGCGTACAAGGACAATACGCGCAAGGTTCTGCAAGGCGTCTATCCCTTCGACATCTCCCTGTATAGCCAGATAGTGAATGGCGTGAATTTTGTCACCCTCGATGATGTCTATGGCTATGTGACAGAAGAACAGGTGAGGCTATTCAAGGAAGAAGCCGCCAAAGGCCTTCCCATCGTGCTTTGCATGCACGTGCCTTTCTTTACGGACAACATTTGGCGGGCAGCCGTGCGTTTCTGGAGCGACAAGGGAAAGCTGACCTATAGCGCAGTTCCCAAGCCAAACGGGGACTATAAGCTTCAACAGGAAGATGCCGTCACACGCGATTTCATCCAATACCTCAAGCATGAGCCCCTCCTTCGCTGCATACTTGCAGGTCATGAGCATGTGACCGTCGAGGACCAGTTTTCGCCTACATGCCGAGAATATGTTGTGGCAGGGAACTTCCTCTTTCATGGGCGAGAAGTCCTGTTCGTGTGACCTTTCCAGAAATCCTGCATCAATGTTTCCGTCTTCCGAATGGAGAAGAGGAAGGAACGTGGTTCACTTGCAAGCAGGTCAGCGAAGCGCTCATGAAGGTCTATCCCTCGATGAAACGTGGCAACGCCACCAACATCCGCATCGGCCAAACGCTGAAGTATCTGGGCTGTCAGATGAAGCACACATATAAGGGTGCAGCGTATAAGTTGGTTGAAGTTGCAGCATAAATTGCAAAAACACTCGTCACTCGTCAAAGTGACTGATAATGAGGAAGTAAGACCCTGATGAGTATATGATGAGTCATCAGGCACTCATCAGGGTCTATCACATTGAGAATCTTTGCATTAAGGGCTAAACCTGATGAGTGACGAGTGTTTTGCAAAAAAGATTTTTCTTTTTCTTCCCTCAAGGGGGGGGGAGGTTCAAACGCAGGCTGCTGCGATGGCCAACATAACACGTTAAGTTGGATGACTTAACACGTTAAGTTTGAGAATTAGCCGTGTTAAGTTGGGCAACGACCCATGTTAAGTTTGCATTTTAACTGTGTGACGTTTGAAAACTTTCCTAGAAATTTTCCCTTATCTCTTGTAGGTAAGGGATTTTTTCATATCTTTGCAGAAAAAAATCAAATAATCATATATATATATGAAACTAGACTTATTCGGTTCTCTCTTCAAAAACAAGAAGGAAACCAATGAACTATCACGACCCGTAGCATCACGGATAAAGCTCTATGAGAAGGACGAACCCTCGCCTGACTTTGTGGCGATTGATATCGAATACGCCGACTCTGCACAAAACATCTGCCAATTCGGACTGACAGTCGTGCGTGAACTGCAAATAGTGGAGCAGAGATGCTGGAATATCCAGCCTCCAGGAAACCAATACGATGAGAACTACACAAAAACCCATCACCTTACAGCCGCCGATACCACTGATGCACCTACGTTTCCTGAGGCATGGAAAGAGATAGAACCTTATCTACAAGGGCAGAAGTTGTGGGCACATCACGCGACAAGCGTGGAGCAACCCATCCTTAACAAGAATCTCGACCGACACAATATACCGCACGATTCGTACAGGGTAAACGACAGTCGGGAACTTTACAAACGCCCTGAATGTTCGGGGAAGGGCAACGGACTAGAGCAGTGCTGCATGGCACTCGGCATTCCATGCAAAAACCATCATAACGCAGGAGCAGACGCTTATATGTGCGCCGAAATCATTATCGCCCACATGAAGAGTCAGCAGCCCAACTGGGAAGGCGTTCCCGTGTCAAACGAGGATATGCGCAAGAAAAAACAAGAGAAGCGTATTCTGCACCTCGGTGAGTTTTTGGAATACTTCGCAGGCACCCCTTCGGGTAAGGAAGATGTCTTTGCTGAAATATCATCCACTTTCTGCGGAGCTGAGCCGCAGATTATAGACGTGTTCGACAAGGGCGACAAAACGACAGAAGGCAAGACGGTAAGCGTGGACTTCTCACGCCTCGATAAAAGTGAATCCAATCCGCTTTACGGAAAGAAAGTTAATGTGACCGGGATATTTTCCATTAGCCGTAAAGAAATAGAAGCTGCCGTGGAAACAATGGGCGCAAATCTCGTCTCAAAACCTGCAAGAAATACGGATGCAGTTATTCTCGGAACACGCAACGTTGGACCGAACAAACTACGCGGTATAGAAGAGCAGGAGGCAAAGGGACATCACATTGCGCTAATTGTCGGAGACAACGACCTCAATGCGTTACTCTATGGTGACGGGCACAAGTTCTTTGAGTAGAGAAACCTATAACACAAAGTTAAGGCGGCAGAAATGCCGCCTTTGTTGTGCTATAATCTCTCTTTAACTTTCTGGTTTCTCTTCCTCTGGCTTGACCTCTTCCAATTCGCTATCATCTATTGAGCCGACGCCGGAATATGTTTTAAGACTCGTATAAAACTTTTGACCTCCAAGTTTATACGAGAATTTGACTTTTTCTCCCGTTTTCAGCCAAATATATACTTTACCCTTTTCTGGAGTACTTTCCTCTACTTCCTCATTAACTTTATAAAAACTTGGTTGGTGAAAGTGAAATATTCGTTTTAGTGTTATTGATATTTCTGCAAGGACTTTTAATACCGCCCATGCAACGACACTTTCAAAACAAACGGCAAGTCCATTAATTAGTCCTGCGGGATTAAAAACAGATTCGTAACTTGAAACTTTTACAACAGAAGAAAAACATCCATAAATGATGCCTCCAATTATACCCAAGAATAGAATTACATTAGCAATTGTTTTTAAAGTGCTTTCGGTCTCAATTGCATAACCTGGTAGATTTTGAGTTTTCATAATGATATGTGTTTAATGGGTAGTTAATTAATTATTTCTTGGTTGCAAAGATACAAAAAAAATAAACAACGCGGCCTCAATCCATCAAAAAAAATTCCACCTCATTTCTTTTTGTGACAGAATGACAAACCGAACTCCAGGAACAAAAGTAACAAACGATTTTGACACAGACCTAAGAGAGCCTCGAACCAGTTTCGGGGCTTTCTTTATGTTTGCAGGGGGGATGTCCCTTACAAATCCATTTCCTTCAGCACGGGGAACTTTTCGCGGAAGGATTTGAGGCGTTTCAGGTCGAGCTCTTTGGTGAGGACGCTGGCTTCACCATCTGGGGCAACGGTGGAAAAGCCGAAGGCATCGACGACGCTGGTGCCGCCGCTGTACTCGCAATACGGGTCTTTGCCGATGCGATTCACCCCGAGCACATAACATTGGTTCTCGATGGCACGGGCTGCGAGCAACACTTTCCAAGCATGCATCCGCACAGAAGGCCAGGAGGCTACACAGATGAGGACTTCGTAGTTGTCCCTACTCCTCAGCCAAAGCGGGAAACGCAGGTCGTAGCAAGTGGAGAGATGGAAGCGCAGGCCTCGCCACTCGACCGTAACATACTCGCTGCCAGGCGTGTAGTGCTCCGTCTCGCCACCATAAGAAAAGAGGTGATGCTTGTCGTAAAATTGAACAGCCCCTCCCAAATCCTCCCCTGAACCAAAGGTCGGCGGAAGCCAAGGGACGGACTTTATTTCTCCCTTCCCTTTAGGGAGGGGCTGGGGGTAGGCTGGTTTGACGAAGTACAGTCTGTTCCTGTAAGAGCCGTCCTGTGCTTTGACGGCGACACTTCCTGCTACTGCGGCATCGAGCGTGTCTGCCATCTTCTGCATCCAAAGCAGGGTCTCGCCGTTCTCAGGCTCTGCCACACCCATCGGTTCGGTAGTGACGCCTGTGCTCCACATCTCGGGAAGTACGTAGATGTCGCACTTCTCGGCAGCGAGCATCAAGCGTTCCGCCGTCTCACGATTCGCCTTGGAGTTCTCCCAGACGATGTCCATCTGTACCAACGCAACCTTCATATCTTCGTCCTTTTGTGTGCAAAAGTACAAAATTTCTCTAAACTCTAAACCCTAAACTCTAAACTTTTTTATATCTTTGTACGCAATAACTCTAAAACTTATATATTATGGAATACAAAACATCGCTGCCCGAGAACGCTTTCCGCGAGTTGCAAAAGGGCGAAGAGTACGAACCGATGATGCCTGCAGAGGGCAGTCCGAGAGAGGTCAACCTGTGGTCGGTCTGCTGGGGCATCCTGATGGCTGTCATCTTCAGCGCAGCCGCTGCATACCTGGGGCTGAAGGTCGGACAGGTGTTTGAGGCTGCCATACCTATCACTATTATTGCCGTAGGCGTCAGCAGCGCTACCCGCAGGAAGAACGCATTGGGCGAGAATGTCATCATCCAGAGCATCGGAGCATGTAGCGGAGTTATAGTTGCCGGAGCCATCTTCACTTTGCCGGCACTATACATCCTGCAGGCCAAGTACCCGGAAATGACGGTGAACTTCCTCGAGGTCTTCTTTGCAAGTCTGCTTGGAGGCATCCTCGGCATCCTCTTCCTCATTCCTTTCCGCAAGTATTTCGTCAAGGAAATGCACGGCAAGTACCCCTTCCCCGAGGCAACAGCCGGCACGCAAGTGCTGGTGAGCGGCGAGAAGGGCGGCGACCAGGCTAAGCCTCTGATGATAGCCGGCCTGCTGGGCGGACTCTACGACTTCGTTGTGGCAACCTTCGGTCTGTGGCACGAGAACTTCACCAGTCGCGCTCTGCTGTGGGGCGACACCATTGCGGAGAAGGCCAAGCTTGTGCTGAAGTGCAATACAGGCGCTGCTATCCTGGGCATGGGATACATCGTGGGACTCAAGTACGCCTTCATCATCTGCTGCGGTTCGGCACTTGTGTGGTGGGTCATCGTGCCCTGCATCGCCCTCTTCTTCCCGTCGCTCGAGGTGCAAGAGGGTGTTACGGCAGCGCTTGCATCACCCGAAGAAATCTTCAAATACGCGAAGAGTATCGGTATTGGCGGTATTGCGATGGCTGGCATCATCGGCATCGTGAAGAGTTGGCGCATTATTGTTGAGGCCGTTTCGCTGGCCGGAAGAGAGCTCAAAGGCAAGAAGGACGTCGAACAAGCTGAGGAGAAGCGCACGCAGAAGGACCTTCCGATGCGTTGGGTAAGCTTCGGCATCATCCTGGCTCTCGTGCTGACTTTCCTCTTCTTCCACCTTGACGTGATGGGCGGCAACTGGGTATTCAGCGTTGTTGCCATTCTCGTTGTGAGCGTCATCACTTTCCTCTTCACCACCGTGGCTGCAAACGCCATCGCCATCGTCGGCACGAATCCCGTCAGCGGCATGACTTTGATGACACTCATCGTTGCCTCTGTCATCATGGTAGCCGTAGGTCTGAGCGGCACGAGCGGTATGGTGGCAGCACTCATCATGGGCGGTGTGGTCTGCACAGCCCTGAGTATGGCTGGCGGCTTCGTCACCGACTTGAAGATAGGCTACTGGCTCGGCAGCACGCCTCGCAAGCAAGAGACATGGAAGTTCCTCGGCACACTGGTCAGCGCCGCTACCGTAGCCGGTGTCATCATGATACTGAACAAGACGTATGGCTTCACCGACGGCACGCTCTCAGCACCCCAAGCGAACGCGATGGCTGCCGTGATTGAACCGCTGATGAGTGGCAACGGAGCGCCCTGGCTGCTCTACGGCATCGGTGCTCTCATTGCACTCGTGCTGAATGCCTTCGGCGTGTCGGCCCTCGCCTTTGCCCTCGGCATGTTCATCCCCTTGGAGCTCAACCTGCCGCTGCTCGTCGGCGGCGCCATCAACTGGTTCGTCACGACTCGCAGCAAAGACCAGGCCGTCAACAATGCCCGAGGCGAGAAAGGCACTCTGCTGGCCAGCGGCTTCATAGCAGGCGGCGCTCTGATGGGCGTACTCAGTGCAGCCCTGAAGTGGCAGAACGTCAGCTTCGACTATGCCGACTGGTGGCAGAACCCCTGTTCGGAGCTTCTGAGTCTCGGCATGTACTGCATCCTTATTATATATATGGTACGTGCGTCCATGCGTGCGAAGATCTGATCAACTGATAAGTAAGTGAATATAATCAGTTTTTTATAAAACCAATTTGTGATGAAATAAAAAATGAAAAAGAAAAGAATCATCACTGCTCTGCTTCTCATAGCAACTATCACAGCAAACGCCCAGTTCCTCTTCTGTATCAGTGGCAACGGGTTAGAGAAACCGTCGTATATGTTAGGTTCACTGCATGTACTATCAGGCGATATACTTGACAGCATCCCTGCTTTTCTGAAAGTTGAGAACCAATGTCAGCAATTGTATGTGGAGACCGACCTTACCGACCCGCAACAGAAGCAATCCAGACAAGAACAAGGCCAGCAGCTGGTGGCGCTACCCGACGGCAAAACCATCGCCGACATCTTGGGTGAAGAGAAAATGAAAGTCCTGCAAGAAAGGATGAAGGAGTCGCTCCACATAAATCTGGCCGACTCCGCAGCAAAAGCCTTTCTTGGTTACCAGCCTTTCTATTTTACATTCTTGCTCAACTCAGTAATTCAAATGGAGGCCTGGAAGAAATATCCTGCCATGCGTAACGGCAACATGATGGATAAGGCTTGTATCGCAAGGGCCAAAACTCGCGGATGGAAAGTCGGAAATCTGGACTGTCAGCAAAAGCCCGAAGAATTGGCTAAGAACAAAGAAACCTTGAGCCAATCCATCGATGCACAAGTCGATACGCTCATGGCTCTACTCAACAACTTTGACGAGCGCAAACAGAAAACGCTGAAACAGTTTGAAGGGGAGCAAACCATGTGTAATTATTGGACTTCGGGCGACTACGAACATTTTGAACTTTTCATTAAAGAAGAAAACGAGGCAGCTCCCGCCATCTACGCCGACCGCAACAAAAAGTGGATGCCCGTCATCATCGGGGCGATCAAGGAAATGCCTACGCTCTTTGTCTTTGGAGCCGGTCACCTGACAGGCCCGTTAGGAGTCGTGAAGCAACTCCGCGAGGCAGGGTTTATTGTCGAGCCTGTGAAATAATGGGACTATTGAAATAATGGTCAACAAGGCAAAGTATAACTATTTCGCCAGTATGAACAAGGTAAGAATCACGGCCATTCGGCAGACAATCTATCCCGACCTGATGGCCAAATACGAGAACCCCATTGAACATGCCTGTGACGTCAAGGAAGGCCAGCAGTGGATTTCCATCGACGGCAAATGTCCCGACGGAATGTGTCCCTCGGCATGGTGTTCAATGCAGGAGTTCGTGGAGTCGTTGGCCAAAGGCGAAGGCAACTTCTACGACGGCTGGATGAAAAACCCAATGAGTGCAATGATCAGCTGCAATGACGGATTCCGTCCTTTCAGTTTCTACATAGAAGTAGTAAACGAAATGAGTTAATACACAGGGAAAAGGGTGGCATTATATGTCGATTCATGAACGCTAAACTGTTATTGATATTTACCTTTGTATTTAGCCTATGCGGACAAGCAAAGGAAGAGGATATAAATGATTGGATAGTAGAACAGTTGAGGGCTTCCTTGAACCTTCGACATGTTGACTATGACATGATGTATGCCAAGGTTATGGACAACCGTGACAAAGTCGAAAGAATGCTCTTTGCTTTGGCTATGGTTGACTACCTCGATGCATATGCTTTGGACAGTTTGATGGTGACACTAATCGACACGCTGCTGGTTAAAGGTACCGATTCCGAACTCGACGGCAATGCTGCATACCTGCTTTCGAAGAAATACAGGATGATGATATTGCAGAACCGGTACGACGAGATTGAGCGAATGGCATGCTACATTGACCAACGATGGAAAGAGGATTCTGCATGGATGAAGCGGTCTGCACATTGGCACAGGATGGCAGAAGCCGGGAAAGACATCCTGCCCGTTTCCATTCGCCGTGAAAAGAGTGTCGTAAGGCTTGCTCCTGACAACTTACGAGGGCACATGTGCATCAATGTGGACGTCAATCAACATAAGGTTGCACGCTTCATGGTAGATACGGGAGAGTTGTCAAGCACTATCCTTTCGCGTAAGTTTGCCAACCAGATAGGTGCCCGTATGCTTCCCGATTCCACGCTGGTCAGTACCGCTGACGACCCAAACATCATAGGCAGCATGCAGCTGGGCGTTGTGGATAGCCTGCGAATAGATGGCATTGTGTTTTACAACCTGCCAATCAAGGTGTCAGACCTTGCTGTTGGTCAAAAATGTGATGGAATCATTGGAGCGCCCGACTTGATACGCTTGGGATACATGGAATTGTCATACGACAGCATCGTTTTCCGCTTTCCACCACCTGCCCATGAAAGGGTGGCTAACTTCGTCATGAATGCCGGCGACAAAGGCGACCGCAGCATCAGTCTTCCGTATGTCATAGATGGACATAAAGGTACCTTTTTACTCGATACCGGTGCGAACACCTTCATGCTTCCTCCACAATATGCAGCTCGGAAGGAGGGATTCTTCATCGAGATAGGAGGACAGAAGATATGGACAGAAGGAGTGTTCGAGCCACACGACTATGTTCCTTTCGAAGATTCTCGCAGTTTCCTGGGACGGCCCATATTGAAGTCCTTCGAACGGCTATGCTTCAACTTTCGCGATGCTCATGTCGACTATATCCGAAAGCCTAACCTCGAATACACAGAATATTATTGGGGCGACGATACAGTTATCATCAACTCGATCGAATAGTACAAACTATGGCACAAACATTTAGTGAGGAGATGATATTGGGGGCTGGAGAATGAAGATTAAGGAAGAAAAGAACAAAAACAAGTGCGTAAGACAGAAAAAAGTATGCTCAATGCATTGTAATTCAAAAGAAAGTTGTACCTTTGCGCCGCCGTTACGAGTTAGCGGCACATTTCAAACCTATTAAAAGTTCTAATTTAAATTATGGCAACAAAAATCAGATTGCAGCGTCACGGCCGTAAAGGCTATGCTTTCTACAGCATCGTGATTGCTGATGTAAGAGCACCGCGTGACGGTAAGTTTACAGAGAAGATTGGTACGTACAACCCGAACACCAATCCTGCCACTGTAGATTTGAAATTCGATCGTGCCCTGTATTGGGTAGAGTGTGGCGCACAGCCCACCGACACGGTTCGGAACATTCTCTCCCGCGAAGGTGTGTATCTCATGAAGCACCTGCGTGGTGGCGTGAAGAAGGGCGCTTTTGACGAAGCAGCATGTCAGGCAAAATTTGATGCTTGGAAGGCTGACAAGCAGAAGGGCTTGAGTCAAGTAACCGCCAAAGACGAGGCTGACAAGAAGGCTGCAGCAGCAGAAAGACTGAAAGCCGAGAAGAAGGTGAGCGAAGAGATCGCTAAGAAAGTAGCCGACAAGAAGGCCGCTGAAGCTGTCGCTAAGGCAGAAGCAGAGGCTGAAGCAAAGGCAGAGGAAGTAGCCGAAGAGGCTGCAGCCGCTCCCGAAGCAGCAGCAGAAGCTACTGAGAGTGAAGCAACCGAAACTCCCGCAGAGGCTTAAAACATCAATCACAAACCATTATTTCAATTAGACTTTTTCCAACCAACCAAAACGAAGGGCGTTGCCGTGAGGCAATGCCCTTCAATATTTTTTTCCCCGTCAAGGGGAATTTCAAACGCCGCACGCGGAAATGCCAAACGCCGCACGCGGGGATTGCAATCTTCGCGTGCGGCGTTTTTAACTCCCCCTAAGGGCAACTATAGACTGAACTTGTTGAGTGCCTCGATGACGCGCCGGATTTCGTCGTCTGTCATGACTGGCGACATCGGGAGCGACAGGATTTCCCTGTGGATTTGCTCGCTGATGGGATAGCTTCTGTCGTTCCATTCAGCATAAGCCTGCTGCTGATGTGGCGGAATGGGATAGTGCACCATCGTCTCGATGCCTTCCCGCGAGAGGTATTCGCGCAAGCGGTCTCGCTCAGGAGTGCGTATCGGATAAACGTGCCAGACGTTTTCCGTGGGGTCGGAAGGCAGCGATGGCAACGTAATCAAAGGGTTCGTGATGCCTTCGCTATAAGCTTGGACGACTTTTCTGCGCGCTTCGTTATCAGCATCCAAACGCTTCAGTTTCAGGCACAAAACGGCAGCCTGTATCTCGTCCATGCGGCTATTCAAGCCTTTCATGCGGTTGACGTACTTCTCCGAGCTGCCGTAGTTCGACATCGCGCTAACGTAGTCTGCCAAAGCCTCATCGTCCGTCGTGACACACCCTGCATCGCCAAGCGCCCCGAGGTTCTTGCCTGGATAGAAGCTTACACCCGCCGCATCGCCGAGGTGGCCGGCACGAACACCCTGATAGCAAACGCCTTGAGCTTGTGCAACGTCCTCGACGACCTTCAGTCCGTGCTGTTTCGCCACCTCCAGAATGGGCTTCATGTCGCAGACGCGGCCGTAGAGATGCACCACCATGATGGCTTTTGTGCGTTCGGTAATGAGGGCTTCGATGTTATCGGGATTGATGAGAAAATCTTCGAGACGTGGCTCGCAAAGCACAGGCACGAGTCCTGCTCTGCTCACCGCAAGGATGCTGGCGATGTAGGTGTTCGAGGGAACGATTACCTCAGCGTCGTCGCCCCAGCCGAGCATGCGCTTGTAAGCGACGAGAATCATCGTCAGGGCGTCCAGCCCGTTGCCTGTGGGCACACAATACTTGGCGCCGCAGAACTCCGAAAATGCCTTGCTGAAACGTTTGTTCTCCTGTCCCAAGAGATACCATCCGCCTTGCACCACTCTGGACACTTCGGCCGTAAGTTCCGGCTCGAAGGAGGCCGAGATGCGCTGAAGGGAGAGGTAAGGAACAGCCATACTTGTATGACACACGCCCCCGTCACCTCGCGCCACCTCCTCTAACTTAGAGGGGTAATTTCGGACTTCGGAAATGTTCACCTCGTACGTGTCATAGCACACAGCCCTGCCTCCGAAGCCTTCCTTCTGGAAGATGAGTCCCTCGTTCAGCACGCGGCCGCCGTCCTCGTTGGAGGTGCCGAAGTCCACATAGTCGAACTGCTTGTATCGCTCGTTAATGAGATGTCGCAGCAGCAGGTCAAGGGCGCCATAAGCTCTGCCCTCGTCGCCGCTCGCCATGTACTGCACATGTGCTACCCTGCGGCACTCGAAGACAATGATGCCGGCTACGATGCTTTTCTCGTGCCGCACGATGTAGAGCTTAATGTTCTTGGGGAACCGACTCATCAGCAGCTGCATCTCTTGCAATGTATGCGTGGGGCGAGCGTTGTGATGCGTCATCAGGACATCTTCCAGAAGCGTCCAGTATTCCCGGAGCGTCTCGTTGTCTCCCTCCGTCATGCGGTCGATGTAGAACCCGTGGTCGACCGCCTTTCGGGCTTGCTGCACACGCGACGACCGCATCTTCATCGGGTTTTGCATCGAGACGCAAGTGCTCACCAGGCGTCGCGACAGCTTGGCTCCTGCACGGAACAACGCATAGAGGTCTTCGCCGGAAGGGATACTGCTATATATATAAGGTATAGGTTTATAGACGAGGCGCTCGGCCTGCATCATGTCGCGATAGTATTGCAGGATGGCCTGCATGATGTCCAAGACTTCCTTCTGCGTCACCTCGGGCAGCACAACAAGCCCGCCATACGTCAGGCCCTGGTGGGAATAGACCGTCCTTTGCTCTTTGTCCCAGTTCGCAGGGAAGACAGCCACAAGGTCCTTCGTGGTGAGGCTCTTCTCCTTGAAGTCGCCGTCGGGCGAAATGCCTGCATAGACGAGGAGCGAGCAATCGAAGAAGCGGTCGGAGTGATAGTCCATGAAGCCACGCTTCAGCAGGAAGGTGCCGTTCTTCGACATCTCGACAAACGCGTCCCACGTCTCCTTGCGCGTGATGGAGTAAGGTATAATGGTCATTCCTTTATCAGTCTTTTGAATTCCTCGTAATCGTGAATGTAGTCCTCCGGCACGTATTCCTCCGAAGCGAGGCTGATGCAGGCGGCTCCCTTCGTGAAGTTCATGAGCCGGCACCATACCAGAGGTGGGATGAAGACGCCCGTGCTGGGGTCGTCCATGTGCAGCAGTTCCTGCTTCTCGCCATCGTCGAGTTCGATATCGAAACTGCCTCCGATGGGAAACAAGACCATCTCGCAAGTGCGGTGCGCGTGGTCGCCTCGCATGTTGTCGTCCTGGATGTCGTACGTCCAAAAGATACGTCTGATAGGGAACGGAATGTGACGTTCCGCCTCACCAAAAGCCAAACTGCCTCGCTCGTCGGAAACCTTAGGAAGCTGCACCAAGAAGCAACCTTTCGGCGATAAAGATGTTATATTAGGACTCATTTCGCATGAATTTCTGCACAAAGTTACAAAAAAATCCTGAAATGCTTGCGTGGTTCGCAAAAAAACTCTACCTTTGCATCCGCAACAAGAGAAAGAAGGCGGTTTTCAACACCACTTCAGACTCTGAATACTGGAAGGAAGTTTGGGTGAGTGGCTGAAACCACCAGTTTGCTAAACTGACGTGCGGGTTACCGTACCGGGGGTTCGAATCCCCCAGCTTCCGCAAACGACATCGACGGCGCTTTCGTCTAGCGGCTAGGACACATGCCTCTCACGCATGGAACACGGGTTCGATTCCCGTAGGCGCTACAAGAAAAGGGGATTTCACAGCAGTGAAGTCCCCTTTTCCTGTATCCCGACCGCCACTTCTGCAGCGGCCGACACCCTCCCCCCTCATAGGCAGAAAATCAGCCCGCACGTCGCATTCATTATAGATACATGTATGTATAATTAAATGTACATGTATGTATAATTATAGATACATGTATGTATAACGAACCCCGCCTATGGCGTTTTGAAAGACCGTGTGCGGAAACGAAAAACGCTACGTGCAGCGTCGGTGAATGCTGCACGTAGCGTCGGATTGTTCTGCAAGTGTCTTTGCTAAGGCTCGGGCGGCGGCTTACTTCACGAGAACTTTCTTGACTGTGCCGTCGGTCATGCGGATGATGTTGATGCCCTTCTGCGAAGCCGAGAGCTTGCGGCCGCTGATGTCAAAGACGTCCTGCTGTGTCTTGGATACGGACCTCTGCACTTCATCGATTGGCGTTGCAAAATCCGCAATCTTCGACTGGGCAGCATTGACGATGTAGCCGGTGCTTCTGTCGATGAGCAGCGCGACTGCCGTCAGCTTCGTCTTGTCCTGAATCACCGAGTTGCTCGAGATGCTGCCTGTGTAGCTGAACTCCTGCTCCTCGTCAGCCTCGATGTTGGGGTTAACGGAGTTGTTGACACCGTTGAGCACGCTCCATCCGGCGACAGCAACATGATTGTACTCGAGACCGGTCACGGAGCTGCCCATTTTGTACCAGAACGACATTTCGCCGCTGCTGCCCTGTCCGCTATAGTAATTGGTCTGAGCCCAGTTGCTGCCCGTTCCCTTCATCCCGTCCTCTGTCAGGACGAAGGCTATGGCGTACTGATTATTGTTTTGGCTATAAGCGAAACGCGTAGTCGTGTTGAACTTAACGCTCTCCTGAGCTTCGCTCGTCCATTCAGCCGACAGCTCAATGGCTGCTGACGCCATTCTGGCGAAGGATTTGTTCAAGGCGCTCCTGAGGTTGGCGAACGAGGGGTCTGCTTCGAACTGACGGTCCGTGATGGAATGGGGGAAGCCATCCACATAAGCATTGACGACGGAATTGTATGCACTGATAGCCATCGGATCGCTGTTGTGAACGGCAATCTGCACTATTTGGTCACCATAGGCTTCATGCACCTTCTCCATGCCGACTATTCCTCTTGGGCACCAGCCGCACCATGTGCCGGTGAATTCCTCGATGACGGGTGTCACGGGCATCTTTTCCTTTATCGAAATGATGAATCCTGTGCCACTGTTTGCATCAAGAGTGTTGGGCTCGTCGTTGACTTTGGTGACGGTGAAGACTTTCTTCGACTTGCCTAGCTGCTCTGTAGCAGGGAAGGTGATGCTAAGAGTCTTGTCGGCATTGACAGCCAACGAAGTGAAAGACTTCCTTGTCTCTTCGCTGGGTTCGCCGTCGTCCGAAGTGATAGTATATGAGATGGACTTGACGACATTTGCGCCCTTGTTCGTGATGGTGATGGGAATCTTTGCATCTGTTCCCTTGACGACCATCGTCTCACCGAAGTCGGCAACGGATACGCGATTTGTGGGGAACGAGTCGGATTCCAACAGCACTTGCAGTGCCAGCCTGCCGTATTCGTTGCCGTAGAAATTGTACCACGAGCCGTAGCTTGTGCCAGTGTACGAACGGAAGTAGAACCCGTCGGGCACATCGGTGCCGTAGGCCATAATGGGATACGCCTTCTTGTTGATTGTGATTGTATAACCGACGTAGATATCACGATGGTCAACGATGAAAGCGGAATCGAGTTCGATCTCGTTAAGGCCGCCTACAATATTTGCCTTCGGCACACTCTTTCTATAGTCGGCACCAACGCTACCCTGCTTTGGAAGCGAGGTAGAAATCCATACTCTCATAGCGCTGCTGATGGCTGAGACGTCGGTGCCCAGCCAAAGGCGAATTGCTTTGATGGCGCTGGCGTTGACCATATCTTCGGTGGCGGGAATCTTGATTGCTGCATCGATGGTGCACGCGCTGCTGTTTCCTATGTAACCACCATAAGACAGGCTGCTGGCATTGGCCGCATTGAAGTAGCCCCACCAGACTTGGTTGTCGCCGACTGTGATGCTTGCTTTGCCGTAAATGGCAAAGAACAATGTAAGGAGAAGTAATAAACTGCGTTTCATATTATAATATTGTTAATGTTGTTATCTGTTAGCGGAGCACACACTTGCGAACAGTGAAAGAGCCGTCGGAAAAGGTTGTCTTCTTCATGAAGATTCCACGCCTCGGATGCTCCACCTTCTGGCCTGAGAGGCCATAATAGGTCACGCTCTGCCCTTTGTCGTCCTTGATGCTTCCAATGCCATCGGGGTCGGTGGCGAATCTCAAAGTGATTGTCGGGCCGTCCTCATCCGGGAAGTAGTTCTTGCCGACTTTGCGGTAGGTCTGCAACTGATACGTGACGAAGCATGTCCCGTCTCCATCGGGGAAAAACTCTGTCTGCATGTCCATAAGCTGATCGGGGAGAATGGCACCGGCTCCCGTCTCGTACGTCCCCACCTCTTCTTGTGTCATACAATATAAGGGGAAACACGTCTGGAACCGTCCGTTCGTGATGGCAATGATGGTATATGTAGCGCCGCCATAGACCATTTCGTCGCCGACGTTCATGACGCTGATACCCGAAGGCATCTGCAAGTCCCCGAAGAAGTCCTCCTCGATGTCAGTGAGATTGAGCACCGTGCCGTCGGGAATAATCTCTCCGTCGTTGCCCACGAACTGAAGCGGGAAGCCATCCTGAGCTTGCGCAACGAGACCCATGAGAAGCCCCACAGCTATGATAACCGATTTCTTCATAAGCATCTTAGTTTTGTCAATTAAATCTGACTGCCTGCTGCACGCCGCTGTCGTTATAGACAAAGGCGACAACACTCAGCTGCCCTTTGTTCCATGCTGGTTCCAAAGCCTGAGTGAATGTGCGTTCCGTGCGTTCTCCTTCCCCGACGCTGAAGTCGTCGCCCCACAAGCCGTTGACTGCTGTACGGAACACATGGTTGTGAATGTACGTTTGATTGGCTGAGCCGTCGGGCATGAGCTGCAGCGTCTGTATGCCGTCCTCGAGGAGCCATACCTGGAGCTTGCCGACGACAGTACCGTCTGTGCCCTCTGCATAGACATGTATCGTGATGGCATCACCTTCTACGAGAGCGTTGCCGCCAAGTCGCAACGGCGCAGGCTTCGTCAGCTCTTCCTTCACGGCAGCTGCCCACTCGGGATAGTTGACAGGTGCGTGTCTGTTGACCAATCCTACGGGCTGGTACTCGAGGTTCCAATGGCTATAGTATTCGTCGCCCGCGTTTGTCTTAAGTCCAATTACCTTAGCGTTGCCTGCGAAAGCCAGCGGTCCGCCATGGATGCCGACGGCAACGAGGGCGTCGCCGTAAGTTTCCTGCAATTGTGCTATGACCTCCGTGGCTTTGGGACAGTTTGTGCAGCGTTGTCCGGTGAAGTCTTCGAGGAGCACGACGCGCTGGGCAGGCTCAGGCTTCTCGTATATCAGACGTTCGTCTTCCGATATGCGGTCACAGCCAACCAGTAACAGGCAGATGCAACTTATAATATAGTATGTATATCGTCCTGGCATTGTGCGTTGTGTTTCAGAAGTTGTAATTGTATGAAAGCGTAAAGCCAGTCGATGCCGGCACGTATCGGCAGACACCGCCCGAGCAGTTGTAGCCTGCACGTGTCCGCCCGTAGCCTCCCTGGATGCGGTGCTGGCCGACGTTGTATGTCACGAGCCCCTGATAGTAGTGCAGGTTGCTTTCTCCGCAGTTCCACATGTCGCTGACGGTGAACATCCAGTGCGGCGCCAGCGAGAGCTCGAGCAGGCCGTATGCCCAGTCGCCTTGGTCTTGCTTGGTCGTCAGGTACTGCAGTTCGCCTCGCAGCGTTACCTTCGGAGAGAACTGGTACTTGGCGTCGGCGATGTAGATGTTGGTGTGCACGGTTCCGCCGTGCCCTTCGACAACGGTCTGATTGTATTGTTGGTTGACGTACATCAGGCTGAGCTTGAATGCCTTAGAGAGCTTTCGCGTCAGCGTGAGGTCGAAGCTGCGATAGAATGTTTCGTCGCCCCACTTGAAGAACTTCGAGCTGTAGCCGTTGGTTTGTGCGACGAGGTCTTCTGTATTGTAGAGCTGCCTGTCGATAGCACGGACATAGGAAAGATTGGCTTTCACGTTCATGCCGTAGCGTCCGCCGAGCAGCGTTTTCTTCTTGAAGTTATAGCCCACCTCCGCCTGATAAGCCCATTCGCCGTCGGCGAGTTGTGTGGCATAGGGATAGATGGCGGCCAGCGCGTAGGTCTGGTCTTGCGTGAAGGCCGGCAGGTGATTGATGGCAGACGAGATGCCGATGGCTTTCGCGGTCTCGCAAGTACTCTTGAACGACATGTTTTCCGACCGTTTTGCCTGCAGCAGGACGCTCAACCCTTTCTGGGAGTAAGAGCCCGACAGCATGACGGCAGAGCCTTTCCGGTAGATGTAGTTGTTGGCAAACGACGGGTCGGAGCCTTTCTGCGCGTACTCGGCCAGCACGTTCCATGCGCCTTTATTGAAGCCCATCCGCACATCCCAGGCATTGACGAACTTCGGGAATCGCAGGCGATAGAGGGGCGTGAGATATATCTTCTCGTCGTTTTTCTCGAACCTGTTGACCCAGGAGCCGCCCAGCGTGATACCTATATCTTTCTGCTGCCACGACGGAAGGAGTTCTCCCAAGCTGAGTTCGGCGTCTGTGCCGCTGATGAGCGACTTGTTCCAGTCCCAATAACGGCGCTGCACACCCGTGAGGGCTTTCAACGTAACGCCATTCACAGGCTTCACCACAACGCGACCGCCGAGCAGGCTGTTGTCGATGCCGAGCGAGCGCTCTTCGTATGTGCGGAGGATGAAGCCGGAGCCGAACTGCTCGTAGAACGTGCCTGCCGTCAGCTCCACCTTGCCCAACTTGCCCTTCACCCAAAAGTGAGGCACGCCCCAGCCCTCGAAGTCTTTCTCGAAGCCGGGTAGCGGATACTCGAGGAACTCCAGGCGGGCGCCTGCATCGATGTATTTGCTTTGCATCAGCAGGTCGGCGTAAGTGTTGTTGAGGAACGAACCGGTCTTCTCTGCACCGGTTCCGCTGTCGTGGCGCGGCACGAGCATATCGCTCTGTATGCTGCCGGACAGGGACACGCCCTTCCGTTCCCACGACCAAGCCGTGAGAACGCAGCAGCACAAAGCCAGATATGCGAACAGCCTTCTCATTACTTCACGAGCTCGCGCACCTTCTCGATGAGTTCTGTCTCGGCGCCGTCGGTATAGCCGCTGTGCTTATACACGACCTTGCCCTGTGCATCGACGATAAGCGTATAGGGAATCATCTGTCCGCCGACGGCACGCAGGAAATCGCTGTTCGGGTCGAGCAGGACGTCGTACTCCCAGTTGTGGTTGCTCACGAGCGGCTTCACCTTGTTGATGTTCTGCGCCTGGTCGATGCTCACGGCAAAAATCTTCACGCCCGTCTCTTCCTGCCACTCCTCATAGACCTCGCTGATGGCGTCGAGCTCGCGGTTGCAGGGCTTGCACCAAGTGGCAAAGAAGTCGATGATGAGGGGCTTGCCATCGTTCGAAAGGGTGTCTGTGCGTACTTCTACGCCGTTCATCGTCTTCAAGGTGATGGTCGGAAGCTGAGCCTGAACGCTGCTTAGGGAAAGGGCAAAAGCCGCAATCAGAATGAGTAACAATCTTTTCATTTATCCCGAAAGTTTGTATTTCGCGTGCAAAGGTACGAAGTTTTTTTTACATAACACGCAATCAGATAAAATTATTTTTCTGAAGACAAAACCGGGCACAGGGAGGCCAAAAACGCCGCACGCGGAAAATCAAACGCCGCAGGCGGGGATTGCCATCGCCGCACGCGGAAATTGCAATCGCCGCACGCGGCGTTTTTATCCCCCTGTATCTCGTTGAAAATCAGCGCCTTTTGTGTCAATACAAAATGCGCTGAAAATCAACAACTTAGAGTTTTACTCTTCCAACAGAGCAGTGGAGAGATAGCGTTCGCCTGTATCGGGCAGCAGAACAACGATGTTCTTGCCTGCAAATTCGGGACGCTGAGCAACGACGCTGGCTGCGTAAGCTGCTGCACCAGAGGAGATTCCAACGAAGATACCCTCTTCCTTGGCAACGGCTCTTGCGGTCGCAAAGGCGTCTTCGTTCGAGACTGGAAGCACCTCGTCGATAAGCTCGGCGCTATAGTTCTTCGGCACGAAGCCGGCTCCGATGCCCTGAATCTTGTGAGCACCCGAGGGATTGCCCGAAAGAACGGCGCTGGAAGCTGGTTCGACGGCAACGACATAGATGTTCGGATTGTGAGCCTTGAGCGCTTTGGCTACGCCGGAAACAGTTCCGCCTGTGCCTACGCCAGCCACGAAGACATCGACCTTTCCTTCGCTGTCTGTCCAAACCTCTTCGCCTGTCGTCCTGACGTGAACGGCAGGATTGGCAGGATTCTCGAACTGCTGCAGGATGACGGCTCCTGGCGTGCTGTCCCTCAGCTCCTCAGCCTTGCGGATGGCACCCTTCATGCCTTCGCTGCCAGGCGTCAGGACGATTTCCGTGCCGTAAGCCTGCGCGAGTTTGCGGCGCTCGATGCTCATCGTCTCGGGCATCGTCAAAATGACTTTGTAGCCACGAACTGCTCCGACAAGCGACAGGCCGACGCCCGTGTTGCCGCTGGTCGGTTCGATGATGGTGCCGCCCTTGCGGAGAATGCCTTTCTCCTCGGCATCGAGAATCATACTGAGGGCAATGCGGTCTTTGACGCTGCCACCCGGATTGAAGAACTCCACTTTCGCGATGACGTTCGCTTTCAGGTTGCGATTCGCAGCAAAGGTGCTGAGCTTTACCAACGGCGTCTTGCCGATGAGCTCGGTGATTGTGTTGTAAATAGCCATAATGTTTTCCTTTTTATTTATTAACGAATTTGGTACTTATTTTATTGCATTGAAGGCCTGTTCGAGGTCGGCAATGATGTCGTCGATGTGCTCAACGCCAACACTCAGACGGATGGTCGAGGACGTGATGTGCTGCTCGGCGAGTTCCTCGGGAGAGAGCTGCGAGTGAGTGGTTGTGGCTGGGTGAATGACGAGGCTCTTCACATCGGCCACGTTGGCCAGCAAGGTGAAAATCTGCAGTGCATCGATGAACTTCCAGGCTGCCTGCTCGCCGCCTTTGATTTCGAAGGTGAAGATGCTGGCACCGCCCTGTGGGAAGTACTTCTCGTAGAGTGCGTGGTCGGGATGTGAGGCAATGGCCGGGTGGTTCACCTTCTCGACGAGCGGGTGCTTTGCGAGGTATTCGACGACCTTCAGAGCATTCTCCGTATGGCGCTCGATGCGAAGGGGCAGAGACTCAACGCCTTGAAGCAGTATCCACGCATTGAACGGCGAGATGGCTGCACCGGTGTCGCGAAGGATGACGGCACGAATGCGAGTCACGAACGCCGCTGGCCCCGCAACGTCGGCAAACACTGCGCCATGATAGCTGGCGTCGGGCTTGGCAATCGACGGGTAACGGTCGGCATTGGCTTTCCAATCGAACTTACCGCCATCGACAATCACGCCACCAAGCGATGTACCGTGTCCGCCGATGAACTTCGTAGCAGAGTGAACCACAATGTCGGCACCATGCTCCAGCGGTCGGATCAGCAGGGGAGCAAAGGTGTTGTCTACGATAAAGACAATGCCGTGCTTGTGGGCGACTTCCGCCACGCCCTCGATGTTCAAGACATCGCTGTTGGGATTACCAAGCGTCTCTGCAAAGATGACTTTCGTGTTAGGCAGAATGGCTGCTTCGAGAGCAGCAAGATCGTTGATTTTTACGATGGAATGGGCAATTCCTGACGCGGCAAGGGTGTGCGTGATGAGGTTGTACGAGCCTCCGTAAAGGTTGTCTGCAGCCACGATGTGGTCGCCAGCCTGAAGCACATTCTGCAGAGAATAGGTGATTGCCGCAGCGCCTGAAGCGACAGCCAAGCCTGCAACGCCACCTTCCAAAGCAGCTATGCGGTCCTCAAGAACGCCCTGAGTGGAGTTCGTCAAGCGTCCGTAGATATTTCCAGCATCACGCAAACCGAAACGGTCGGCAGCGTGTTGGGCATTGTGGAATACATAACTTGCCGTTTGGTAAATGGGAACGGCACAAGCGTCTGTCGTGGGGTCGGCAACTTGCCCTGCATGGAGGGCGATTGTCTCAAGATGTTGTTTCTGTGTACTCATAGTGTAATATATATTATATAATGTATAATTTCCTATTTTCGCGTTTCGTTCGTATTGATTTCGTGTCCTTTCGACAGTGCAAAGGTACGGCAAGACGAAAAATTCTCCAAGAAGAATAGATAATTCAGAAATAATCGCTATATTTGCACCACCAAACAGATAAATCAACCTGACACAAGAAATAAAACGCCCCACCAGCAGGAAAATAATTCTATGCTGCGGAAACACTGATAATTTTGAATTTTTAATTAATAAATTTTGAATTGAATATGAGCCAACTCGATGAGACAGACCTGCGGATTCTGAGCCTTCTGCAGGACGATTCACGACTGACAAACAAGGAGTTAGCCGCAAAGATTCACCTCTCCCCCACTCCGACGTTTGAGCGTGTGAAACGCCTCGAACGCGAGGGTTACATCCGGAAATACATGGCGGTTCTGGATGCGGAGAAGATCAACCGCGGCTTCATCGCCTTCTGTAACCTGCGGATGAAGCAGCATTCCTACGAGAACGCACAGCGCATCATACAGGCCGTGCAACTTATCCCTGAGATTGTCGAGTGCTACAACATTAGCGGAGACTACGACTTCATGCTTAAGATTTACGTTTCCGACATGAAGGCCTATCAGGAATTTGTGCTGCGAATACTCGGCGACCTCGATTGCATCGGCTCGCTCAACTCGTTCTTCGTCCTCGGCGAAGTAAAGAACTCGCACCAGTTGCCGTTGAGCTAATGAAAACACCTGCAGTGTCGTTGCCAAACTTCACGTGTGTAATTTGCAAACTTCACGTGTGAAGTTGACCAACTTAACGTGTGAAGTTGACCAACTTAACGTGTTACGTTTGCATTTTAACTGAGGGTCGTTTGGAATCAAATCGTAGGTGGTTTTTGCAAAACACTCGTCACTCATCATATTCTTATCCTAAAGTCTTGATAACCAAACAAGTAATACCCTGACGAGTGCATGACGACTCATCATGCACTCGTCATGTTCCATATTGTTGAGATTCTTTGTGTTAACCCCCAAACCTGACGAGTGATTCCTTTTTCTTTGCGTCCAAATGGTATGCAAAGCTGATGCCAATGTAGTGATGGCGGAAGTCATTCCAAGTCGTTGTCTGCTGATAAGCGGACTGTTGGCTCCTGCGTCCGTCCTCGTTGTTCAGGATGTCGTCGAACTCCAGCATGAGGCGCGCTTTGTTCTTCACGATCTTCCAGCCAATGGCAGCGTTCCAGACAAGAATGTCGCGGTTCATGCTCTCCATGGTGTAGCCGCGGCTTGTGCGTTCGGTAAGGCTTGAATAGAATACAAAGTGGCGGTACGTAGCCTCGAAGGACAGCCCGAAACTGTTGTTCCAATGCGTGGTGTTCTGTTCGGGCGAGGCTGTGTAGCGCAGCTGGTCGGCGTTGATTTCGGCGAAAGCAGAGGCCTTGAGCCAATTGTAGTCGAGCGAGAAGGTGAGTCTCTCGCTTGGGTTAAGGCTACTCTGTCGGTTCACGACGCGTTCGGATTGAGAGGGAATGAGGGTGAGGAAGCCGTAACGTCTGCCGACATTCATGCGAAAGTCGTTTTGCAAGCGGAAATAGTCACCGAGACCTTGGTCGTAGTTCAGTCGGAAATTCCATGACTTGCTGCCTCGGATGTTTTCGGGGCGGCTGACATAGACGGCGGTCGCAGGGCTGTAGCTGAGCGCATCTATTGCCTCGCGGTCATTATGATTGTAGTTGAGTGTAGCGCTGAATGAGGTCTGACTGCGGGCGAGCACCATATTGTACGTCAGCTTCACGTCGTGGGTGTGGGTGCTCCGCAGATTGGGATTTCCTTCGGTAATGAAGAGCGGGTCGGTGAGGTCGCGATAGCCAATGGCCTGGATGATTTCCGGTTGTTTTGTCTTGAAGTTGTATTCCAGTTCAAATCCCACGGTCTTGCTTAGCTTCCATGTGGCACGAAGCGAAGGGTCGATGAAGAAATGGCGGCGCACGGCGGTAGTATCAAGCAAACCACGCTGGTAGTCTTGTTTCTCGTGTTGCCATCGAGCTGAGACAGTCGGCATGAGCTGAACAGGTTGTAGGTTGATGGTCTGTGCGAGTCGTAGGCTATGCTCATTGCGTGTGTAGAGGTTGCGGTAGCTGTTGGCAGCATCGGCCACGCCGTCGGTCAGGAAGTCGCGGTCATTTCGGTTGCGGTTATAGTTAAGAGCGTATTGTGTTTGAACCATCCATATTTTCGTGAGCCAGCGGGCATGATGAGCCTCAGCATAGGTGGAGAACTGCTTTGAGGGTGATGTGTAGGTCTGGGTAAGTTGCGATGAGGAATAGGTTTGGTTGTGTGCAGTGATGGTTCGCTCTGTCGTTCCGTCTGTCTTTCCGTCTTGATAGTTTAACGTGACGCTGGCTCCGAGTGCACCAGCCTTGATATAATGTTCCCATCCTGCTTTGGTGTTAAGTTTCGTTTCGCGTCCATCAGTGTGAGTTTCAGTAAGCTGCGATATCGTCGGTGCATATTCCAAGCCAAATGCCTCCTCCTGTTCTGTTGCCTGATGGCTTTGCGAGCGACTGCTGTTATGTTCTGCGCTGACATTCATTGTAAATGTGTTCAGCGAGTCGCGCACCCACTTTAGGCTGGCATTTAGTCGCGGTTCCAGTTTGTGATTGCGTTGATAGCTCTCCGACGAGGAACGTGTGGCGGCAGTGTTGGGGAGATAGGTTTCAGTCAGTTGGTTGCTGGTGCGCCAGTCATCGTCGTGCGCCAATCCGCCAGTAAAACTGTAGTTGCTCTTCAGGTCGTGGGTTCCCTCCTTGCGCTGCCAGTTGTGCTGATAGCCAGCCGATGCACCGAGCTCTTTGCCAAAACCGCTGCCCATGTAGGCAGAGCTCCCACTCATATTACGGCGCCAATGCCTGTCGATACTGTTGGCATTGGCAAAGACCATCACAGGGTCAGTCTTCGACAAGCGGTTCATCATCAGCTCGCCATCGTAGTACTTCTTTGTCTGGTAACCAGCCTTCACGTCGCCATACCAGCGGTCGAGGAAGCCGGGTTTGATGCTGAGGTCGAGCACCATGTCCTGTGTGCCGTCGTCCTTGCCCGTGCGCTCGCTTAGCTCCGACTGCTTGTTGTATGCCTTGATGTCTTGCACGGCTTCTGCGGGCAGTTGCTTCACCAAGTCATCGCCGCCAAAGAGACTCTCGCCATCCATCGTGACGCGGATAGGCTTGCCGTTCCATGAGAGTTTGCCCTCGTCATCGACCTCGACGCCAGGCAATTTCTTAATCAGTTCGTCCAGTCTTGCGCCCTCCTGCAAATGGAACGCCTCGGGATGGAATACTATCGTATCGCCCTTGACGGTGAAACGGCGTGCGCGGCCTGTCACCTCCACCATCTTCATCATTTGCGGCGACATCTTCAGTTCTATCGTTCCTATGTCGAGCGTGTCCTTGTTGCTGTCGCTGAAGGCCAACACGGGCTTCGACTTTGTATAATAACCAAGCATGGATACCTCGATGCTGCCTCGTCCGTTGGCTGAGAAGGCGAACATCCCCAACGAGTCAGTCTTTGTGCTCTTCATCGAATAACCGTAGTCTCCAAAACGCTGAGTGTGTTTCACCATAGCATCTGGCAATGCTTCCTTTGTCTCGGCATCCACCACACGTCCCTTGACGATGTCCGCCATAGCCTCTGTTTGCGTGCTTACAATAAGGCACAGCAGTAGCAGGATGCGGAGGCTTCCGCATCGAAAACAGTTCTTTTTCATAAGATTATTGTTTAGTAGTTAGCTATCAACTGATCGAGAGTCATGCTCGGGTCAGTCACCCCGAAACCTTCCTTCTTCAGTTTCTGTTTGCGATGCTGCACGGCAGAGACGGAGATGACGTAGATGGCAGAAAGGGCTGTGTTTGATAACCGCAGCCGTGTGAGCATGCAAAGCCGGATGTCATCCTCGCTGAACTGCGGGAACTGCGCTCGCAGGCGGCTGACGAACCCTCCGTCCATCATGTCCAACGTCATCTCTATCTCGCGCCAGTTGCGCGCATTGATGATGGTGCGCTTGCCTGCCGTAGGCTCCAGCATGTCGAGTATCTCGCTCTTGTCCATGATGTGACAGCGCAGCATGGCAATCACGGCATCCTTCTGGCGCAGACGTTCAGCCAGCTGCTCCGCCTCGCGCCGGTGGCTCTCGCGCTCTTGTTCGTGACGTTGCCCAACCCTATTGCGCCAGTTCCAAAAGAGGAGGATGAGGACGAGCACAGCCAGCACCAGCATGACGATGACAGCCGTCATCAGCCTTCGCTGCAGCATGGCCGACTTCTTCACATAGCCTGGCGCAAGGTATGTGTCGCGGTTGACGGCGAAGTCTTGCTCTACTAGTTCCTTCTCGCTTTCATACGAAGGACGCCAATGTTTCGCAGTGTCATTTTTGTGCTCCTGCTGCATTTCTTCATAAAGGCCGACATATATTTCGATTTCCCCGACTAAATGGTTTTTGTCTATGCGCAGGAACATCGTATATGAGAAGTCGGCAGGAGGCAATGCCCAAAGGGAATCCAGACCCTGATAGATGGAGTCATTGACAAGTGGCGATGACGGTTCTTCGCGATGTTTGGCCGCAATGGCAGTGATGCGTTCCAGAGAAGCAAAATGATGAAGGTCGAAAGGAGAATAATGGAGTACAGAGAAGCCATAGTCATTGAGCATCGTCAGCAGCCAGCGCGGCTGGTTGGGCGACAGGCGATAGTGCTCCAATGCATGGTGCAGACTCAACACGGATTGGATAGCGTTGGCATGAGAAAGATACAAATGATTGACAAACTTGCTATAGGCACGGTAGGCAAGAGCATGGTCTGCCGTGGCTTCGGCACAATGGATGGCCAGATAGGAGAGTCGGGCACTTTGCGTAAGCTGAAGTTTGTCACGTTGGTAGCGACTCAACACGAAGCAGATGCGTCCGAAGCGGCGCAAGGCATCCTTATCATCGCTTGTGCCACCAAGACTCTCGTGTTCATAATAACGATACACGCGCATGAGGGTGCTGTCATCGGGAAAGGTTTCCTCGTCTGCTTTCTGGCTGGCCTTTTCGCGCATAAAGCGCCATTTCTCTGCATCTGATAAAAGGCAAGAGGCGGTGTCGGCGGTGTCCAGATACCATTGTTCTTCAAAAACCATAGCACCCAACAGGTCATACAGCATCCGCGAACTTTCCGTCAGCCGCATCGTATCGACCTGCTCCAGCAGTCGTTCCGTGCTGTCCGCATCCGTGAACACCATGTCTTCAGCCGCACAGAGCAAGCGCTTCTGCGGCAAGTCTCGCAAGCTCCATCCGATGCCGCCCGCCAAGGCCAGCAACAGCACAGCAACGATGATTCCAATTGTCTTCCTTTTCATGTCGTTTTTTGTTTTGTCGCTGCAAAGGTACGGCAATTCTTTGGCCTCCACAAGAGAAAGGGATGGAAATCGCTATTCCGCCTATTACGCTGTGATTATCAAAGCGTTTCACAGCTTTCTTCCATCCTCTTTCCATCCTGTGAGGTGGAATACTCAACGCTGAATGACACAAACAACAAAAAGAGAAGCCGCTTTGTCTTAAAAAAATCAAAGCGGCTTTGTTTCTCGATGACAAAGTCTCCGACTCTGCACACTACTTCACCTCGCCGTTCGTTGCCTGGCTAAGAGTGAGAGGAACGTAAACCATGTTGAAGATGTAGGGTTCCTCTTCGTAGAAGAAGGCGATGCGGCCGTCCTTCTGCAGGCACATGGTTGAATAGGCAGAACGTTTGTCGGTGACTTGCAAGCCCAACTTCCAGCCCTCGGCAAACGCGAGAGTCGAGTAATGAGGGCGCTCGTCGAGGACTTTGTAGTAGATGCTGACATCGGCGCGTGTGTCGGCTTTCGGCAGGCTTTGCAGAGCAACATAGCATCGCTTACCGTTCGAAGCGAGCCTGCCTTTTACAATGAGAATCTCGCCGTTGCAGCTATTGGCTCCAACCTTGATGCCTGTCGGCACATCGTGGCTGTTGACGGGCGTGTCCCAAGAGCCTGAGGTAACGCTGCCCTCGGCGAATGTCCAGATGTTGAACGTGCGGCCGTACCACTTCCTGCCGCTCAAGACGATTTGTCCGTTGGGCAGTTCCTCCACCTTGGGTTCGTCGCTGTCGGGAGCCGCTTGAAACGAAGCATCACCTAAAATTTGCCATGTCATACCCATGTCGTCGCTATAAACAACGTATGCACCCTTCAGTCCTGTGCCTCGCACCAAGAGGGCGGCATAGAGGCGATAGAACTTTCCCACTTTCGTGAGTCGGCTTTGCAATATCTTGCCGCTGCCAAAGAAGCCTGCCCAAGCAAAAATGCCCATTCCATCGTCTGTTTTTCCTTTTTGGAATATCGCGTCTTCCTTTCCCCAGAACTGCAAAGTGATGTCTTCCGGCGTGCTCCAAGTATGCCCGCCGTCGGTGGTAATCTGCCTTGCAATGAAGGGACGATAGTCTGCTTTGGCATAGCCATAGATGCACTTTCCGCTGACGGTAATGAGCACACCCCTGCCGCTTTCGCGGTCCAAGCAGAGTGCCGGGTCGCCGAAGCCAACGCCGAAAATGTTGTCATTTCCGCCCATTCCATCGGCAATTTTGACTTCGGGCGACCAGCGTTTGCCGTTGTTCTTCGAGATACGCATCACTTGATCGACCTCGCCGAAGCCAATGTCTGTACCGCAAACGCGGTAGTCATATATCGCCACCAGTTCGCCCTTACGGTTCTTGGCAATAGCGGGGATGCGGTAAACGTCGCGAGTGCTGTCGGTACTGAGCGCCAGGAACTGCTTTTCGGCACGTTTCTTGCCCTGAAGTTCTGTGGCTTCCGTCGTGGCGTCGACGTTGGGAGATGCCGAAGCCAGCGAACTAAGCGGCAAGAGCAGGAACAGCAGGAGAAGCTTTGCACAACAGTCTTTGTTGCAGCCATCGCAACAGCTGCACTTGTTGTCGGAATGCAAATAACGATAAAGGGCATAGCCAGCAACGGCTATCACAACGCAAAGAAGGATGACGCTCTGTGTGTTCATAGTCAAATAAAAGATATTATAAGGTGTACGAGGAATGCTACGATCCAGGCGATGCAACACTGTCCGACCATGATGAACAGCATCCAGCGGGTGCCGAGTTCGCGACGGACGGTTGCCATCGTTGCCATGCAAGGCGTATAGAGCAGGCAGAAGACGAGCAGGGTAAAGGCGACGCCGGGCGTGAAGACTTCAGTAATGGCAACGCCGGCAAAGAGCGTGCTAAGCGTGCTTACCACTACCTCCTTCGCCAAGAGACCGCTGACGAGCGAGGTCACCACGCGCCAATCGCCGCAACCGAGCGGCTCGAAGATGGGAGCGGCAAGGCTCGAGATGCGAGCCAACATGCTTCGTGAGGCCTCTTCTGCGGCCACCATTTGCAAGTGGAAGTCGAACGTCTGCAGAAGCCAAATGACGATGCTGGCAAGGAAAATGACCGTGAAGGCGCGATTGAGGAAGTCCTTCGCCTTGTCCCACAGCAGATGCCACACATTCATCGCTACCGGCATACGGTAATTGGGCAGTTCCATGACGAAAGGCACAGCCTCTCCTCGGAACAAAGTCCGCTTCAAGATGAGTGCCACAACGATTCCCGTCACAATACCAATCACGTAGAGCGACATCATTACCCATGCCGCATGCCTCGGAAAGAAGGCCGCGGCGAAGAAGGCATAGATAGGTATCTTGGCGGTGCAGGACATGAAGGGCGTGAGCAAGATGGTGAGCCGGCGGTCACGTTCGCTGGGGAGCGTGCGGCTGGCCATAATGCCGGGCACGGAGCATCCGAAGCCAATCAGCAGAGGCACGATGCTGCGGCCGGACAGACCCAGTCCCCTGAGCAGGCGGTCCATCACGAAGGCGATGCGTGCCATGTAGCCCGTGTCCTCGAGCATGCTGAGGAAGAAGAAGAGGATGACGATGAGCGGGAGGAAGACGAGCACCGTGCCGACGCCGGAATAGATGCCGTCGATGATGAGCGAATGGATGGGCGGGGCGATGTCCCACTGCGTCAGGAGTTCGTCGGAGAAGACCGTGAAGCGGTCGATTCCCACCTGAAAGAGGTCTTGCAGCCAAGCGCCTATCGTGTTGAACGTCAGGTAGAAGACCGCAGCCATAATGAGCAGGAAGGCGGGGATGGCCGTGTAGCGGCCGGTCAGTACCTTGTCGATGCGGATGCTACGCTTGTGCTCGCTGCTCTCCTCGGGATGCACGACGCAGGACTGGCTGACCTGCAGGATGAAGTGGAACCGCATGTCAGCGAGTGCTGCACAGCGGTCGAGGCCTCGCTCCTCCTCCATCTGGCGGATGATATGCTCAATGGTTTCCTGTTCGTTTTGTGTCAGGTTGAGTGCCTCCGCCACGAGTTTGTCGCCTTCTATCAGCTTGCTTGCTGCAAAGCGGACAGGGACGTGGGCAGCCTCGGCATGGTCCTCGATGAAGTGCATGATGGCATGCAGACAGCGATGGACAGCTCCGCCGTGCTCCGTTGGACTGCAGAAGTCCTGACGCGCCGGCCCTTCGTTGTAGCGCGCCACGTGTATGGCGTGGCTCACCACCTCGTCCACGCCCTCGTTCTTCATGGCGCTGATGGGGATGACGGGAATGCCGAGCAGCCGCTCCATACGGTTAATGCGGATAGTCCCGCCGTTGCCTTTCACCTCATCCATCATATTGAGAGCCAGCACCATAGGGATGCCGAGCTCCATCAGCTGCATGGTAAGGTAGAGGTTGCGCTCGATGTTGGTGGCATCGACGATGTTGATGATGCCGCTCGGATTGCTCTCCAGGATAAAGCGGCGGCTGATGACTTCTTCGCTTGTATATGGACTGAGGCTGTAGATGCCGGGGAGGTCGGTGACGGTGGCTTCCGGATGGCCCTTGATGATGCCGTCCTTGCGGTCGATTGTGACGCCTGGGAAGTTGCCGACGTGCTGTTTGCTGCCCGTCAGCTGATTAAATAAGGTCGTCTTTCCGCAGTTCTGATTGCCGACGAGCGCAAAGGTGAGCGGACCCTTTTTTGCCGATGAAATGGGATGAAATGCGTCCTCATCGTGGTAGCGGCCTTCCTCGCCGAAGCCTGGATGCTCCAGTTCGTGGCAGATCTCAACGGTCTGGTCATCCTCGAAGGCTGATAGGTCTGATTGTTCGTCATCGAGCGTGACCTCTATCTGCTCGGCATCTGCGAGACGCAAGGTCAGTTCATAGCCATGCACACGCAGCTCCATCGGGTCACCAAGCGGCGCAAACTTCTGCAACGTCACTTGTGCACCGGGTATCATGCCCATGTCGAGGAAGTGCTGCCGAAGCGCTCCCTCGCCGCCCACCTTGAGGATGGTGGCTGACTGACCTCTATTGAGTTCCCTTAGCGTCATTCTGTACGACTTTGAACCTTTTGCACTGCAAAGATACAAAAAAAGGAGCAAGACACAAAGGACAACGGGGAAGTTCTGACAAAAATACCTAAAAAAGATGAGGTGTGTGGTAATTTCCGTCAACGCCGCACGCGGAGATTGCAAACGCCGCACGCGGAAATGGCAATCCCCGCGTGCGGGGATGGGCATCGCCGCACGCGGGGATTTTAACGTTTCCTGCCGCGTTGAAAATCAACGCCTTAGAAAAAGGGCTTTTCGGAGCTTATTCTTCGGCTTCTTTTTCGCCCATTTCATCGGGTTTTTCTTCCTTTTTCTTGGCAAGATATTCAGGGAGAGCCATGCCTGCCTGGTCAAAAAGTTCGCTGAGGGGAGGCACGCTCTTCATCAGTCCGGCGAGGAAGTTGGCCGTGCTTGTCTTGCCTTCGCCGCCTCCGCCGTTGTCCCAAACCGTCACCTTGTCGATGTTGATGCCCTTGATGGCCTCGACTTGTGTCTTCACAAGGTCGGGAAGTTTCTCCAGCAAAAGCAGTGTGTACGCCTTCGTTGCGTCGCCGCCGGCGGCCTGAATCATCTTGTCATAGCCCTCTGCCTGCTTTGTCAGAATTTGGAAGAGGCCCTTTGCCTCAGCCTCCATCTTAGCGAAGATGGCATCGGCCTCACCCTTGGCATTGACCCTCTTCTGCTCAGCCTCAGCCTCAGCAGCGATGACGAGTCGCTTCTTCTCAATCTCCTGTGCCACAATGACGTTGGCCTGCTGGCTCGCACGTTCCTTGTCGGCACGCGCATTCTCGGCTTTCTGCTCGGCAGCATATGCTTCTTCGAGCGCCTGAGCACTTGCCACCTTCTCGGCAGCCACAGCCTTTCGCTGAGCCTCGGCTTCGCGTTCACGACGAACTGCATCAGAGTTGGCAATGGCTATCTTGGCTTCGTTCTCACCCTTCACGGCTTCGGCGTTCGCCTCGGCTGTTCGGATACGCGTCTCTCGAACGGCTTCAGCCTTGCCTATCTCACCGTTTCGCTCCTGCTCAGCAACACGAACTTTCGCTTCATTGATGGCCTTCGCAGCTGCTTCTTGTCCGAGAGCTTCGATGTAGCCGCTCTCGTCCTTGATGTCGGTCACGTTAACGTTGATGAGACGTAAGCCAATCTTCTTCAGCTCGACCTCAACGTTCGCCGTGATTGCCTCGAGGAACTTGTCGCGGTCACTGTTCAACTCCTCGATGCTCATGGTGGCAATGACGAGACGCAGCTGTCCGAAGAGGATGTCTCGTGCAAGCTCCTGTATCTGCTGAGGCGTCTGTCCGAGCAAACGCTCTGCAGCTGCCAGCATGCTTTCGGGCTCTGTACTGATGCCGACAGTGAAGCGGCAAGGCACGTCAACGCGAATGTTCTGCCTCGACAGGGCGTTCGTCAGGTTCGCATCAATGCCGATGGGCGTCAGGGAAAGGTAAGCATAGTCCTCGATGATTGGCCATACGAAAGCGCCGCCACCATGGACGCACTTGGCGCTCTTGCTATTGCCGCGGTTACCATAAATAACCAGGATCTTGTCACTTGGGCAGCGACGATAGCGGTTTACGATTGCCATAAAGAGGAAAACGAGTACAACGACTCCAATCACAAGAAGATAAAAAGGTTCCATAACTATTATTTGTTGTTTAATTCAAAAATCAAAAATCAAAAGTCAAAATGAGAAGTTAGAGAGGAGCAACAATCAAGACAGCTTTGTCGATGACTTTCTCGACACGAACTTTCGTGCCGCTTGGGATAGCATCACCTTCCGTCTGAGCCGGCAGCTCCTGTACCGAGCCGTGGAAGCTTATCTGAACTTTGCCGCTGCCACTGCGCTGGCCGGGGATTCTCAGATAAACCTCACACACTTGTCCCACGCTCTCTTCGATGCGATAACTGCCGTTACCTTCGAGCTTCATCAGTTGCCTATACATTATTATGAATGCGCACACCATGATGCATCCGCAAAGGATGGCTGCCAAGGCGAGAAGGAAGCGGTTCTCTATCACGCTGCTCAGGCAAACGCCACCCCAGCCTACGCCCAACAGGAAGTTTACCGTGTTGCGAATCGTAAAGAGTTGTATGGCTCCGCCTGTGTCCATCGTGTCTCCGTTGCCGTCACCAAGTTCGGCACTTCCTGCATCGAAGTCGCCCACGTCACCGCCCGCGTCGGTATCGCCCAAGCCAATGAGTGTCAGAGTCATTTGGATAAGAAAGATGATGGATGTAGCGATGGCTATCGTCCAATAGGCGCGCATGTAAGGAGGCAACGCCTGAAACCAGTCAATGAAATTCGTCATCATAGTTCACACAATTAGTTTTCCAAGTACAAAGTTAAGCATTTCCCGCTTAACGAGCAACGAAAACTTGCATTATATCCTTCTTTTCGCTACTTTTGCAAACAGTATTTATCAAAAGACACCTATGAACAAGGAAGGAACCCACTTGTTGCGCCTCTTTAGCCATTGCCCGAAGTGTGGAGCAAAGGCTTTCGTGGAGGATACAGAGAAGAGCAAACGTTGCGAGGCTTGCGACTTCGTATATTATATGAATCCAAGTGCAGCGACGGTCGCCATCATTATTGACGACCAGGATCGCCTGCTGACAGTCCGTCGAAGTAAAGAGCCTGCTAAGGGCACTCTCGACCTTCCCGGAGGCTTCTGCGACTGCTATGAAACTGGCGAAGAAGGCGTCAAGAGAGAAGTCTTAGAAGAAACCGGGCTCACTGTCGTCGATACAAGATACCTTTTCTCGCTGCCCAATATGTATCGCTACAGCGGTCTTGACATCCCGACTCTCGATATGTTTTTCCTCTGCAAAGTAGAGGAGACAGCAGGAGCGACGGCGATGGACGATGCCGCAGAAGTGTTGTGGCTGCCTTGGGAAAAAGTCAAGCCGGAAGACTTCGGCTTAAAATCCATCAGTCTTGGCGTGTCTCGGCTGCTGGAACTACAGGCAGCTTCGGCCTTTCTTGCCAGCGGCCGCTAAGCCACGGGACGCGTTCGATGTACGGCACCAACCAGGCACAAATGCAGAAGACAACAGGCACGAGAATAAGGACGTCGTCAACCTTGCCATAAATGCTCCTGCCAAAGGATAGGTGCGTAAACTTGTAGAAGTACAACATCGGGTAATGCGAGATGAAGAAGACCATGCTGTGTTCGCCGATGAAACACAACAACGGGATTCTCGGCACTTGTAAAGTCAGCAAGACTCCTGCGAGACCGCAGAGGATTAAAGTCGCGTTCACGACTGCCATCAAAGCATTACCCGTAAAGAGATTCTGGCTCATGTTGTACGTGCCAGGCGTCACGATTCCTAACACGACGAATGCCGCCACCATCACCCACGAGGCAGCCATCACTTGCTGATTCGTGAACCTCTGAATTACCCAACGCCAAAGCCGTCCGAGATAGAAGAAGTAGCAGGCGATGAAGACGTTGCCGAGACTCATCGGCACATTATTGCCCGTCTTGTATGCCCAATAACTGAGTGCGGGGAAAGCAATCGTGAGCCAACACAAATACTTCACTTTGTCGATGTACCGCACCATCATATAGACGGTGAAAAACGAAAAGAGGAACCAGATGGGCGAATTGCCGTAGAAGCCACTCTTCATCCAAATGTGGTTCCATTCAAGGGGTTCGACAAACTTATTGTATCTGTCGACCAAAGGGAAGTAGAAGCAGAAGTAAACGACTGCGCCGATGATGCCTGCCGAGAGGTATGGCACGAGCAGACGTTTCGAGCGGTCTCGAAGGTATTCTAAGTCCGTGCCGGCCGACGTCCCCTTATTAAAGTAGCCTGCTTTGAAGAAAAAGAAGCTCATGAAAAAGAAGCTCCAGCGCATTATCTCGAGCCACCAGTCCTGCTTGTCTTGTCCGCAGAAGGCCATGATGTGCAGTGTCACCATGCGGATGATGCAGATGCCGCATAGGATGTCAAAGGCGTGGTTTCTTGTTTTCATGGTTCAGGGATATAAAGGTCTTCGGGGCGATGACTGACTTTCATCTCGTCTGGAACGTCCTTCCTGACCTGTCCGTAGTGATTGTTCAAGTAGAGAAGGAGGTCCTTGGGTGCCTTGACCTGCAGAGAACCGAGCTGCACTGTCTGGGCTTGCCTGACGTCTTCGATGGGCAGACGTTCGCTCTTGGTGATGATGTTCTTGACTTCGCTCAGATTCTTTCTGTTGAACATCGTCTGCACCTTATACATTATTATATATATAAAGCGCTTGCTAAGCAAGGTCACCAGTAGTCTTGTGAACAGGCACGGCAGCCATCCTCTCTTGCGAGGCGTTGGGACATCGCACTTGCCGCAATGCTTCCACTGCCATATCTCTTTGGCTATGAAGAGGCCGTTCAGGAAGAAGAGCATGTTGTGCTGAAGTCTCTCGAGCCAAGCCTGCTTGGGTATCTTGTCGAAGGGAAAGATATCGACATAGATGCCTTGATGCATCTTGATGTGCTTGAACGTGGCTTCCGAGAAGCGACTTCCGTTCATACGGACCTTCATGAAATAGAAGGGCGTGTGCGGCTCGGTGTCAGGAGTTTGCAGGAAGTAGCGGTCGCCAAGCTCCTCTTGTGCAATCTCGGCAAAACGCTCATAGTCTGGTCGCATCATTCCCACATCCACATCATCGTCCCAAGGCAGAATCTTTTGCCAGAAGTACGCTCCAACAGCCGTTCCACCCGTCACGAAGTAACGGATGCCATGCTTCCTGCAGATGCGGTCCACCTCGCTTAGAGTGGCATAAAGCGCTTCCTGCAATCGCGATAATTCTGCCTCTTTGTATTCCACAACAACTATGAATTATGAATTTTGAAGCTTTAGCTCGACGTAAGTCAACTATGAACTAAAGCGGCTTGACCTTTTTTGTCCCCAAAGCATTCATGTATTCCATGTCGCCAGCACCTTCCCACATGTCGGTCTTGGCACTAAGGTTGTCGATGTGATTCACGACAATCGCCTCCTGCGTACACGGCACGACGGGGCTTCCGAACTCTCTTGTGCCATGATGAGCCAGGACACAATGTACGATCCGTTTCGTCTCATCTTCGCCTATTCCCTTATCTTTGAGGATATTATGCAGCCAATGTGCACCGATATATATGTGGCCGAGCAGGTACATGTCTGCCTGACTCTCGCCAGTTTTGCTGTACTCGTTCATCTTGCCACAGTCGTGGAAGAGTATCGCGAGGATGCAATGTTCCACTTTCACCTCGTAAGGCAGGCAAGGATATAGTCCCTCAAGCATCCGAAGCATCTGATGTGTGTGGTTGAGCAAACCGCCAGGGAAGGCATGATGCATTGAGGTGGCGGCTGGGTACTGACTGAAAGGCTCGTAGAAACGGCTGGCAAACTCCTCGATGATAGCCATCAAAGGCTTGTCCGAGCAATAACTGAGGAGCTTCTTTATCGTGTCGTCCCAAATGTCGCGACGTATCGGACGGGGCAAGAGGTTGTAGAGCTCGTGATCGAACAACGGCTCTCCGCAGCATTTCATGTCGCGGAAGTCGCACGACTTCTTGCCGTCGTTGTCCTTCAGATTATAAAAGACGACAAGCTGTCCGACCTGTGGTTCAGCCGTCGGAGCCATGTCCCAAACAGCCACATTTATAGTTTCGATAAGGTTCGCCACCTTAAGCGAAGCCCAGGGCGAGCCGGTCTTCGTGGTTCCATTACTGCGGCTGATAACGAGGTATTCCTTGTTGTTCATAGCAAATTACGTGTCATTTTCTTCGCAAAGTTAAGCTTTTTTTCGTAACTTTGCGTGCAAAAAGGAAAGAAAAGACGGTGGAAGACGATAAAATCTACATGAAGCAGGCTCTGGCGGAAGCAAACGAAGCGTACAAGAAGGGCGAAGTTCCCATCGGGGCTGTCGTGGTTTGTCAGGACAGAATTATCGCCAAGAGTCACAATCTGACTGAACTTCTGCACGATGTTACCGCGCATGCCGAGATGCAAGCCATCACTTCCGCAGCAGAACATCTTGGTGGCAAGTACCTGAACGACTGCACACTTTATGTTACGGTAGAGCCTTGCGTGATGTGTGCGGGAGCCTTAGGTTGGTCACAAATCAGCAGAATTGTATATGGCGCCCCTGATGAAAAGCGCGGCTACACACGTTTTGCACCCAAAGCCCTCCACCCTCGCACCCAAGTCACAAGTGGCGTGATGGCCGAAGAATGCATCGAACTCATGCAACGCTTCTTTAAAGAAAGAAGATGATTACATATTAAGATGACAAACTTAGCACGTTAAGATGGCAAACTTAACACGTTAAAATGTTCAACTTAACACGTTAAGTTTTCATTTTAACCACGCTAAGTTTGGAGATGACCCATTTTAGGGGGTCACTTCAGGAGTTTGAGGTAGGTCTCTATCGCCTGTTGAATTTCGCAAAAATCCACGAATTCATCGGCAGAATGACTGCGTTTGCTCTCGCCTGGACCGAGTTTCAAACTGGGGAATGGCATGAGGGCCTGGTCGCTCAAAGTGGGCGAACCGAAGGGTTTGCCACCAAGTCCGATGACTTTTTGCACAAGAGGATGGTTCACGTCTATGCTCGAAGAGCCCAACCTGAAACTGCGTGCCTTGACCTCAGACTTGACATTTTTGCCGATTTCATCGAATAATTCGCGGTTCGTGTAGCATTCGTTCGAACGGACATCGACAGTAAAAGTGCAGGCGTCAGGCACGACATTGTGCTGCGTCCCAGCATTCACGATGGTGACCGTCATTTTGACTGGTCCAAGCAAAGGCGAGATCTTCTCCCATTTATAATTCCGGAACCACTCGATGTCCTCGAGAGCCTTGTAGATTGCATTCTCGCCTTCGTCTCTGGCAGCGTGTCCTGCCTTACCGTGAGCCGTTACATCGAGCACCATCAAACCTTTCTCTGCGATGGCTGGCTGCATACCTGTCGGCTCGCCAACAAGGGCAACATCTATCTTCGGAAGCAGTGGCAGGACGCTTTCTATGCCGTCTTTCCCGCTCACTTCTTCTTCCGCACTTGCCAAGAAAACAAGGTTGTAAAGCCCCCTCCCTGCTCCCCCTTTGGGGGAGTGCTTTGCCAATTCGGCGAAGACATGCAGCAAACTGACCAGGCTGGCACCATCATCATTCGAGCCAAGCCCGTAGATTCGGCTGCCTTCCCGAGTCGCCTTGAAAGGATTCCGCTGCCAACCGGCTACAGGTTTCACGGTGTCGATATGGGCATTCAACAACAAGGTATCTTTCTTCTCGTCAAAGTTTGGAGCGACACTCCAGAGATTATTGCCCACACGCTGTGCCGAAAGCCCCAACTCGTCCTGCATATACGCCTGCAACATATCGGCTGCAGCCGTCTCTTCCCTGCTGACTCGCGGCACTTCGATAAGCCTGCAAAGCAACCCTACCGCTTTCTCTATCATCACTTCTCGTTCCATTTCGCCGACAAAGTTACGAAAAAAAACAAAATAATGAACTATGAACTATGAATTATGAACTATTTTCCGTACCTTTGTGCTATCAAAGCACAAAATAGTTATGCAGAATCCCAGTCCACTTCCCTCGCTAATCCAAAGTCAGGCTAACGTTTACGGCAAGCGAGCCGCCATGCTTTATCGCGACGACGAACTGCAGAAGTGGAAGGAGATTTCGTGGGAAAGCTTTGCCCAGACCGTGAGTCGCGTCTCGGCTTCGCTGCTCGAACTGGGTGTCGGCGTACAGGAAAACATCGCAACTTTCTCGCAAAACATGCCCGAATGTATGTTCGTGGACTTCGGCGCCTACGGCATCAGAGCCGTCACTATCCCGTTCTATGCAACGGCTTCTGAGACGCAAGTGAAGTACATGGTGAGTGATGCCAAGATTCATTACATCTTCGTCGGTGAGCAATATCAGTACGACACTGCCTACCGCATACTTAAAATCGAGCATCACATGCGACGGCTCATCATCTTCGACCCGTCTGTCCAGAAGGATCCACAAGACAACGTGAGCCTTTATTTCGATGAGTTCCTGGCTCTCTCCGATGGAAAAGACCACAGCGAAGAGATTCAAAAGCTGACTTCTGAAGTGGAGGAGGACGACCTCGCGAATATTCTTTATACAAGCGGCACGACAGGCATCAGTAAAGGTGTCATGCTGACTCACCGCATGTACAATGCCGCATTCCGAGGCCACGTTGGGGCTTTGCCGCTCACAGACAAGGACCTCATCATGAACTTCCTGCCTTTCACCCATGTCTTCGAGCGCGGATGGTCGTATCTTTGCCTGAAGACGGGCTGCACGTTGGCCGTCAACAAGCGTCCTGCAGACATCCTGCAGAGCCTTCGCGAAGTGCATCCGACCTGCATGTGCGCTGTGCCTCGCTTCTGGGAAAAGGTGTACAGCGGCGTGCAAGAGAAGATGAACGAGTCTTCTCCCATACAACGTCGGATGCTCGAGGACGCCCTTCGAATCGGCAAAGCCTACAACGTCGATTACAAGATGCGGGGTCTCACCCCGCCACTTGCCTTGAAGATGCAATACCTTTTCTATGAGAAGACCGTCATTGCCTTGTTGCTCAAGACGTTGGGACTAGAGCGAGGCAACTTCTTCCCTACTGCCGGAGCCGCTATTCCGCCGGTTATTGAGGAGTTTGTACGTTCTGCAGGCATCCTAATGATTACTGGCTACGGCCTGACTGAAAGCACAGCCACCGTCTCTTGCGACCGTTGGAATCAGCCCATCACGCTTGGCTCAATCGGTCGTCCGCTGAATGGTGTGCAAGTTAAGTTCGGCGAACACGACGAGATTCTGCTTAAGGGCGAAACCATCACCAAGGGCTACTACCGCAAAGCTGAAATTACGGCGATGGCGATAGACGACGAAGGCTGGTTCCACACCGGTGATGCCGGCTACATGAAGGACGGTGAACTCTTCATGACGGAACGCATCAAGGACCTCTTCAAGACGAGCAACGGCAAGTACATCGCGCCGCAGATGCTCGAGTCGAAGTTCTGCGTGGACCGCTACATCGACCAGATCGTCATCATTGCCGACCAGCACAAGTTCGTCTCAGCACTCGTCATTCCCGAGTACAAACTGCTTGAAGAACTGGCGAAGAAGCGTGGCATCGCTTTCTCATCGAGGGAAGAGCTCTGCAACAACGAGCAAATCGTGCAGTTTGTCATGGACAGAATCGAGACCATACAGCAGGACCTGGCCTCCTACGAGCAAGTGAAGCGCATCACTCTCCTGCCCGAACCCTTCAGCATGGAGCGCGGCGAGCTCACCAACACGTTGAAGGTGAAGCGACCTGTCCTCAACGAATTATATAAGGAACAGATAGCAAAGATGTATCAAGAATAGACATTGTGCCCGACGCTTCTCCATCGGGCTTCCCATTAACCCCATAATACCCATTAACCCCATAAATGATTACCCAAGACCAACTGAAAGAAGTCAAGGAACGCACCGAACAACTCCATCGCTACCTCGACATCGACGGAAAGAAGATACAGTACGAAGAAGAACAGCTCCGCACACAAGCCCCGGGCTTTTGGGACGACCAGAAGCGCGCCGAGGCACAGATGAAGCTTGTCAAAAGCCTCGAGAAATGGCTTAAAGGCTATGCCGAAGTTAAGACTTTATGCGACGAACTCGACACAGCCTTCGAGTTCTACAAGGAAGAACTTGTCACTGAGGACGAGATCGATGCTATCTATGCCAAAGCCATTACGGCGATAGAAGAACTCGAACTCAAGAATATGTTGCGTCGCGAGGAAGACAGCATGGATGCTGTCCTCAAGATAAACTCAGGCGCTGGCGGCACTGAGGCTCAGGACTGGGCACAGATGCTGATGCGAATGTACATGCGCTATGCCGAAACTCACGGCTACAAGTGCGTGGTCAGCAACTTGCTCGACGGCGACGACGCGGGCATCAAGTCCTGCACACTCGAGATTCAGGGCGAGTATGCCTACGGCTACCTCAAAAGCGAGAACGGCGTGCATCGCCTGGTTCGCGTCTCGCCCTACAACGCGCAGGGCAAGCGCATGACGAGCTTTGCCTCTGTCTTCGTCACCCCTCTCGTGGATGATACCATCGAAGTGAACATCGAGCAGGCACGCATCTCGTGGGATACTTTCCGCTCTTCGGGTGCTGGCGGTCAGAACGTCAACAAGGTGGAGTCCGGCGTACGCCTGCGTTATCAGTACAAAGACCCTTACACGGGCGAGGAGGAGGAAATCCTCATCGAAAACACCGAAACGCGCGACCAGCCCAAGAACAAGGAGAACGCCCTGCGACTGCTGCGCTCCATGCTCTACGACAAAGAGCTGAAGCACCGCATGGCCGAGCAGGCGAAGGTCGAGGCGGGCAAGAAGAAGATTGAGTGGGGCAGCCAGATCCGCAGCTATGTCTTCGACGACCGCCGCGTCAAGGACCACCGCACGAACTATCAGACCAGCGACGTCGGCGGCGTAATGGACGGCAAGATCGATGCCTTCATCAAGGCCTACCTCATGGAATTCGGCGCAGACTGAGCTCCCTATTACTTTTCCCCATTAAACCCACAAAGTCCATGCCCCTCCTCGAAATCGAAAGAAAGTTTCTTGTCGTTGGCGACTTCAAGAGCCAAGCCGTCAGCTCCACCCACATCGCTCAGGGCTACATCGCTTCGGGCAATGGCCGCACCGTTCGCGTCCGCATCCGTGGCGACAAGGGCTACCTCACCATCAAAGGTCCAAGCAACAACGCCGGTCTCGCACGCTTCGAGTGGGAAAAGGAGATACCTCTGGCAGAGGCAGAAGCCCTGATGAGCATCTGCGAGCCGGGCATCATACAGAAGACACGTTGGCTGGTGCCATCAGAAGATGGCAAGCACACCTGGGAAGTCGACGTCTTCGAGGGCGACAACGAAGGCTTGGTTATGGCAGAAATTGAACTCGGCAGCGAAGACGAAACGTTCAAAAAGCCCCATTTCATCGGAAAAGAAGTGACTGGCGACCGTCGTTACTACAACAGTCACATGCGCCGCTACCCATACAAACTCTGGGGAGAAGAAAAATAAGAGCACACGGAAACAAAAAACGCCGCGTGCGGCGATTGCAATCCCCGCGTGCGGCGTTGGCCATTTCCGCGTGCGGCGTTTGAGATCCCCGCACGCGGCGTTTTATTTCTACGATTTGGATGTTGTCTTTTATCCGACTTGGCTGCCGCCTTTGACGTCATCGAGAGTAGTTGTGACGCTGAGGTCGCCGTTGTAGTTCACAGCGCTCAATATCATGCCCTGACTCTCCTCTCCCATCATCTGGCGAGGCGCAAAATTCGCGATGAAAAGGACTCTTTTGCCCACTAACTGCTCGGGCTCGTACCACTGAGCTATGCCGCTCAGGATGGTGCGGTCGGTGCCGCTGCCGTCGTCGAGGATGAACTTCAGGAGCTTCTTGCTCTTCTTGATTTTCTCGCACGACTTAACGAGACCGACGCGAATGTCAAGTTTCTCGAAGTCTTCGAACGAAACGGTGGGCTTAACGGGCGCTGCCTTGTAGGCTGCTGCTTCGTTGGCCTTCAGCGTGTCCTCGAGCTTTTTCTTTTGCGCAGCCACAACTTCGTCCTCTATCTTGGTGAAGAGCAGTTCGGGCTTGGGCAGCTGCTTGCCGGCGGGCAGGATATCGGTGCGGCCGAGGTCTTCCCACGAGAAGGTGTCGAGGGCAATCATCTCCCTCAAGCGCTTGCTGCTGAAGGGCAGGAAGGGCTCGAAAGCGATGGCGAGGTTGGCCGTTATCTGTAGGCTGAGGTAGATGATGGTCTTGACGCGCTCGGGGTCTGTCTTGACGACCTTCCAAGGCTCACAGTCAGCGATGTACTTGTTGCCAATGCGGGCGAGGTTCATCGCTTCCTTCTGAGCCTCGCGGAACTTGAAGCCCTCGAGCAATTGTTCCAAACGTGCCTTGACGTCGCAGAACTCGGCGAGCGTCTCCTTATCATAGTCGTTAAGCTCTCCGCACTCGGGCACGCGGCCTTCGTAGTACTTCTGCGTGAGCTGCAGAGCGCGGTTCACGAAGTTGCCATAGACAGCCACCAGCTCGTTGTTGCAGCGTGCCTGGAAGTCGTCCCACGTGAAGTCGTTGTCCTTCGTCTCGGGTGCATTGGCGGTGAGGACATAGCGGAGCTCGTCCTGACGGCCTGGCAGCTCATCGAGATACTCGTTGAGCCAAACGGCATAGTTCTTAGAGGTCGATATCTTGTTGCCCTCGAGGTTAAGGAACTCGTTGCTCGGCACGTTGTCGGGCAGGATGTAGTCGCCGTGTGCCTTCAGCATGGCGGGGAAGACGATGCAGTGGAAGACAATGTTGTCTTTGCCGATGAAATGGACCAATCTAGTCTCGGGGTCCTTCCACCACTTCTCCCAAGAACCGAGCTCGGGATGGGCGTCACAGAGCTCCTTGGTGTTGGAGATGTAGCCGATGGGGGCATCGAACCAGACATAGAGCACCTTGCCTTCTGCACCTTCGATGGGCACGGGAATGCCCCAGTCGAGGTCGCGTGTGACGGCACGAGGCCGCAGTCCGCCGTCGAGCCAGCTCTTGCACTGCCCATAAACGTTGGAGCGCCACTCCTTATGGTCCTCCAGAATCCACTTCTCGAGCCACTGCTGGTCTTTATCAAGAGGCAAGTACCAATGCTTGGTAGGCTTCTTGACAAGGGGATTGCCGGTCTCTGCATTATATGGGTTGATGAGTTCCTCGGGCGAAAGCGTGGCGCCACATTTCTCGCACTGGTCGCCGTATGCCTCGGGGGCATGGCAACGCGGACACTCGCCACGGATGTTCCTGTCCGTCAGGAAGTGGCCGGTCTGCTCGTCGTAGAACTGCTCGCTCACCTGCTCGATGAACTTGCCCTCGTCGTAGAGCTTGCGGAAGAAGTCGCTCGCCAACTTGTGGTGCGTCTTGCTCGTCGTGCGGCTATAGACGTCGAAGGAAATGCCGAAGCGTTCGAAGCTGTCCTTGATGAGGTTGTGGTAGCGGTCCACCACCTCCTGCACCGTGATGCCCTCCTTGCGAGCTCGGATGGTAACAGGCACACCATGCTCGTCGCTGCCTCCGATGAACAGGCACTCGCGGCCCTTCAAACGAAGATAGCGCGCATAGATGTCGGCCGGCACGTAAACGCCAGCCAGATGACCGATATGTACAGGCCCGTTCGCATAAGGCAGAGCGGACGTAATGGTAGTTCTCTTGAAATGCTTTTCCATGTGAGTCAGTGATTTTTTCCGCGCAAAGTTACGACTATTTCCCTTCTCTGCCAAACAATCGAGAACCTTTTTTCGTGATTGCAAACTAAGCACGCCTAATTTGCAATCTAGCCACGCCTAATTGAACAATTAGGCACGCCTAATTTGACAACTAGGCGTGCCTATATCTAAAGAGCACTAAAAGACGAAACCTACATTAACGAACAAGCCGTAGGTGGAAAGGTTAGCTTCCCACAAACTGCTGTTGAAGAAAATGCCAACGAACCAGGATTAAAAGACGACACCTGCGTTTACGAAAAAGCCGCAAGTGTGAACATCCCTACTATATAAACGATCGCCATATCTGTAGAGATGCTTGTCGCCGCCATCGAAAATGGGCAAGAAGTCCGCACTGAAACCCAGTCCCAAATAGAAATGGTTGAAGTCGAAATGACCGCCGACCTGCATTCCGAACTGGAAACGCTTCGTGCCATCAATATCGAAATAGTCTAACCCATCCTCATCTTTACCCAAAGCATTCACCTTGAAGTTGACACCCAAATAAGGCGACAGGTGAATCTTCGTGTTAGGAATGCTGAAACGATATGCCACATTCACGGGAATCTCAATGGCAAGGTACTTGTCGTTGTCGCTGAGGAAATCACCAAGACCTACATTAGCCTTCACGCCGACCTCAGTATATAAAGGCAAGCGACACTTTGTCACATTGAAACCACTCATCCAGCCGACATCGAAACCATTCAACATATCGCTGACATTCTCGTCGCCGCGCTCGGTGTAGAAAATCGTCGGAGAATAGCCAGCATAGAAACGGTGATAACTCTTACTCGGGGCCATTGCAGACTCTTCTGCCATAACCCTCGTACTTGAACACAGACACAGAGTAACAAGTACAAAATAGAAAATCTTCCTCATTTTACTATATTCTTTAGGTTGTTTACATTAAACTTGCATTGCAAAGATACGGATTTCTACCAATATAATCCAAATTATTGAGCAACTTTTTATCACATCTCACAATCCATTAAACCAACTAGTCCCATCAAATCAATCAGACACAAACAAAAAAGCCCCTCAATCTTTCGACTGAAGGGCTTCCTCTGAAAAAACGGCGGCTACCTACTCTCCCACGGGTGTGCAGTACCATCGGCGCGGGCGGGCTTAA
>CACYYM010000007.1 GCA_902778625.1 uncultured Bacteroidales bacterium
CGGCTCGGAAATAAATGACCTGACACTCTATGTGCTGAAGGACTGCAAAGCTGCCTACATGGCTCATAACGTCTGGAAGAACTTCGGCAACATTGTCGAGTTGCCCTACCACTTCCAGGAGGGCAAAGTCTTCTACGCCATCACAGGTGCCAACACAGTAAGCGTCGTCCACCGCAACCCCAGCTACAATAGCTATTGGGGACAAGTCACCATCCCTTCAACAGTCAAGCACAAAGGCACCACCTATACTGTCACCGAGATAGGCAATGTGGCCTTCCTCAGCAGCTCACAGCTGACAAGGGTAATCATCCCCTCGACGGTAACGAGAATCGGCAACCGCAGCTTCAAGGACTGTCCTATGCTGACGAGCATCACCATCCCCGAAAATGTGACGAGTATCGGCACGATGTGCTTCAATGGCTGCGACACTTTGACCGACATCACTTGCCTGTCAAGAACGCCTCCCTCCATCTTGTACGACACCTTTACTGAAAGTCACTATCAGGGAGCAAACCTCTATGTTCCGAGTGGCTGCGAGAGTGCTTACAGGTTTGCCAATGTCTGGGAACTGTTCAGTGATGTTTTCGAACTGCCAGCTCAAAAGGGCGACACAAACCTTGATGGAGCTGTCGACATTGCCGATGTGACGGCAGTGCTGAGTGCTATGGCAAACGGCCTGAACGACGACCAATACAAGGTTAATGACGACGATGTGGTCGACATAGCCGACGTGACAGCCATCCTGACCATCATGGCGGGGCAGTGAGAGTTAAGAGTTAAGGAAATAAGAGAATAAGAAATAGATTCAACAAGCCCCGCTAACGAACTGGTTGGCGGGGCTTATTGTTATTTAATAATGACTTTGCGGCCGTCTTTTATGTAGATTCCTTTGACTGGATGCTCGACTTTGCGACCGCTTAAGTCGAACCAGTCGCCATTTGATGATTTATCATTTGGGACTTCATCAATGGCAGTTGGGCTGCCAGCGGAAGGTGCTGCTCCAAGATATTCGGCCTGAACGGTCTCGCGAAAGACATCGACACGGATGTGATAGTAACCCTCTTGGCGTACGTTCCATTTATTGTCGCCGATGCCTCCCGTAAGCAATTGGGTGCTGCCAAGGATGTCTTCGTCTTGCGAGAAAGGATGCAAGGCTTTTGGCTCCCAAGCGTTCTGTCCGAGGAACTTGAAGCGGCGTGGTTCGCCAAACTCTGGGCGTTCCTTGAGTTCGCCTGTCCAGTCCCAAGTGCAGACTTCATCTTCGTCGCGAGTAAAAGGCAGGAAGGTGTACGTCACCCATCCACATTCGGTTGCGCCTCCCACAATGAAAAGTTCGTTCCAAGGGCGGAAAAGCTCACCAGTCAGGGTCTTGGCATTGAGGTCGATGGTGATGCGATAGACGTCTTCCGTCAGAGGCACAGTCCAAAAGCTTGCCAAAGAGTCGCGAGCTGTGGCAATCGTGAAGGGCGTAGGATTCGTAACGGCGTAGGCATCTTCGTATGTTGGTTTGAGAAAGCGCACAAGGCTGGCCGACGTACTTTCCTTATTGCAGAAGCGAAGCGTGCCTCCCTCGATGAGACGTCCGGTATATTTGAACTGCTTGTTTGGGAACGGCGTCAGTTCCTGAATGCCTCCTGGCACAGCAGTCCCGATTGCCCAGTAACGGTCTTGAGCCATTAGACATTGACCGTTGAACATTGACCATTGAAGAAACAGGATAAGCAAGAGGCGTTTCATGGCTTGTAGGGATTAAGGATTTTCTTACCGCTTTGAATGTAAATACCTCGGGGCAGTTTATGATTTGACAAATTCATGCCGCTGAGGTCAAAGACATCATTTTGAATTTTGAATTTTGAATTTTGAATTGCCTCGATGCCTGTGTCCTTCTCCTTGACGTTGATAATAATGGCATTGGAGCAAGGACGAGAGGAGACGTTGACGGTCAAGCGACGCAGTTGCGCATCGTAGGTCCAGTCGGTTGTTTCCTCTCCATTGATGTAGATATTGCTTGGCTCTTCAATCGAGAAGAAGACCGCTTGCCAAGCACGCTCCTGGAGCATCCCCTCGTAGCTGCCTTCACGAGCATTGATGGTAAGCAACGTGCCTTCTGCGGAGTGCGTTTGCGTGAAGAGGGTTGTGGCGAACTCGCCATCCTTATAGGCTTCACTGTCGCCTTGGTCCTCATAAAGTGTGCCTTCGCCGTCGGCACCAGGGATAACCCAAAGCACGAGGGAAGACGGTTCGGCTTTCAGATGCGAAAGAGGAGGATTGCAGGGAATGATGCTGCCCAGGCGGATGAAGTAGGGAATCTCGTCCAGCCCGTATTGGTCCGTGATAGTCTGGTCCCCTGGGCATATCCTGTTGCGGCACATATCAAACCACAGACCTTGTGGCAGCCAAGTCTTGCGCTCGCTTGTGCCATCGCTGCATGATGGGGTAGAGATGGGCGAAACGAGGATGTCGTCGCCAAAGAGGTACTCGTCCTCGACCGTATAGGCTTTGTTCTCTTCGGGCCATTCGTAGTAGAGAGGACGGCAAATAGAAACGCCTGTGTCGTAGGCTTGCCGAGCTGCACTGTATATATAAGGTACGAGGGTGTAGCGAAGTTTGAAGGCTTCCCTTTGAAGGTCGAGGTTCGAGAACTTCCAGATGCGACGTTCGCAACTGCTTTGGCTGGAGCCATGTGTGCGGAAGATGGGTTGGAAGACGCAGAACTGCATCCATCTCAACACGAGTTCCGGGTCGGTGCTGACATTATTGGGCTGCAGATATCCGCCGCCGTCGTGTCCCCAATAGCCGAAGCAGACGTTGGCAGCTGTGGCTGTGACGTAGCTCTCGAACTGCAAGGTGCCGTATGTGGCGAAGGTGTCGCCCGAGAAGCCGATGGGGTAGCGGTGGCTTCCCATTCCGCCCCAACGATGGAAGATGACGGGGCGTCGGTCTGTTCGGTTGAGCCGCATGTCGTTGTAGAAGACGTGGTTGAGCCAAAATGTCTGGCCGAGTCCAGCGATGTAGCTGCTTGTGAGGTCTTGTTGCCAGTCGAGCCACCAGAAGTCGACGCCCTGCCGTTCCCTGACGCGCATCAGGTTCTTGAAGAATGAGCGATAGAACGTGGAGTCTTCGAGCTGCCAAGGTATGGTCGTGACGCTTGCGTCGAGCCCCATTTCGTTTCGAATCTTGGCGAAGTTCTCGTCGCTGGAACCGATGCCGTCGGCAGGATGAAGGTTGAGGGCCGTCTTCGTGTTGTGCGTGTGCATCCAGTTAAGAAGAGTGGCGGGTTGGGGGAAGAGCGACTTGTTCCACGTCCATCCCGTCCAGGAGTTCTGATGCCAGTCGCAGTCAATCATAAGTACATCATGCGGCACATCATTATTCTCCATGTCCCTAATTAACTGCTGGATGTCGTATTGCGAATAAGCCTGATACTTGCTATACCAGTAGCCAAACATGTACTTTGGCGGGAGAGGCTGTCGGCCAGCTATGCAGACATTAGAGAAAGTGACCTTCTCGGACGATGCCGTTTCGGTTGAGTCCATCACCATCCGCGAAAAGGACTGCCTAACGGTAGCCATCTACGACCTCTCGGGCAAACTCGTACGCAAGTATGCTGCCCGCGAAGGCGCTGCTACAGTCGATCTATCCGCTCTGCCCAAGGGCACTTACGTCGTAAAGGACGGAAAGCGAACATACAAAGTACTGAAGCGCTAACCCGCCTCAAGGTTTTGCAAAACCCGCCTCAAAATCTTGCAAGACCCGCCTCAAAATTCTGCAAGACCCGCCTCTACTTGAGCACCTCCTCCGAGAGGGACTCGAAGTACTGGAGGGATTTGCGGATGTCTGGTACCGAGTTTAGCCAGTTGGCCTCGTATTCCACAGCGAGATAACCCTTCCATTTCATATCGCGGAGGTGCTGGAGAATCTGCTTCAGCTTGAGGCAGCCCGTGCCCCAGATGACATCCGTCTGCTCGGCCTCGCCCTCGCGCTTCGGTGCGATATCCTTGAAGTGGAAGGTTATCAGGCGGTCCCCCACCCTGCGCAGGCACTCCATCTCGTCCAGCCCCTGACGGTTCCAGTGGCCGATATCGGCACAGCTGCCAATTCCCCGGGCGCGGTTCTGGATGAGCTGCATCAGGACATCGGGGTTCCAATAAGTGGAGGGACGGGGATGATTATGAACGGCAACCTTGATGCCATACTTGCGGGAAAGGGTTTCCACAATGTCCCAATCCTCGGGGTTCGGCTCGCAAGTGACGTACTCCAGCTTCATAGACTTAGCCATCTGGAAGAACTTGTTCCAGCCCGCCTCGTTGTCGGACACGAAGACTCCCGACCCCACAATCTTCACTCCGCGGCGCGAGGCATCCTGGCGAATGCGTTTCAGCGTTGCGGCATCCAGGTCGGGACCGAAGGAGAGGTCGCCATATCCCTCGCCCAACTTATGGCCGGGATAGACTTCGATGTATTTGATGCCCAGCTCCTGGCACTTGTCGAGTGCTTCCTGGAGGCTGAACTGGTGGAAGGTGTAGGACTGGACGGCTATCTTCCAACCAGCCTTCTCGGCCTTCGTCTTAGCCTGAAGGCCTGTACTTAGGGCCATCATCAGGCCGCAGAACAAGAAAAGTTTCTTTATCATAAGAGGAAAGTTCAAGGGTTCAAGGGTTCAAGGTGCAAAGTTCAAGGTGCAAGGGTGCGATTAGTCTTTGGGCATATCGGGCAGCGAGTAGCCGTTGTGATAGGTATGCTTAACCCATTCCTCGGCCATTTCGCGGGCATTGAAGTCGGCAAAGCGGCGGTCGAAGCGCGGGTCGCCGTCTATGACGCTGAATGCATCGTAGTTCACAATCTTTATCTTGTCGTTCTCTGAAATATTGGTGAAGCGCATGTTCTGGCCGTCCCACTTGAGTTTGCGATGCAGACCGTAGAGGCCAGCCAGACGAACGGCAATAACGCCCATGTCCACCATCTCGGTGAAGGGACCTGAGAACTGGAAGTTGGAAGAGGCCTCGACGCGGTTCTCCGGACTTTCCTTGCAGGCCCGGATCCAATCCTGCTCGTGCGCATCGGTGCTCCAGATGTCGCCCGTGCCGCCCGGTACCCGGCGCAGGATGGGCGCAGGCTCTTTCCATCCCTCCATCTTCTTCTTGGGCAGCAGAGTGGGATTCATGCCGTAGCAGCCGGCCATGATCTTGCCTTTCGTGCCGATGAAGAGCAGACCGCCGTTCTCGTCGCCCATCATATCGCCGTCCTCCAGCTCTGCAGGACGGGGAGGCATCAGGCCGCCGTCGTACCAAGTCACCTTCACCTCGGGCATCTTCACCTTACCCTTCTTCGGACGAGCCGGGAAGGTGTAGGTAATCATCTCGGCATAGGGCGCCGAATAGAGGTTGCTCAGCGTAGAGCTTGCCTCCACTTCGGTGGGGTAACCCAGGTCGAGTGCCCAGCAGATGGGGTCCATGATATGGCAGGCCATATCGCCCAGGGCACCTGTTCCGAAGTCGTACCATCCGCGCCAGTTCCAGGGCAGATACACAGAATTGTAGGGACGTTTCAGGGCAGGGCCCAGCCAGAGGTCCCAGTCGAGCGTCTCGGGAACGGGCATCTCCTCGGTGGGCAGGTTCAGACCCTGGGGCCAAATGGGACGGTCCGTCCAGCAATGAACCTCTTTCACCTCGCCAATCTCGCCTGCCCAAATCCATTCCGCTATGCGACGGCACCAGTCGAAGGAGTTGCCCTGGTTGCCCATCTGGGTAGCTACGCGGTATTTCTTGGCCAGTTTGGCCAGCAGACGCGACTCATACACCGAATGGGTGAGCGGCTTCTGGCAATAGACATGCTTGCCCAGCGTCATCGCATGGGCTGAGATGCAGGCATGAGTATGGTCGGGAGTAGCCACCAGGATGGCATCTATGTCCTTGCCCATCTGGTCGAACATCACGCGCCAGTCCTTGAAGCGACGGGCATTCGGATAGTCGCGGAAAGTCTTGTCGGCATATCTCCAATCCACATCGCACAGGGCCACGATGTTCTCCGTGGCCATGTTCTTGAGGTTGCGCCGCCCTACTCCGCCGATACCGATACCGGCGATATTCAGTTTGTCACTTGGGGCTGTATGGCCAAAGCGCCGGCCGAGTACCGTGCCGGGCACAATCATCATGCCCAGGGTGGCTGCCCCGCTTGTCTTGATGAAACTCCGTCTGGATATGTTTTTGCTCATAGTATTTATATGAAATTGTGCTTTTGCTTGTCAAAAATACGCAATTTCCGGCTTACCCTTGCAAACAACCGCCAATTTTAACATTAAATTAACACAATTCGTTTCATCGGGCCTTATGTTGAGCTTATGTCGGGCCTGTGTTCATCCAATGTATGCTGGACAGTCGCCCAGGGCGTCCTTGTAGTCGTGCCCATAGCCGAAGAAGTACCAGTCGATGGCGTTGGCATCAAGAGGCGTGCCGACCCAGGGAATGCCGTCCACCTCTTTGTAAAACGGGAAGGAGCGGCTGCCGTCGCCACGCTTCGTACTGGGCGACTCATCGAGGATGGCCCAACCGTCGCGCGAGAGTAAGCCTTTTTCGAGTGAAACGCGATGTGTGTCGCCGATGTTGCCGTCGAGGGTTCGCTGGGTACCAAGCAGATTGAGGGCGTCGTCTTTGCCCGGATACCAAAGGATTTGGCGTCCGTTCATTTCAAAGGTGATGCCCAGTATGCTGCTGTTCTTGTGTTGCTTTTGGATGCGCGAGCCGACCTTGTAGCGCAGGGTCAGGTAATCTGTGCGAATGATGAGATAGCCGTCCTCTTCAGTACATGTGAAGGCAGGAACGGGAAGACGACGATTGACGACAGCAAACGTGGCTCTGTCCTCGAAGAGGCTCGAGGTGCTGTACTGAATGCGGATGAGTCTTGGCGTGAGGATGGTGAAGCGTGCCCTGCCGCTCGTCACGACGGCTTCTTCCTGCGCCAAAGGATTCCACTCTTCTCTCGCGTTAATAAATAAGGTAAAGAAGAGGAAGAGAAAAAGAAAGAATATCCTCCCCCGTTCCCTCCCGAGGAGGGGTAAAGTACCTCCTTCGACCCTTTTTAAGGAGGGGTGAATGGGTGCGGATTCCATTATTCCATATTGCCTTCAATGGTGAGGCGAACCACCTCATTTATGGCGTTGGAGCGAATGGTGACAGTCTTCTGGAAGTGTCCGGGGAACTTGTCTGCTCCGTTGTAAGTCACATCGACTACGCCTTTCTCACCCGGCTTGACGGGTTCTCTTGTAAAGACAGGAATGGTGCATCCGCAACTTGCAAAGGCCTGATGGATGACGAGAGGAGCGGTTCCCGTATTGGTGAAGGGGAACTGGCAACGAACCACGGGGTCGTCCTTCGAGAACTTACCGAAGTCGTAACGAAGGGTGTCAAAAGTTATTTCTGCGTAGTTCTCTGCTTTCGTGGTAGCGACAGCCTTCACTTCGCTGACGTTAACTTTCTGTTTCAAGGTCTGTGCGTGAGCCTGCATACCGAAGAATGCAGCCAAAGCAAGTACAAGTATCTTTTTCATCATTTTGTAGTTTAATTCACACTTTGCTCTGCAAAGATATAAAAAGATTGGCGAATAGAGATTAGAGATTAGAGATTTTTTACGGAAAATGATGCTTTTTTGACATTTATTTCGTACTTTTGCACATTGAAAGGCAAGGAAACGAGATGGAGCAAATCATTCTTGGCATAGATCCGGGCACGAGTATCATGGGCTACGGCGTACTTCGAGTTGACGGAAAGAAGGCAGAGATGCTTGCTTTGGGCGTCATCGACCTGCGCAAGTTTGCCGACCCTTACCTCAAGCTCGGGCACATACACGAACGCGTTAGCAGCCTCATCGAGGGCTTCTTGCCTGATTGTATGGCCATCGAGGCGCCTTTCTTCGGCAAGAACATCCAGAGTATGCTGAAGCTTGGACGTGCTCAAGGTGTTGCCATTGCTGCTGCCATTCATCGGCAAGTGCCTATTACAGAGTATGCTCCATCGAAGATAAAGATGGCGATAACGGGCAACGGCAACGCGAGCAAGGAGCAGGTCGCTGATATGCTTCATCGTATGCTTCATGTCGAGAAAGAGGAGATGGGCAAGTTCCTCGATGCCTCCGACGCCCTTGGTGCTGCCTATTGCCATTTCCTGCAAATGGGCAAGCCCGAGAGCGACCATAAGTATCGCGGGTGGGCCGACTTTGTGAGGAAGAATAAAGACAGAGTCAATGATTAGGATAACGAACGGAGTGGCGCGTCATCCGCTTTGGCGGATGGCAGAGCCTATTAATCTGCATATAAAAAGAGGCGAGCAGATTGCCATTGTCGGCGATAATGCTGCTGGTAAATCGCGACTTGTAGAGGTCTTGACGGGACACTATCCTTTGCTCCTGAACGAGGTGCAGTATGATTTCTCACCAAGCGAATCGCCTCTCGTCAGCGACAATTTGAAGTATATCTCCTTTCGTGATTCCTATGGCGAACAAGACGGAACATATTATTATCAGCAACGCTGGAACCAGCACGATATTGCAGAGGACACGCCCACAGTCGGTCAACTTCTGCCAGAAAATGCTTTCTCCAAGATGTTCCACCTCGATGAACTTGCCGACAAATACATCATTTCATTGAGTAGCGGCGAGCTTCGCAAGTTCCAGATGGCGAAAGCGCTTGCCACAAACCCTCGGGTCCTCATCCTCGACAACCCGTTCATCGGCCTTGATTCTCAGACTCGAAAGGATTTCCGAGACTTGCTGGAAAAACTGACGGAAGAGGCCGGTCTGCTCGTCATCCTTGTCTTAAGCAAGCGCGACGACATTCCCGACTTTATCACGCATGTCCTTCCTGTAGAGGGTTTGCGCTTGCTTCCCAAGATGACACTCTCGGAGTATCGGGAGCAATATGCAGCCGTCCCTCAGCCAAAACTGAGCGACGAAATCAAGGACTGGATTGCAAACCAACCGATTCGAGACCTTTCGGAAAGTGACTTTTATCCCCAGGATGGCGGAGAAATACTGCGATTCAGGGACGTAAGCATCAGGTATGGCAACCGCACAATACTTCAGCCGCTCAACTGGACCGTTCATGAGGGCGAACGATGGGCTTTGAGCGGACCGAACGGCTCGGGCAAAAGCACCCTTCTCAGCCTTGTCTGTGCCGACAATCCACAGGCCTATGCCTGCAATATCGAGCTCTTCGGACATCGGAGAGGCACAGGCGAGAGCATCTGGCAAATCAAGAAACACATCGGTTACGTGAGTCCCGAGATGCATCGAGCTTACCTTAAAGACATTCCGGCTATCGATGTGGTAGCGAGTGGGTTAAGCGATTCTGTCGGACTCTACGTGCGACCCAAACCAGAGCAGAAGCAGACGTGCCTCGATTGGATGCGTGTCTTTGGCATAGATGGCGTTTCAGACCGCTCGTTCCTGCAGCTTAGCAGCGGTGAGCAAAGACTGTGTCTCTTGGCGCGTGCCTTTGTGAAAGACCCGGAGCTGCTGATTCTCGACGAGCCTCTTCACGGCCTCGATGATAAAAATCGGCAGCTTGTAAGGCAAATTGTCAAGCTATTCTGTGAGCGCCCCAACAAGACGCTGGTCTTCGTGACACACTATCAGGAAGAACTTCCAGACTGCATCACCCATCATCTCGAGCTGAGTAGAAAATAACGACACGTCGAATTGCTCAACTCGACACGTCGAATTGCTCAACTCGGCACGTCGAATCGAACAACTCGACACGTCGAAAATTGCAACACAACACGTCGTATTTTCGAACATCGCTTGCGGAGATTGAAAACGCCGCACGCGGAAATGCCCAACGCCGCATGCGGGGATTGCAATTTCCGCAGGCGGCGTTTTGGCTCTTTGCGCGTCGATTGATTTTCAACGACTTACCAAAAGCCCTAAAATCATAACCCAAAAAGCCCGCCTAAGCATCATAGCACAGACGGGCTCTTTCTTTTCTTTATATTATTACCTTGACATTGCCCAGCCGAGCTTCAAGCCTGAGTAGCTGCCGAGAACAGAGCCGAGAGAGCTTGAACCCTTGCTGCCTACTGCTGTAGCAATGCTGAGAAGCTTGTCGGCATCAAAGAGCATAAGCAGCTGACCGTTCTGGACAGTAACGGTGCAAGGCAGCTGTCCTGTAACAAACATGCCCGTCAGCGTCATCTTGTTCGAGCTTGGGTCGTAAGCATAAGTGCCGGTCAAAGTCTTGCTGCCAAGCGTCAGAGAGCAGTTGCCGTCGTTGCCAAGCGTCAGGACAGTCTTGCCTGCCTTGAAGCCCATCTTCTCGAGATATGTGCCAAGCTTCTGCTCGATGTTATTGCTGAGCACTTGACCGCCGAGCTGCGAAAGGATGTTCTCGCTCTCGAAGACAAGCTTAGGACCAGCATAAGTCCAACTGCCAACGAGAGACTGCTGATTTGTGACTCCACCAAGAATGTTGCCAAGAATCGTGCCGAGAATGCCTGTGCCAGTCTGACCGATTGTGCCGCCAAGGATGCTGCCAAGAGCATCGGTTTGCTGAGCTGTTGTACCTCTGTTTGTGCCTGTTCCTGTTGTGCCAAGACCGCAGGAAGCAAGCGTAAGACTTGCAGCCAGGATGGCTGCGAGAGATTTAATCTTCTTCATAATATGTTTATAGATTATTGTTTATTGAATAGTCTCGTAAAGCTTGTAGGGTGGGGCGTCTCGAACTGCATTGGCTCGCCTGTCCTTGGATGATAGAAGTAGAGACGAAAAGCATGAAGTGCAAGCCGATGAAGCGGATTGAGTCCGTTTCCGTACTTCTCATCTCCTGCAACAGGATAGCCCAAGTCTTTCATGTGAACACGTATCTGGTTCTTGCGTCCCGTTTCGAGTCGCATCTCGGCAAGTGTGAAACGTCCGTTTGTAGCAATTCGTCTGTAGTGAGTTATCGCTTCCTTGCCGCCGTTATCTGTTGGGCTGCTATAAGTGATGTAAGCCTTGTTGTCCTTGAGCCAAGAGTGAACAGTGCCGCCTTCCTGTTCCATCTCGCCACAAAGCACGGCCACATATCGGCGGTCATATACGATGTTGTGCCAGTCTTCTTCAAACAACTTCCTCATCTCCATGCTCTTAGCGTAGAGCATAAGGCCGCTTGTTTCCCTATCGAGGCGATGAACAACGTGAGCTGTGCACTTGAAATGGCGCTTCTTGAAGTACTCGTCGAGAATGGTCTTCACGCAATACTGCCCAGGAGCAGAGGCCATGCTGAGGATGCCTTCCGACTTCTCGATGACGATGAGGTCTTTGTCCTCGTAGATTATCTTGACGTACTTGTTCAGCAACTCAGTGCTTCGCTTGTGACGGCTTACGAGAACCGTTTGTCCAGGACTGAGCATGAAGTCGTATTGCGTCACGAGCTTCCTGTTAACTTGGATGCCGTGCCCTTGCAACAAGTCCTTTACTTTGTTGCGACTGATGCCGCTCATCTCCTTCATCAAGAACTCCATCAGCGGCATTGCTTCTGTGACATCAAGCTTTATGTACTTGCTTGCGGCGTATTGCTCACCGGTTAGGTTTCGTGCCATTCTTTCCTTTCTTTTTATTGTGATAATGCCTAAAGTGCCTCTTTTGCTTCGGCTTTGAGTGATAAACAGGTGTTTCGCCGAACTCTTCAGGCATCTTCTCCTTGTATATTTCCTTGCCCAGGAAACGCTCTATCTGTCGGAAGAAGAGCATGTCTTTGTCGTTGACAAAGGTAATGGCCTTGCCACCTTTGCCTGCTCTAGCTGTTCTGCCGATACGATGAACATAGTCTTCTTCGTCTCTTGGCACATCAAAGTTGATGACCATCGCAATGTCGTCAATATCAATGCCTCGAGCCACAATGTCCGTCGCCACAAGGATGTCAATCTTTCCACTACGGAACCCAAACATCACATCGTCTCGTTCGGCTTGTGTCAAGTCGCTGTGCATGGCTCTTGCATTGTATCCGGCACGAATGATGCTGATGGCCAATTCCTTAGTCTTCTTTTTCGAGCCAACGAAAATGATAACCCTATGAGGCGCCTCTTGCTCGAACATATGCTTGACGACCATAAGCTTCTGCGGTTCGTAGCAAAGATAAGCGCTTTGGCGGATGTTGTCTGCAGGCTTACTAACTGCAAGCTTCACTTCAACAGGATTGTGTAAGATGCTGTGTGCCAAGCTCAATATATCACCGGGCATTGTAGCGCTGAACATGATTGTCTGGTGTTCTTTTGGCAAAGCCTTTGCTATGAGAAGGATGTCGTCGCAGAAGCCCATGTCGAGCATTCTATCTGCTTCATCGAGGATAAAGAACGACACCTTGCTAAGGTCGATATTGCCGAGGCTGAGGTGACTGATAAGACGTCCGGGCGTAGCAATTACAACATCGGCACCACTCTGCATAGCTCTCTTTTCTTGCTCATAGCGGATACCATCATTTCCGCCATAAACAGCCACGCTGCTAATGTCGTCGAGGTAATAAGCAAAGCCCTGCATAGCACTGTCAATCTGCTGAGCAAGCTCTCGGGTAGGGGACATAATGACGCAGTTGATGGCATCTTTCGGATAACCTCCATCTGCCAGTCGGCTTAGAACAGGAAGCAGATAGGCTGCCGTCTTGCCTGTTCCTGTCTGGGCAACACCCATCACATCGCGACCTTCTAGAATAGGAGGGATGGCATGCTCCTGAATGGGAGTCGTATCTGTGAAGTTCATGTCGTCGAGAGCATCGAGGACTGAATCATTAAGGTTTAAATCGTAGAAATCCATATATTGATAGCTGGGCTCGAAGCCCTTTGCGTTGCAAAGTTACAAATAAGCGAGCATAGTTCAAAATTAATTTCGATTTATTTCCTTTTGTGACCCAAATAATACATCTAACACCCTTAACATGAATTTTTTTTTGAAAAACTTTCAAATGTCTAAAGAATTCATTAATTTTGGTAGCAGAAAAGTATCAATTGTGTCAAGTTAAACAAATAAAATCTATAATCATGATAAATCCATTTTCACTGGAAGGGAAAAATGCCTGGATTACCGGAGCTGCATACGGCATCGGTTTTGCGATTGCCAAAGCATTTGTAGAAGCTGGTGCTAAGACCATCGTCTTCAATGTTCGCCACGAAGAAGCCTTGCAGAAAGCACTCGAGGCTTACAAAGAGGCTGGCATCAGCAACGTCAAGGGATACATCTGTGATGTAACGGACGAAGGGGCTGTGAAAGCGCTTGTCGAGAAAATTCATGCAGAAGTGGGCAACATAGATATTCTGGTCAACAATGCGGGCATCATTAAACGTATTCCAATGCACGAGATGAAGCGTTCCGAGTTTCAGCAGGTTATCGACATCGACCTCGTTGGCCCTTACATCTGCGCGTCTGCCGTTTTGCCTGAGATGATGGAACGCAGAGAAGGAAAGATTATCAATGTTTGTTCGATGATGTCGGAACTGGGACGAGAGACCGTATCGGCTTATGCTGCGGCAAAAGGAGGACTGAAGATGCTGACGCGAAACATCTGTTCCGAGTATGGCGAGTACAACATTCAATGCAACGGAATTGGTCCAGGCTATATTGCCACGCCTCAGACAGCTCCACTTCGCGAGCCTCAGCCCGATGGAAGCCGCCATCCGTTCGATTCCTTCATCTGTGCCAAGACACCAGCCGGACGCTGGCTCGACCCGGAAGAGTTGGGAGGGCCTGCTGTCTTCCTTGCATCCCATGCCTCCGATGGCGTGAATGGCCATATCCTCTATGTTGATGGCGGCATACTTGCCTACATTGGCAAACAGCCTAAATAACTCCAAATTGTAGTATGGAACAAGTATTCAGCTATATCATAAGTCTTGGGGCATCGGTCATGATGCCGATTCTGTTCACAATCATAGGCCTTTGCATCGGGTTGAAATTCGGCAAGTCATTGAAATCAGGACTTTACGTCGGCGTGGGCTTCGTAGGACTGGGCATCGTAACCGCCCTGCTTGCAAACAACTTCGGTGGTCCTTTAAGCGAGATTTCCCGCCTCTATGACCTGCAGCTCGGCGTGTTCGACATGGGTTGGCCTGCTGCAGCTGCTGTGGCTTATAACACTGCCGTTGGAGCCCTCATCATCCCCATCTGTCTGGGCATAAATTTCCTGATGCTCATCACCAAAACCACACGTACAATCAACATCGACCTGTGGAACTATTGGCACTACGCCTTTATCGGAGCAGTAGCTTATTTCGTGATGGACAAAAGCTTGGTTTGGGGCTATTTTGCCGCAATCGTTTGCTACATCAACACACTCGTAATGGCCGACCTGACTGCTCCCAAGTTCCAAAGCTACTACGAGGGCATGGAGGGCATATCCATCCCGCAGCCTTTCTGCCAGAGCTTCACAGCCTTTGCCATACTCGTCAACAAAGGTCTCGACCTCATACCCGGGTTCTCGAAGCTCGACATCGATGCAGAAGGCTTGAAGAAGAAGTTTGGCGTGCTTGGCGAACCGCTTGTTCTGGGCGTGATTGTAGGAGCACTGATTGGCGTGTTGGCTCAAATGAACATCAAGAAGATACTGTTCCTCGGCGTCACAATGGGAGCTGTGATGGAACTCATTCCGCGCATTACCCGGCTCTTCATCGACGGACTTATGCCCATTTCTGAGAAGACACAAGAGGTGGTGAAACGCAGGTTCAACGGCAAGAAAGTCTTCATCGGAATGTCGCCAGCTCTTGTCATCGGACATCCAACAACGCTGGTTGTCTCCCTGTTGCTGATACCTGTAACACTTGGTTTGGCTGTCATCCTTCCCGGCAACGAGTTCCTGCCTTTAGCCTCTCTTGCTGGCATGTTCTATGTCTTTGTGATGGTCTTGCCTTACACTAAGGGCAACGTTGTGAAGACCTTCATTGTAGGCCTTATCGCCCTTGCCATCGGACTCTGGTTCGTCACCGATATGGCTCCCGCATTCACCATGGCAGCCCACAGTGTCTTCGAGCAGACAGGCGACAATGCCGCCAAGATACCCGACGGGTTCCAAGCGGGAGCACTCGACTTCGCCTCGAGCCTGTTCGGATGGATCATCTACAAATGCGTCAACAACCTGCAATGGTTAGGCATGGGCCTGCTCTCAGTCATAACCCTTGCCATGATGTGGTGGAACCGCCAGCGCATCATAGCCGATGAAAAAAACTCTTAAACCCTTGAAACGATGAAAAAAACATTTCTCACACTAATGCTTATGGGCAACCTGATGACGGCCTTTGGCCAACAACACATGACATTCCAGACAGCTTGTCATCCCGAAGACGCGAAGCACTACGACACACAGACGCTGCGCAGCCGCTTCGTGATGGAGAAAGTGATGGCTCCGGACGAAATCAATCTGACCTATTCTTACTACGACCGCTTTATCTTCGGAGGCGCTATGCCCGTCACGAAAGACCTGAAACTCGAGACACATCCCCAGTTGCGAGCCGATTATTTCATGCGCAACCGCGAGCTCGGCATCATCAATACAGGTGGCGACGGCATCGTGATAGTCGATGGGCAGGAATACCCCTTGGGCTATAGCGAAGCGCTCTATGTGGGGCGCGGATGGCTTGGCAAGGACAAGAATGGCAACGACATCGACAGCAATAAGGAAGTGATATTCCGCTCGAAAGACAGCAAGAAACCCGCCAAATTCTACCTCAATAGCGCCACAGCACACCAGCACTACAAAACGCAATGGGTGACTCTAGACGGACGTAAGAACGGAAAAGTGCAGAGCCTCAAAGCCGTCATCGTAGGCACCAAGGAGAAACCGCTTGGCACAAAAGCCGAGAGTAACCTGCGTACCATCAATCAGCTCATCGTCAACACAGCCCTCGAAGAAGGTCCATGCCAGTTGCAGATGGGACTGACACAATTGCAAGAGGGAAGCGTCTGGAACACTATGCCGCCACATACTCACGGACGCAGAATAGAAGCCTACTACTACTTCAATCTCCCAGAAGGTCAGCAAGTGAGCCACATCATGGGCGAGCCACAGGAAACACGAGTCGTATGGCTGAAGAACGAACAAGCCATCATGAGCCCCGAGTGGAGCATCCATTGCGCCTCGGCCACCTACTACTACACCTTCATCTGGGGTATGGCAGGCGAGAACCTCAACTACAACGACAAAGACAACATTCCCGTGAATGACTTAAGGTAAGGTTTGTTGCTGCTATGTCGGTGCTCTCTTGTAGAGCCAGATTGCGATGATTGAGTAAAGGATGTTTGGCATCCAAGCTGCAAGAGCGGGATGCATGCCTGCGTTGGTCGAGAAAGTGGCTGAGATGCCCTGCAAAAGGATGTATGTGGCACTCAGAGCAATGCCAATTCCGAGCGCCAAACCCATGCCGCCCTTGCGTTTTCGTGACGATAGAGACATACCAATCGTGGAAAGGATGAATGCAGCAAAGGGTGAGGCAAAGCGTTTATAGTATTCCACCTCGAAGATGCTGAGGTTGCCGCTTCCGCGGTTGCGTTGCTTCTCGATGTAGTCTTTCAGCTCGGCATTCGTCATCGTTTCTTGCTGGTTGCGAATGAAGAGGAAGTCGCGTGGTTCCATCCGAATGACGGAATCTCTGAGGTCGTAGTGTGTTATCACCTCTCTCATGCCTCGAAGCTCTCGAATGGTTACATCTCGCAGATGCCATTGGTAGCGGACATCGCTCAATGTATCATAGCAAGCTGTATTGGCTGAAAGGTGAGAAACGAGCTTCTTGTCCTCGAACTTGTCGAGCGAGAAATGGATACCGGTTTTGCTCTTTCCATCAAAGTGTTCCATATAAGCTATGACACCAGGTTCGACTTGCAGCTGTACCTTCTCAGCGTATGTGGGGTTCTTTTCACGCTTCTTGTATTGGTTCTCAAAGGCGAGGCGTTTTACACTGCTGCGAGGGATGACTTCTGCTCCGAGATAGAAGGTCATGGCAGCTATGATGACCGAGCTCACCATGTATGGAACGAGTAGGCGACGGCGGCTAATACCCGCACTTATCATCGCGATGATTTCGCTATGGTCGGCCAACTTCGAAGTGAAGAAGATGACGCTGATGAAGACAAAGAGTGCCGAGAAAAGGTTGGCGTAGTAGGGAATGAAGTTGAGGTAGTAGTCGACGATGATAGCTCGCCACGGTGCCTGCGACTCAGTGAAGCGGTCGATGTTCTCGTTGAAATCGAACACCACACCGATGCTGATGATTAGCACGATGGAGAAGAAGTAGGTTCCGAGGAACTTAGCTATGATATAGCGGTCGATTCGTTTCACTCAAATTCAAAAATTATAAATTCAAAATTCAAATTCTTTGAGTCACCTGTTTAATCATTCCTGGTTTCCAAGTCGAGAAGTCGCCAGCAAGGATGTGTTTGCGTGCTTCTCCTACGAGCCAAAGGTAGAAAGCCAGGTTGTGGATGCTGCCGATTTGCAGGGCAAGCAGTTCCTGTGCCTTGAAGAGGTGGTGCAGGTATGCTTTGCTGTAGAATGTGTCCACCCAAGCCGTTCCTGCTGGGTCGATGGGCGAGAAGTCGTCTTCCCATTTCTTGTTGCGCATGTTCATGATGCCTTGACTCGTGAAGAGCATGGCATTGCGACCATTTCTGGTAGGCATCACGCAGTCGAACATGTCCACACCTCGCTCGATGGCTTCGAGCAGGTTGGCCGGAGTGCCGACTCCCATCAGGTAGCGAGGCTTGTCTTTTGGCAGGATGGCATTGACCACTTCAATCATCTCGTACATCACTTCCGTCGGTTCTCCCACAGCAAGTCCGCCTATTGCATTGCCGTCAGCACCTTTCGAAGCCACGAACTCTGCACTTTGTTCCCTGAGGTCTTTAAAGGTGCAACCTTGAACGATAGGGAAGAGGCTTTGGCTGTAACCATAGAGCGGCTCTGTCTCTTCGAGGCGTTTGATGCAACGGTCCAGCCAACGATGTGTCAGTCCGAGACTCTTCTTGGCATAGTTGTAGTCGCTTGTTCCAGGAGGACACTCGTCGAGCGCCATGATGATATCTGCACCAATGCTGCGCTCTATGTCCATCACCTTTTCGGGTGTGAAAGTGTGTCTGCTGCCATCAATGTGGCTTTGGAAAGTGCAACCCTCTTCTGTCAATTTGCGAATGCCAGAGAGTGAGAAGACTTGAAAGCCGCCGCTATCGGTCAGTATTGGTCTGTCCCAACCGTTGAACTTGTGCAGACCTCCTGCTTTCTCCAATATCTCTGTGCCTGGACGAAGGTAGAGATGATAGGTGTTGCCGAGAATGATTTGCGCCTTGACTTCGTTATGGAGGTCGCGATCTGTAACACCTTTCACGCTGCCAACCGTACCGACAGGCATGAAGATGGGCGTCTCAATCTGTCCGTGGTCGGTCGTGATGAGACCTGCTCTGGCATTCGAGAGCGGGTCAGTATGTTTAAGTTCAAATTGCATATCTTAAATCATAACGTGCCTGGCTGGCAAAAATAACGTGTTAAGTTGGCAAAAATAACGTGTTAAGTTGGCAAAGATAACGTGTTAAGTTTTTATGAACGGTCTTTCTCCTCCTCAAAGGTAAATATCATCGGGTTCTTGACTTGTTCTTTGAGCAAAGCAAAGTCGAGCACATCCTGGATGTCTGAGGCATAGTGGAAAGTCACACCTTTCAGGTATTCTGCCGGAATCTCGTCGATGTCCTTCTTGTTGTCCTTGCAAAGGATGATGTCCTTTATGCCGGCTCGCTTTGCTGCGAGTATCTTTTCGCGGATACCACCTACGGGAAGCACTTTGCCGCGAAGGGTTATCTCACCCGTCATGGCCAGGTTCGAGCGCACTTTCCTTTGGGTGAGGGCAGAGGCAATGCTTGTCGCCATCGTGATGCCTGCACTCGGTCCATCCTTGGGAACAGCTCCTTCTGGAACATGGATGTGCAGGTTGTAGTTCTCGAAGATGCGGCTGTCGATGTTCAGCCTGTCTGCATGAGCTTTGATGTATTCGAGGGCGAGCAGAGCACTTTCCTTCATGATGTCGCCCAAGTTGCCGGTAAGGGTTATTTTGCTGCCTTTGCCTTTGCTCAGACTTGTTTCTATGAAGAGTATTTCACCGCCCACACTCGTCCATGCCAAGCCTGTCACAACACCAGCATAGTCATTGCCTTGATATGTATCTCTGCTGAAAATGGGTTTGCCAAGCAGTTCTTCGGTCTCTTCTTTCGAGATGCTGTGGTCGTTCTTCATCTCTCCCTTTGCCACTCTGAGAGCAACTCTTCGGAAGAGCTTGTCGATTTGCTTTTCGAGGCCACGCACACCACTTTCTCTGGTATAGCGTTCGATGATGAACTCCAAAGCGGGCTTCGCAACCTTTAGGCCTGTATGGTCTTTCAGGCCGTTCTTCTCTTTGTTCTTCGGAACAAGGTGACGCTTGGCAATCTCAATCTTCTCTTCTGTGATATATCCGCTAACCTCAATGAGTTCCATGCGGTCGAGTAGGGGGCGCGGAATGGTGCTGGTGTCGTTGGCTGTGGCAATGAACATGACTTTGCTGAGGTCATAATCCAGGTCGATGTAGTTGTCGTGGAAAGCCACATTCTGCTCTGGGTCGAGCACTTCGAGCAAAGCCGACGAGGGGTCACCATGAATGGAACCCATCGAAATCTTGTCTATCTCGTCGAGGATGAAGACCGGATTTGAGCTGCCAGCCCTTTGCATGCCTTGAATGATGCGACCAGGCATTGCTCCAATATAAGTGCGTCTGTGACCGCGAATCTCGCTTTCATCGTGAACACCACCAAGGCTCATCCTGACATACTTCCTGCCCAAAGCCTCCGCAATGCTCTTGCCAAGACTCGTCTTGCCCACTCCTGGAGGGCCATAGAGGCAGATGATTGGGCTTTGGCGGTCGTTTCTCATCTTCAGGACAGCAAGGTGTTCCAGAATGCGTTCCTTCACCCTCTCCATGCCATAGTGGTCGCGATTGAGCTTCTTCTCGGCAGCCACAATGTTCGTATTGTCTTTGGTACATTCATCCCAAGGCAGTCCTACAACTGTCTGAAGATATTGGAGTTGCACGTTATAGTCAGGCGACTGGATGTTGATGCGGTTCAACTTTGCCAATTCTTTGTCGAAGACCTCGGCCGTGTGTTTGCTCCAATGCTTCGACTCGGCTTTCTTTCTGAGGTTCGACACATCTTCCTGCCTAACACTCGACTCGTCCTTGTCGCCCAGCTCGCTCTGGATGTTCTGCACTTGCTGGCGAAGGAAGTATTCGCGCTGTTGCTGGTCAAGGTCGCTACGAGTCTTGTTTTCGATTTTGCGCTTCAGCATCATCAGCTCTGTGATGTTGTTCGCAAACTGAATGGCTTGCTGCAAACGCGCAAGTTCGGTGGGGCAGGAGAGGAGCTGATACTTCTGCTCTGTCGTGAGTGGTAAGTAACTGCATATCGAATTGAGCATGAAGGTGGTTGGCTCCATGTTGCTAATGTATTGCATCAGCTCTTCCGGGTAGTCGTCGAGGATGCTCATCAGCTTCTGAGTGCGTTCCTTCAGCATCGACAGCATCGTCTTGTATTCAGCCTGTTCGAGTCGTTCCGGCATCACATCGGTCTTGTTCAGGACAGTACCTTCGAAGCAGCCATTCACCAGTCTCAAGTCCTGTATCTCGATGCGGTTAAAGGCTTGGAAAAGGGCATTGAAGGAGCCATCTGGCATCTTCATCGAATGAACAAGCTTGGCAGCAACACCGATGGGGTAGAGGTCGCCGATTTGAGGATTATCCACGTCGGGGCTCTTTTGTGTCAGTAGAGCCACCATACCGTCAGACCGTTCCAGCTTGTTCAAAGTCTTTATGCTGTATTTGCGGCCAACAGTAATTGGTGAAACAGTACCGGGAAAGAAGATGTTGTCGCGAAGCATGATGACGGGCATATCGCCACCATAGCTTGCATGCATCAGCTTGTCCGTTTCGCCCGAAACTTCAGCCACGAAGGAAAAGGTTTTCTTATTGTTCTCAAACATATACATGATGTACAATCTGCAATTTATGATGTACTATTTAACACTCAATCTATATAAAGCGGGTGCAAAAGTACAAAAAAAAAGCCAAACATCCTGCGCGCATACAATTAAATATTGTAAATTTGCAGCAGAAATGAATAAATGCGGAGAACTCTAAGCTCTAAATAAATACTGACCCTAAACTCTAATCGCTAATCTTTCATCAAAAAATGTCCAACGACGTTTTCCGCTTTAAGCAGTTCAGCATCCACCACGACCGCTGTGCCATGAAAGTTGGTACAGATGGTGTTCTGCTCGGGGCTTGGGGCTCTGTCTGGGGCAAACGAATCCTCGATATCGGCACAGGAACAGGGCTCATTGCCTTGATGGCTGCACAGCGGAACCCTGAAGCAGAAGTGCTGGGCATCGACATCGACCCCAAAGCTGTTCTGCAAGCCAAGGAGAACATTGCCGAAAGTCCCTTCAGCAGCCGCGTCGAATGCATCCTTTGCGACTTCAGGGACGCAGACTTCTCGTCCGCAAATACATCTTTTGATGCCATTCTCTGCAATCCGCCATTCTTCACCGAGGACACCTTGCCTGATGATGTAGGACGCGCTTTGGCTCGCAACAATAAAAGCCTGCCGTTCGACAGGCTCATTCCAAAGGCTGCATCCTTGCTTGCAGATGAAGGTAAGTTCTCGGTCATCATCCCAAGCCAGCTCGTAACGGATTTTGTCAGCCTTTGCCTTCAAAATGGATTGCATCTCGAGCGCCGCTGTCTTGTTCACACCACAATGAAGAAACCGCCTCGTCGAACACTCATGACATTTTCCAAGAATGTTCCATCCACCATGTCTGATGTGCCATCGACAGAGCTTTGCCTCCAAAACCCCGATGGCAGCAGAAGCCAAACATACCAGGAACTGACAAAAGCTTTCTATCTATAGACAACTGCCCGAAAAATCCTAATGGCAATTATGTTTAATAGCAAAACGGTAAAATCCCTATTCATTGACAGTCTGAAGCCAACCATCAAGACGACTTTGTGGTTGCTGAAGATTATGATTCCCATATCGTTTGCTGTTTGTTTGGCGCAGTATTATGGCGTGATAGCCTGGTGTGCTCAGTGGCTCAACCCGTTGTTCTGTCACATTGGATTGCCTGGAGCTTCGTCCATCGCATTCCTGACCGGAGCAACAGCCACAACCTATGCTGCTCTTGCAGTCATGATGAGCATGGAACTGACACTTCGCCAAGCCACCATCATCGCCATTATGGTGCTCATCTGTCACGCCTTGCCCTTGGAATGCACGGTCAACAAGAAGGTCGGCTCCAAACCATTCAGAATGGGATTTCTTCGCATCTGTGGAGCCCTGTTGGCAGCCCTTTACCTCAACCTCGTCCTGCCCTCACTCTCCGAACCATTCTCCGTCCTACCCCTTTCCGCCACCGAAGCCACGCTCGTCGAGGTTCTGAAGGGCTGGCTGTGGTCTTCCGTGAAGCTGAGTGCAATGATATTTGCCATCATCTATGCCTTGATGTTCATACAGCGACTGATGGAGCGCTACGGCTTGATGGAAAAGCTGACCACGCCGCTCGAGCCCGTGATGCTCTTCTTCGGCTTGCCTCGAAATGCAGCTTATCTGTGGCTCGTTGGTAACGTCTTGGGCATCAGTTATGGCTCGGCCGTCATGCTTCAGCTCGAGGATGAGGGCAAAATCACCCGCCAGGAAGCCGACGAAGTGAACTACCACCTCATCATGAATCACTCTATGTTGGAAGACACCCTCGTTTTCGCCACAGCAGGCGTTTCAGCCCTTTGGATACTCAGCACTCGCCTACTCTTCGCCCTTGCCCTTGTCTGGAGCCGCAAACTGCTGAAAGGGCTGTTCAAAACGATAAAATAAACCGACGTGCAATCCGAGTAATTCGTGTTCGTTTTCATGGTTTTGGTTAGTTAATTCAGTTCATTTAGGAGAGGCTTGCCGAGTTTTACGATTCGACGTGTCAAATTGCGCACTTTGACGTGTCGAGTTTGTTCACTCAGCGCAGCATGTTCTCGCAATCGAATCTCAGAGCTTTGCTCTCAGCGGAGAAAATGGCCGGTTTTCTCCGTAAAGAGTTTGACTCTTTAATTCGATTGCAAATATACGACATCGCCATTGCGGTTTTCGAATACTTTGCCAACTTTTTTCAAAATTTTTTCGAGGTGCGGCGGCGCAGTCATTTTCAGTCATTAGTCATTTGTCATTTTCAATTTCTGGTGGCCTTTCTACGCCATTAAATAATATATATAAATATATATATTATTTAATGAACTCTGAACCGAGTAGAAAATCCTAAATGACTAATGACTAATGACTATTTTGACTACGGCTAACTACCTGTCTTTCAATCACATCATTTTTTGCCTTGAAAAAGTCAAAAAATCTTCATTATTTTGCCTTGTCACGTTTTGGATAATTAGCTTGTTTCTTAGCCTGAATGAGTGAAATGATGCCAATCAAGACACCAAGAACACCAACCCCAAGACAAATCAGATCGAAATTCTCCTTTGCCCAAGTTATGATTGTTTCCATACTATTCTATTTCAAATCTTTGCTATATTCCATCTATTTCAGTTTGTGGCGGCGGTGCTTTTTGAGGTACTGCAGCAGGTCGAAGGGGCGGTCGCTCTGGATGATGGTTCCGCCTTGCTCCAGCATCCAGCCCCAGCTCTCGTCGGGCTCTCCCAACTCTACAGCTCTGTCGTCGTCGTGGCTGTCGCATAGGCTGGCCCATATGCTGTTCAGCCATATCCTGATGCCTGCATCGCGTATCTTACGCAGGAGCCGGCCTACGTTTTCGTCGTATTTCCCTATGCAACACTCTATGGCTACGGGATGGATGCTGATGAACTCGTCAAGGCTCGCCTCGGCATTCTTGGCATTCAGGTTCACGATGGGCATGTAGATGACTTTGTCGAGCACGGAGCCGTTTTCGCTCTTCACTTTTTCGATGGGATGGCTCGACTTGATGATGACTTGATTCGTTGTGCCGGTCTTTTCCATCAGCTCGTAAACTTGCTGAAAGTAGTCGTAGCCTTTGTCGATATTGATGAGGATTTTCCCTTTGCAGAGAGTGAGCACTTCCTCGAGTGTGGGTATGTGGTTGCGTGTTATGGAGGCGCTGTGTTGAGGGCGAAGGCGGAGCTTCTGCAGCTCGTCGAAGGTGAGGTCGGCTATGGCCCCTTTGCCATTGGTACAGCGGTCCACGGTCTTGTCGTGCATGAGTACGAGCTGGCCGTCTTTAGTGCGCTGGACGTCTATTTCTATCATGTCTATCCCTCGGTCTATGCAGCTCTGGAAGGCCGGAATGGAGTTCTCGGGATGGTTGCGCCAGTCGCCTCGATGAGCTACAATGGTGACGTATTTGGGGTTGTTGAGGAGGTTGTGGCGCAGCTGGTCGGAGCGGTCTTTTGCCAGCAGGCTGAGCGATACGAAGGTCAGGACAACCAGAAGAATGCACTTTTTCATAGAATTAAGATGTAAGGGTTTTATTTATAAAGCAGGTATTTCTTTCTTTGGCGTTTGAAGGCTTTGAGTTCGTCCTTCCAACGGGCTCGTATTTGGGCTTCGCTGCAGCCTTGCTCTATCATTTCGCGGACGTAGGTCTGCCCCAGCAGCTTGTCGAAGAAGGGGGTGAAGAAGCCGTCGGCTTTGCCCTGTTTCTGCAGGCACCGGTAAGCTTCGATGACATAGGCGAGGCTCATCTGCCGTTTCCATATCTTTTTGTAGGGTATGGCCGAGAGGTCTTCGCCGTAGCAGGTCTGTCCCATCAGGATGGGGCTGGAGGCTCCGGGAGTGCTTTGGGGAGTGAAGGCGTAGGTGTGGCAGGCTTGCATCGAGGGGTGCCCGTATTGCTGAAAGGGCTTGTCCGTGCCTCGTCCCATGCTGACCACTGTTCCTTCGAACGGGCAGAGCGAGGGATAGAGGTAGATGGACTGCATGTTGGGCAGGTTGGGCGATGGGGCTACGGGCAGCTCGTAGTGGGTCTTGTGGGTGTAGTTCAGACAAGGTATGACGGTCAGCTTGCACGCATTTCCTTCGTTCAGCCACCGCTCTCCTATTGCCATTTGCGCCAGTTCGCCAAGCGTCATGCCGTGCACGACAGGGATGGGCAGATGCCCTACTCCACTTCGAAGCTTCATGTCGAGGATTGGGCCGTCCACATAGTGTCCGTTGGGGTTCGGACGGTCCAGGATGATGACTTCGTGCCCGTACCTCGTGCAGGCATCCATGAGGTGGCACATCGTGACGTAGTAGGTATAGTAGCGCAATCCGACGTCCTGAATATCAACAAGCAGCACGTCGAAGCGGCTCATGGCTTCCTCGCCAAGATGCTTCTTGCGGTTCTGCCCGTAGAGCGAGAGAATGGGTATGCCTGTCTGCTTGTCCACTTCGTCAGCAACAAGAGCTCCTGCATCGGCTTTTCCGCGAAAACCGTGTTCGGGAGAAAAGACTGCCACCACGTTTGCCCGATTCTCGACCAAGAGGTCCAATACATGCTTCTGTTCCAGCCCGACAAGTCCTGTCTGGTTGCTGAACAGAGCCACACGTTTCCCGCTGATGAGGGGCAGATAGAGCTCTGTCCGTTCGTCGCCGGTTATGACGCGCTTAGCGCCACAAAGATGACTGAATGCCGGCACGATGAGCAGCAGGAAGGTCAGGAGTCTTAGGAATGTCAGGAGTCTTGTTGGCACGAATTTTGATTTTACCGATTGAATTTTGATTTTTCTTCGCTTTTCTTCTGCAAAGTTAAGAATAAATATGATATAAACCACGTTTTTTCCGGTTTACGCGAAAGATTTCTCTGCTTTTGTCTTTTCGTTTTGTGTTTATTGTTTTTGATTATTGATTTTTTTGTGTATCTTTGCAGAAGAAAATCACCTTTTCGCATGAACAAACCGAGGTACGACATTTTGGATGGCTTGCGTGGTGTGGCTGCGCTAATGGTTCTGCTTTACCACGTTTTCAACGACGCAAAGAGTTTCTTTGTTTGGCCCGTGACAGTCAATGAGTTCTATCATAGCTTCCTCGGTGTGGACTTCTTCTTCATCCTCTCGGGCTTCGTGATGGGGTATGCCTACGACAAGGCGCTCTCCAATGAAGGCAGCATGACTTTTGGCGGCTTCGTCAAACGCAGGCTCATCCGGCTGCATCCGATGGTGGTGATGGGCGTCGTGATTGGTGCGATTTGCTTTGCCATTCAGGGCTTTACGAAATGGGACGGAACAGAGGTCACTATGCAGGCTTTTATGTATGCCACTTTGCTCGGGCTGTTCCTCATTCCTTCGCCAACGAGCATTGAAGTTCGCGGCAACACGGAAGCCTTCCCACTCAACGGCCCCCACTGGTCGCTCTTCTTCGAATACATAGGCAGTCTGCTCTATGTCCTACTATTGCATCGGCTTTCCACCAAATGGCTTCGAGTGTGGGTGGCTTGTAGCATTGTCTCTCTTGCTGCTTATGGATTACTGAATGAGGGCGGAGGCATTGCCTACGGCTGGTCATCCGAACCCACGAACTTTTGCGGCGGAGCACTCAGAATGCTCTATGGCTACCCGATGGGACTGCTGATGGCTCGCGTCTTCCGCCAACGTCAGCCGAAGCCTATCAAGGGACCAATGTTTCTTTGGTGCAGCTTGGCTCTGATTGTGCTGCTGGGACTCCCGTTTGTCGGTAGCAAAGACGGCGAAACGATTTACCAACTTATTTGCATTCTTTCCCTGTTCCCAACGATTATCTGGTTTGGTGCTCGTGGCATCGTATCAGGCTGGAGACAGAAGGTCGTCTCGTTTCTTGGCCGACTCTCCTACCCTCTCTACGCCATCCACTTCCCCCTCGTCTATCTCTTCATTGCTTGGGTACAAAAGAGCGGTTACGCCTACGAAGGTCATTCGCAGCCTTGGACCGCTGCCCTCATCACACTTGGAGCCTCGCTGTTGATAGCAACAATTTGTCTGCTCCTCTACGACGAACCTCTGCGAAAATGGTTGAATCGAAACAACTCTAAAACTTAACAATATGAAACGGCTTCTTTTTTTCTTATTCACTAATTTTCTCATTCTCTCTTGTTGGGCAGATGTAACGCTGCCAGGATGGATGACTTCGAACATGGTTCTGCAGCAGCGAACTAAAGTGCACCTTCAAGCTACGGCCAAGAAAGGCGCGACCGTGAAGATTACGCCATCTTGGGACAAAAAGACTGTGAAAGTCGTTGCCGACAAGAACTCTGGAACCTTTGAGTTTGACCTCAATGTGCCTGCTGCTGGTGGCCCTTATACTTTGACCTTCGACGACGGCAAGAAGCTCGTCCTCGAGAATGTGATGGCTGGCGAAGTGTGGTTCTGCAGCGGCCAGTCGAACATGGAAATGCCTGTCGAAGGCTGGGGCAAGGTAAACAACTACGAACAGGAAGTTGCCAACGCCAATCATCCGCTTGTCCGCCTCTTCCAAGTTGAGAGAGCTGTGGCTCATACGCCTCAAACAAAGGTTCCTCTTGGCCACACAAAAGGCTGGGCAGTCTGCTCGCCCGAGATGGTGAAGGAGTTCTCTGCCGCAGCTTATTTCTTTGCTCGCGAGGTATCGGAGAAGCTGGGCATAGCTGTCGGTGTGGTGAACAGTTCTTGGGGCGGAACACCAGCCGAGAGTTGGCCGAGTCTCGAAGCATTGCAGAATGTAATGGGTTTCCAAGACCACATAAAAAGATACTTCCAGACAGGCTTCGACGAAGAAAAGATAAATCAACTCTATCAGGACGAACGCGCTGAATGGATGGAGGAAGTATATGGAAACGACCTAGGCCTCGAGAAAGGCCAAATCGACAAAGCACTTTGGGCTGCAAGGGATTTCGATGATTCCGGTTGGAAGTCAACAACACAACCGCTTTCTTGGAGTAAGATTGATGAACTGAAAGACTTCGACGGAATCGTCTGGATGCGAAAGGAAGTGGACATTCCTGCTTCGCTTGCCGGCAAGGACCTGAAGCTTGAGCTTGGTGCCATCGACGACGAGGATGTCACTTATTGGAATGGTGAGCGCGTGGGTATGACCTCAGGCTGGACGACAAGCCGCACCTATACCGTTCCAGGCAATAAGGTGAAGGCTGGCAAGAATATTCTCGCCGTTCGCATCAACGATACTGGCGTAGAAGGTGGTTTCTCGAAGGATGCAAAGGATTTCAACCTCACTGCAGGAAACACAAAGATATCGCTTGCTGGCGAATGGAAGAGTAAGAAGAGTCTCTCTGCAGCAGACATCACCAGCTCCCCAGACAAGACTGAACCCGCAGCTCCCAACAGCTCGTGGTATCCTGCAGGCCTCTACAACAGCATGGTTGCGCCATTCCTCTCGATGCCCATTCGCGGTTTCCTTTGGTATCAGGGCTGCTCGAATGTGGGCAGAGCCGTTCAGTATGAGAGCCTTTTCCAAGCTTTGATTCTCGACTGGCAGGCCCGATTCAACAAGAACTCCGAGGTTGCTCCCTACCCCAAGCCACAACAGGAAGGACCTCGTCGTTTCTATCAATATAACTCGAAAGCCATCCCCTTCTACTTCGTGCAGATTGCCAATTATTTGGCAAGGAAAGACTTGCAACCGCAATCTGGTTGGGCTGCCATTCGCGAAGCACAGCGAAAGGCTTTGCGCCTCGATGGTGTGGGAATGGCTGTGAACATCGACATCGGTATGGCTAACGACATCCACCCGAAGAACAAGCAGGAAGTAGGTCGCCGCTTGGCTTTGCTTGCCCTTAACAGGACTTATGGTGATCGAGCGTTCTGTGCCGCTCCTGAATTCCGACAGATGAACGTTGTTGATGGAAAAGCAATGCTCATGTTCATGCCCACTTATGGTAGCGATATGCTGGCAGAGAACTCAGATATAAAGGGCTTCTCGATTGCCGGTCCAGACCACGTTTGGCATGTTGCAAAGGCTTATTATAGCCCAGACGAGAACATGATGCGGTTCGGTTGGCCCGTTATCGTAGAGAGCCCCGAAGTGCCACATCCTGTTGCCGTCCGTTATGGTTGGGCAGACAATCCTGAGTGCAATCTCAAGACACAATCAGGACTGCCTGTAGGACCTTTCCGTACTGACGATTGGGACGACATTAAGTAAGAAGAAAAACCTAACGCAGTTAGTTTGCAATTTTAACGTGTTAAGTTGGGCAACTTAACGTGCTAAGTTGTGCAACTTAACGTGCTAAGTTTTCAGACACGACACGTTATTATCTGGTTAAATATGCTGCGGCTGATTCGGCACAGCGCTCGCCATCCACTCCGGCACTCACAATACCGCCTGCATAACCTGCGCCTTCGCCACAAGGAAAGAGGCCTTCAACGCGGATGTGCTGCAAGGTCTCACCATCGCGAAGAATGCGGACAGGACTGCTTGTTCGCGTCTCAATACCTATAACTGTTGCTTCGCTGGTCAGGAAGCCGTGTTTCTGCTTTCCCCAAAGCTTGAAAGCATCGCGAAGACGGGTGCTGATGAACTCGGGCAACCAGAAATGCAGAGGACTCGCGATCAAGCCCGGAGCATAGGACGATTCGTTCAGGTCGGCAGAAAGGCGACCGTTCACGAAGTCCGTCATCCGCTGTGCTGGAGCGGTTTGCAAGCGATTTGCCTGCAGCCAACATTGGCGTTCGAGTTCTTCTTGGAGATAAAGAAGGGAAAGAGACGAATTTTGAATGATGGATTTATCAATTTTGAATTGTTCAAAGTCTTCAGGTCTAATCTCCACAACCATTCCGCTATTGCTCCAACGACCATTTCGATTCGAAGGGCTCATGCCGTTCACGACAACTTGCTCAGGACCGCTTGCAGCAGGCACAACAAAGCCGCCAGGACACATGCAGAAACTGTATACCCCTCGACCCTGAACTTGTGTGACAAGACTGTATTCCGCTGCAGGCAGCCACTTGCCTCGCCCTTGTTTGGAGTGATATTGTATCTGGTCGATGAGGTGAGCTGGATGCTCCAGACGGACACCTATCGCGAGTCCTTTCGCTTCAATCTCTATGTTGCTTTCTGCAAGATGGCGATAAACATCCCTAGCCGAATGACCTGTTGCGAGAATGACAGCCGAAGCTCGCATTTCCTGCCCTCCAGCGATGATGCCACACACCTTTCCTTCCTCGATGATAAGTTCCGTCATCTTTGTCTGGAAGTGGACTTCGCCACCACAACCGAGGATGGTCTTTCGCATGTTCTCGATGACACGAGGCAAGCGGTCTGTGCCAATGTGAGGATGGGCATCAGAAAGGATGGCAGGACTGGCTCCGTGCTGAACGAAGATTTGCAGGATGCGGTCTGTATTGCCTCGTTTCTTGCTTCTGGTGTAAAGCTTTCCGTCGCTATAAGCTCCTGCCCCACCCTCGCCAAAACTGTAGTTGCTTTCTGGGTCAACGCGTTGTTCAGGACGGATGCGGGCAATGTCCTTCTTCCTTTCGCGAACATCCTTGCCTCGTTCAACAATGATGGGCTTGAAGCCCAATTCGATGAGACGAAGCGCAGCAAACAATCCGCCAGGACCAGCCCCAACAACAATAACCGCAGGCTTGTCGCTCGCATCTTTATAAATGTAAGGCTCGAAGTCCAGCAAAGGCGGCTCCTCGTTAATGTAAGCCCTAACGGTCAAGTTGACGAAAATCATTCGCTGGCGTGCATCAATGCTTCGCTTCACCACTCGAACAGCTTGGGCATTGATGCCCTTTTCCTGACGAAGATAAGCGATGATGCTCTGCTCGTTATATGCTTGCTGCGGCAGAATGCGCAGACTCAATTCGTGTACCATTCTCTTTATTTTGCCACAAAGTTACGAAAAAACTCTAAACTCTAAACCCTAAACTCTAAACTTTTTTGTACCTTTGCACGCGAAAACTTAAACAGCAAGGATGAAAGTACTGAAATTTGGCGGAACATCAGTCGGTTCTGCAGACAGCATACTGAGTGTAAAGAAGATTGTTGAAAGGCAAACAGAGCCTGTCATTGTTGTGGTGAGCGCTCTTGGTGGCATCACAGATAAGCTCATCAAGACGAGCCAAATGGCTGTGGAGGGCAATTTGCTCTATCAGGATTCTTTCAACGAGATAAAGGCGCGACACGAAGAAATGATCGATGCAATCATTCCAGCAGGAGAGAGTCGCGACACACTTGTCTCCGTTGTCGGAGAATTGCTCGAAGAACTTCGCAGCATCTATCAAGGTGTTTATCTCATTCACGACCTCAGTCCAAAAACTCTGGCTGCCATCGTTTCCTATGGAGAACGCATTAGCAGTCAGATTGTTGCAACCCTGATTGACGGAGCTGTTTGGTTCGATAGCCGCGAGTTCATCAAGACAGAATTCAAGGCTGGCAAGAACCGACTTGTCCGGGAACTTAGCAACAAGCTGGTTCGCAAAGCTTGGCAAACGATTCCGCAGATCAGCGTGGTTGGCGGCTTCATCAGTACTGATGCAGAGAGCGGCGAAACAACCAACCTCGGACGAGGTGGTAGCGACTATACTGCCAGCATTATTGCTGCGGCTCTGGATGCAAGTGTCTTGGAGATATGGACCGATGTGGATGGCTTTATGACTGCCGACCCACGCGTCATCAGTTCGGCTTACGTCATTCCAGAACTAAGCTATATCGAGGCAATGGAGTTGAGCAACTTTGGTGCAAAGGTCATCTATCCTCCAACGATTTACCCCGTCTGCATCAAGCACATCCCCATTCTTGTCAAGAATACATTCAATCCCGATGCTCCCGGCTCCATCATTAAAGATGAAGTTAAGGACGATTCGAGAAGCATTAAGGGTATCTCAAGCATTAAGGGCACGACACTCATCACGGTATCAGGTCTCTCGATGGTGGGTGTGATTGGCGTAAACCGCCGCATCTTTACTTGCCTTGCAGACAATGGCATCAGCGTGTTTATGGTCAGCCAGGCTTCCAGTGAGAACAGTACCAGTATCGGTGTCCAGGACGAAGATGCTGACGAAGCTTGCCGAGTCTTGAACCTTGAATTCCAGAAAGAAATCGAGGACGGCTCGATGTTTCCAATGCTTGCCGAGAAAGGTTTGGCAACGGTCGCCATCGTGGGCGAGAACATGAAGCACACGCCTGGTATTGCCGGCAAGCTCTTCGGAACACTTGGTCGCTCTGGTATCAGCGTCATTGCTTGTGCGCAAGGTGCCAGCGAGACGAACATCTCTTTCGTCATCAATCAGAACTTTCTCCGCAAAGCACTTAACGTCATCCACGACTCGTTCTTCCTCTCCGAATACCAAGTGCTGAACCTCTTCATTTGTGGTGTTGGAACCGTTGGTGGCAGCCTTTTGGAGCAGATACATCAGCAACAGGAAAAACTGAAGCGCGAACTCCGGCTCAAGCTCAACGTTGTGGGTATTGCAAGCGGACACAACGCGATGTTCACTCGCGAAGGCATCAATCTGGAGAACTTCCGCGAACAACTCGCTGCATCGCCAAAGAGTAACATACAAAGGCTTCATGACGAGGTCATCGGCATGAACATCTTCAACAGCGTCTTCGTCGATTGTACTGCAAGCCCTGAAGTGGCCAGCCTCTATGCAGACTTCCTCGAGCACAACATCAACGTTGTAGCGGCAAACAAGATTGCTGCAAGTAGCGATTTCGCCAATTACCATCTTCTGAAAGAGACAAGTCAAAGGCGAGGCGTCAAGTTCCTCTTCGAAACGAATGTTGGTGCAGGCTTACCCATCATCCGAACCATCAACGACCTTTGCAACTCTGGCGATAAAATACTTAAGATTGAGGCAGTTCTAAGCGGAACGCTCAACTTCATCTTCAATACAATAAGCAAGGATATTCCTTTCAGTGAGACAGTTCGGATGGCTCACGAGAAAGGCTATAGCGAACCAGACCCGCGCATTGATTTGAGTGGCAAGGATGTCATTCGCAAACTCGTTATCTTGGCTCGTGAAGCTGGTTACGAGATTAGCCAGGAAGATGTGGAGGCCAAGCTCTTCATTCCTCAATCGTTCTTTGAAGGGTCTTTGGAGAACTTCTGGAAGAACCTGCCTTCGCTAGATGCTGAGTTCGAGACCCGACGTCAGGAACTCGAGAAGCAGAAGAAGGTATGGCGATTTGTGGCAAAGCTTGAAAACGGCAAGGCTACTGTCTCGTTACAGGAGTTTGACAACAACCACTCGTTCTATGCACTTGAGGGGAGCAATAACATCGTTATGCTCACGACAGAACGCTATCGCGAATACCCGATGCTCATTCAGGGCTATGGAGCAGGAGCAAGTGTAACGGCGGCTGGAGTATTTGCAGACATTATGAGCCTGGCATAAGATTTAAGATGTAAGATGTAAGAAGGATAACGGAAGAGGTAAGAAGATGAAACATCTTATTCTCCTTTGTGACGGTATGGCTGACTGGCCATGCGAAGAATTGGGTGGCAAGACGTTGCTCCAGCACGTTGATACACCGCACTTCGATTGGCTTGCCAAGCATGGACGCAACGGTTTGCTGAAGACGATTCCCGAAGGTTTTCATCCAGGCAGCGAGGTTGCCAATTCAAGTATTCTCGGTTACGACCAGAACGTCGTTTATGAAGGTCGCGGACCACTTGAAGCGGCAAGTATTGGTGTGGAACTTGCAGAAGATGATTTGGCCTTACGTTGCAATCTGGTTTGCCTCGAAGGCGAGCTCCTGAAGAACCACTCTTGCGGCAGGCTTGAGACGGAAGAAGGTGATGTATTGATTCGTTTCCTTCAGGAAAATCTTGGCTCGGACAAAGTTCATTTCTATACAGGCGTTCAATACCGGCATCTCTTGGTCATAAAAGGTGGCAACAAGGATCTTCGTTGCACGCCTCCTCACGATATCCCGCTCAAACCTTGGCGAGACTATATGCTCGAGGCAGATTGTCCCGAAGCAGAGGAAACAGCAAGGCTTCTCACAGACCTTATCCTTCGCAGTCAAGAATTGCTTGCAAATCATCCGCTCAACATAGAACGGCAGCAGAAAGGTTTAGACCCAGCGAACAGTATTTGGCCTTGGGGCGGCGGTTATCGGCCAAAGATGACGCCACTCACAGAAACTTATCCGCAAATCAAGACGGGTTCGGTCATTACGGCTGTCGACCTGATTCGAGGCATTGGACGATATGCTGGCCTGAACGTCATCAATGTCCCTGGTGCAACAGGTCTTTGGGACACAGATTATGAGGCAAAAGCAAGGGCTGCTATTGATGCTCTTCGCACAGAAGATTTCGTTTATCTGCATATCGAAGCTTGCGACGAGGCAGGACATGATGGCGACCTTTGCTTGAAGCAATACTGCATCGAAAGCCTCGACCAGAAACTCGTTGCATCCATCCTCTCTCAACTTTCGACTTTCAACGCCCCACTTTCCATTGCTCTCCTGCCCGACCATCCAACTCCCATTCATTTGCGCACCCATACAGCAGAGCCTGTTCCCTTCTGCATCTACTATCCGGACATTGAGTCGGACGAGGTGCAAACCTTCGACGAGGTTGCCGCGAAGGAGGGCAGCTATGGCTTGCTCGAAGGCGATGCTTTTATTAAAGAATTTATGAAGATATGAGATACTATAGCACAAACGGCAAGGCACCACTTGCTACACTCGAAAAGGCTGTCGTCAAAGGTTTGGCCGAGGACAGAGGGCTCTATATGCCCGAGCGCATCAAGCCCCTTCCACAAGCGTTTTTCGACAACATACAGGACATGTCTCTTCAGGAGATAGCCTATCAGGTGGCGGACAGCTTCTTTGGCGAAGATGTGGATGCTGAAAGCCTTCGACGGATAGTTTATGACACGCTTTCCTTCGTCATCCCATTGGTAAAAGTCGAAGAGCCCATTTATTCGCTCGAGCTCTTTCACGGCCCTACCCTCGCCTTCAAGGACGTCGGGGCTCGCTTTATGGCTCGACTGCTGCAGTATTTCCTCAAAAAAGAAGGTAAAGGAACGGTCAACGTCCTTGTTGCAACAAGTGGCGACACCGGTTCTGCTGTAGCCAACGGTTTCTTGGGCGTGGAAGGCATTCACGTCTATGTGCTTTACCCCAAAGGAAAAGTCAGTCCTATTCAAGAATGCCAATTCACAACGCTTGGCCAGAACATTACGGCAATCGAGGTCGATGGCGTTTTCGATGACTGCCAAGCCCTCGTCAAGAATGCCTTCATGGACGAAGAACTTAACGCCAAGATGCAACTCACCTCAGCCAATAGCATCAATGTAGCTCGCTTCCTGCCCCAAAGCTTCTACTACTTCCACGCTTATGCACAGCTGAAGAAAAAGCTAAAGGGCGAAAAGGTCGTTTGCTGCGTACCATCCGGCAACTTCGGCAACATCTGTTCAGCCCTTTTCGGCAAGCGCATGGGACTGCCTATTAGCCGTTTCATTGCCGCAAACAATGCCAACGACATCTTCTACAACTACCTGCAGACAGGCCATTATGAGCCCAAGCCAAGCGTTCAGACCATTGCCAATGCGATGGATGTGGGCGACCCAAGCAACTTCGCACGCATTCTCGACCTCTATGGAAAGAGCCACGAAGCCATTTGTCAGGACATCAGCGGTGCCACTTATACCGACCAACAGATAGCCGAAACCATGCGCAAATGCCTTGATGAGACCGGCTATCAGCTCGACCCCCATGGCGCTTGTGGCTATCGAGCCTTGCAGGAAGGGCTGAAAGAGGGCGAGACCGGCTTCTTCATCGAGACAGCTCATCCAGCCAAATTCAAGCAAACGGTGGACGAAATCTGTGGCGGCGACATTGCAATACCAGAACGCTTGCAAGCCTTTATGCAGGGCACAAAGCAAAGTGTATCGATGAGCAAAGACTTTGCAGATTTCAAGGCGTTCCTGATTCGTCAATAGTCGATGGAAAAGCTCTGGAACAGCAACTACCTGAAAGCATGGACGGCCAACTTCATGCTCTACTTCTCGTTCATGGTCGTCACGCCGCTCTTCCCGCTTTACCTGAGCGAAACATTTGGCGCCACGAAAGACCAGACCGGCCTAGTCCTGAGCGGCTACGCCCTGACCGCATTGCTCGTCCGTCCCTTTAGCGGCTACCTTGTCGACTCCTTTCCCCGAAAGCTCGTGCTGCTGGTCTGCTACGGACTCTTTGCCATCCTCTTCGGCGGCTATCTCGTGGCAGGCAGCCTGCTCTCGTTCTGCATCCTTCGCACTATTCATGGCGCACCTATGGGAGCCGCTACCGTAGCCAACAGCACCGTAGCCATCGATGTACTGCCGTCCAGCCGCAGAGCTGAAGGCATCGGCTATTATGGCCTTAGCAACAACCTGGGCACGGCCATCGCACCTACCATCGGCATGCTCATCTTGGGATGGACGCACAGCTACAACCTCATCTTCCTCGTCTCGCTCCTGACCGCAGGAATCGGATTCGCCATAAACAGCACATTGAAGCTCAAGCCCCGACCTGTTCTCCCCCAGAAGGGAGTTGAGGGGTCTCTTTCCCTCGACCGTTTTCTCCTTCTGAAAGGGTGGCCTCAGGCGCTCTGCATGGTCGGTTACAGCTTCTCCTACGGCGTCGTCAGCACCTATCTGGCCATTTACGCGAAGCAGCAGCTGGGCATCACCACAGGTACAGGCCTTTTCTTCACCCTGCTATGCATCGGTCTCATCTCGAGCCGATTGGTAGGAGCACGAGGGTTGAAGAAAGGTAGAATAACGGAGAACGCCACCATTGGCGTCGTGGTTTCGCTCATCGGCTACCTCACCTTCGCAGCCCTGCACAACGCGTGGGGTTTCTACGGCGCAGCCTTTATCGTGGGTTTGGGCAACGGCCACATGTTTCCAGCCTTCCAGACGATGTTCATCAACCTGGCTCCCAACAATCAGCGGGGCACGGCCAACGGCACCTTGTTGACCTCTTGGGATGCGGGTTTTGGTCTCGGCATCATATTGGGCGGAATCGTCAGCGAGTGGATATCCTATGGCGCAGCCTTCTGGGTGGCTTGGCTCAGCAACCTGCTGGGCGTTGTCCTTTATTTCGCCTATGCCCGCCGGCACTTCATCCGGAACAGATTGAGGTAGAAAGAAGACAACCTTTAACGGGAGAACAAAAATAACAAGTTATTATTAGACATATACTAAATGAAAAAGGGCAAACCAAAGTGGTCTGCCCCCTTTCTTATTGCTTAGGAGAGTTTTATTCTGCTCCCCAGATGTTCCAGTCGTCGGCTTCCTTCGTGAGGGACTTGTCGCCATCGACTGTCTTTTCGCTGTCTTCGTTGACTTTCAGGCTTTCGGCTATCATTGTAGCTGCCAGAGCCTCTTCCATCTGCATAGCAGGTATCAAATATGTCTTTTTCATTATATTTGAAATTTGAATTTATACATTTTGAATTAGAAGAGAATCTTGAGCTATGCTCGAGCTCTTTCACATTCTTCGCTTTCGCTCAGGCGCGGGCGGGGCGGAAGAACTCGAGCAAGCTCAGTTCTTCACTCACTTAATCAAGACCTTCTTGCCGCCAACGATGTTGATGCCCTTCTGCATCTTCTGGAGGCGCTGACCTGCTACGTTGTAGATAGCAGCGTTTTCGTTAACGGTTTCGTTAAGGTTGCTAATGCCGTCTGCATCGTCGTCAATGAGACCGAAGGCCTTGACACCGCTTGCGCTCTGGTAGTAAGCCTTGCCTGCGGGAACGTAGTCGCGAACGCGATAGAAACCGAGCTCGTCGTCGACGATGGCAAGTACGTACTGGCTGCCATCGGCCGTGAGGTCTTCATCGGTGCCCAACAGGTCGTTGGCGATGTTGAGGGCAGGCAGGTCGGCTTCGAGCTTGTTGTAGTAGGTACCTTTCAGGATGACGGGTGTGCCTGCGGGAACGTCTGTTCCAATCTCGCTCATAATGAGCCAACCTGCGTTGAAGACTGCCGAATTGGCCACTACATCGCCATTCAACTGGTAGCCTGTAGTGCTGTCGTAGAGGGTTGCATAGCCTGCGTCGCCGACATAGCATACCTCAACGTCGTTGAGAGGTGTGGGATATTCGTCAGTGCCGATGAGCTGCCCCCAACCTACGGTGTAAGCCAGCTTGCCGTTTGCGATATCGGTCTTCTCGAGGCCGCTGTCGAGGCCATAGTTCGTCTCGAGGCTGCTGTCGAAATCTGTATCGGAAAGGTCGATGATGTTGGTATGTGTGCCAGCGATACGACCGATGTTGCCGCCTCTGTGACCGTTGATTGTACCGAGGTTCACGAAGTTCTCGATGACGCTTTCGTTGTTGCCGCCAAGGTAGCAGCAAAGAGCACCGGCATAAGGAGCCTCGTTCTTAGCTGTGATGGTACCCGTGTTCAAGACGTTGCGAATGAGCCACTTGGGACCGTTGCCTTCCTGACCGCCAATGATGCCGGCTGCATCCTGATGCTCAGCAGTTACGGTTGCTTCGTTGATGATGTTTTCAAGCGTGATGAGCGCGCCATTGTTCTGGCAGCTGCCCGTAATGCCACCCACGCGGTTGTAGCCGTGGATGGTACAGCTCTTGTCCATGATGAGGTTCTTGACAGTCGTGTTGGCAGCGTTGCCGCGCAGGAAGCCGAAGAAACCGATATTGCTGTCAGAGGGACGCTCGATAATCATGTTCTTGATGCGGAAGCCCTGGCCATCGAAAGTGCCGTTGTACTTCTTGCCGGTGTTCACGCCGATGGGCAAGTGGAGGTTCTCGATGCCGAGCATGTCGATGTCGTTCATCAGCTTGCCGTTGATCTGGAGATTGGCGTCGCCGCCTTCGTCAACCTTATGGCTGAACCATTCCACGTTGCCGGCATTCTTCAGTTCATAGTAGCCATCGACAAGTGCGGGCTCCTGGAATTGGGTGTAGCAGACGTCGCACATGCCAATCTCGTCGTTGATGTTGTGAGGAAGAACGATGGTCTCGCCGCTTGTATTATTATAGGTTACGCCACCTACGGCTGCGCCGGTGCAATCCTTCGTACCAGCCTGGAAGACTTGGCTCGTTGTGCCCCACATATTGGGCATGTCCTCTACGCCAAGGTCTTGTGTCCAAGTGATTTCGCTCTGGTCGCCGTTGAGCAGGTAGCAAAGTTCGCCGCTCTGGATGGGGTTCTCGGTGTTGATGGTCACCTTGCCCTGATTGCCGCCGTTTGTCGTGCAAAGGTCAACGCTGTTGATGACAGCAGGATAGAGCTCGTTGTTGAGCTTGCCTGCACGAACGAGGTTGTAACCATTGCCGTCGATACCTGTCACTTCACCAATGTTCCAGCAACCGCTGAACTCCTTAACCAAGTAATCCTTAGGCGTGCCTGTCCAACCGCAAATGGCTGCACTTTCGCCAGCACCGCCGTAGATGTTACCCGTATTGTAGCACTGCTTAATGGTCAGGCCAACCTCTGTTGCCTCTACACAACCGAGGATGCCAGCAATGTTCTTACCTGTAGAAGATACGTTTGCCTCGTTTCCGCAGTAGCGAATGATAATGTGGCTGTCGTTGTTGTTGCGGCTATTGACGTGAGCCACAACGCCAGCTGCGAAATTGTTGTCGTGTTCAATAGAGCATGAAGAGTCGATGATGAGGTTCTCGATAATGACTTCGTTGTTGGTAATGCCATCAACAGAAGTACCACCGCCACGAACAGAACCGAAGAATCCCTGGCCATCGAAGCCACGGTTCTCGAGCGCACTGGCTGTTGTCAGCACCATACCTTTGATGCGGTGACCTTGACCGTCGAAGTGACCGAAGAACTTCTTTGCACTTGTTCCGATAGGCAGGTGAGCATTGGCCACACCTTCGTAGTCAATGTCGTTGGCAAGCTTGGCATTCATTGCGCCGTAGCCGTTCTTGACCATGCGAGAGAACCACTCAACCTCTGCAACATTGTGGAGGATGTAATAGCCGTCGGCTTCTGCACTCATCCAGTCAACCTTGGGAGCAGAGCAGACTGTGCACAGACCTGTTGCAGGATCGAACTCGTGGTCGTCCTGTGTACTGCCACCTTCTTCGTTACTATAAGCAACACCACCCTTGGGATTGCCTGCACAGTCGAGGGCTGCAACCTGATAAACAGCCTTGCCAGGAATGGGAAGAGGAATGGAGTTGGGGTCGGAAAGGTCCTGAGTGAATGGTTGGGCATTGGGATTAGCCTGCTCTGCGAGGTCGCTGCGAAGAGCTGTATTCAGCAAGTAGCAAATCTCACCACTGTGCAGAGGATCGGCTGTTGTGTAAGTGGGATGCTCGCCCTGGAAATTGCTTGCGCTGTGGAAAGTGTCGTAGCAGTTTGCAATAGAACGGTTTGCACCGCGGAAGAGCTGGTTGTTGCCGTCGAGGACGCTAATCTCAGCAATGTTCAGACAGTTCCACATTCTGGCATTACCGCCAGCAGACTTGTTCCAACCGCAGAAAGCAGAACCTCTGTTGACTGCAGAAACCGTGCCTGCATTCACGCAGTTCTCCATGTCGAAGTAGGGATACTGTTCGCAACCAGCACCAATCATGCCAGCAGCACCCGAGGTTGTAGTAAGGGTTGCATAGCTGACACAGTTGAGAATCTCGAGGCCATCGCTTGCACCAGTATTGGTCTGGATAAGGCCAATGATAGAGCCTACACGGTTCTTGCCCGTAATGGAGCAAGTCGAGTCCATGATGATGTTCTTGATCTTGGCATTACCGCGGACAAAGCCAAAGAGGCCAAGAGCCTCGTCGTCAGGGCGGTTAATTACCAGATTGCTGATGGTGTGGAACTGTCCGTCGAACTTGCCGGAGTACTTATAGGTGTCGATGACAGCGCCGCTTTCGTTTGTGTAACGACCAATAGGACTGTGGTCGATGCCTGTCAAGTCGATGTCTGCCGTCAAAACTGCTTGAGCATTAAGCTTAGCATCTTTTTCCGGGTCATCAACACCTGTTACAGAGTTTACATACTCTGCAAACCATTCAAGTTCAGAGGCTGTACCAATCTGATACACACCTTCTACTTGTGCGGGCTCGTCCCAAGTCACGTCGGTGCCCGGGTCGGGAGTCGGCACTGTGATTGCTGTCAAAGTCCAAGCTGAACGCGGGTTGCCCTCTGCTACAGAAGCAAAGCTCTGAACGGTGCCGGGATTCTTCCAGTTCAAGCCTAAAGTACCTGCAGAGAAGTCGTGCGGACTGTTTGCCGTGCATGACATACGATACTTGCCAGCGTAAGTGCCTGTAGCATCTGCCTTCACGTAATACTCAACGCCTGTGTCGCCGGTTGCCACCTCCTGCTCAGCTGCAGTATAACCCTGAATGTACTTTCCGGTCGTAGCATTCTGGATGTAGTAGCAGTCGGCATTTGTTGTGGGCACGAACTTCCAATAGGAGTTTTCGTTCTCAGCACTGAGGTCAACACCGCCAGTGCCATTGTCCTGCATGAACATGTTGGCATCATTGTTGTTGACAATGGTGTACACCTTATTGGCATCAAGTTGTGCCAAAGCGGAACCACCTGCAAGCCATGCTACAGCGAGCATAGCCAAGTTGAAGAGTTTTGTTCTTCTCATGTTTAAAAATTAAAAGTTAGTAAATATGTTTGGTTTTGTTTTTGCAGTCAATTAAGTACAGATATATTATATTTGTGTGCAAAGATATACATATTTATATAAAATAAAAGAACTTTTCCTGTTAAGATGTGTTAAAATAGTACGATACGTCATTGCTTTCTGTATTTAATTGCTCTTTAAAATACAATACACATATAATAATATAATTTATAGTGTAAGTTGCAAACTGTGCCGAAAAACAACAATCTCAAAAAAAAATCTTAAATTCCTTTGCAGCAATTGATAAATGTTCTATATTTGCACCGCAAAATGACACACACATCTAAAGGATGGAAGCAAAAGAACCAATAGTCAAGCTCATTAAGGCGCTGATAGAGATCAACATGCCCGCTCAGCGTCAACTGCTTATCGATTTCATGATGGGCAGAAGGAGCCGCCAAATAGAAGAATACGAACTGTTCGACAAGGAATACTTCGGCGTAGGCGAAACAAACGATGAAGACTTCTGGGCAACTATCATCGATACTGCCTACGAGAATGGCCTCATCAAACAGATGGTCACAAAGAAGAACGCACTGATGCCTACCGCTGCAGGCAAAAAGTTCGCCAAGAAGCCAAAATCGTTCACGATTCCAGATGACGAATCCATCACCGAAACGGAGACCGACGTACCCGAAATAGACTCTATCCTCGAACAAGCTCAGAAAGAACGGCAAGAAGCCAGTCACGCTGTCTCTCAACTTTGCAAACAACAAATCAAGCTCATCACAGCCATCGACCGACACATTGCCCTCGACACCTTTGCCGAAACGGAAGGACTCGGGTTGGACGAAGTGCTTGACGAACTTGAGTTGCTTGCAGAGCAGAAACGTCATCTCGACATCACTTATTTTACAGATGAGGTCTTGGGCGACGATTGCATGAACGAGTTGCTCGATTACTTCGAGAACGCCAAAACGGATGATATGGAAAGGGCGATGAAAGAGTACGGCGACATCTATAAGGAGGAGGAACTGCGCCTCGCTCGTATCGTGTTTAGAATGAACAAAATCAGTTAATATATTATGGATATCCTCAAGTTTAATCCAATCTTCAAGCCTACGCTTTGGGGCTCTGAAACGTGGGTAGTCTCTGCAGTTAAAGGCTCAGAATCGGTTGCCACAAACGGCATAGACAAAGGTTTGACTCTGCCCGAAATCGTGTCTCGTTATGGTGCCGACTTCCTCGGGAAGAAGAATTTCGAGAAGTTTGGTAATGATTTCCCCCTTCTCATCAAGTTCATTGATGCCCGGCAGGACCTCTCGATTCAGGTGCATCCTGATGATGCGCTTTCTGCCAAAAGGCATGGGAAAATGGGCAAGAACGAGATGTGGTACGTGGTGGATGCAGACCGCGGCAGTCAGCTCATCGCTGGTTTCCGCCAGAAAATCGAGACAAGCGATTACGCCCAAAAGGTTGCCGACGGAAGTATCGAGGATGACCTCAACAAAGTAAACGTCAGCGAAGGCGATTGCTTCTACATCCCTGCCGGTCGGGTGCATGGTATCGGGGCTGGAATGGTCATTGCTGAGATTCAGCAGACCAGCGACGTGACCTATCGCATCTATGATTATCTGCGTCGTGACCGCGATGGAAACCTCCGAGAACTGCACACCGAACTCGCTCTCGAAGCAATTAACTTCCAAGACATTACTACCGACCCGAAGGTCGTCTATACCGAAACAAGAGATGCTATCGTGAGACTTGTGGAATGCCCCTTCTTCACGACCAACGAGTTGAAGCTCACCAAGTCCTTCAAGCGCGACTATACGGGCATCGACAGTTTCAGAGTTTACATGTGTCTCGATGGTCAATGTTGCTTCCTCAGCCCAGCCGGACAAGGCATCTTCCTGCATCAAGGCGAGTCACTCGTCGTACCGGCTTCCATCCGGGAAGTAACCATCCTGCCCGACGAAAACGCCAAGCTGCTGGAAAGCTACGTGGAATAAAGTATCAAATAAGCACATTTTCTTGCCGAAAAATTTGGCAGATAAGCAGAAAAAGTGTACCTTTGCACCCGATTTATGCCGTAGAGGCTCGAAAAAGAGGGTCACGAGTTGACTCCGCCCCGCGGTCAAACCCGTTATAAACAATTAATTAAACAAATGTACGCAATCGTAGAGATTAACGGTCAGCAGTTCCGTGTTGAGGAGGGTCAGAAGCTCTTCGTTCATCACATTGCCGATGCAGAAGCTGGCAAGACTGTTGAATTTGAGAATGTGTTGTTGGTCGATAACGGCACCATCACAGTGGGCACTCCCACCATTGACGGCGCAAAGGTTACGGCTGAAGTCGTTTCACCCCTGGTTAAGGGCGATAAGGTGCTCGTCTTCCACAAGAAGCGTCGCAAGGGCTATCGCAAGCTCAATGGTCATCGCCAGCAGTTCACTGAACTGACCATCAAGGGTATCAACGCTTAATGTTTAACTCTAAAGACTAAACAAAATGGCACATAAAAAAGGTGTAGGTAGTTCTAAGAACGGACGCGAATCACACGCTCAAAGACTGGGCGTCAAGATTTTTGGTGGTGAAAAGTGCGTCGCTGGTAACATCATCGTTCGTCAGCGCGGTACTCGTCACTATCCCGGCACAAACGTTGCTATGGGTAAGGACAACACGCTCTATGCTCTTGTTGACGGAACCGTACAGTTCAGGAAAGGTCGTCTCGACCGCAGTACTGTAAGTGTAGTTCCCGTCACTGCTGAGGCATAAGGGCATCCCTGCTCATCTGAAACAGACAATCACAACTCAAATTAAGTCCCCTCATGCTATCAGCAGTGAGGGGACTATGTTTTTTAAGAGCGCAAAATGAAAAGGCACACACTTAAAGAATGGATTCTGGCAACAAGACCTTGGTCGTTTCCTGCTTCCACGATGCCTGTCTTCGTTTCAATGATGTTCCTTTGGAGCAAAGGCATAGAAGTCAATTGGTGGCTGGGCATCATGGCTTTGGTGAACATTGTTCTCGTGCATGCTGCCGGTAATGTGTGGAGCGACTATCACGACTACAAGCGAGGTGTTGATGCCGCAGATACTTTTGGTGTTCGCATCCTTACCGACAAGCAGTTCACGCCAAAGGAAGTGCTCAGCCTTTCCATTATTTTGCAAGTTGCAGCCGTCCTGATGGGCTTGTTAATGGTTTACTTGACAGGCATCACTTTACTTTGGTTCGGCTTGGCAGGCATCGCCCTTTCTTTGCTCTACCCGCCATTGAAGTACGCAGCTCTAGGCGACCTCGTCATTATGGCTTGCTATGCACTCTTACCCATGCTTGGCACCACATTCATCTGCTCAGGTAACATCGTACCACAGTTACTTTGGCTTGCCGTTCCTGTTGGAAGCATCACGGTTGCCATCCTTCATGCTAATAATGCGCGAGACATCGAGACCGACAAAAGGGCTCACATCAGCACATTTGCCATGCTGACTGGCAGGCCAGCTGCAATTAATGTTTATCTCTTCGAGATGGTTCTGCCCTATTGTTGGCTGCTGGCTGTTGCTTTGCTCGGTTATGTAAGCCTTTGGACGCTGGTTACCTTCATCACTTTACCCATAGCTCTTGGTAACTGCAAACAGATGCTATCCTGCAAGACAGAAGGTATCAAAGCAATTGCCAACCTTGACGAAGCGACGGCCAAACTGCAGTTAGCCTTCAGCATGACACTCGCCATCGGACTTATCATTGAGGCTCTAACATAAAGGCACATGACGACAAGCAATACCATAAAGATACGCGACAAAAGCAAACTCGTGATGGGTCTGCTTGTTGCTGCTTTGCTATGGTTCATCATGTTCTCGCCTTGGACGTCGCCCCACGTTAACTTCTGGGTTTGCATGACTGCTTCGGCACTCATCCTCACCTGTCTCGCTTTCGCATTTGGCGGAAGTAAGAGCATTGGAACTGGCTTTTCTCCAGAAGATACGCCACCAGCCACCTATACTTGCATCCTTGCTATTCTCATCGCAGTCCTGCTTTGGGGAGTATTCTTTATTGGTGACAAAGTATCGCAGCTCCTTTTTTCTTTTTCGCGCGCGCAGGTGAACCTTATATATAATATAAAGGGAGACGTCTCGCCTACCCTGCTTGCTTTACTCCTGCTCTTTGTCATAGGACCTGCAGAAGAGATATTCTGGAGGGGTTATGTGCAGAGAACTCTTACTAAATTCCGTTCCCCGTTTGTCGCTTTCCTGCTGACTACGGCTTGTTATACCGCAGTTCATCTGCCTTCAGGCAACTTCATGCTCACCATGGCAGCCCTTGTGTGCGGCATAGTTTGGGGCGGACTATATTGGCTTATGCCAAACCAACTGAGAGCAATCATCATCAGCCATGCACTTTGGGACGCAGCAGCGTTCGTGTGGTTTCCCTTCTAAAGAAAGGTGAAAAGGGGAAAAATGGAACATTAAACAAAAACTCGTCAAAAAGTAAATATCAGATATGTTAACATTAAAACTCATCACAGAAGAAACCGAGCGAGTCATCGCAGGACTAGAGAAGAAACATTTCACTGACGCACGTAAGGCAATCGACGAAGTCATTGCTGTCGACAAGAGCCGTCGTCAAGCACAGACAGAACTCGACCAGAACCTTTCTGCAGCCAAGAAACTTGCAGCCGAGATTGGTATGCTCATGAAGCAAGGCAAGCGAGACGAAGCAGAAGAAATCAAGGCAAAAGTCGCTGCGTTGAAGGAAACGAGCAAAGAACTTGAGGAAAAGAAAGAGAATGCCGAGCAGGAAATGACTCGTCTTCTCTGCCAGATTCCCAACATCCCATACGACGAAGTTCCTGAAGGCACTTGTGCCGAAGACAACTGGGTCGTGAAGTCTAACCTCAAAGAATGCGTTTTAGGACAAGATACGGTTGGCAACTGGGATGCAAACCCTGTTGTTGAGACTGCTAAGCTTCCGCATTGGGAACTCGCAAAGAAGTACAATCTCATTGATTTCGACCTCGGCGTCAAGATAACGGGAGCAGGCTTCCCTGTCTATCGTGGCAAGGGCGCAAGGCTTCAACGTGCTTTGATTGACTTCTTCTTGGATGAAGCACAAAAGTCAGGCTACGAGGAAATCATGCCTCCCACCGTCGTGAATGCAGCATCAGGCTACGGCACAGGACAGCTTCCAGACAAAGAAGGCCAGATGTATCATTGCGAAGTTGACGACTTGTATCTCATTCCAACTGCAGAGGTGCCTGTAACAAACATCTATCGCGATGTGATACTCGACGAGAAAGACCTGCCCATCAAGAACTGCGCATACACCCAGTGCTTCCGTCGTGAAGCTGGTAGTTATGGCAAGGACGTTCGTGGCTTGAACCGCTTGCATGAGTTCAGCAAGATAGAAATCGTGCGAATCGATACACCGGAACATAGTGCAGAGAGCCACAAAGAGATGCTTTCTCATGTTGAAGGCTTGTTGCAGAAGCTTGAACTCCCCTATCGCATCCTTCGTCTTTGCGGTGGCGACCAGAGCTTTACCAGCGCAATCTGCTACGACTTCGAGGTTTATAGTGAAGCCCAAAAGCGTTGGCTTGAGGTCAGCTCCGTTTCGAACTTCGACACTTATCAAGCCAACCGCTTGAAGTGCCGCGTTCGTCGCACAGCAACTGGCAAGACAGAACTCTGCCACACCCTCAACGGCTCAGCACTTGCTTTGCCCCGTATCGTGGCATCTATCTTGGAGAACAACCAAACGCCCGAAGGCATCCGCGTTCCCAAGGTGCTTGTACCTTACATGGGTTGCGAAATGATTGACTAATTAAAGGATAACACAATACAAAGAAGGTATGTACAAGATTGTTAAGAAAGTTCAGTTTAGCGAGAAGGTTTTCAGACTTGACGTTGAGGCTCCCTTGATTGCAAAGGCACGCAAGGCAGGTCACTTCGTCATCGTTCGTGTTGATGAAAAGGGCGAACGTGTGCCTTTGACAATAGCAGGTAGCGACCTCGAGAAGGGAACCATCACTTTGGTCATCCAGACGGTTGGTGCCAGCACAAGCCAGCTCTGTGCCCTTAATGAAGGAGACTATATTGCAGACGTGGTCGGACCTCTTGGCCGTGCCACTCACATTGAGAACTACGGAACTGTTCTTTGTGCTGGTGGTGGCGTAGGAACGGCTCCCATGTTGCCTATCATTCAGGCTCTCAAGGCAGCTGGAAATAAAGTAATCAGCGTGATTGCCGGTCGTAGCAAGGAACTTATCATCCTTGAGGACGAGGTGCGTGCTGCAAGTGATGAGGTCATCATTATGACCGACGATGGTTCTTACGGCAAGCAAGGCGTGGTGACTGTCGGCATGGAAGAAGTCATCCAGCGCGAGAAGGTCGACAAGTGCTTTGCCATCGGTCCCGCTATCATGATGAAGTTCTGCTGCTTACTGACTAAGAAATATGAGATCCCGACTGATGTCAGCCTCAATACTATTATGGTGGACGGCACAGGTATGTGTGGTGCTTGCCGTGTAAGTGTTGGAGGAAAGACCAAGTTTGTCTGCGTGGATGGTCCTGAGTTCGACGGTCATCAGGTTGACTTCAACGAGATGATGCAAAGAGGTGGCGCTTTCAAGGCTGAGGAGATGGAGGCTATGGCAGCCTATCAGGCAGCTTTGGAGGGGCAAGGTCCCAAGGCAAAGGAGCAAGAGAAATGCGACAAGACTTGTGCTCAAAAGGCTCAGGTAAATGCTGATAATATGGACACAACCACGCCTCTCTCTGAACTGACAGACAGAAGTGCTGCTTGGCGCGATGAGATTCGCAAGTCGATGAAGGCAAAGGAACGTACTGGCATAGAGCGCTGCAAGATGCCTGAGCTCGATCCTGTCTATAGAGCAACAACCAGAACAGAAGAGGTGAACCAAGGTTTGACTGTTGAACAGGCCCTGACAGAAGCGAAGCGTTGTCTCGATTGCGCCAATCCGACCTGTATGCAAGGCTGTCCTGTCGGCATCAACATCCCGTCGTTCATCAAGAACATCGAGCGTGGAGAGTTCCTCAACGCTGCCCGTGTCCTGAAGATGACCTCGGCCCTGCCTGCAGTTTGCGGTCGTGTTTGCCCTCAGGAGAAACAATGTGAGGCACAATGTATCCACCTGAAAATGAACGAGCCAGCGGTTGCGATTGGTAACCTGGAACGTTTTGCAGCCGACTTCGAACGCGAGTCTGGCATGATGTCTCTGCCCGAAGTTGCTGAGAAGAACGGCAAGAAGATTGCAGTCATCGGCTCTGGTCCTTCAGGATTGAGTTTCGCAGGCGATATGGCAAAAGCCGGCTATGACGTGACTGTCTTTGAGGCTTTGCACGAGATTGGTGGCGTGTTGAAATATGGCATTCCTGAGTTCCGTCTGCCAAACGCGATTGTCGATGTCGAGATACAGAACCTGGAGAAGATTGGCGTGAAGTTCGTGAAGGATTGTGTCGTGGGTAAAACCATCACAATTGCTGACCTTGAAGCACAAGACTATAAAGGAATCTTCGTGGGTTCCGGTGCAGGTCTGCCAAACTTCATGAATATACCTGGCGAGAACTCGAACGGAATTATGTCCAGCAACGAGTACCTGACGCGCGTCAACCTCATGGATGCAAGCAATCCTGAGTACGCTACGCCCATTAAGAAAGCGAAGAACGTGATGGTAGTGGGTGGCGGCAATACGGCTATGGACAGCTGCAGAACTGCAAAACGCCTTGGTGCTGAGCGAGTTATACTCGTTTATCGCAGAAGCGAAGAAGAGATGCCGGCCCGATTGGAAGAGGTTAAGCACGCAAAAGAGGAGGGCATCGAGTTCCTCACCCTGCACAATCCCATCGAGTATCATGCAGATGAGAAGGGAAATGTCTGCGAGGTGGTACTTCAGAAGATGGAGCTTGGCGAGCCCGATGCCAGTGGTCGCCGTTCTCCTGTGCCTATTCCTGGAGCAACCGAAACGATTGCTATCGACCAGGCTATCGTGGCAGTCGGCGTAAGTCCTAACCCTCTCGTTCCCAACTCGATACAGGGCTTGGAACTTGGTCGCAAGAACACCATCGTCGTGAACGAGGGTATGCAGACGAACATCCCAACCATCTTTGCTGGTGGCGACATTGTTCGTGGTGGCGCAACAGTCATCCTGGCAATGGGCGACGGACGCCGTGCTGCAGCAGCTATGCATGAATATCTGTCGAAATAATAAAGGTAGTTCGAAAACTCGGCACGTTAAGTTGACCAACTCGGCACGTTAAGTTGACCAACTCGGCACGTTAAGTTAACCAACTCGGCACGTTAAGTTTTCAATTTAACTACGCCACGTTTTTCGACTAGCCACAATAACTCAAATTAAACACATAAATCGTGAGCGGACTTTATACAATCTTATTGCTTATTTGCAGTAATGTCTTTATGACACTTGCATGGTACGGACACCTGAAACTCAATCAGGCTGGCATCTCCACGAACTGGCCACTTTATGCCATCATCCTGTTCTCGTGGTCGATTGCCGGCATCGAGTACTGCTTTTTGGTGCCTGCAAACCGTATCGGCTTCATTGATAATGGCGGACCTTTCACGTTGATGCAACTCAAGGTCATACAGGAAGTCATCTCACTCATCGTGTTCTGCGTGATTGCCAATCTCATTTTCCAAGGACAACACCTGAATTGGAACCACTTGGCGGCACTCGTTTGCCTGGTTCTCGCCGTGTATTTCATATTCAAATAAGACACCAGACATGAAGAAATCCCTCATCATACTTTTGGCTCTGTTTGCAGTCCTTTCTGCTTCTGCCCAACGTAGAGGCAAGAAAGTGCAGCAGCCGAAATATACCGTTACAGCTCAGGAGGCGATGGCTGCCTACGATTTCTCCCTCGCAGAAGAAATCTTGGAACATCAGATTGCTGAGCTCACGAAGAAGAAGCAACCGACAATTCACGAAGAAGAACTTCTCGAAACGGTTCGCAAGTCACAACTCAAGCTTCATGCCACAGAACAAGTAACGATTATCGACAGCGTGATTCTGCCAAAGAAGCAAGTGCTCAGCCAGATAAAACTCTCGGAGGAAAGCGGCACAATCTTGAGTTATGCAGACTTCTTCAAAAGCGACAAGAGTAATGACTGCACACTGTTTCGCAACGAACTTGGCAACAGAGTTGTATATTCGGAACCCAATCAGAAAGGCCATCTCAGGCTGAAAGACAAATCGCTCATCGGCGGAGAATGGTCGATGGAACGTCAGCTGAAAGGTTTCGAAGAGGAAGAAGAGGACAACCTCAACTTTCCGTTCATGCTCACCGACGGCATAACCATGTACTATGCTGCTGAATGCGAGGAAAGCCTGGGCGGTTACGACATCTTCATGACCCGCTATGATGCCGACAACGGACAATTCCTTGCTCCAGAGAACATCGGTATGCCCTTCAACTCTCCTGCAAATGACTACCTGATGGTTATCGACGAGTTCCAACAGTTGGGCTGGTTCGTGACCGACCGCAACCAGTCTGCCGACACGGTTTGCCTCTATACATTCATCCCTACAGAAACCCGTCGGATCTACAACGAGCAGGAACTTGGAGCGAAGAAACTTGCTGCGATGGCTCGCATCTCATCTATCAAGGACACTTGGAAAGACATGAATGCCGTAAATGCAGCTAAGAAACGGCTTGCCGATGCGCGTCAGGGACACAAGAATGAAACGAAGAACCGTGATTTCACCTTCGTCATCAACGACTTGAGGACCTATTATACCTTATCGGATTTCAAAGATCCGCTGGCTCAGCAAAAGGCGAAAATTTGGCATGAGACACAAAAAGAATACGATGCAAAAACTGCAGAGTTGGCCTCTCTTCGCGCTAAATATGCCTCTATGACAGACGTTCAGCGCCAACAGATTGCGCCGCAGATACGACTTACAGAAACCAACCTTGAACGCCTCGCTGCAGACAAGCTGACGCTCGAAAAGGAAATACGTCGAATTGAACTTAACCAATAATACCACCCACCATGAAGAAGTACGAAGATTCAGAGCTTATCATCAACGAAGATGGCAGTATATTCCATCTTCACATCAAGCCAGAACAGCTTGCCGACCGCATCATTATGGTTGGCGACCCTGGTCGCGTCAACACAGTTGCCTCGCATTTCGACACGAAGGAATGTGAGATACAGAGCCGCGAGTTTCACACCATTACAGGCACATACAAGGGAAAACGCATCACTTGCCTCAGTCATGGCATCGGTTGCGATAACCTCGACATCGTGATGAACGAGCTGGATGCCCTCGCAAATATTGATTTCAAGGAGCGTCAGGACAAGCCCGAACACAGGACGCTTACGCTTGTCCGTATCGGCACCTGTGGCGGACTGCAGCCCGAAGCACCTTTGGGAACCTTCATAGCCAGCGTGAAGAGCATCGGCTTCGACGGCCTGCTCAACTACTATGCTGGGCGAAACGAGGTTTGCGACCTCGAGCTGGAAAAGGCTTTCACCAGTCACATGAACTGGTCTCCCCTGAAAGGAGCGCCATATGTGGCAACCGCAAATCCTTCTCTCATAGATCAAGTTGCCGGCAAGGAAATGCTTCGCGGCATCACGGTGGCTTGCGGAGGCTTCTACGGACCTCAAGGACGCCAGATTCGTCTCAAGATTCAAGACCCCAATCAGAACGAGAAAATTGAGTCCTTCCGCTATGTTTCCGACGGAAAAGAGCTGAAGATTTGCAACTTCGAGATGGAGTCGTCAGCTCTTGCTGGCCTTGCTTCCCTGCTCGGACACCGTGCTATGACTTGCTGCATGGTGATTGCCAATCGCTATGCAAAAGAGATGAACACAGAATACAAGAACAGCATCGACAACCTCATAAAGCTTGTCCTCGACCGAATCTAATAGCCATGAAGACTTCTTTCGAGAGCGATTATAACAACGGCGCACATCCTGAAGTGATTTGTCACCTGCTCGAGACAAACGGCAAGCAAAGCCAGTCGTATGGCTTCGACGAGTGGAGCGAGCAGGCGCGAAACAAGATACGGACAACTTGCAAGTGCCCCGAGGCCGACATCTTCTTCCTCGTCGGCGGCACACAGGCTAATGCGACGGTCATCGACGGCATGCTCCAGACCTACGAAGGCGTGATAGCTGTGCAGACGGCCCACATCAATGTCCACGAGTCGGGAGCCGTAGAAGCCAGCGGACACAAAGTCATCACCCTACCCTCTCACGCTGGCAAGATGGATGCAGGCGAACTGGAAGCCTGGCTCAAAGCCTTTCATGCCGACCCGACGCTCGAGCACATGGTCATCCCGGGCATGGTCTATATCACCTTTCCCACGGAGCTCGGAAGCGTTTATACAGCCAAAGAGATAGAGGAGATACTTTCCGTTTGCCGTCAATACGACCTCAAACTCTTCATCGACGGAGCTCGTCTGGGTTACGGACTTGCTTCTGCAGAATGCGATTTCGACCTCGCTTGGCTTGCTGGGCATTGTGATGTCTTCTATATTGGCGGCACAAAAGTTGGGGCACTCTGTGGCGAGGCAGTCGTTTTCCCTCGCGGAAACGCACCTCGTCACTTCATGAACATCGTGAAGCGGCACGGAGCCCTTCTCGCCAAGAGCAGACTTGCTGGTATTCAATTCGATGCATTGTTTACGGACAACCTTTACTTCAACATCGCCAAGCACGCAATCTCGATGGCGATAAAGATGCGACAACTTTTCACGGACGCAGGCATTCCCCTTCGCGACTCCAGCACCAACCAGCAGTTCGTCGAGCTCACAAACAAGCAGATGAAGCACATCCTGCAGGACGTCCTCTTCGAAACGTGGGAGCCAATTGACGCAGACCACACTCTTTGCCGTTTCGTAACGAGCTGGGCAACGACCGACCGCGACCTCGAAGCCCTAAAAAATGCCCTAGCAACACTTTGACCTTTTGGCACAAAGTGTGTTCAATTGTTACAATTAACGTGCTAAAAAGATAGTTTAACGTGTAAAACGTGCCATTTTTGCGTGTAAAAGTGCCTACTTAGTGCAAAAATCCTTCCACTTGAAGCCTTTAGACTGATTTTTCCCGACGGGCAAATGTGCCTCTAGAATAGGGAAAAGCATCGGAACGAGGGGTTTCTGCACTAATTTTGAGGCATTTTCAGCAGGTTTTTGACCTGTTTTCTGTCTTTTCCGAGGTTCGGCATCTTGGGAGCAGAAGCCTTACTGATATCGTATCTCATTGTATATCTGCTTTTTAGATGAAATTAAACTTGACCGAGTGTGACAGTTTCAATTGTGACAGTTTATTTTTTGATACCCACTTTCTCCTTAATATCCTATATAACTATATATATATTAATTAGTTATGTAGTCTTTAGAAAGGGGTATAAGTACTTTTTTTTAATTGTCACAACTGAAACTGTCACAGACTCAGCTGTTCGCTATTCACTCATTTCCTCCTCTATAAGGCCTATTAGAGATGACAATCTTGATAGGAAAATCAGGCGCCCTCAAAAACCCCTCTCTTTTGCACCAGAATCGCTTCAAATGCCTTCGGCGTGTGTTCTATGTCCGAGGCAAAAAGAAGCGCTCTACGTGGCTTTAAATGAGTCTTTAAAATTCTCTGAATTTTACCTGCTCTAATTGTTTCAAATACATTTACATATTTATCTTGTTCTTTTTGTAAGTAAATAAATTCTTATCGAACAAAATTTTTGTTAATTGTAACAAATTTTCAATTATCAATTATCAATATTCAATTTAAAATCGTAACTTTGTGCCCATGAAACAAGATACCATTTGCGCCCTTGCCACCCCTCCAGGTGGAGCCATTGCCGTTGTTCGTGTCAGCGGACCTGATGCCGTAGCCATTACCGGCAGCATCTTCTCCAAACCACTCGAGAAGGCTGAAGGCTACTCCTTGCACTTCGGCGAAATCAAGGATATGGACGGCAAGGAACTTGATGAGGTACTTGTTTCCGTCTTTCGTGCACCACATTCTTACACGGGCGAGGACAGCACAGAGATAAGCTGTCACGGCAGCTCCTATATCGTGAAGAACCTGCTGGAGTCGCTCATCTGGGCTGGTGCACGTCAAGCCGAGCCTGGCGAATTCACCATGCGAGCCTTCATGAACGGCAAGCTCGACCTCAGTCAGGCAGAAGCTGTGGCCGACCTCATTTCCTCCTCCACTCAGGCAACACACCAGATGGCAATGAGCCAGATGCGCGGCCAGTTCAGCCAAGAGTTGAAGGACCTTCAAGGGCAACTCCTGCACCTCACCTCCCTGCTCGAACTCGAACTTGACTTCAACGACCAGGATGTCGAGTTTGCGAACAGAAAAGAGCTTGCCGAACTGATGGATAAGATTGAGAAACACATCAAAGACCTGGCAGACTCTTTCCAGACAGGAAATGCCATCAAGAATGGCGTTCCCGTGGCTATCATAGGCGCTCCCAACGTCGGCAAATCCACCCTGCTAAACGCCCTTGTAGGCGAAGAAAGAGCCATCGTCTCGAACATTCAAGGCACAACACGCGACCTCATCGAGGAAACCATACAAATCGGCGGCATCACGTTCCGCTTCATTGATACGGCAGGCATTCGCAAGACACAAAGCAAGCTGGAACGCATGGGCATAGAGCGCTCCATCGAAGCTGCCGAGAAAGCCAAAATCATATTGCTCATAACCGATGCAGGACAGCCTTTCCCCGATTTAGACTTTAAGAACAACCAAATCGTATTGCAAGTCATCAACAAGTGCGACATTTCGCTGCCAAGCAGTTCATACCTCTATCATCGTTTGCCAGACGACCGCTTGTTCCATATCTCTGCAGCAAAAGGCGACGGCATGGACATCCTGCGTCAGGCTTTGGTAAAGGAAGTTTCTCTGCCCACCAATCTTGATTCCACACATTCAATCGTAACCAATGTCCGCCACTATAACGCCCTGAAGCAAGCCCTCAAAGCCCTTCGTCGTGCCAAGAAAGCATTCGCCGACCAAACACCAACAGACCTCGTCGCCGAAGATCTGCGCGGGTGCCTCCATCACCTCGGCGAAATCACCGGCAGCGAAATCACCTCCGAAGACGTGCTCAAAAACATCTTTGCCAACTTCTGCGTCGGCAAATAACTTTTTGTTGCATGAAAAAGCTGTTTTGTTTGTTATTGCTGCTTGTGATGGCAGTGATGGTGGCAGAAGCAGAGTCATCGACGTCGTCGGGAAATGGCTTCCGGCTGCGGCTGATGAATCATTGGGACAATCCAGACGGAACGGTGGAACGTGGCTATGCAGGCCGTTCGCTCTGGAAATGGGAAGAGATTCCTGCTGACCATCGGAAGAGTTTGCCGAGACACCTGCGTAAGCGCTACGAGGAGTACGGACGTCTTCAGCGTGACTATGGCATCAATGGCACGGTGCTGAACAACGTGAATGCCAAGCCCTTGATGCTTAAGACAGATATGCTCAGGCGAGTGGCTCGCATAGCAGATGTGTTGCGGCCCTTTGGCGTACGTGTGTATCTGTCGGTCAACTTTGCTTCGCCAAAAGCTTTGGGCGAGGTGGATACGGCTGACCCAAATGACGAACGTGTGCAGGAGTGGTGGAGGCGGAAGGCTGACGAGATATATAGCCTGATTCCCGACTTTGGTGGCTTCCTTGTGAAGGCGAACAGCGAGGGCGAACCTGGTCCTGCCGACTATGGACGCAGTCATGCCGAGGGCGCGAACATGCTGGCTGCGGCGCTGGACAGACATGGTGGCATCGTGATTTGGCGTGCTTTTGTCTATTCACCGACGGGTGATGACCGTGCTAGCCAAGCGTTGCTGGAGTTCTTGCCACTCGACGGTAAATTTTCACGAAACGTGATTCTGCAGATAAAGAACGGTCCCATCGACTTCCAGCCACGCGAACCTGTGTCGCCACTTTTCTTTGCCATGAAACGGACACGCATGATGGCGGAACTGCAAATCACTCAGGAATACACTGGGCATAGCATCCACACTTGTTTTCTTATACCTATGTGGCACGATTTCTTTGCCCAACTTGCAGTTCAAGGAGTGCAGCTGGAAGGAGTGGCAGGCGTGGCCAACACAGGAGATGCTGAGAACTGGACAGCCAATCCGCTTGCTATGGCCAACTGGTATGGGTTCGGACGTCTAGCGTGTGACCCGACAACAGAGCCTCGCCAGATTGCAAAGGATTTCCTTCGCGAGAATTATTCGAGCGACGAACGCTTTGTTGGTCCTGTGACGGACTTGCTCATGCGAAGTCACGAAGCGTTGGTGAACTATATGATGCCTATGGGGCTGCACCACATCTTTGCTGCAGACCATCACTACGGACCAGAGCCGTGGTGCGAACGTGCTGGGTGGCGCGAGGACTGGTTGCCTCGCTATTATCACCGTGCCGATTCGATTGGCATAGGCTTTAACCGCAGCGACCATACAGAATTGGGTGCCAAAGGCTCGAACAATGTGGCACAATATCCCAAGCCATTGCGTTCCTTGTATAACAATCTGGAGACATGTCCTGAGTCTCTTCTGCTGTGGTTTCACCATGTGGCATGGAACTATCGGATGAACGATGGGCAGACGCTTTGGGAACACCTGTGCCGCCACTACGACCATGGTGTGACGGAAGCGCAGGACTTCGTTCGTATCTGGCAAAAAGTCAGGCCCTATGTTGACCGCAAGCGCTACGAAGAGCAGCTGTGGCGACTCCAACGTCAGGCCGATGATGCTCAGTGGTGGCGTGATGCATGCTTGTTGTATTTCATGACGTTCTCGCGAATGCCATTGCCTCAAGGCTCGCTCCCCACGATGTTCACGCTTCAGGAACTGCAGACCTTCCGATTGCGAATGGACAACTACCGCGCCCCTAACCCACAGGCCTTACCACAAGTACAGCGCATTCGGCTGCCTCGCATGTTCAGCGACGGAATGGTGTTGCAACGTGATGCACGTATTCCCATTTGGGGATGGGCTACTCCTGGCTGCAAAGTCAAAGTGGAGTTGAATAACCATCACGCCACAGCAACAGCAGATGAAGATGGCAATTGGGAAGTGCGCTTGCCGAAGATGCAAGCAGGCGGGCCTTACGAACTGCAGATTGGAAACCATACGATTCACGACGTGCTTATCGGTGACGTGTTCCTGTGCTGCGGTCAATCAAACATGGAGCTGCCCATCCGACGTTGTTTGGACAGCGTAGCAGCAATGGTGAAGGATTACGCTAACCCTCGCATACGCTATCTGAAAGTTCCGCACCAATTTAATTATATGCATCCAAACGATGATATGGCAGTTCGTCCGTGGCAAGACATTACGCCCGAGAACTGCGGCGAAGTGAGTGCGCTCTGCTATTTCATGGCACGCGAACTGCAGGAGCAGTACAATGTGCCCATAGGCATCATTAACAGCGCGGTTGGCGGCACACAAGTGCAAGCGTGGATGCCGAAGGAGACGCTCGAACAGTTCGACGACTTTGCCGACGAATTCCTTCAGCCTCGGCACTGCCAGACAAATTGGGTGGATTCGGTAAACAGCGTGGAACAACGTGCCGCTGCTGAATGGGACAGACAGACGAATGAATACGACAGCATCCTGTACCGATGGAACAAAGAAGATTACGATTTCACGTCGTGGAAACGCGTCAACATGTTCGACGACTGGAGCCACGGACACAATGGCTCCTACTGGTTCCACACCACAGCCAACGTGCCGTCTGAACTGGCAGGACAGCCAGCCCGACTCCGCTTCGGTGCGATGAAAGATGCTGACTCGATTTTTATCAACGGACACTTCATCGGCAGCACTTCTTACGAATATCCTCCGCGCATTTACGACGTGCCGTCTGGTCTATTACGACACGGTGAAAATGACATTTTAACACGTCTAATTTCCCAACACGGCACGCCGAATTTCACACCAGGCAAGCGTTACCAGTTGGAGATAAGCGGACATATTATTCCTCTTGCCGACACATTGCAAATGGCGATTGGTTGCGTTAGGCCGGAACGTCCTCGTTGCACTTACTTTGTCGACTGCCCTGCGGCACTCTACAACGCCATGATTGCTCCTTTGAAGCATTTCCCTTTCAAAGGTATCGTCTGGTATCAGGGTGAATCGAACATCGAGACGCCACATCGCTATGCCGATTATCTCACGGCGTTGGCTAAGTCGTGGCGGCAGCAGTTTAGGCACGATGTTCCCTTTGTCATTGTGCAACTGCCAGGAATCATGAATCACAGTTCAAAACAGCTCGCAACGGGCTGGACGCTTATCCAACACGAACAGAAGATTGCTGCTGAGCGCATTCCTAAGGCTGCACTCGTCTCCCTGAAAGACACAGGCGAGGCCAACGACATTCACCCGCAGGACAAACACATCGTAGGCCATCGTGTTGCCAAGCAGATGAGTCGTCTGACATATGGCAAGTACTGAGCCTGTCGAGGTAAAAGTCTAAGTTTGCGGAGCGAAGGAAAGGAGACCCGTCAGTTCTTCAATTCTGTCGATGATAACGTCTGCTCCGGCCTGTTGAAGTTCTTCCCTGCTTCCGTTGCCCCAAGTGACGCCACAAGTCTTGGCTCCTGCATTGACGCCCATCTGAATATCTACAGCCATATCTCCTACAACAAGCGCTTCGCTGGCCTCGAACTTCATGGCAGCAAGCGTGTTCAGAACAGGCTCAGCATTGGGCTTTGCTTTCTCGACGTCGTCTGCTCCTATTAAATAGGAAATGTTATTCGCTAACCCAAGTTCGCGAGTAAGTTCAACTAGCGAAGCATGAGAGCGCGACGAAGCTATCGTGAGCGTAAAGCCCTGTTGTTTCAGGGCTGAAAGGGTTTCCACGACATGAGGAAATGCTTGCGGCTTAATTGTTTGAACATTCTCGCAGAATATCCTCCTGTAAGTCTCTGCACAACGTTGGACTTGCTCCGGCTTTAAGTTGGGGAACAAGGCCTGAAAGCAGCCAGCAAGAGGCAGTCCAATGGTGGAGGCACACTCTGCTTCGCTCCGTTCCGGCAAAACCATTTCGGCAATAGTCATCTGCATGGTTGCTACGATAGTGCGTCTCGTATCGCCAAGCGTGCCGTCGAAGTCGAAGATTATCAGTTTTATGTCATTCATTTAATATCTATGTTACACGTTTCCTGCGACTGAAGCTTTGGCGAAGTCACGGTGATGGCGACATTTCCCTTCTCTTCTTGCGGCTGGATAATGAGAAGAGCCTGACCGCGGAAAGTGGTAGGATTGAGCGAACGGAATGAACGAAGGTCGTATGGGTGGCCAGTGCCTGCGACAGCTATATGACGAGCTCCCGAAGTCTTAATTTCGAGGGGAATCTCTGCTGTCGGGCAAAGATTGCCTTCAGCATCTACTACATTAATATAAATATAGGCGAGGTCATTATGAGAAGCGGTAATGACTTTGCTGACAGGCTCGAGTTTTATGGCAACTGGAGCACCAGAGGTAACAAACCTGATTTCGGCTTTCTTTCCACGAACCACTTCTGCCTTCAGTTCACCGGGTTCATAAGCCACGCGGAAGGTAGCAGTGTAGGTATCTTGGTTGACATCCTGTTCGCCAATTACTTTGCCATTAATAGACAAGCGGACTCGAGCCTCACGAGTATATACGTTGACGCGCAAAGAGTCGCTGCGACGACCGTTAACGTCGTGAACGATTCTGCCCCGAAGCGTGGCGTTGTCGTACTTCTCTGGACGGATGTCAATGGGCAGGTAATTACCATCATAATATGCGCGGTCATGCCAGTTCCAATGATTCTCCTCTGCCGTCCAGCACCAGCCAGCAGCATCTTCATATTCTCCATCGGTTACAGACGGACGTACTGCCATAGCAATGGGACACTGTCTCCATACAACATCGCGATAGTATGACTGTGGCTTCTTGTTGCCTATCAGGTCAATATCACCACACCAGGCATTGAACCACGGCCAGGAGAGGTTTTGAATCCAATGTCCTCGGTCGCCACGCTCAATAGCGTGACTGATACCCGCCTCACCAATATAGTCGATGGCTGTCCAAACGAAATCGCCTAAGATGTAGGGATGCTTCTCGATAGTATTCCAGTTGGCTGCCACAGCATTGGGGAACGATTCAGAGCCGTACATAATGCGCTCGGGGAACTTCTCGTGGTCGCTCTCGTAATAATGAAGCCCATAGTTGTAGCCACCCACCTCGACATTTTCAAATGCACGATATGAATCCTTTTCCCATGTCATCTTTTGAGCCTGACGGTCCCAGTATTCGCAAACGGCAAAAGTTGTGGGCCTTGTTGTGTCTTCACTTTTGATGGCTCGGACTATGGCTTGTGCTATTTCCTTGCCTCGAGGCACATCCGAGCGTTGGGCTATCTCGTTTCCAATGCTCCACATGATAACGCTGGGGTGATTGCGGTCTCGGCGCACCATCAAGGCAGCATCATACTCGAAGTTTGTCGTACCGATGCCGACAAGCTTACCGCCAACGATGACCTGCTTTTCCTTCGAGAAGTAATTGCTGTAGTCATCTTTTCGCTTGGGCTCCTCCCATTGGTCGAAGCACTCATCGATAACTAACATACCGAGACTGTCACAGGCATTTAGGAAGGCAACCGAAGTCAGGTTATGGCTTGTGCGAACAGCGTTGTAACCCTGTGCCTTCAGCAATTCCACCTTTCGCACTTCTGCACGGTCGATGGCAGCGCTCCCAAGCAATCCGTTGTCATGATGTACACAGCCGCCTCGCAACTTCATCGGCTTTCCGTTGAGCAGGAAACCCTTGTCGGCGGAAAAGTTGATAGTACGGATGCCAAAGGGGATTTCCAAGACATCGCGAACAACATTATCTGCATCGAGCAAGCTGATGCGCGCAGTATAACGGTAAGGCGAATCGACAGACCAGAGGCGTGGAGATTTTACGTTTAGTTCAGTACCTCCAGAAGCGACCTCTCGCCCTTCTGCATCCATGATTTGTACCTTTATCGTACCGTTAGCTGCCGCAGCATTCTCGTTGAATATCTTTGCCGAGACCTTAACTTTAGCGTTCTTCCCGTTCACTTCCGAGGCATCAACATAAGTGTCCCATTCATCGATATGCAGCTTGTCCGTCGTTACCAACCACACATGACGGAAAATGCCACTGCCCGCATACCATCGGCTGTTCAAGCCCTCGTTGACTACCTTCACGGCAACTGTTACGTGCCGCTCGTCCTTAGTATTGCGAAACGTTTTATCATTTAGGACGCCATTCAAATCGACCGTGAAAGGCATATAGCCATAGACGTTCATTGCCGCCTTTCTTCCGTTCACCCACACCTCGGCTTGATTATACACGCCATCGAAGCGTAGGCGAAATGTCTTGTCCTGGAGTGTTTTGTCAACAGAACCGCCACTAGTATTCAGAGCAAATGTCTTACGATACCAGCCCGTGCCTCCCACGGTCTGTCCCAAGTCCGAGTCACCCGCGCTGAGCCGTGAGAATGGTCCTACCTGCCAATTCTTCCAGTCAGACGTCTGCTCCCTATAGTCATGGGCATACGCCTCTGGTTCCATACTGAAATCATGCGGCACGATAACCTCACGCCACTTCGAATCATCGAAGTCTATGGCTTCCGCGTTAATGACTTCGCCGCGATGGAATCGCCAGCCTTCATCAAACGATTGCTTATGCCATGCATAAACACTCATCGGAGCAACACTCTGCAGTCCCAATATGGCCAAAAGGCAAATAATTTTCTTCATTTTATAAACGGTTTATGTTCAATTATTAATTTTCATTCTAAATACTTGCTGAAGAAAGACCATATCTCTTCTCCTGTATTGATATCGCGGTCGAACCAGCTGTGAGGGCCGTTAATTACTTCGTACAGCCACACCTCGCAACCAGTAGGGCCGCCCGTGTACTTATGCTTGATGATGGAGCAGCCATTTTCCTTATTGAGTCCTTCGACGTGCTCGACGGTCTCGTGTTCGCATTTATTCTTGGCAATCCAATATCCAATTGCTATGGGCACAGACATATAAGCGCCCCACCCTCCTTTGTTCTCGAGGTCGCCATTCCATTCCGAGGTGTGGTCGGCCGTTCCGTGTATCTCGAAGAGTGGAATGGGCTTGGGTGCATCCATTGTACGGTAAATCCATTCCATTGTTAAACCGGAAACGGGAGCCACTGCCTTGAAGGTCTTCTGCTTGCTATAAGCAGTCAGATAACACATCTCACCACCATTTGACATTCCCGTCATGAACGTATTCTTTCGGCTCAAGCCATATTTCTTCTGCACATACCTGGCCAATTGCTCCATCCCTGCCACTTCGTCCACTTTCCATCCTTGCTGAAATGGATAGCCAACGTTCCAAGAAGGCTTTCCCTGAGGGTCTTTCCAGCCACAAGGTATGCAAATGGCGAACTTGTGCTTCTCGGCAGCCTCGTTCATCCAAGTTCTTTGCTGACCTGGATTGCCATATCCGTGCAGCACAAATACCAAAGGTGCACCCTTCTGTATTCCAGCTGGTTTATATATCCAAAAGTGTCGCATCTGTCCTTGAATCTTTAAGGAATCAAGTACGGGTTCTGCCACAACCGATGCACAAAAGAGTGGCAGCAAAATTAGGAGTAAAACTTTCTTCATGGCTTGCGTTTTCTGCATCTTTATCTGTCGGATTTCGTCTGGAACACTTTGTCGCAGAAGTCAAGGTAACACTGCCAGTCGTAGGCCGTGACATCGTGTTTGCCTGAACGAATGTGATAGCCCACATCGTAATGCTGAGGTTGGTGAACGGCAGGCTGAGTAGCCGACGGAAGGCCTTGCATATCATAAAGTTGATACGCTGGCCCTGCATAATAAGCACTCAGATACTCTCCCTTGGGGTCGGCCCAACTGTCGTCTTCTGCGCTTGCCACATAGACATGGCGTGGAGCCACAAGTGCCAACAGTTCGTGCTGGTCGAAAGGCATAGAGGCTTCATTTTCGGAATAAGCATTGAAGGCAGGACAGAACCAATGCGGGAAATTGCCTGTAATACGAGCGATATTCTCGCCGAAGACACGTTTCGAGAGGGCTGCGCCGCCACAACCCGAATCGTTCGAAATGACGACCTTGAAGCGCTTGTCTTGCACACCGGCCCAAAGTGCTGTCTTGCCCAATCGCGAGTGCCCAAGCACCACCATGCAATCCTTGTCTATCTGCTTCTCTTTCACCAAGTAATCGGCAATTCGGCTATAGCCCCACGCCCAAATTCCTATTGCGCCCCACTCGTTTGCCTCTCGTGATTCGACATTATAGTTCGGCAAAAGCGAAGGAATGCCATGCTCCATCAAAGCAGGCGAGTCAGGACAGATATCGTGATAGTTCATCGTGGCAACGGCATAACCTCGCTGCAACGCCAGTTCGTAGGACCAGCGGCTTGCCTGTTCGCCACGCACCCAATTGTCCGAGCCAGCCTTTTTCATCAAATCGCGAGACGGAGAGAACAGCACATCTTCTTCGAAAGTTGTGGTTTGATTGCCGTGAAAGTTATAACTTACGATTACAGGCACACGTCCTTTCGCATGGTTGGGAATGTAGAGCAGCAGGAGTGCCTGATGCGTTTGTTTGTTCTTTCCCGTGAAGGTAAAGCGAACTTGCTTCTCTGTTGCCAAGCCATTCATTGCCTTTGGGTTAGACGAGACAAGTTCATGTTTTACCTTAATGCCTGTTTGTCTTGGCGTCACGCCATATTCCTGCTGGCTGAAAAGCTTCAGAAGCTCTGGCCTGCGCTTCTTTTCCCATTGCTTTGCCGTCTCGACGCGTTCTCCACCCGTGCACGTCAACAGGTCTGGCAGTTCAAACGCTTGCACTTTGCTCTCGTCTTCGTTCACAGGGGCATTTTTGTTCTGGCCGGACATCGTGGCAGACATCACGAGAGCCAGCGAAAGAGAAATGTATTTCTTGTTCATAGATGTACGCTTTGAATGCAAAGATACAAAATAATCTTGAATTTTGATTTTTGAATTTTGAATTTTTTCATATCTTTGCAGACAAATAAACAATAATACTATGAATTTATCCAAGCATTTCGCGAGAGTCTTTTCTCTCTCATTCATCATTTGTCATTTATCATTCAGTCCTGCAGGGGCGCAAAATCCCTTCGTCCAGACTTGGTTCACAAGCGACCCCGCACCGATGGTGCACGACGGCACAATGTACGTCTATACGGGTCACGACGAGGATGGCGCCGACTTCTTCTGGATGCAGGAGTGGCGCGTCTATTCGACGAAGGACATGGTGAACTGGCAAGACCACGGCTCGCCCCTTGCGCTCGAGAGCTTCTCTTGGGCCGACGACAGGGCTTGGGCTTCGCAAACGGTGGAGCGCGACGGCAAGTTCTACTGGTACATCTGTGCACATTCCAAATTGTCTGGAGGCATGGCTATCGGCGTGGCAGTCAGCGATACACCTGTCGGGCCTTTCCGCGACGCTATTGGCAAGCCGCTCTTCGAGAACGGCTCGTGGGATCACATCGACCCGACTGTCTTCATCGACGACGACGGACAGGCGTGGCTCATGTGGGGCAATCCGCAGTGTTACTACCTGAAGCTGAATCGCGACATGATTTCCTATAGTGGCGAGCTTGGACGGCTCGACATGACCGAGGAGGCGTTTGGCGGCCCCATGATGAACAAGCGCGAGAAGGGCAAGAAATACAAGGATTCTTATGTCGAGGGGCCGTGGCTCACCAAGCGAAACGGCACGTATCAGTTGCTTTATGCAGCAGGTGGTGTGCCCGAGCATATCTCATACAGCACGGCTCCCCACCCTACCGGTCCGTGGAAATATGCGGGCGAAATCATGCCGCTTAGCGACACCAAGTCGTTCACCAACCATTGTGGCGTGGCCGACTACAAGGGGCATTCCTACTTCTTCTACCACACAGGCAAGCTGCCTCGAGGCGGTGGCTTTGGACGAAGTGTAGCCGTCGAGGAGTTCAAGTACAATACAGACGGTTCATTCCCCACGATTCTGCCTACAGACGAGGGTGTGAAGCCTATCGAGACCTTCAATCCTTATCGGAAGGTCGAAGCAGAGACAATGGCGTTCAGCCGTGGCTTGAAGACGGAACAGAACGACGAAGTGGGCGTCTATGTGTCTGATATTCACAATGGTGACTATATTAAGTTGCAAAACGTTGACTTCAGCCAAAACGAGCCGACACAGTTCGTAGCTCGTGTGGCAAGCGGTTTGCGTGGCGGACAGATTGAGCTGCACCTCGACAGCCTGAAGGGTGAACTGCTTGCTCGTCTGGAAGTGCCTGGCACAGGCGGATGGGAGAAATGGCAAGAGCTGACGGCTACAATTCAAAATTCAAATTTCAAAACTCAAAATGAAGCCGGCAAGGGACGTGACCTCTACCTCGTCTTCACAGGTCGCAAGGGACCGAAACTCTTCAACTTCGACTGGTGGAGCATCACGCCGAAGCACAAGCGCCTTGTCGTGGAAGACGGCGGAATGGGTGCATACAAGGCCATCATGAAAGAGGAAGAATCGCTGCCCGCACACACCATTTTCGTGCCGCAAGACCTCTCAGCTTTTGGCAAGAAGAATCCCCTACCCGTCCTAGTTTGGGGCAACGGAGCCTGTACCAACTCGCCTTGGGAACACTTCAAGTTCCTCAACGAGATAGCCTCTCACGGCTACCTTGTGCTCGCCACGGGCTACATTCCCATGGAGGAAAAACCCTACCAAGGCCCGATGTCAACAACTGAGCAACAGATTGAAAGCATCGACTGGGCAATCGCACAGAATGCCGACAAGAACTCGCCTTATTATGGTAAAATCGACGTGAAGAACATCTGCGTGTCGGGCATGTCGTGCGGTGGCTTGCAAAGCCTCTACAACTGTGCCGACCCGCGCATCAAGACGATGATGATATGCAACAGCGGACTCTTCAAGCAGAGCAATCGCGGACAAGCTCACGGCGGCATGCCGATGCCCGACAAATCGAAGCTGAAGGAGATTCACTCCAGCATCATCTACATCCTTGGCGGCAAGGAGGACATCGCTTACGAAAACGGCATGGACGACTTCCGCCAGATACAGCACGTACCCTGCTGTGCAGCGAACTATCCCGTAGGTCATGGCGGCACATATCGTCAGCCACATGGCGGCGAGTTTACGGTAGTGGCGTTGAACTGGCTAAACTGGCAGCTGAAAGGCGACAAGCAGTCGGCCAAGATGTTCAAGGGCAAGAACTGCGGCCTCTCGAAGCGCGAAGGCTGGACCATCGAGAAGAACGCCAAGTTCGACAGCCTGAAGTAGCAGAAGCAAGCTCAGGAGGAAAGAACAGCACATAAAAAGAGAGCCCCCAATCCGAAAGGAAAGAGGGCTCTCAATTTAGCTTATGAGCTTACCGCTTACCGGCATTTAGCTGTGTTATCATATCCCATTTGACTTCGCCATCGGGTGTACAGTACTTGGCAATAAAGTCACGAGTGAGACGTGTCAGCAGTTTGTTGTACTCCTTTGTGTAGGCTTCGTTCTTTGCTTTTGCGTCTGTGCCAAGAGGCTCTATAATATCTGTGTACAATGTCTCTGAACCTGAAACAAACTGCCAAAAGCTTTGGCCACAAATTATGGTCTTAACATCGTCTGTTTTCTGTTTGTTCCCATAGCAGCATCCGATGATTGCCTCGCAGAGCACCTTGTTCTTTCCTGTTCGATAGACTTGTTTTGCTTTTTTGAAATGGTCTTCTTGTTTCTTCATTGAACTGGAATTAGACCAATTAGGGCCAGACTTTATGCTTACCAAATAATGAACGCCATCTTTATCCAGTTCAAGGTCTACGCCTTCAACGGCACTTTTACGTCCTCCGAAAATGTCACTTGCGATGAAGATGGCCAATTGTTCCAGCCAATCACCGAACAGCGTCTCTTCTGAAGATGACATGACTGCTTCGACTAAGTTTCTCACCAAGTCTGGAGCACTCTCCATATACTTTGCCTTAAACAAGTATGGATTTTTCTTTTTGAGAATCCCATCCAATTTTAGGGCTTGGAGTTTCTTGATTCTCGAATCGTGGAACTCTGAGATGTGTTCTTTCACATACTCTTCCACTCGGGTGATAGTTTTATTCATACTATGGCGTTTTTTTGAATAGGTAGCTTCTGGCTCGAAAAGGCGCAAGGCTTCATCGTCCATTGAATTGGAATATCTGGAGTATGGCACACGGTTGGTGGCTTCTTCGTTCCACCTCAGCTCTCCAAGTATTGATTTCATGACTTGGCGACCGACAGCATATCCAAGTCCTACAGGAACAGCATTACCTATTTGCTTGTAAATGGTTTCTATGCGTCCCCTGAATTGCCAGGTGTCGGGGAATTGCTGGATGCGAGCATATTCTTCGACGGAAAGAGGGCGAAGTTGAGTAGGATGGCATAGCAAGGTCGCTGGCATTGTGGGGCTGGTCACAAGCGTTGGCGAGGGCTCGTCAGAACGAAGCCGGCGCAAGAACCCTGTCTTGCCGCCACTTAGGTGATATGCCTTTCCCATGGCTTGTTCTGCCAGGTCAGGCGGAAGGTCACGCCAGTTCTGTCCTTCTGTGAGCATCTGCATATATTCCAAGCTCTTTGCACGAAGAGGAATGTAACGCAAATCCTGCCGTTGCTCCAAATCACCAATTGCATCGTGCAGTGTCACCCAAGGTTGAGTGCCGTGAATGCCGCCCCGTGAATGGGTTGGGCTTGGAATAGGAACGCGCTCACCTATATGCCCAATGATTACAACTCGTTCTCTGCGCTCGGGAACACCATAATTGGCGGCATCCAATAGAGCGTAACTAATTCTATAACCAAGTTCCTTGAACTGCGATATGATGAACTCGAGTACACTCCCCTTGAAATTCTTGATATTTTCGTACTCCTTGTACTCCTCGGGAACAGCATTCAGTTTTGCAGACAATATGCCTCGCACATTCTCCAAGATGAAGTATTCAGGTCGTATGTCAGCAACCACTCGCAAGTATTGCAAAATGACATTGCCACGGAAATCGGCAAGTCCGCGCTGCCGACCAGCTGTAGAGAATGCTTGGCATGGAGGCCCTCCGACAACCAATTTCACGTCTTCTTTCCTTAGGTTAGCAACATTCAAAATCTCTTCAGTCGAGACATTGTTGATGTCTGCATTGATGACAGGAATGTCCGTGTTGGCACGTATGGTCTCTGCTGCCCATTTGTCCATTTCCACGCAAACGCGAATGTCGAACCCCGCACGCTCTATGCCGAGGTCGAGGCCCATTGCACCAGAGAAAAGTGATATCGCATTATATGGCATTGAAACGCTTTTTGTACTGCAAAGATACGAGGTTTTATTGAAATGACAAAAGGATTTTGCAAGAAATATTAACCAACAAAGCAGTATTCTGTAAATTTCACATGTATATTTCTTGCTGTTTCGCTTGCTAAGAACAGAGAAAAAGTTGTAAATTTGTGGGCAAAGAAATAATCCATCAAATATGAAGATAAAATCATTCGAGGATATTAAAGCAATTGATGCTGAGTTAGCAAGTTTGTTCCTGCGTCCAGAAGAGGCTGTAGACTGGATAAATACCATAGAAGGTGACATCAAAGATTGGATAGGCAAACACAACAAACAGTATTGGGAGGTAGTGAGGTTTGTCAGCTTCCAGAGAGGCATTCTCGGAAAACTTATGACTGACAAGAAGAGAATGCATTTAACTCGTAAGGATTTTGCCAAGGTATTGCTGAAGTTCTGTCCTAATGCTTTTCATAAGGATGAGACTGTCCAAGCTCTTAAGTCGAGCATGGAACATTATGAATTTGTTAAACAGTTGTGGAATCTTGATAATGTATTAAGTGGTCATGTGGTTCGTCAATATGTCAAAGAGGTTGAAGACTTGTTTGACAAACGACCTATCCAAGAGCCACCCAAACCACAAGCCCCCACTCTGGAGGATAAGGTGGAGGAATATCTGAGGGCAAATGTGGATGACGATGAGAACAAATATCCACGCCGGATAGTCTGTGTCAGACCACAATATGATAACTGCTGTCCTGCGCTTTCTGTTGAGACATATCAGTCGAGGAAGTTCTTTGAGGAAAACCATCCATCGCATATCATTGCATACGAATTTATAGATGGTGTCATGTCCAAGGAAAAGTTATACGAACTCATAGGTCGTTACAGCGACAAGCGAACCATAAAGCTGTTTGTTGTTTCATCGAAGGGATTGCTCTCTGAAGTTAGGACATTGGCCTCGGACAAAGATATAGGATATGTACGCCTAAACCTTAATGAAGAGATGACGAGCGAGAACTTCGAATTGCCGCGCTTCCGTGGGGAATATGACAAATGGCGATATAAAATGGATATGCTCATAGGCAAAAAGCCAATGACTGAACCACTGCTTATCATGGATGATACTGATGTGAAAACGTCGTTCAAAGATGTATTGAAGAATAATGGAGTTGTAATAAAGAAGAAGAATGAACAATTTGATATCCCATATCTAAGTAAGGAGGAAATAGAACAACGGGCAAATGCCTTGACAAACAATGATGTTGAGACACAAATGGAGATGTTCAGGAAATCTGGATTTCTGAATGAGGACCTATCAATTGACCCGTTTTCTTATGTAAACACTTTGGGACTGAGTTATAACACTTTGAATTTGGATGAAGATAAATTGGGTTGGCTTGATGTAAAGGGAAATCACATTACATTAAATAAACACGGGCAGAACAACTTTCGCAGGTATCGATTCACGATGGCGCACGAACTTGGGCACTTTCTTTTGCATGCTCCTTTGTTCAAAGAAAAGGGTGTTTTTTCTATAGAAGAATCTAACGAAACGCTCAATAATGAAAAAGCAAATAGGCTTGAATATCAGGCCAATAGATTTGCTTCCTATCTTCTAATGCCAGGGAAACTGATAATTGCTTTGTATGGCAAGTTCTTCTTCAGATATGTGAGCCAAGTTTATGGAGATAAAATCCATGCTCTATACTATAACCCTTTGCAGCCCGAAACATGGGGAAGCTATAACAATGTCGTTGGAAATATGAGCAAGCTGTTAGGCGTCTCCACGCAGGCAATGGAGTATAGGCTGATGGAATTAGCATTATTGAAAAAGGAGGCCAATAATCCCTTGATTTCTCGCAGTTTTTCAGTTTTTTTTTCAGAAATGTATTCTGAACACCCCTGACAGGATTCAGTTTTTTATTTAAGTCTGTAAAAAAGTAGGAATTGTTATACCTTAGCGGCGGATATCCAATCAAGGAGCTCCGCCGCTTTCTTTATAAAAATAATAATGATGCGCGGAAAAGCTGAGCACGGCGCTCCTCGACTGTCGGCATGATGAATCCAATTGCCTTCACTAAGTGACCGACAGCGTGCAAGTGAAAGGACTTTAGTACTTCTAATCGAGATGGAAAGTATTAAGGCAATTGAGTTAGTTAACGTTCAGAAGCCGGAAGGGCTGACTGGACTAGTCAACAGCCAAGTTCAGGCGGTGCTTGACATCGTGGACGAGGCTGTAAACCAAAAGAGCGAGCGCGAGCAAAGACTCGAATTGCTCGAAGAGCTGCGCATCAGCAGTCAGACTGAAGTCGAACCGGAGAAGTTTGCGTTGAGCGTGGACGGCGTAGGATTTTTCGGCATCAGCGACCTTGCTGGCTTGAAAGGCAAACAAAAAGCCGGCAAAGGCGCATGCCTAAAGGTCTGTTTGGCTGCCCTGCTCGGCGGAAAGGTGTTCCGCGTGAAGTCAGAGTTGACGGAACCTTTGATTTTATACGGTGACACGGAGCAAAAAGGCAGCGATGTCCAGCAAATTGTCGATGAGGCAATACGACTGTCGGGACGCGATGCTAACTACGTAGACGAGCATCTCTTCGTCTTCTCGCTGCGTCGGCGGAGCTATGAAACGCTCTTTGAAGACGTGAAGTTGCTTATCGAAACGTACCGCCCGCAAGTAGTAATCATCGATGGCTTGGTCGATATGATTCGGTCGTTCAACGATGAACCGTCGTCGCGCGAGCTAATCAAGAACCTGATGCTACTTTGCGAGGAGCATGAGTGTTCAATCGTGGCCGTGCTCCACGAGAACAAAAGTCTAGAAGATGCAAACATGCGCGGCCATCTGGGTACGGTATTAGCGCAGAAAGCGGGTAGCGTATTGCAATGCCAAAAGCTCAGTTCGGGAGTCATCTCCGTGAGCTGTCCTGATGCTCGGCACGGCACGATGCCAGAGTGGCACATTGCTTTCGACGAAAAAGGCCACATCGTGGACGCAGACGAGTTGTTCCGACAACAACAGGAGGAACGGCAGCAGGAACGCGCAGAAAACAGTCTGGCAAAGGCCAAAGCACTCATTCAGGAGCGCGTCGGCATCATGCAAGACATCCTGCGCGAGGCCGGCGGCTATTTGACGCGCACAGAGCTGAAGAATCGCCTCATGGAAAAGACGGGACTCAAGGACAGTCGTATCTATGAAGTAATCAATTCATCTTTGGGTACGGACATCGTCGAGAAGAATGGTTTCATCTATCTGCCAGACGAGCCGGATTTGTTCACCTAATCTGAGGTTATCTTCATGCCGTCCAGTCCAATTCGTCCAATACCTTATATATATAAAGGTTTGGACGATTGGACGGATGGCGATTGGAAACAAACATTTTATTTACAATTAAATTATTTGATTTTATGAATAACGAATTTAGATATAAACTTGAGACGCCTCGCATAACGGGAAGGCGTCAGCAGAAGTATGTCTGCCCTCATTGCGGCAGGAAATCATTCGTGCGCTACGTCGATACCTACGACGGCAACAACTACGTCGCGGATGTCGTTGGCAAGTGCGACCACCTGCACTCGTGCGGGTATCACTACAAGCCGCGTGAGTATTACGAGGACAACAAGTGGCTAAAGGAAAAGGTGGTGCGTTACCAACAACCCAACCCCTTGCCGCCACCACCGCCTTTGCAGCCGCTGTCGATGGAGCTGGTCGAGCAATTCCATTCGCCAGAAAGCACCTTCTGGAAGTGGTTTACGACCAGGTGTGCAGAGAAACTCGGTCTTAAAGCCGAGCAGTTGCAGAAAGTGTTCGAGGACTACTACATCGGAGCCGATGAGCGCGCCAACATCATCTGGTGGCAGATTGACGAGAAGGGACGGTTGCGAACTGGTCATATCATGCAGTTCCACGCAGACGGTCATCGTCACGATGGCTTTCAGAACTGGGTGCATGACACGCTCAAAAAGCAAGGAAAGCTGTCAAAAGAATGGCCGCTCTATCAGTGCTTCTTCGGAGCACATCTGCTGCCTCTGCGTCCTCAGGCTCACGTTGCCATCGTGGAATCGGAAAAGACGGCCATCGTGATGGCAGCGATGTTTCCGCAGTACATTTGGTTGGCAACGGGTAGCTGCAACGGACTGACGAACGAGAAGCTTGAATGCCTGAAAGGACGGCGCGTGAGTGTCTTTCCCGATGCCGGTTGGTACGACGACTGGAGCAGTAAGATGAAAGCCTCCGGCCATAACAACTACACGATGGCAAACATCGAGAGCTATCCGAGAAACTCCGACATTGTCGACATCATCATGGGTGAGGTCGAACCCTTGTCGGAGAAATAATCTTTTGCCCTATGGGCAAAATGGTACTTAAATGCAAAGCCCAGGGCGTGATGCTCTGGGCTTTGGTCTGTGACCCCGTTGGGGTGGAGATTACTCGAGGCCGTGAGCTTCGCTCGAGACCTCTCCCGCTCGGAAAAGCTCGAGCAAAGCTCGGCTTTTCGCTCGCTTACTCGAGGCCTTGAATAGTGTCGGTGTTCTTGATGACCTCGATGGCGTCGCCCTGCATCTTGCGACTGGGAACGAGCTGGAACTGGGCCTCGTCGCGGAGGTTGCGGAAGTTCTTGCCGGGATTCCAGCAGACGTTCACGGCCTTGATGTTGCCTGCGCCGAACTCCTCTGTGGTTTCTGCGCCTTCGCAACCAAGTTCCACACGGAAACTGCCAAGTTCGCCAAGGCTGACGATGTTGCCGGCCAGGAGTTGTTCGCGGAGGCAACGAATCATGTCGGTGATGACACCGCTGATGGTGCCCTTGGAGAAGGGCGTGTTGTGGTCGGCCATGTGCTGCACGAACTGGTCGTAGGTCAGTTTGGCGTTAGCCTGAGCGGAGCCGTAAGCCTTGGTGCCGCCCGTTTCTGCGCTGATGTCGGCCTTCTTCGTGCCGGGCTTCGCGCTCATGATGCAAATAGAGTAGTTGATCATTTTGTACTAGATTTTTAAGGTTTAAGATTTTTGTTTTGTTATCCCGAAGTGAGGGTGTAGATTCAGCGTGCCGAGTTGTTCATCATAACGTGTCGAGTTGCGCACCTCGACGTGTTAAGTTTGCATTTCAGCTGTGCCTCGTCTGTCCTCATCTTTTATCGCTGCAAGGACAGTGCAAGCCGAGTGCAAATGAGAGCTAGCTTTCAGATTTGCCGAGGCGTAGCCTGTTCTCGCAGGGTAGTCTTTGAGCTTCAGCTCACACAGAGAAAATGGCCAGTTTTCTATGTGGAGAGTTCTACTCTCAACTACACTGCAAATTTACGAAAAATTCCTGAATTGTGCAAGTAAATTGGCAATTATTTTCACAGAAAAACGAGTTTTTCAGCTCATTATAAGAGTTAACAGCTAAACGGTAAACAGTAAACGGTAAACAGTAAACGTTTTTCCGCATTTCCTTTGTTGTTATAGGATAAAATGCTAACTTTGCAACAAAAATCGCACTTATGAGAACTTTTCTGTTTCTGCTCCTGACGCTCGTCTCGTCGTGGACGATGGCCGACGAACCACAGCTTCCAAACAACTCTTCCCAAGCCCACGAACTGGCGCTGACTGTCCTCACCGAAAGCGGCTCGAAGCTCTTCACAGACCGCTCCGAAAGCCTCACAGCACTGCCTCACGACGTCCAGCAGTTCCTCGCCTCCCTACCCTCCGCCTGGGACGAATCGCACCAGCTCTCGGGCTCTACAGACCAGCCTGTCGTGATGGCTCGCAGAAGCGGCAAAACGTGGTACATCGCCGGCATAAACGGCTCAAACGAGGAGCAGAAGCTGCCGCTTTCAAACGCAATCCCCAACCTTCAGTCTTCCATCAAGAATCATGGCGACATCGTGCTCTTCGGAGACCGCAGCGAGAGGGCTTTCTTCGTGTCGCTCCTCGAAGACTTCCCGATGGAAATGAATTGCCGTCCTCGCGGCGGATTTGTCCTTGTGGTGCACCCCAAGAACGACCCGCTGACGATGAACATGCCACTCTTCCAAACCAAATATACGGCCGACCCGTCGCCACTCGTCGTGGGCGATACGCTCTTCCTCTACACTTCCCACGACGCTTCGCCTGAGGACATTCCCGACCCCAACGAACGGAGCTCGGCTGGGTTCTTCATGTACGACTGGCTGCTCTGGAGCACTACCGACATGGTGAATTGGACGGAACATGGCGCCGTAGCTTCGCTGAAGGACTTTCCGTGGCGCAGTCGCGATAATGGGGCTTGGGCGATTCAGACCGTCGAGCGAGGCGGCGAGTACTATCTCTACGCCCCTCTGCATGGGCACGGAATCGGCGTTTTGGTGAGCGATTCGCCTTACGGACCTTTCAAAGACCCGCTTGGCGAGCCGCTCGTTTGGCAGAGAGAACATTGGAACGACATCGACCCTTCTGTCTTCACCGACAGCGACGGGCAAGCCTACATGTATTGGGGCAATCCACACTGCTATTATGCACGCCTGAACGACGACATGATTTCGCTCAAGGACAGCATCGTGCAGCTCCCACACATACCCAATTATCAGGAAGGTCCGTGGTTCTACAAGCGTGAAGGACATTACTATCTTGCCTTCGCTTCCACCTGTTGCCCCGAGGCTTTGGGTTATGCCATGAGCGACTCACCAACAGGGCCGTGGGAGTGGAAGAACTACATCATGACACCTACACAACGAGACCGCGGCAATCACCCCGGCATCTGCGACTACAAGGGGCATTCCTACATCTTCGGGCAGGATTACGACCTCATGCATCTCGACACGTATGTGCATCATGAGCGCCGTACCGTTTCGTGCGCAGAGATAACTTACAATGCCGACGGAACGATTCAGCAGATTCCCTATTGGCTCAACCAAAAGCCCCTGGAACAGCTCGAATGGCTCAATCCGTACAAACGCGTGGAAGCCGAGACAATGGCCTGGGGAAACGGCTTGAAGACGGCAAAGATGGGCATACAGAACACGGGCGTCGTCAAAGATATGCCCACTTCGACTGGACGCCGAAACATGTATGTCTTCGACCTGAACGACGGCGAGTTCATCCGCTTGCGTGGCGTGGACTTTGGCAAAGGAGCGAAACGCTTTTCCATCAACGCGGCAGGAACAGGCTCTGCACAGATTACCCTTCGCCTCGACAATCAGGACGGCCCCATCATCGGAACACTTCAAATCGCCGGCACTGGCTCAGCTGACAATTACCAGTCCTTCACTACCAAGGTGAAGAAAGCCAAAGGCATCCACGACCTCTACATCTGCTTCGGTAAAACACAAGGCGACGTTCATTTAGATTATTGGCAATTCCAAAGATAAAACATGGACAGACTCACGACATTTCTCTGTATATCAGCACTTTGCCTGTATGCAGGGGCGCAGAATCCGATAGTACGCAATCAGTTTACAGCCGACCCGACTGCGCGCGTGTTTAATAATAAGGTGTATCTCTTCCCATCGCACGACATCCAGGCACCCGAGGGACAACGTCAGGACTGGTTCTGCATGGAAGATTATCACGTCTTCTCGTCGGAAAACCTGACCGAATGGACAGACCACGGCGTCATCCTTTCGCAAGAGAACGTGCCATGGGGAAAGCCGGATGCATACTCGATGTGGGCACCCGATTGCGTATTTAAGAATGGCAGATACTACTTCTATTATCCCAACGCGCCTCGCACAGGTCGTGGCTTCGCTATTGGCGTTGCCATTTCAAACCAGCCCGAGGGACCTTACACACCCGAAAAAGAGTCGATTAAGGGCGTGTTTGGCATCGACCCTTGTGTGCTTATCGACGACGACGGAGCGGCTTATCTCTATTGGAGCGGCATGGGCATTCGTGGCGGACAACTGAAAGAAAACATGACAGAACTGCGCGACTCGAGCCGCATCATGGAAGGATTACCAGAAGGCTTCAAGGAGGGACCTTTCGCCTTTAAGCGTGAAGGCCGCTACTACCTTACATTTCCTTGGGTTCGCAAAGAAAATGGCACGGAAACGCTTGCTTATGCCATGAGCGACTCGCCACTCGGACCTTGGCAATTCAAGGGCATCTTCATGGCAGAACACGACAATCGGTGCTGGACAAACCATCATAGTTTCGTGCAGTACAAAGGGCAATGGTACCTCTTCTATCATCGCAACTACTACTCGCCCAACATGGACAAACGCCGCTCTGCTTGCATCGAAAAGGTGACGTTCAATGCCGACGGCACCATCCAAGAGGTGAAGCAGACACTTCGCGGCGTGGGACTGACAAAAGCGACAGACAGAATAGAGCTCGACAGGTTTAGTTTCACAAGCCAAGACGCTTGTATCGACTTCAACGACAGCACGTTAACATTCCAAGGCTGGCACATCACTTTGCCCAACAAAGGGAGCTATGTTTGCTATGACGACGTGGATTTCTCGGACATCAGCGACGGCTATCTCGTCTGCAAAGTCAAGGCAAATACCAACTCGAGTCTGACAATTCGCGAGAAGTCAGTCAAAGGCAAAGTCATCGCAAAAGTGCCAATCACCGTTGAGGGCGAGACAGGTCCGTTCCGACGTGATTTGAGGGGACAATGGCTGACGCTCACCAGCAATTTGCACTTCGTTCCGAAAGGCACAACCAATCTCTGCGTTGTAAGCGAGGGCAAGGAAGTGAGCATCGACTGGATACAATTTAAGAACCGCACAGTTTACATGAAACCCGCTTCCAGAGCAAGCATCCGACCCGACGAAAGGGGCTTCATCCGCCGCTGGCTCCTGCTCGAACCCATCAAGCAAAACATCCCTTCGAACATCGTTTTCACCAACACCTGGCTTCGCGATGCCTTTGGGAAGCAATACTTCGACGGACAACTAAACATGCTTCCCAAAGACGGACAGAAGGCAAAAGTTGGCAGTCAGAAACTCACTTGGCGACTGCTGGATAGCGAAACCTACAACGTCCGCCTCTTCCGCTTTGCCGAGAAATGGGGCGAGCAAACCTACGGCTCATTGTTCTGGGCAGTCACCGTCATTGATTGTCCGGAAGAAATGCGCGACGTCAGGCTGGCAGCAGGCAGCAACGGAGCCTCGATGTGGTGGCTTAATGGAGAAGAAGTACTGCTTTTGGAAGGCGACAGACGCATGGTGGAAGACGACGGCATGTCGAAAAGGCTGACGCTCAAGAAAGGGCGAAACATCCTGAGAGGCGCTGTCATCAACGGCCCAGGCCTTGCAGACATGTGCGTACGTTTCCTCGACGAAAAAGGCAACCCTGTAACGGACTTCGTCCTAAATGATAAATGAGCGGGCAAAGCCCTAAATGATAAATGAACGGACTGCGTCCTAAATGATAAATGATAAATGAAAAATGATAAATGAAAAAGAGCAATAACATGAGAAAAGAGAACAGGCAAAGAATAGTGATGATGATTTATTTATCATTTATCATTTGTCATTTGTCATTTAGCCCCGCAGAGGCGCTCGCGCAAGTCGGTGCACCCTACATTCACGACCCATCGACCATTGCTGAATGCGAGGGCAAGTACTACACCTTTGGAACTGGTGGCGGCGGACTCATCAGCGAAGACGGCTGGACGTGGCACTCCGGAGCTGAACGCCCGGGAGGAGGTGCTGCGCCTGACGTCTTGAAGATTGGCGACCGCTATCTCGTCATCTACGGCGCAACAGGAGGCGGACTGGGAGGCGGTCACAACGGACGCATCCTGACGATGTGGAACAAGACACTCGACCCGAAATCGCCCGACTTCAAATACTCCACAGCCATCGAAGTGGCATCGAGCGACGGCATGGAAGACTGTGATGCAATCGACCCGTGCCTGATGCTTGACCCGAATACAGGACGTCTCTGGACCTCCTACGGCACCTACTTCGGCAGCATCCGACTCATCGAACTTGACCCCAAAACAGGCGAACGCGTGAAGGGCAATGTGGAAAAAGACATCGCCATCGACTGCGAAGCGACCGACCTCATTTGGCGCGACGGCTGGTACTATCTGCTTGGCACTCACGGCACGTGTTGCGACGGCGTGAACTCCACGTACAACATCGTCGTCGGACGTTCGCAAAACGTGGAAGGCCCCTATGTGGACAACGTCGGACGCGACATGTTGCATGGAGGCGGAAGGATGGTGATAGCCGCTGGAGACCGTGTTTGCGGTCCTGGACACTTTGGCCGAACCATCATCGACGAAGGTGTGGAAATCATGTCTTGCCACTTTGAAGCCGACCTGGAACGTAGTGGCAGGAGTGTGCTCGGCATCAGGCCGCTCCTTTGGCGCAACGATTGGCCAGAAGCAGGAGAACGCTTCAAAGAAGGCACCTACGCTATCATATCTGAGCGACGCGGTTACAGCCTTGAGTTGGCAGTTGATTTCGTCCGTATGAAACAAGAGCGTCAGGCCTTCTGGCGCATCAATCCCGACGAGCCAGTAAAGCCTTTGCCCGACCAGACGCTAGACGAGGTGAAGGACACCTGGCCCTCGGGAAACATTCCAGTTCGCCTGAGCGACTACATGTTCCGTCCCCACCAGCGCTGGGCCGTTATGCCCGTTGCAGAGGCTGGCGGCTTCCTTGGCGGAGCCTATTGTAAGATAGTCATCGACGGCACGGAGCGAGCCCTGACTGCCACAGAAGACCTCGAGCTGACCACAATGCAGTTTACGGGAGCCGACGAGCAGCTTTGGCGCATCGAACAGCTCACCGACGGCACCTTCCGCATCATGCCAAAACGCATCCCCGGTCAGGAGGGGCTCAACACCGCGCAATGCCTTTATTCATCGGGCGACAGCACCCCTACCCTAGCCCGCTACGACTTCAAGAGCGACAACTCGAAATGGCGCTTCACCGAGCGCAAACCATTCTGAAGAACGTCAACATAAAAAACTAACCACGCGTAGTTGGCGATTTAGCCACGTGTGGTTAGCGATTTAGCCACGTGTGGTTTTCTGTTTAACCACGCGTGGTTTTCTGTTTAGCCACATCAAGGCCGCTCAATCGTCAAGGAGCAAAGGTCGGAAGAACTGGTGCCGACGAGCAGTTCGAACTTGCCAGACTTCACGCGCATGGCGTTGCTGGCAGCGTCCCAGAACTCGAAACTCTTGTCGGTAAGCTGCAGTTCTACATTGACCGTCTGCCCAGCTTTCACATTGACGCGCTTGAAGGCTCGAAGACTCTTCAGCGGTCCGTCGGAGTCTTGCAGGTCGCGAATGTAGAGCTGAACGGTTTCCGCGCCGTCGCGCTTGCCGGTGTTGGTGACAGGAATGGTCAGAGTCATCGGACTATTCTGAGTGTTCTGACTATTCAGACTAGGCTCGCCCAACTCGAAGTTCGTGTAGCTCAAGCCGTAGCCGAAGGGGAAGAGCGCGTCGTCGAAGTAGCGATAGGTGCGTCCTTTCATGCTGTAGTCCTCATAATCAGGCAGTTGCGAGCTGTTCTTATAGAACGTCACAGGCAGTTTTCCGCTTGGATTAACGTCGCCGAAGAGCACGTCTGCCACAGCCGTACCGCCTTCCTGACCCGGATACCAAGCCTGAACGATGGCATCGCAAGTCTCCGTCTCCGGTTCGAGAGCGATGCAAGAACCTGAGCAGTTGACGAAGATGACCTGTTTGCCAGCCTCTTTCAGCGCCTTCAGGAAGTTACGCTGAACAGCCGGCAGCTCGATGTTCGTACGGTCTCCACCCTTGAAGCCTTCGATGTTGACAGGCATTTCCTCGCCCTCGAGAGCAGGAGAGATGCCGCCCACGAAGATGACTTTCTCGATGCCTTTCAACTGTGCAATGGTTTGCTGATAATCGATGGGATGTTCCCTTGCCACATTAATCTTGAGGTTAGCATTGTAAGTCTGTATGTGCGAAAAACGTACCTCGATTTGATAGCTCTTGTCCTTCTCTGCTTGGATGGCAACACGATTGGGCGTGGTGCGCCAAGTGTGGTGACGGAACTTCTGCTCGCCATCGATGAAGAGCTCGAAGTGTCCGCAGCCTTCAACGTTCACGACATATTCGCCAGCCTCTTCAGGTGTGAAGGTCGTTTCATACTTTGCAGAGAAATCCTCGAGCTGAACACCAGGAGCGAAGTTGTGCATGCCAGCAGTCGTGACTGCAAAAGGCGTGGTGTATTGCTGCGTGCAGACAGGCTCGCCCTCCATCTTGCGGTTATTCCAGAAGGTGCCTTTCATGCCCTTTTTGCCCTCGAAGCTGCAACAAGAAGCCATGAGGCAGTCGAGCACCTTGTCGTAAGTCAAGTCGCATCCGGGAATGTACTTCAGCTTTCCACCCTTTGACCTTTTCACCTTTTCGCGGATGCCGTCGAGAATGGTAATCGTATGGTTTGGCATGCCGTTGTAATTGCCCCACATCATGGGCGCGTTGTCGGCATTCGGGCCTATGACGCAAAGCTTTTCCTTGTTCTTTTGCAAAGGCAAGATGTTTCCCTTGTTTTGCAGGAGCACAATGGTCTGACGTGCCATATCGAGCGACAGGTTGGCCGAAGCCTTTGTTGACATCGCGCTGTATGGAATTTTCGACCACTCAACAAGACTCGGCTCGTCCATCTCGCCCAAATCGAAGCGACCTTCCAACAGGCGGACAACGTGCTTATCAACCTCTGCCTCTGTGATGAGACCACGACGTACTGCCTCGGGAATGCTCTTGTAGGCATAGCCGTAGCCACACTCCACATCGGTGCCTGCAATAGTTGCCTTTGCTGAAGCATGGACGGCATCGGACGAAGACTTGTGCGAACTGTAGAAGTCGGAGACGGCTCCGCAGTCGCTCACCACAAGGTACTGAAAGCCCCATTCATCTCTCAAGATGGTTTGAAGCAGACGTTGTGAACCACAGCACGGGTCATCGTCAAGGCGCTGATAAGCACACATCACCTCTCGCACCTTAGCATCTTGCACCAAAGTCTTGAAGGCAGGCATGTAGGTCTCCCAGAAGTCGCGAAGGGAAACGTCGGTAAGGTTGACCGAATGGCGCGTGTATTCAGGTCCGCTATGGACAGCATAATGCTTGGCACAAGCCCACAGCTTGCGATACTTCGCTTCCTCAGGTCCTTGCAAACCCTTCACAACCTGAGTGCCCATAACGCTTGTCAGGTAAGGGTCTTCTCCGTAGGTCTCCTGTCCCCTGCCCCAACGCGGGTCGCGAAAGATGTTGACGTTGGGCGTCCAGACAGATAGGCTGTGGAACTTCTCGTCCTCGCCTTTCAGGTCGTGCATGCGGTGATTGTACTGCGCACGAAACTCTGTCGAAGCCACGTCGAAGCACTTGTAAACCATATCAGGGTTGAACGAAGCAGCCATGGCAACAGGCTCAGGGAAGACGGTGACGTTCCCCATGTTGGCAGCGCCGTGCAAAGCTTCGCTCCACCAGAAGAACTTTTTGATGCCGAGCCGAGGAATGGCAGGACTTTCGTCGAGCATCAGCTGGGCTTTCTCTTCGAGCGTTAGCCTTGAACAAAGGTCAACAGCACGCTCTTTGGCACTCAGGTTAGGGTTCTGATAAGGATAGGTCTGGGCTGATGCATAAGTGCCAGCACAGAGCATCATGATGAGAATGAGAAACTTGCCTTTCATTGTTTTATTGAATGGTAATCGTTGTTTTCTTGCCTTGATAGTTAACATTTTGACGTGTCGAGTTTACCAACTTAACGTGGTAAGTTCGGCGATTCGGCGTGCCAAAATACTTGCCTTCGCGCTTGTTGATGGTGAGGCGATGGTTAGCATCGTCCCAAAGGAACTTGATGCGCGAATACTGTCCGCGTTCGTAAGCTTTGGTGATGCCATCATCTTCGTAAAGCGTGAACGTTCCGTCAGCTCCCGGATAAAGCAACACCTCGTCGTCCTTGACGGGAATAATGCTGCCAGCCCGCACAAAGACGGGAATGTAGTCGAGGCCAACACTTGTCGTAACGCTCTGTCCGCCTGCATAATGTTGGCCTGTGTAGTAGTCGTACCAGCCGCCTTCATTCTTTGGCAGATAGGTTGTCCAAGTGGAGACATTCGGCTCCGTCACAGGGCTGACGAGCAGCGAGCGGCCAAACATGTACTCGTGCTTCTGGTCGAGAGCCTTCACGTCGTTTGCAAAGTCGAAGACCAGGGGCCGCATCAAGGTTGAGCCTTTCGAAGCAACCTCTTCGGCGTGACTATATATATAAGGTAGCAAGCGATAACGTTCGTTCAAGGCTCGTGCGATGACTTGTTGAGCTTCTGCTCCGTAGTTCCACGGCTCGGTGTTGCTCATGTAGCCATGCACGCGCATCAGGGGCAGGAAGACGCTTGTCTCAATCCATCGCAACATACGTTCGATGTAGGCCTTGTCGTTGTACTGATTGCCCGGACGGAAGAAGCCGCCTGCGTCGTAGGTCCACCAAGGGATGCCTGCCGCTTGCATGCCGAGACCTGCCGTGAGCTGCCTGCGGAACGTTTCCCAGTCATTGCCCACATCGCCGCTCCACATGGCCGAGCCGTAACGCTGAATGCCAGGGAAACCGCAGCGAGTGAGAATCATGGGTCGCAGCCCAGTTTTGAATTTTGAATTTAAGAGTCCTTCGTAAACCGTCTTGTTCACCAAGAGAGGATAGACGTTTCGAACTTCCTCGCCAGCCCATTTGCCATTGTTCACGAGGCGTCCCGCAAGGTCATCGTTCTCCGGCTCCGTTGCGTCTTGCCACCAAGCATCGATACCCAACGGCACCAGTCGCGTAGAGAAGTTGCGCCAATAAGCAGAGGCTGCATCTGGATTGAAGAAATCTATCCAATCCGTGCCCGGAATGTAATAGCCTTTGGCAAGCATCTCTTTGCCCACTTCGGAGTTTTTGTCAATCTTCGACCACACGCTGACCATGAGCCGCATATTCATGGCGTGCAGGCTATCTGTCAGTGCCTTAGGGTCTGGGTAATGGTCCTCGTCGAACTGCATTGCGTTCCACCCGTACTTGCCCCAGTACTGCCAGTCCTGCACAAGCACATCGACAGGCAGTCCCTCGCTTCGGAAGCGGTTTGCCGTCTGCAGAATTTCATCGGAAGAATGGAAACGTTCGCGACAATGTATGTAGCCCAAAGCCCATCGGGGCATCAAGGGTGCCTCGCCTGTCAGTTCTCGATAGGCTGCCACAATCTCGTCGGCAGAACCAACGAACACTGTATAGTCCACTGCATTGGCCACAGGCGAGCGGAACACCGTCTGGTCCTTTACCTTATTATAATATAATATAGGTGCGTCGCCACGTGACAGTTCTGCCCTCACGATGTGTCGTCCTGCCTTTAGCGACACGATGCTGGAGGCCGTAGGAGGCAGCCAAAGGTTCTGCATCTCGATTACGTTCTTGCCGTCAATCGAGAGGTTATGTCTTCGCGCCATCTTCTGTCCGACGTCGAGCAAGAGTGCATAGTCGCCGTCCTCAGCGAGGTCGATGCTCGCCTCATAGATGTTCCGCTGCCGCACCTCCTGTTTGCCGCCTTCGGTCGAAGTGACGTTGACTATCTCCGACTGGCCTGCTTCGTCCTGCAGAAGCATCTTCACCTCGTGGTCGCAAGGATTGAAGTCCACCAGTCCGTAGTTGTTCCAAAGCACGCCATAGCCTTTGCTCGAGATGAGCATCGGTATGCTGATTTGCGTGTTCACTTGTGTCAGGCGTCGCGGAAGTCCCCTGACGTTGCTGAAGCCGTCTTGGAATTGTCCCAAACCAAAGAGGCGTTCGTCGCTGTCGGAGCGGAAAGCCAGCGTCGCTTCCCTACCCTGCATCCGATGCAGCGTGGCCACGAAGACAGGACTTCCCTGTCTGTCCTTGACGGTGACAGTCCTGCTGGCTTCATCCACATCGACAGAGACCTCGCCACGCTTCACCTCATCATTCTTGACATAGAGCCAGTCGGGCAGGCTTGAAGCGACCTGCTGCTCGTAATATTGTATCCTCACGGCATTACGAGCCACTTGGCGAACGCTCAGCGTGCCTCCTGCGAAAGGCATCTCACGCGCTGTCGAAGGGAAAACTAGCAGTCCTATCAGCCCGAAACAAAGCAAACGTTTCATCATGTGTCTTTTTATTAGAAAGAGCCCGCCTGTGTTTCCGCGGGCGGGCTCCAAGTGTTATTGCGCTCAGTTCTTCACTTACTTAACCAAGACCTTCTTGTCGCCGATGATGTTGATGCCCTTGCGAGCCTTTTCGAGGCGCTGGCCTGCGGTGTTGTAGATGGGAACGTCCTTTTCTGCGGCTTCAACCTTATCGACGCCTGTCAGGATGTCGAGCAGGTTGTCGTTCCATAACATAGAAGTAGTCGGCATCTGCCCAGCCATAAAAGTAACCAGCATTACAGAATTCACTCTTATCGTCGATGTAAATGCGTTGGACGGTAGCATCCTTCATCACAACATCCTCGAAGACGGGATTGACGATGTCTTCGCCTGGCTCGAACTTATACATGTAGGGCTTGCCAGCCTCAATCTTGTCGCACTCTGTGAGGCAGTCGATGATAAGATAGGTATCGACTTCCTTTACAGTGCCACTGGGCTGACGGAGCTGAATGCCCTCCAGGATGCTGCCTTCCAGTTCGAGGTCGAAGGGCAGGCAGATGCTCCACCACTTGCCGTCCTTCTTGATAGTCTGGTTCTCGATGATGACGTTGACACGCTCACCATTGTAAGTGCTGATTATAGAAGAGTTATCTTCGTTAGCGTCAAGCACGACGTCGGGCAGTATGAGGGTTGTGAAGGAAGCAATGTCGCTGACTGCATCCTCTTCGCCTTCCTTGATGCCGACAATCTGGTA